>NZ_VFVO01000013.1:0-213925 GCF_006442875.1 Mesorhizobium sp. B2-3-15 | reverse complement strand
TCTACTGGTGCCACGGGCGACACAGGCTCGACTGGTGCCACAGGTGCAACCGGTGATACGGGTGCCACGGGCTCGACCGGAGCAACGGGAGCCACGGGATCTACCGGATCAACCGGCGCTACAGGATCTACTGGTGCCACGGGCGACACAGGCTCGACTGGAGCCACAGGTGCGACCGGCGATACGGGTGCCACGGGCTCGACCGGAGCAACGGGAGCCACGGGTTCGACCGGCGACACAGGCGCCACGGGTTCGACAGGTGCCACCGGTGATGCTGGCGCTACAGGTTCGACTGGAGCAACCGGTGCCACAGGTGCAACTGGCGATACCGGTGCCACGGGTTCGACCGGAGCTACAGGTTCGACTGGCGATACCGGGGCAACAGGCTCGACGGGTGCTACGGGCTCGACCGGTGCGACAGGTCATACCGGTGCAACCGGAGCGACTGGCTCAACCGGTGCCACGGGTTCCACTGGCGCGACTGGCCATACCGGGGCAACAGGCTCGACGGGTGCTACGGGCTCGACCGGAGCGACTGGTCATAGCGGTGCAACCGGAGCGACTGGCTCAACCGGTGCCACGGGTTCCACTGGCGCGACTGGCCATACCGGAGCGACTGGTTCGACGGGTGCTACGGGTTCCACTGGTGCGACAGGTCATACCGGAGCGACCGGAGCGACTGGCTCAACCGGTGCCACGGGTTCCACTGGCGCGACTGGTCATACCGGTGCCACCGGAGCGACAGGTTCGACCGGTGCGACAGGTCACGGAGCAACTGGAGCGACAGGTTCGACCGGAGCGACTGGCTCGACAGGGGCAACAGGCGCCACGGGCTCAACGGGAGCGACTGGCTCGACGGGTGCTACGGGCTCGACCGGTGCGACAGGTCATACCGGCGCAACCGGAGCCACTGGTTCGACCGGTGCCGCGGGTTCCACTGGTGCGACAGGTCATACCGGTGCAACCGGAGCGACTGGGTCGACCGGTGCCTCTGGCTCGACCGGAGCAACAGGCTCCACCGGAGCGACCGGCGCAACAGGTTCGACCGGTGCAACAGGCTCGACTGGTGCAACAGGCTCGACCGGGGCGACTGGTGCCACCGGCTCGACGGGTGCAACCGGAGCGACTGGCTCGACCGGGTTGACTGGAGCAACCGGTGCTACTGGTGCGACCGGCGATACGGGTGCAACAGGCTCGACCGGAGCGACCGGTGCAACAGGTTCGACTGGTGCAACAGGCTCGACTGGTGCAACAGGCTCGACCGGGGCGACTGGTGCCACCGGCTCGACGGGTGCAACCGGAGCGACTGGCTCGACCGGGTTGACTGGAGCAACCGGTGCTACTGGTGCGACCGGCGATACGGGTGCAACAGGCTCGACCGGAGCGACCGGCGCAACAGGTTCGACCGGTGCAACAGGCTCGACCGGAGCAACAGGCTCGACCGGTGCGACTGGGTCTACCGGGGCAACGGGTTCGACGGGTGCCACAGGCTCGACCGGCGCGACTGGCTCTGCCGGAGCAACAGGCTCGACCGGGTCGACTGGAGCAACCGGTGCCACAGGGTCTACCGGTGCAACCGGCTCCACAGGTGCCACTGGCTCGACCGGTGCCACGGGGTCCACTGGTGCGACTGGCCATACCGGAGCGACTGGCTCGACGGGTGCTACGGGTTCCACTGGTGCGACTGGTTCTACCGGGGCAACGGGTTCGACGGGTGCCACAGGCTCGACCGGAGCAACAGGCTCGACCGGTGCGACTGGAGCAACCGGTGCCACAGGGTCTACCGGTGCAACCGGCTCCACAGGTGCGACTGGTTCTACCGGTGCGACTGGCTCGACTGGCTCGACTGGCCCGACGGGTGCTACGGGCTCGACCGGTGCGACAGGTCATACCGGTGCAACCGGAGCCACTGGCTCAACCGGTGCCACGGGTTCCACTGGCGCGACTGGCCATACCGGAGCGACTGGCTCGACGGGTGCTACGGGCTCGACCGGTGCGACAGGTCATACCGGTGCAACCGGAGCGACCGGCTCAACCGGTGCCACGGGTTCCACTGGCGCGACTGGTCATACCGGTGCCACCGGAGCAACTGGAGCGACAGGTTCGACCGGAGCGACTGGCTCGACAGGGGCAACAGGCGCCACGGGCTCAACGGGAGCGACTGGCTCGACGGGTGCTACGGGTTCGACCGGTGCGACAGGTCATACCGGTGCAACCGGAGCCACTGGCTCAACCGGTGCCACGGGTTCCACTGGCGCGACTGGCCATACCGGTGCAACCGGCGCGACAGGCTCGACCGGTGCAACAGGCTCGACCGGCGCGACTGGCTCGACCGGAGCGACCGGCGCAACAGGTGCGACCGGTGCAACCGGAGCGACTGGCTCGACCGGCGCAACTGGCTCGACCGGCGCAACTGGCTCGACCGGCGCGACAGGCTCGACTGGAGCGACTGGCTCTACGGGTGCAACAGGCGCGACAGGTGCCACCAGCTCGACCGGAGCAACAGGCTCGACCGGTGCCACCGGTTCGACTGGCTCGACCGGAGCGACCGGTCCGACCGGCTCGCCTGGTCCGACAGGGTCGACTGGCCCGACCGGTTCGGGTGGTGGTGAAACTGGTAGTCACGGCAACAACGGCCACGGCAACGGAGAACAGCCCGCGCCGGGTAATTCCGGAGATCATAATAATGCCGACAACAGCTCACATCAGGGTCAGGGCAACTCTGGCAACGGAAACGGCGGTTCCAAAGCCAACGTCACCGCCAGCACGCTGGGGCTCAAGGACTCGCCGCAATTCCTGCAGTCGAGCTCGACCGGCAACGGCAGTGACCCCGGCGGCCAAGCGTCGTTCCGCAACCTGATCGGGCTTGCAGCCACATCGGTGACGACAGACCTGCTCAAGACGATCAGCGGATCTGGTCAGAACCAAAACAAGCCGACGGGGGCGAGCACGGATCTTACCTCCGACCAGACCAAGCCTGGCGCCGGCTACGCCAGCAACGACCATACCGTCAAGGCGACCCTCAAGGATCTCTTGAAGCCACATGAGTGAGCAGGACTGTTGAACGGACGAACGGGAACTCGTCCAAGTTTGAAAAAAGGACGCGCGGGCTAACCTGGAAATCGGCACCCGCGCGTTCATCATCTCGAGAGAGGAAAAGCCATGAGAGTCGCGCTCCCGATCAGTTCGGAGTACAGTGCGGCATTGCCAGGAACCTCGGCAGAAACGCCTCGGCCTGGCCATTGTGGATCGTTGGCGCTGCGTACCGGATGAGAAGCCTGTGGTAAACGTTCCCGTAAATGCTGACAATCAGCCGCTCCGGATCCGCGCCGGCACCGAAGTCGAGGCTGCGGCGGACCAGGCCGACGGCCAGAATGCGCCCGGCGGTCCCGCCGAGCTCGACCAGCTCGGGGCGCGCCTCAAGGCCGTACTGCGGGCCGCCCGCTATCACGGCGTCGAACTCGATCCCTCGGAATTCAGGACGGCGAACCCGGTGCCGAGCGCCGCCGATCTCTCCGAGTGGGCGCAAAACGCCGGCATGTGGTCGCGCGCCATACGCATCCGCTGGGCCCACCTCTTGCGCTTCCAGGACACCGGACCGGTCGTCCTGTTGTTCAACGATGGCGGCGCGGGTCTCCTTACTGGCGCGAGTGCCGAGCGCAACGTCGTCTTCCTCAAAAGTGCCGACGCGCCAGACGACGGCGAGGTCACCGCCGTCGACGAGCTGCGGCTATCCCAGGTGTGGACCGGCGAGGCCGTGCTGCTGCGCCCCACACGGTCGCATGTGGCGGCGGACGCGCCTTTCACCCTGCACTGGCTGGCCGAACTGGTGCGGCTCGAAAGCCGCCCCCTGCGCGACATCGCCATTGCCTCGTTCACGCTCAGTGTCCTTACCATCTTGCCGCCGCTGATGGTCATGACGTTGGTCAACAAGGTGCTGCAGTTCAACAGCCTGTCCACTCTGGTGCTCCTGTCCGCGGTGATTGCCGTGGTTTTCGTCTACGAGACCCTGCTCGGCCATGCGCGGCGGCTGATCATCAACGTCGTCGGCGCCCGTCTCGACACCAAGCTGCATCTGCACGTCTTTAGCCGGCTCCTGCGCCTGCCGCTCGACTATTTCGAGCGCCATCCGGCCGGCGAGACGATGTATCACCTCGCCCAGGTCTATCGTATCCGCGAATTCCTGACCGGAAAGCTCCTCAGCACGTTCCTGGATCTGATCACGCTGTGCGTGCTGGTGCCGGTAATGTTCTATATCAACGCCACGCTGGCCTGGATCGTGGTGGCCTGCGCGGTCGTCATCATGCTGATCATCCTTGCCTATCTCAAGCCGCTGCGCCGCAGGTACCAACGGGTGGTCGAAGCCGAGACCTGGAAGTCGGCGGCGCTCGGCGAAACTGTCGTCGGCATCAAGACGGTGAAGGCGCTCGGCCTTGAGCCGCAACGCAAGGCGCTCTGGGATGAGCGGGTGGCTGAAGCGGGAAAGGCCCGTCTCGCCTTCGGCCAGCTCGCCAGCTGGCCGCAGACCCTGGTCACGCCGATCGAACGCGTGATGGTGCTCGGCACCATGCTGATCGGCGCCTATCTCGCCATGAACGACCGCTCCGGCTACATGGTCGGCAGCCTGTTCGCCTTCATGATGATCTCCCAGCGCGTGGCGCAGCCGCTGGTCGGCCTGGCGCGACTGGTTGAAGACTATGAGGAGGTCGGTGCGGCCATCGGCGAGGCAGCGTCGGTTCTCAACCGGCCCCTGGAGAGCAGCTCGAATTCCACCGGCCTGAGACCCAAGCTCGTCGGCGAGGTGGCGTTCAGCGACCTGACCTTCAGCTATATCGCTACAAAGACACCGGCGCTCGACCGGGTCAGCTTCCACATCCCTGCCGGCACCATGTTCGGCATTGTCGGGCGCAGTGGGTCGGGAAAGTCGACCATCGCGCGCCTCCTGCAGGGGATCAACCGTGACTACAGCGGCTTCCTCAAGCTTGATGGGGTCGACCTCAAGGAGATCAACCTGCGCCATCTTCGCCAAGGGCTTGGCGTGGTGCTCCAGGACAATTTTCTGTTCCGCGGCTCGATCCGCGACAACATCATCGCCGGGCGACCAGGGCTGACGCTTTCCGACGCCATGCGTGCCGCGCATCTCGCCGGCGCCCAGGAATTCATCGAGCGGATGCCCAATGGTTACGACACCTACATCGAGGAAGGTTCGCCCAATCTTTCAGGCGGTCAAAAGCAGCGGCTGGCGATCGCGCGCGCCCTCATCCACGATCCGACAATCCTCATCCTCGACGAAGCGACCAGCGCGCTCGACCCCGAGAGCGAGGCAGTGGTCAGCGCCAACCTCATGCGCATCGCCAGCGGGCGCACCATGATCATCGTTTCGCACCGGCTGTCCTCGCTGACAGAATGCGACAACATCCTGGTCATGGATCAGGGTAAGGTGCTCGACGTCGCGCCGCACGCGACGCTGCTCGAGCGATGCACGCTCTACCGCCAGCTGTGGTCGCAGCAAAACCGGCACCTCGATGGCCGCCAAGGCCGTCCGGTCGCCATACCGCCGCGGTTGGTTTGACGATGCCAAGACAATCTACGCTTCAGGTCCGGTAACCCATGAGTAGCACCTCGCTCATCGCCCTCCCCGCCCGGCGGCAGCGGATGGAAACGAGGGATCCGACAAGCCCGGCCATACTGGAGTTCCAGTGGCCGTCAAGCGCCGTCACCAATGCACCCATTCCGCGCACGGCGCGCGGCATCGTCTGGATCATTGCGAGCCTCGTCATGGCGCTGATCGCCCTGGCAGGACTAATACCGGTCGATCAGGTTGTGACGGCAAGGGGGCTGGTGGTGTCAAACGCGCCCAACATCCTGGTGCAGCCGCTGGAGACGGCGATCGTGCGTTCCATCGACGTTCGTGAAGGACAGCACGTTCAGGCCGGTCAAGTGCTTGCTCGCCTCGATGCGACCTTTGCTTCAGCCGACCTGGCGGCGCTTGCGATGCAGGTTTCGACACTTGAAGCCGAAGTGGCGCGCCTGAAGGCGGAAGCAGACGGCAAGGTCTTCAACTATGACGGTCTGGACCCAAGCTGGACCCTGCAGGCATCGATCTTTGAGCGCCGCAAGGCGGTCTACGACGCCAAGGTCGAAAATTTCGACCGCCAGCGCGACGAACTCGGTTCCGTGATCTCGCGTTCGCTGTCGGATGCCGACGGCTACCGCCAGCGGCTCACTGTGGCGGCGTCGATCGAACAGATGCGCAAGCAGCTCGAAGCACGGCAGGTGGGCAGCCGCCTCAACACCCTGCTGGCCGAAGACAATCGCGCCGAAATGTCCCGGTCGCTTGGCAATGCCGAGCAGACGGCCCAAGCCGCAAGGCTCCAGCAGCAGGCCGTGGCCGCCGAGCGCGACGGATACATTCAGGGATGGCGTGCCGATGTCTCACAAAGCCTCTCGGAGGCGAGTTCGCGGATATCCGACGCGCGCGAACTTCTCAACAAGGCAAAGCTGCGCAAGCAGTTGGTGGAATTGAAGAGTGAAGCCGACGCCACCGTCCAATCGGTGGCCAAGGTCTCGGTCGGTTCGGTCCTGCAGTCCGGCGAGCGCTTGATCACCCTCGTACCGGCTAACGCGCCGCTCGAGATCGAGACAAACATCGTCGGTCGCAGCAGCGGCTTCGTCCATGTCGGCGACCAGGTGGTTATCAAGTTCGACACTTTCCCCTATTCGCAATATGGGCTTGCGCATGGCACCGTGCGGACGCTCAGCCCGGATTCCTTTTCTGCCCAGGAGCAAGCCCGCGATCCGAACAGCTCGCTGGCCATGCTGCCTTCCGACGCCGAGCCGTTCTATCGCGTGCGCATTTCCATCGATCAGGTCGCTCTTCACGGCGTGCCTGCCGGTTTCACCGTCAGCCCCGGAATGCCGGTGACCGCCGACGTCAAGGTCGGTCGGCGTACTGTGCTCAAGTACATACTCGCAGTGATGCTCCCGGTCAGCCAGGAGGCGATGCGGGAGCCATAGAGGATCGGAGCAATCAGAGGTTCGGGTTCCATGACAATTCTGCATCGGCTGGCTGGACGCGTTTCCCCGGCGGCAGCGTTGCGCCGGTCTATCCAGCTTTTCGACGCCGGCAAACCAGCTGAAGCCTTTCCGCTGGTGGCGGTAGCGGCGCGTGCGGGAATGGTCGAGGCCGAATACCGGGTCGCGCGTTGCTATCTCGAGGGAGCGGGTGTGCCGCCCAGCCGTGTGGAAGGCGCGCGTTGGCTGCTGCGGGCAGCCAATCACGGCAACGCCGATGCGCAGGCGCTCCTTGCCGCTCTCTACGTGACCGGGCTGGTCCCGGCGGAAGCCGCCGCTAAAGGCGCCGGATCGGAAGAATTGTTCAAACGCGACCGCCCAGGCGAACCGGATTTCACGGCAGCGTTCGAACTGGCCACCAAGGCCGCCGAGGCGGGCTCGCCAACCGGACAGGCGATCCTTGGCTATATCCTCACCAGCGGCCCCAAGCCGATGCGCAACGCAGATGCGGCGCATCACTGGTACGAGAAGTCGGCTTCCGCCGGCTGTGCCGAAGGATGTCTTGGCCTTGCCCTGTCGCTCGCCCGGCGTGGCAATCGCGAACACCGGGTCAGGATTGCGGCCGAGGTACGACGCGCGGCCGACGCCGGCCTGCCGACCGCAACCTATCTTCTGGCGGTCCTCACCGAGCACGGGCTCGGCGTCTCACGCGACCTGGCGGCCGCCGCTCGACTCTATCAGGCCGCCGCAGAGAAGGGCCTTCCCTCCGCACAGTTCCGGCTGGGCTTGGCACTGATTGATGGGGGCCTCGTCGACCATGATCCCGCTGCCGGCGAGGCCTGGATGCGCAGCGCCGCCTTGGCCGGCAACAGCGAGGCCGCCTATCTCCTGGGCGATCACTACGTGAAAAACCAGCGGCCCGATTTTGCGGAAGCGGCAAACTGGTATCGGCGGGCGGCCGAAGCGGGTCACCAGGCCGCCGCCCGCGCCCTGGCCTCTCTCTACCTAACGGGGAACGGCGTGGCTGAGGACGTCGAAGAGGGAGCACGCTGGCTGCGCGCCTCTGCCAATGCCGGCAATCAGGACGCACAGATCGACCTCGCCAATCTCGTCCTCGGAGGAGCCGGCGAGCCGGACGACGGCGCAAGCGTTGCCGGTTGGTTCGAGGCCGCCGCATCATCGGGCGACCTGATTGCAGCATTCAATCTCGGGCTCTGCTTCGCCAACGGCGTTGGCGTGCGCCAGGACGAGGCACAAGCGGCGCAGTGGCTGAGGCGGGCCGCCGAAGGTGTCGCGGAGGCGCAATATATGTATGCCCGCCTCCTCCAGGATGGCCGCGGCGTGGCGACGGACCCAAGGCAGGCCCGCCTCTGGTTTGCCCGGGCGGGCAAAGCCGGCGTCCTCGACGCACAGGTCGCGCTTGCCGAGATGCTGCTCAACGGGCGCGGTGGCGCCCGCGAGCCAGAGGTCGCAACGCAGTTGTTCAAGCAGGCCGCTCTCGACGGCCACGCTGGGGCGATGTTTGCGCTAGGTGCGCTGTACGGTGCTGGCCAGGCCTTGCCGGTTGACCACAAGGCGGCGCAGAAATGGTTCGCCGCCGCTGCCGGGCGTGGTCATGGCCAAGCCCAGCTCATGCTTGGGCGTTACCTCGTCAATGGCCTGGCCGGGGAGTGCGACCCCGCGGCCGGCCGGGTCTGGCTCGAGCGCGCGGCTGCCTGCGGCGTCAGTGAAGCGGCCGACGAACTCGCCGAGCCCATATCTGGTTGAGCTTTGCCGATTTTGCCAACAAACCGTCAGGCTCGTCGCGGGACCGCCCGCCGAGGTGGCCTCGTGCGGACAAAGAACTTGCAGCCACGGGGGTGACCGCTGCGGTCATCGCCTAAAGCGCTTCGCGTCGAGACGGATTTCAGGCGACGCGCTTTGCGTAGGTCTTATGCGTATCGCCTTCTCAAAACCGAAGTCACTGTTGGGCAATATGCACTAGCCATCAACCACGACTTCTGACCGTCTGTCATAGGCTGTCATCCACTCTTCTGCAGCACCACCAGAGGACTCGATTTCCTGCGCGGCGAGAATTCCCCGAGATCGAGCAAATGCCTCAAAGGCAAGGCGAGCCGTTTCAGCATCTTCGTCGTCTGCAAGGGCCGACCGGAAAAGCGCAAGTGTGGCCGCATGTGTTGGGCTGCGGAACCCGACCCATTCGTCGAGAAGCTGATAGGCATCCATGACAGATGACACCTCATGCGCAAAGCCAAGTCCCACAATTACATGAACCGGGCGGGTGAAGCGCTTGGGCGTCATTGTTGAGCTCCGTTTCGACGACCGTAGTCAGAGTGCCACTAGCTCAGCACTGAGGTGACCGGGCCAAGGACCATCTGTGGCCTCAAGGATGCATCATAGTCTGGCAAATATTCAAGTAGGCCTTACGGACTAAGAGCCTCCGACGAATTCTGAAGTCGCGCGTACTTCCGGCAGCTGCCATGGACCGCGGTGCGCGCCGTTACCTTCCTTGCTCTGTACAGATGGCTACATACAGCTTGCATACTGCCCGCAAATCGTTCGCCTGAGGAAGGTGCATGGCAGACAATTGACAGTCGTGGAGTACAGCTAGCCATTTCGGTTCGCGATCACGTCAACAGAAGCACCTAATCTTGGCGTTTGCTGTCGGCCCGGCAAGGGCCGCCCGCCGGCGCGATGCTACTGCCCGTCTTTGACGTCGGCACGCACGAGCCGCCCTGTCCCAAACAGAAGCGCGAAACGGTACACTTTTGGCCGACCCGTTCTTACACCCCGCATTTCTGGCCGGCAAAGGGCGCGCGAAAGTGCCTCGGCTCGCCTTTCGTCAATCTCCAGCATCACATTCTCGCACGTGTCTGAAGCCCCACACCCAGGGCATCTCAGGACATTCGATGGTCGTGTCTCATCGCCGACAAGAGCAAGTTTGCACCTGTTGCAGCCGAGCCGCGGTGTGTTTGCAATCATGATGGTTATCCCAGCGCTCGCCAAAGGTTCACCCCTGACGCTGGATGGGAGATGCAATTGAGGGACCATTTGCGGGTGGCCCATTACGGCACAGCTTTGACGCTGCGAACCCCGGCAGAGCCTGCCCTGGAGCCTGAGGATGCAAGAGCCCGTCGTCCCACTTTGCAATAATCAGTTGCACCAAGCCGCCATTCTCGCCGCTTGGCCCGCTCAAAAAGTTTGGTTATAGGCGCCGACTTCCGGGCTGCGGCGCAACACGGCGTCGACGGCATCGAACATCCGGCGGCGACGCTCGGACGAGACCGGACTTTCGACGACCACGACCAGTTCCGGCTTGTTCGACGAGGCGCGCACCAGACCCCAGGTGCCGTCCTCGGCAACGACCCGCACCCCATTGACGGTGACAAGGTCGACGATCTTCTGGCCGGCGAAACTGGAGCCGTCCCGCTTCATCGCCTGAAAATCGGAGACCACCCGCTCGACCACGCCATACTTCGCATCGTCCGCGCAGTGCGGCGACATTGTGGGCGTGCCGAAGGTCAGCGGCAGGGCCCTGTAGAGATCGGCCATCGAACTGGCGGGGTTGCGGTCCAGCATCTGACAGATGGCGATTGCCGTGACCAGTCCGTCGTCATAGCCGCGCCCGATTGGGCGGTTGAAGAAGAAATGGCCCGATTTTTCGAAGCCGGCGATCGCGCCGAGTTCGGCAACCCGGCGCTTGATGTAGGAATGGCCGGTCTTCCAATAGTCGGTAACGGCGCCATTGGCGCGCAGCACCGCGTCGGTGTTGAACAGTCCGGTCGACTTGACGTCGACGACGAAGGTCGAACCCGGATATTGGCTGGAAATGTCCCGTGCCAGCATGACGCCGACCTTGTCCGCGAAGATCTCGTTGCCTTCATTGTCGACGACACCGCAGCGGTCGCCGTCGCCATCGAAGCCCAGACCGACATCGGCCCCTGTCTTAAGCACCTTGTCTCGGATGGCATGCAGCATCTGCATGTCTTCCGGATTGGGGTTGTAGTTTGGAAACGTATGATCAAGCTCGACATCGAGCGGGATCACTTCGCAGCCGATCCGTTCCAGCGCTTCCGGTGCAAAGGCGCCAGCAGTGCCATTGCCGCAGGCGGCAACCACTTTGAGCTTACGTGTGATGCGCTTGTCTCGGGTCAGATCGTCGAGATAGGTGGCGCGAAAATTGTCGACGAAATCATAGGAACCGCCGCCGGTAAGGTCGAAATCGGCGGCCAGCACGATCGCCTTCAGCGCGCTCATCTCCTCGGGGCCGAAGGTCAGCGGCCGCGCCGCTCCCATCTTGACGCCGGTCCAGCCATTTTCGTTGTGCGAGGCGGTGACCATGGCCACCGACTGCGTCTCCAGCTCGAACTGCGCGAAATAGGCCATCGGCGACAGCGCCAGACCGATATCCTTCACCCGTGCACCGGCTGCCATCAGCCCGGAAACCAACGCCAGCTTGATGCCGAGCGAATAGGATCTGAAATCATGCCCGGTGACGATGTCAGGCCCGGCGCCGAGCCGCCGGATCAGCGTGCCGAGCCCCATGCCAAGCGCCTGGACGCCGATCAGGTTGAGTTCGGGCGCGACCTGGCCAAACCACCAGCGCGCGTCATATTCCCTGAAGCCGCATGCCTTGATCAGCGCAGAGGTTTCAAACGCGAAGGTGTTGGGCCGGGCTTCGGCAATGAAATTCAGAGGCACGAAAGGAAACTCCGCACGATGAAAACGACACGAACGCGCTTGTCGAGGCGGTAGCTTACCGGAACCATTCCTCGGGCCTATCTATCAGTTTGGTTGAGCCTAGGCTCGACGCCTGCTGCGCCCTTAGCGGGCCGACACTGATTTTGAAATGGCGATGGCTGTCGCCTTCCGATAGTGCAGCAGGCGAAGCCTCGGGAAACGGTTTTGTCGGCCAATCGATCGTTATTAATATTTTGTGATCAACCGGATTTGAGTTCTCCACAACCGTCTCCGGTTGACCATCTGCGGTTGCTAGAATCTTGTGGGGGAATGCCCTAAGCAGCCGTGAGCAAGATGCAAAACCCCGCTTTGAGGAGCGGTTTGTTGTTAAGCGCGGATGCAAAATGCCACTGTTTTTTTTCGATGTTCGGGACGGCAAATCCCATTTTCCCGACACGGAGGGCACCCATTACGTCGGTGCGCGCGAGGCCCGGGTAGACGCAGTCAGAATGCTGGTCGCCATGGCACAGGACGAAGTTCAGGGCGAGTTGCAAAGCAAGCTTTCGGTAGTCGTATCCGACGAAAGCCGTAGGCCCGTGATGGAAGCAAATATTGATTGCAATATAAAAGTCTTCTGAAAATTCGCAAAACCGGCATCAGCTTCGCACGGATGAGCTGCCCCGCAACGATATAGCCGTCGGATGCGCAGGTGAGGTCAGGCAGGCTTGTGGCGCCAGCGTGTTGCACTTGTTCGGCACAGCCCGCAGGCTGCGACCAGCTTTTGGCGGCAACCCTCCTCTCCTCGCCAGGCGACCGGCGCCCCAGCCAAGGGCGTTCGAGCCCAAGGTCGCCGGTTAGTCAACATCCCCGTCCATTTTGAACATGACCGGGCCCTGGCACATTGCCAGCAACCTTTGCCGTCGCAAACCCAACTCGGCGGAACCGGAGTACACGGCGTTGGCCGCGCCGTCGCTGGACGCCGGGCTAGATCGCTCGAATGCGGCAATGCCGCGCCGAGCACTGACTCTCGTGGCGCAAACGACTGCAAGTGCAATGAAAAAGAGGATGCCTGGATCAGCGCTGCCGCCCGACACCGAAATGGCAATTATGCTTGCAAGGGCAGCATTCCTGACGCTGGCCACGACGGCGTCTGTTTCTGGATCCACCCACTGCCGAACCCCTCCCAGCCCCCTAGCCAGGACACACAGCAGGCCCCCCATCATCAGCGACCCGAACAGGCCCAACTGGGAAAGGACAGCGATGGGCCAACTCGATGCTCTTGAGCTGCCGAACCCCACACCCAGTCCGCTGGTATCGAGAAATGACTGCAGGCTCTTTACATTCCAATAGGTGCGTTCATGGCCTGAGCCGGAATCCGCTTTGTTGATGATGGTGCTGTTGATCAGCCTGACGAACGGGTCAAACGCCTCGGCCTTGTAAAGACTTATGCCCAATATGGCAGTCCCGCCCAACACCATGAGTGCCATTATGAGGATCTCTTCGCCCTCGACTTTTCCCCTCAGGACCGAGGCCAGCATCGACAAAGCAACGGGGACGCATAGCAGTATCAGCCCGACATAGGCGGTCGATGAAGTCGACAGGATGGACAGGAAGAGCAGGATGGCAGACAGCCATTTGGCCAGCGGTGATTTCGTCCTTCTCCAGTAGCTGTAGCAGAATGCCAGGCAGGCGAGGGAAACGCTGGCGAATGAAGAGGCCTCCGAAAAAGGTCCGGTGATCCGCACGAATCCGGCCTCCGTCGCGTTCGATATGATCGCGTAGTTGGCGGTTCTGATCGGGCCCAGCAGGTCTCCCGCGCCCACCGTCTTGCTGATGAAATCGAAGACTCCCATCCCCGTGTGGAGGCCGCACCACAAGAAGAAGCCGCGCCGGACCTGGTCGATCCGGTCGGAGTGCAGCAGCAGGGCGCAAAGCGCTATAGCGGCGAGTCCACCAAGGACGAAATAGCCGGTCTGAGAGATGTTGCCGGAAACCGGCGCCAAAGAATCTTCTATGACTATGCCGCGGGTCTTGGACTGCACGAATACGGCGGTCTGTCCTGCAAAGAATCTCGGAAACAACCATGATCCGATGACTGCGTACAACATGAGGCTTGTCAGGATCCAGACCGTCCGGATGCTTCCGAACACGAGTCCAAGATCAAGCCATATGCGGCGTCTTGCAGCGACGGTCGTGACAAGCAAGGCCGCGAACATGGTATAGATCAATGGAGATGACCCGCCCAGAAAGGTCAGTGTCATGACGGCCGTCGCGCCGAAAGCCTGGGAAGCGATCAAGCCGATGATCAGCATTCCCCTTAAATAGTAGGACGTGACCAAAATAGCCGCGCATATTAGCAGTCCCGGCAGAGACACCTGCATGCCGACGAGTTCCCGCTTGGTTTGGCCCTGTGACGCGGATACAGCGAGCTGTCCGATCGCTAATCTTTCAACAGCTGGATGTCCTGAGCAAGTGAGTCAAAGGGGGTAGCCTTCCACCGGCGATGGTAGAGCGCGCCAATGCTCGTCCCGACGTCACTTCCGTGGCCTTGATAGTCAAGGTGGTGGCGTGCGCTCAAAAGCGCTGGGCGTTGAGTGATCGAATGTCCCCATCAACGTCGCGCCAAAACATGCACCTGAGCACAATTCGAGAACAAACAGGTCTGCGACGGAGGCGCGAAGCGGGTCGTACCCTCCCGCGAATGGCTAAGCCCTGGTTCCGGCGGGCCCCCTAAAGAACGCCTCGACCCGGGAAGCCGACGACCTTACTACAGTCGCACGCAGTTTTTTGCTTTCAGCCAGGAAACTCTCTGTCAATGCAGGCGCGTAGTAGGCCAGGCAGCGGAGAATTCCACTACAGGGAGGAGAGGCGATATGACCAGCCATGGAGTATATCGCGCGTTAGGGCTCAAGCAGGTTAGGAAACTCAAGGAGGTTTACGAGTGTGCACGGGCCGTGAAGGCCACCTACCCTGAGAGCCATATCGCCAGCAAAGCCGCCAAAAGGTTGATCGACGCCTTCGAAGCCGATGTCCAGAATGCCGGACCTGTTCTGGACGCATCTTGGCTGACCGAGAATGATCCCCAGGGGACCGCCTGAGCCCGAGCTATACATGGCGTGGCTCTGTCGGGGTAAGTAGGCCACCGTGTGCTGCTTCGGACCCTCATGTCCGCTAGGGATGCTGGCGGATTTGCCTTCCCCTTCCCGACCAAACGAGCTGGCATTTGCCACAGCGTCCAAGGAGCGCCATGGAGCTGCCCTACGCCGTCCTTTGGTTGAGCGTTGCGCGAAGCAGGCGCTTAGATGACAGTGTCGGCGCCTAAGCAATCAACCGATGCTTTGGTGATACATTGGCTTTTGACTGCCGGAGGGGCAAGCAGTCCTTGGCTACGCCTATGGGATGAGGACCGCCGAGGCCAGCTGTCTTCGGATGGGTTCACCTTCGCAGCGTTGCGATGTCGTGCGGTATTCAGACGCTCCACAACACATCCACGACTGGCCAGCTCGCTGTTTTACCTAACACCGTAGCGTCCGCGGCGGGGCTAGCCGTTAGTGTTTTTCGCAGATTCAAAAATTTAACCAAATGTTAATCTAAGTTAGCGCTGGCTCATAAATAGCCCATAAGCTTAGGTTGTTCTGGTTGGGATTGGGAACAGGGAACAGCAGTGAGTGCAAAGCTGGGCAAATTCCAGCTGAAGCTCCCAAAATGGTGGGCGCTATTTTTAAATTTCTGGAGGAACTGAAGAGTGAGGGGCTAATTGGCCGCCGCAGGGCGGATCGCGTGGAAAAAGGGTGGGTAAGTGTATGGGCTCCACAGTAGGACTGCATAAATATACTTCGGCAGATCAGGCAGACATCCCGTCAAGCGGAGCGGGAATGGTGCAGCGAGCAGGCAGGGAATGTCTGCTCATCCTGGACGGCAGGGCGCTCGACCGCGAATGTCTCGCATCGGCGCTGGAAGACCACGATCTCGGCATGGCCGTCGAGGCCATGGGATCGATTGCCGAATGGCGCGCCAAAGAGGGGATGACCCTTGCAGCCATTCTCTTCAACCTAGGTGGCCGGAAAGTCACCGACCAGGGTATCGCGGACCAGATCAGGCGAATTTCGAGCGAATTCAAGTCAGTGCCCGTAGTGATTTTGGCGGACACCGAAGACCTCGCACAGATACTGACGGCTCTCGAATGTGGCGCGCGTGGCTACATTCCAACCTCTGTAGGGATCGATGTCTGTGTCGAGGCAATCAATCTTGCGGCAGCGGGAGGCATCTTCGTTCCGGCAAGTAGCGTACTGTCTATGCGTCACCTGATAGATTCAAGCAGCCGTGATGCGCCTTTGACCGGCATGTTCACGCTCAGGCAGGCTGAGGTCGCGCAGGCGCTCCGACGCGGCAAGGCCAACAAGATCATCGCCTTTGAACTGAACCTGCGCGAAAGCACGGTGAAGGTGCACATCCGCAACATCATGAAGAAGCTCAAGGCGACCAACCGCACGGAAGTCGCATACAAGGTCAATGATCTCTTCGCGGAAGGAACTGCGGCTGAACGGTGATCGCAATCACACGCCGCCTCCCTCAATGTACGATCGCGGTCTTGTTTTAGCGAACGCACCAAGCGCGTCGCCGTCAACGAAAAGCCCGCCACGGTAGCGACCCGGGCGGGCTTCATTCTGAGCGGCTACATCCCGGGGGGAATCGACCGCTCCTAGCTGTTTACCATAAGATTCTTTTTCGTGAATGGCGTGATCACGCAGGGGACTGCTATTTGGCAGGATCGCCTGGAATTTCCGGGTTGTCCGCGGGTCAGGGGTCGTAGTTCGCGGCAGCCGCGGCGCAAATGCTCATCAGCATTTCGGACATGCCGGCTGTTCGCCCAGGGTCCCAGTGTTGAGCCTGGTTCAAGCAACCTACGCTGGATTAGCTGCTCCCGGCCGCAGGCAACGCTGCGCGAATTCATTCGCTTGCGCCTTGATGCTGCTTGTCAGTTGCGCGTTTGCCGCACAAGACCGCACAATCGGGCCAACCATCCACCATAAGTGCTAAACCGGTGACCTTATGGAGAACGCGAAAATCCAGGCTCAGGCATCTAGACTTTCTGTCGAACTGGAGCAGTCCGCATGCCTGAGCAAAGCCTCTGTTTTCGCAAATCGGGACGCCTTCAAGAACGTGGCCGCGAGCTGATCCCGGGCGGCAGCCACACCTACGCGAAAGGCGAGGATCAGTATCCCGTTCTCGCGCCGGGCTTTATCGAACGTGGTCTGGGGTGCCACGTCTGGGATGTCGATGGAAACCAATACATCGAATACGGCATGGGCAACCGTTCCGTCGGGCTGGGGCATGCGTACCCAACGGTGCTCAGGGCGGTGGAGGCGGCGCTTGTAGGCGGAGCCAACTTCACGCGCCCCGCAAGGATCGAAGTTGACTGCGCCGAAACCTTCCTTGAACTCGTCGGCGCGCAGATGGTAAAATTCTGCAAGGACGGATCGGACGCGACGTCAGGCGCCGTCCGCCTTGCCCGCGCCTACACGGGTCGCGATCTCGTCGCGTGCTGCGCCGACCACCCTTTCTTTTCGACAGACGATTGGTTCATCGGCACCACACCGATGAATGCGGGAATTCCAGAAGCGGTTCAAAACCTGACCCTCACTTTCCGGTACAACGACATCGCTAGTGTTAAGGATTTGTTCGACAGGCACCCGGGTAAGGTAGCCGCTCTGATCCTGGAACCTTCCCGTGGCGACGATCCGGCCGACGGCTTCCTGCATAATGTCCAGCGTCTTTGCCGGGAAAATGGCGCGCTGTTCATTCTCGACGAAATGATCACCGGGTTCAGGTGGCATGCAGCGGGAGCACAAAGGCTCTATGGCATCGAACCGGACTTGTCGACATTCGGCAAGGCTCTTGGCAATGGTTTTTCGGTCTCCGCCCTGGCAGGCAAACGCGAATATATGCGGCTGGGTGGGCTCGAGCATACGGATCGCCCCCGTGTCTTTCTGCTGTCGACCACGCATGGTGCGGAAACCCACGCGCTTGCCGCGGCCATCGCGACCATGCGGGTTTATCAGGACCAGTCCGTCATCGAACACCTGCACCGTCAGGGAACGAAATTGAAGGAAGGCATCACGGAGGTTTGCAGACGCCATGGACTGGATCGGCACTTCAAAGTTGTCGGCCGTCCCAGTTGTCTCGCCTACGCCACGCTTGACCAGGACGGCAAGCCCTCACAGACATACCGTTCCCTGTTCCTGCAGGAGACGATCAAGCGTGGTGTCCTCATGCCATCTCTCGTCGTCAGCTACACGCACGACGACGCGTCGGTCATGAAAACCATAGACGCCGTCGATGGTGCTCTGGGCGTGTACGCGAAGGCCCTGGATTCGGGAGCAAGCCAATTTTTGGTCGGCCGCCCCTCGCAGATCGTGTTTCGTCGCTTCAACAACGGCGATGCACAGGCCCAGATATCGGCCGTCTCACAGAACCCTCGGCCAGCGAGCAGTGAGACCAAACGACAATCAGAAACCCGCGGGCTCGTACCCACTTCATGAGCCGGTAACCCCGATCTGGCAGCGTGGTGCGCCAAAAGTGTCGTGCGAAGATCGCCAACCACGTCGAGGATGGCTCGTGAAGGCAAAGCCCGACCCGAAGTCTTCCCCAGGAACCATGCGCCCCCTCGGCTCAGACAAGCCCTCAAGCAAATCGGGACGGAAATCCGCTAAAGAAGTCTGGCTTTTCTGAGTGTAAACGCCTCGGCGAAATGTTCCGGGGCCCTGCACTCCATCCCGCGCAATCGCGCCAGCCCCGCGAATGTGTCGCGGTCGAACCAGTCCTTGGAGCGCTGCGTGCCGAAGTGCTGTTGCAGGAGCTCGATCTTGCGTTCCAGCACTGCGGCAGAGAGCGGCACGTAGGCATTTGGCTGGCAAAGATCGCCATCCCATTTGGGAATCTCGTATTCGACCACAAGATGATCGCGAAAGACATTCCAGGTCAGTTGATTGACCTCCCGATGGTCTTGATGGGCATCGAACCTCGCATGGGTCAGCACCAGGTCGGGATGGACGCGAGATCTTAGATCTATCAACCGCTGCTTTATCGCCCGGCTATGGGCCGGGAAATAGCTGTCTTCGAAATCCGCGATGTCGATTACGGACGACTTCGATCCTTTCAGGAACGCTTCGGCCGAAGCGCGGGCCTCGACCGACCGCTGGCCGCCGGCGCTCAGCACACACCAGTGGACGTCCAGTTTCACCCCCGACGCGATCAAACCAAGGATAGTGCCGCCGGCGCCGATCTCGATGTCATCGGAATGGGCGCCAAGGCAGAGGATCGAGAGTTCCTCCCCGCCACGTGCGAGGCCAAGCCCTCTCATGAAGCGGCCATCACCAGACCGCGCCTGGTTTTCTCGGCGGTAACTTTTCTATTCCAGGGCATGTCGCCCCGTTCGACCATGTCTTCGAGCGATTGCCAATCGCGTAGCGTATCCATCGATCGCCAGAAGCCATTATGTTTGTACGCCATGAGCATGTTGTCGTCGATCAGTCGTCTGAAAGGTTCCAGAACGAGCTCCTCGCCATCGCGCATATAGTCGAAGATTTGCGGGCGGAACAGGAAGTAGCCGCCGTTGATCCAGATCTCCGAGGTATCGGTTGTGCGGAACTCACGCACGCGACCATCTTCCGCGATATCGGCCAAATGGTATGTCAGTGGTGCGCGCACTGCGAGAAAACAACCGATCTTGCCGCTGGCTTCGAATTTCGCCACCACGTCGTCGAGATCGACGTTGGTCAGACCATCGGAGTAGTTGGCCAGGAACATCTTCTCGTTCTTGACCTGGTCCCTTGCCGCCCAGAGGCGTTCGCCGATATTGCGCCAGACCCCGGTATCAAGCAGGGTAATGCTCCAGTCCTTGACCTGGTCTCCGAGCAGTTTCACGTCTTGACCTCCTTGCGTGACCACGCAATCGGAAAAGGTCTGCGGCCGTGTGTTGAGGAAGAAATCCTTGATGACATTGGCTTTGTAGCCCAGGCACAAGACGAATTCGTCATGTCCATAATCGCTGTACCACTGCATCACATGGCGCAGGATCGGCTGATGGCCAAGCGGGATCATCGGCTTGGGTATACTGTCGGAATAGTCGCGGATCCGGGTTCCGCGACCGCCGCAGAAGAGGACAACTTTCATCTGCCTAACTCCGATGGATCGATCACCGCCACAAAAGGAATTGGGACCACAAACCTTGCACCCCAGGAGGCGACATGGCGCATCTGTTCGATGATCTCGTCCTTCAGGTTCCACGGCAGGATGAGGATGTAATCTGGCCGGACTTCGTGGATGGCCTCGACGGATTTGATCGGGATATGCATCCCCGGTGTGAAGCGACCATGCTTGTAAGGATTACGGTCGACCGTGAAGTCAAGGAAGTCGGTGCCGATAGCGCAGTAGTTGAGCAACGTGTTGCCCTTGCCTGGAGCGCCGTAGCCACAAATCTTCTTCCCTTCGTTTTTGGCCGAGATAAGGAACGCCAACAGGTCGCGCTTGGCGCGCTGCGCCTTGTGACCGAAGGAGGCATAGGTAATCATCTCCGTTAGCCCCTGCCGCTTTTCTCGGGCGAGAAGTTTGCCCACCCTGTCATCCACGCCCCAGCGACTGCCATCATGGGCGAGATAGACGCGCAGCGAGCCGCCATGGGTGGGCAACTCCTCGACGTCGATCAGCCGCAATCCGTGGCGCGCCGCCATAATTTCGATCGTCAGCAGCGAGAAATATGAAAAGTGCTCATGATAAATGGTATCGAACTGGTTCTCCGCCATCAGCCGCTCGATATGCGGAAATTCGAGCGTGACCACGCCCTCAGGCTTGAGCAGGATTCTTATCCCGGCGACAAAGTCATTGAGGTCCGGGACCTGTGCCAGGACGTTGTTGCCAATGATCAGGTCGGCGCGACGTCCTTCCCCGACCAGTTGATTTGCCAGCCGGACCCCGAAGAAGTCGACCCGGGTGGACACGCCTTTCTCGATCGCGGCGCGCGCAACATTGGCTGCCGGTTCGACGCCCAAAACCGGAACGCCCAGTGGCAGGAAGTGCTGCAGCAGGTAGCCATCGTTGCTTGCGAGCTCGACCGCAAGACTGTCACGGCCAAGCCCAAGCCGTCTGGTGATGGCCTCGCAATACACTTTCGAATGAGCCACCCAGCTGGACGAGAACGAGGAGAAGTAGGCATATTCGCTGAAAATGGTCTCGGGGCTCAGATACTCCTTGAGCTGCACCAGGTAGCAAGTGTCGCAGACAAGCACGTTGAGCGGATAGTAAGCTTCCATTTGGTCAAGCTGCTCGGCCTGCAGGAAGCTTTCGCAAGGCGGGGACATGCCTAGATCCACCAAGGTGTGGCGCAGGCGCGACCCGCAGAGCCTGCAACCGACATCGCGGCTTGCCGCACCGTGACCGCGAACGGTTTCGATAGCCTGAATATTCATTCCCCGCTCCTGTCTGCTACCTAACCCGCGGGTCCGCTCCGCAGAACCCATGCCTGCCGCGCCTGAGTAGGCACATGACGGCAGGTTAGGATCCGGCCCTCTCCGCTTCGATTTGCCAATCCGTCGGGCGCGTTAATCCTTATAGCGAGCCGGCGGCGGTGATCCCGACGCCAGGCTCGCCGAACGGGTAGTCAGCTTTCATCCGCACATACCGCTATCGGAGAGGCCAGCTAAGGCTTAGGTAGCCCTTACAGCGTGGGCTGGCGACGCTGACAATTGATGCGGCAGTCTCGCTCGGCGCCGGGGAGTCAAGGCATGCAGTTCACCGAAACGGAGCTTCAAGGGGTCTGGGTGATCGAGCCTACTCCCATGCTTGACGACCGTGGTTCTTTCACCCGCCTTTTCTGTGAGAAGGAGATGGCCGATTGTGGTCTGGCGACGCGCTTTGTCCAGCACAGCCGGGCTCATTCGATCAAAAAGGGAACTCTCAGGGGGCTGCACTACCAGGAGGAGCCTTACGCAGAGGTCAAGCTGGTCTCCTGTGTCCGCGGCGCGATTTTTGACGTCGTCGTGGACCTGCGTCCGAATTCGCAGACACGCTACAAGTGGCTTGGTTTCGAGCTGACTTCCGAAAACATGAAGCAGCTCTATATCCCTGCCGGCTTCGCCCACGGCCTCCAGACCCTAACCGACGGCACCGAGGTCTCGTATCTCATATCACAGTTCTATACGCCCAACGCGTCGACCGGCGTCCTCTACAATGACCCCACCTTTTCCATCGCATGGCCCTTGATGCCGACGGCCATGTCGGAAAGGGACAAAAGTTGGCCCCTTGTCAGACGGCGAACCGTAACGGCCTCATAAGGCTACCAGGAGCTCATGTTCCAACAGCAGTTTCGCAGCGGCGGCCAGTTCCTTGAAGGGCAGGTTCGAGCGCTCCGCCATGGCCAGGAGCGAATGCTGCCCATCGGCGAGGTTCAGCACCCAAAGCAGGGACATCGACGTCGCCCCCGACGACTTCTGCCCTCCCACGGCTGCATAAAGGCCGCGCTTGCCGAGCTGCGGCTCGCCCTTGGGCAAGCGGTTCAACGGCGTCCAGTCCTCTTCGACAATGTCGATCAACTCCATCAAGATGCGGAAGGAATCCTCGAGATGCTCTGGGCTGATGAAGTCAAGATTGTCGGCCGATGTGTGGTATTCGGGAAATGTGCCGTGGACGCTTCGCTGGAACATGCCGACCGGAAGATTGAAGCCCGGCGAACAATACTGCCTCTCGTCATAACCATATGGGGAGAAATCCATCAGCTTTGCCCCGGCGCGATGCCCCAGCACGTGGGACATGGCTCGGTCGATGAAGGCGTCGCCGCGGCGGCTGCGCTTGTATGCCGGGCCTCCTGAATCGCCAACGCATGACAGCACCAGACCGTGGTCGATGAGACATGTTCGGTCCTCATTGCGCGACAGCCACGCGAGCGCGCCGATCGTGCCGGGAGCGAATAGGAAGCGGTAACTGTACCGTGTCTTCCTTGCCTTGAGACCTCTCGCCAGCATCGCCAGCAGCGCCAAGCCCGAACAGTTGTCGTTGGCAAGTGAGGGATGGCAAATGTGCGCCGAGAGGAGGAACTCCCGCTCGGTCTGACCGCGGTGCAGGTATTCGCCGTATGTGAGACTGCCGTCCTCGAGCTCGGCGTCGATCTCCACATGGTAGAAACCGTCGGGGAGGTCAGCCACACGGACGTGGGCTGCGCAGAAGCCCCAGGTCGGGGCGTAATAGCTGGTCCGGTAGGGGATCAGTTGCGGCTGATCGGGCAGCGTATGAATGTGCGGCCTCAGTTCGGCGAGCGTCAGGATCCCCTTGAACGGCAAGCTGTAGTTGACGACGTGCAGGTTGGAGTCCGCAAAATCGAGGACCGTATGTCCGTCCGGGCCTGTGATGGTTGCCGAGCGTATGTTCCATTCCTTTGGAACGGTCCAGTCGAACAGCTGCGTCCCGGTGGGCACTTCGTGCCGTTCCAACTCGATATGCTGTGACAAGACATCCAGCGTTGCTCGCACGCCGTTTCCCGTGATGCTCCGGCAGATGGGAAACAGACGTTCGGCCAGGCCATAAATCTCGTGACCGATTCCGGTTGCCGGCGGCGGCCCGATCCCGGCGGGGTTCAGGTGTTCCATCCAGCTTATCCGAGCGCCTCCTCCAATGGCTTGGATACTCCAGCGACCCGCATCCGCTCGTCCAAAAGTCCGCTGGTCAACAGATGCCTGATATGACCGATACGCTGGAAGCGCGGCCCCTCGACTTCCTCCAGCGTGACATTCGACTTCCGGTATGCCTGGTAGAGTTGCTCGGCACCCTTGCGCGCATCCCATTGTGGCCTGAAGGCAGGCAGGGCAAGCGCGATCTTGTCGAAGTTGACCCGATAGGAGCGTTTGTCGGGTCCGGCGTCGGGCGCGAGTTCAAGCCGGCAATCGGGCACGATCTCGGCGACGATCTCGGCGATGTCCCGGATCCTGTAATTGTGGTCGGTTCGTCCCACATTGAAGGCTTGATCGTGAATGGCCTCGCGGGGCGCCTCCAGCCCGGCAATGAATGCCCTGGAAATGTCCTCGATATGGACGATCGGCCGCCACGGTGTTCCATCGGACTTCAGCAGGATGACGCCTTTGGTGACCGCCCACGCGACCAGATTGTTCAACACGATGTCGAAACGGAGCCGCGGCGAGAGCCCATAGGCCGTGGCGGGGCGGAAATAGGTGGGAGAAAAGCTGTTGCTGGCCAGTTCGGAAATATCCCGTTCTGAAAGGACCTTGGACCAACCATAGGGCGTTACCGGCTTCAATTCGCCCGTTTCATCGACCATCCCGTCGCCCGCCTGTCCGTAATTGCTGCACGACGAAGCGAACAGGAAGCGCGACACGCCGGCGTCCTTGGCCGCTTTGGCAAAGCGGACGCTGCCCTTATGGTTGATTTCATAGGTGATGTCCGGATCAAGGTCGGACAGCGGGTCATTGGAAAGGGCCGCAAGGTGGATGACGGCATCGAACCCTTCGAGGTCGCGCGCATGCACGTCCCTGACGTCCTTTTGGATAGATGGAATTGAAGCCCGCTCGCCCCCAGCGGCAAAGGTGCAGCGCCGGTAGAGATCGCTGTCATAGCCCGTCACCGAATGCCCGGCACGAAGCAGCATCGGCACCATCACCGATCCGATATAGCCTTGATGGCCGGTTACCATGACTTTCATCGCGCACCTCTTCTCAAACCGATATTGATATCCGGGAGGCTACTTGGGCTTGAAGGAACGGGGGAGAACGCCAATGGACGCCCAGGTTTCCCCGTTCGAGGAAGCGTTGCCGGCGCTTACCTCCTTTGCAGTGGCGCTCGTCTAATGCTTTCGGAGGAATCGGCGCACTTCTTGCCTTGCGTTGCCTGCTGCACGCAATCGCGCGTTCATTGACTTTGCGCTTCGGGGCGGCCTTGAGCTATCAGCTCCAGGATCCAATCTTTGTATCCGCGGCTGTTTAGCTCTGGCGGCTTGAAAACCGTGCGCTCCGCCTTGAAGGGAGAACCTTCGACATCCATCACCTCTCCGCTGGTCGGATCGCGCCAGCGAGCGCGGACGGAAGCCGCCGAAAGCCGCGCCAGGTCCACTGTAATGCGGCCGTTGCCGGGCATGTAGACGACAGCATAGGATCCGTCCCTTGCGGTCGCAGCGACCGCCCTTTCCATGCCCGCGCTCATACCGTTGACCAGGAAGCTGTTCGTGGCGTCGGGTTCGAGCAGCCACCATTTTATCGACGAGACGAAGGCGAAAAGCACCTCCATGCTTTTTGCCCCCGGGCTGTTCAGAGCCTCTTTCCACCCCAATGTTTGCCGATGGAGACCGGGCCCGCCGAAATGCCATATCGGGTTGTTGCCGTAGAGGTGGCCAAAGGCGCCCGAGAGGATCGCCTGGTAAGCCTGAATGCGGACCCGGTACTCGTCGGTACCACTTTCGAACTCATAGGCGCTCTCAATCAGGAAGAAAGGCATACCCCTGCCGTACTCCCTGACCGCGGCAGTGTAGACAGGGCCGTATGTGTAGATGTTGTTCACGTTCAGCCAGGATTCGTGAGTCCACAAATCAAGTGGTGGCGTTTCGGGAGCGCCATGGATGGTGCTAAGAGCGCCCGGCTCCTCGTCAAGGATGCCTTTGGCAACAGCCCTCACCAGATCCTTGTCCGCTGGATCATCATCGCCACCGTTGACCCACATGATATTGTCGAAGTGCCGGTAGCGATGTCCGACGAAATGGCCGTACGAAGCAAGCCTTCCTGGCCCAGCAGCCGCCATGTTCTGATACCAACCGTCAATACGACCGCGATAGCCGAGATAGGCTGGGGCAAGCAGCACCAGGAAACCGAGGTCGCATGCCTTCTGCAGGACACGGTCCGCATGGGCAAAATACGCCTCATTCGGAACGGCGAAATCGGCGTTGCCAGCGAATGGTCTCTCGCCATATGCGTTTGCGGGCGCGTTGCGGGAAAATCGGTGCTCTAGCAGGTTGACCAGCACCGTGTTGAAACCACGAGCCTTGCGGTCCTCAAGATAGAGGTATGCTTCGTCATCCTTCAGATCTGCGATGAGGGACCAGGCCGAGTCGCCATGCATCAAGAATGGATCGCCGTCCTTGTCGACCGGAAAGCTCTTTCCAGATTCGATCCGTAAGGGGAAACGCGTCCCCTTGTCGCGTTCGCAGGCCAAGCTTCCGGTCTCCATAGCCACCAAATAGACGCAGGTCATGAGAACAGACATCAAGCGCATTGCGCTCACTCCCTCCGGCCCGTCGTTCATGCTCACCCAGGGGTCGGCGCCCCGGAGACCTCATGGATGGCGGAGTGCCTGGAGTTGAACTCCGCTGAGGTGACAATGCCGAAGGCTGCGTCCTTGCGGGTCATGGTGCCCGCGCGTAGCGGCCGCGTATAGGAGTCAAGGCCGTAGTTGTCTGCGGGACGGTCAAGAAGCAGCAGGTAGAGGAAACTGATATAGGCGCGGTCCGTCAGGCCGATCGTGGCATATCTGCTTTCGAAATCGTCGGTGTCCATCATGTCCAATATCATGTCAGCAAGCTTGCTATTCCCGCTTTCAAGAGCTGCCGACCAACGATCCACGCTGGCCGTGTCGCCATCGTGACCAAGAATGAGGCAATAGACGAAACTTGCCTGCCTCACATATAGGGGTTTGTTTGCAGCCAGGGTCTCTGGATCGCATTCCCGGTACGGCCTAGGCGCCGGCTGCGGGCCGCGGGTGAAGTCACGCACCGTCTTATAGGCCGGCTTAGGCTCGCCGACCCTCCATTTACCATAGGGCGCCGGGATCAGCCTCACCAATCCCATATTGGCTTCCATGCTAGGAGCCCAGTAGGCCTCATCGACGAGTTCGTAGATGTGCGCGGCCTCGACCTTGTACTTCTTGTTGAGGTCTTGAAGTCTCGTCATTGTCTGCTTGATGCCGTCGGCCTGCTGCTTCTCGCCGCGCTGGCTTCCGTAAGGGTTGTCGAATTCGGTAACCCATATCGGCTTGCCGTAGGCCGAGATTTCCCGGAAAGCCCATTCCGGATCCTCGCCGTACATATGCCACACCGAGATATCCCAAGCGATGCCGTCCTGCTTCATCCGTGCGAACGCGCCGACGTGGCCCCATCCGGCGGTGCCGATCGCCTTGCTGATGGTCGGATCGGCCGCAATCATCCCTTCGGACAGGCCCTTGAGGACGGCACTCACTTTCATCCAGCGCGGGCCGTAGTAATCGAGCGTTCCCGTTCCACCTGCAGGTCCCCAACCACATGGATATTGCGAACCATCATCGCGCTTCTCACAAGGTTTGATGATGGCGTAGTTCTCCATCTCGTTGCCGAGTTCCCAGACACGGATGTCGGCCTTGAACCTTGAGCCAAGTGCGATCGCAAGTTTCCGGGTCCTGGCGTAAAGTTCTTCCGGACTGTCCTTGTCCATATCGATGCCGGCGGGCGTGAGGACGGGCAGGATCTCGATGCCTCTCACCTTTCCGGCGGAGACAAGGTTGGCAAGCATATCGACGTCGCTCTCGCCCCTAACATTGACCCTGTATGACTTCAGGCCGAGATCCTTGACGAAGTCGAGTTGCCGTTCGATCGGGATACCCGGATAAGCAACTATCGGATGGCCGTTAATGCCCCAAAGGAAATTGGCGGAGGCAGACGAGACGAACGCCAGCAGGCAAGCCAAAGCGACTGCGAAACGAAACGACATGGCGACAGTTCTCCCGGTCGGGGGCGGCCTCGATAGTCGGGACTGCGAGCGCCGGTAGCAATCTACCCATACGGGTGACCGACGCGTCTGCGATACCCCTTTCGGAGGTCGCCACCAACTCAAGCCCTGTCTTGAACCTCTTACGCTCTATTTTACCCAAATCTGATCAGCCCTTAGCTGATCTGGAACAAGGCCCGACAACTCCGGCCGGCATGCCCGTTACCCCTTTCGTCTGTGATTAGTCCTTACTTTGAAGGTACTGACCTTTAACTGGGTTTGTTGGACTATTCAGCGTGACGAAGGCGGCCCCGCCGCTACCGGGAAAGGGCACTATGCCTTCTGTTAAACGCGCACTTCTGATGAGCACGGGCGAACGTTATGTCCTGCTCGTATCGAATTTCGCCACGACCGCAGTGGTTTCGCGCATATTGACACCACAGGAAATCGGCGTGTCGGTGATCGGGATGGCAATCCTGGCGATAGCCCTGTCCGTCAGGGAATTCTCCAGTTCAAGCTTTCTGATCCAGCGCGGGGAACTCAGCCGCGAGGATATTCGGGGGGCCTTCACAGTGATGTTCGTCCTTACCGGGATTGCCGTCACCGTTCTCCTAGCCGCGTCCCCTATTCTGGCTTCAGTGTACGCGGAGCCGAACCTCGTTCCCTATTTTCGAGTTATTTCAGCCTGCCTCTTCCTCGACGCTTTGGTCATCCTGGTCAACGCTCTCCTGCGCCGGGACATGGCCTTCGGCAAGGTAGCTGCCATTAGCATCACCAACGGAGCGACAGGAGCCGTGGCAACAATCGCTTTGGCGTTCGCGGGCTTCAGCTATATGAGCTTCGCTTGGGCGTGGCTAATCGGCAGTGGGCTTGCTGCATGCCTTGCGCTTGCCCTGTGCCCGCATTTCTGGATGTTCAAGCCAACCCTCGTCAATTGGCGCGCAATGGTCTCGTTCGGCGGATACAACGGCTCCATCGCCATACTCTTCCGCATTTTTGACGCCCTGCCCCTGCTCTTGTTGGGCCGACTGGTGTCACCGAATGCCGCAGCCTTGTTCAGCAGGACCCTTTTGATCAGCCAGATACCCGACAAACTCCTCCTCGGAGGGGCCGTGGCTGTCGTATTGCCGGCGTTTTCGGCAGAGGTCAGACAAGGCAGCGATTTGAAGCGCCCGTATCTCGCGGCCCTTTCTATTGTCACGGCTTTCTACTGGCCGGCTCTCCTTGTGCTCTCAGTGCTGGCCTACCCGGTCGTGGACGTCGTGCTCGGTCGCCAATGGATCGAGGCTGCGCCGCTTGTTCAGGTCCTCGCGATTGCTCTTCTCTTCTCCTTCAGTTTTGAGCTCAATTACCCGGTATTGGTTGCAGTCGGTGCGATCCGCGACTTGTTCATCCGTGCCCTCATCGTCTTCCCGATTTCTGGCATTCTGTTGTCAATGGCTGGCATCTTCGGTGGATTGCAGGCGGCCGCCTGGTGTATGCTGGTGACGATTCCTTTCCAGGCATACGTTGCCCTGAGCTTCGTTAGGCGACGGTTGGGATTGAAGCTGAAGGATATCGCCGCAGCGCTATGGGGAAGTGCAGTCATGGCCATGGCGAGCGCGGCTGGTCCGCTGTGCGTGGCTTTCTTGTCGGGCACAGGCTTCGCTCTTTCGCATGGGCAGGCACTCGCAGCAGGGGTGTTGGCGTTGGCTGGATGGGGAGCGGCATTGGTCCTTACCCGACATCCTTTGGTTGACGAGATAATCAAGTCCATCCCCGGTTTCGGGCGTGCCTCGCTCCGCCCGGCCGAGTGAGGCGAGCATCAGTGAACACGATGGCCGACGAAAAAGTCGCATGGCCAGTGGTTATCCAAACGAGCCTGGAAGGACGCGAATGTTCATGGACGAGAACCAGCGGGACAAGAAGCAGGGCCTCACCCTGCCGAAAGGCTTGGAGTGCGAGCCATGCCGAAGCAGCCGAATTTGCCATTCGAACCTCCTGACCTCTGTCACCCCTTCCAATCAGAGCGTGCACGGCCGCAGTATCATGCTGCCGCCGCGCGCATGCATGCACCAATAGCGAGCACAGACCATGGTCCTTTCGCGCAGGAATGGGTTCTCGCAGGTCATCGGCGCAAAGCCACAGAAAATATGCCTTTTCGGAATGTTTGGCGGGGGTAATTTCGGTAATGACGCGTCGTTGGAAGCGTTCTTGATTTTCTTGCGGGAAGCTCGGCCGGAGGCGGCTATCGCGTGCGTCTGTGTTGATCCAGATGCCATTGGTAAAGCGCATCAGATTGCCACAACACCAATCAGCGCCCCAGAGTTTTCCAATGCCCTCCTGAGGTTCTGCAATAAAGTCAGCCTGAGAACAATTGGAAGGCTAGCGAACTGGGGCCGGGCAATCAAATATGTCAGGCAATTCGACATCATAATTGTGCCAGGAACGTCAACGTTAAACGACTACGGCTCAGGTCCATTTGGAACATCCTACGGTCTGTTCCGCTGGGCTGCATCTGCGCGACTGTCGGGGGTGAAGTTCTGCTTTATTGGAACCGGCGCAGGTCCGATCCTAAATTCTACCAGCCGCCGGATGTTGAGGTCTGCAGCGGCCTGGGCCTACTTCCGTTCGTTCCGCGATCAGGTCTCCAAGGATTTCTTATCGTCACTCGGCATCGATACAAGTAGAGATGAAGTCTACCCAGATCTGGTGTTCAGACTGCCTACGCCATTGCCCGCGCGAGACAACACCGGAGGAAAACTGACGACAGTTGGGGTTGGGCTCATGAACTACAACGGCTGGCGCGCAGGCGCGCGCTCAGGATCGGACACCGCTATCTATGAAACCTACATCGAGAAGATGGGCCGTTTCGTCAACTCATTGCTGGATCGAGGCTACCGAGTACGCCTAATTATCGGCGAAACCGTGGATATGCGGGCAGTCAGGGATATCGGTCGAATTGCTAAGGCAAGCGGATATGACCTGATCGACGGCACCCGCTTCACGCGGCAGGCTCGTCAGCTTGTCGCCGAGCCAATCAAGTCCCTGCATGACGTCATGCGGCAAATTGGCGACACTGACGTCGTTGTCGCCACACGTTTTCATAACGTGGTTTGCGCTTTGAAGCTTGCTCTACCGACAATCTCCATCGGATACGAGGCCAAGAACGATGCGGTGATGACTGATTTCGGCCTTGGGAATTTCTGTCAATCCATAGAAAATCTCAACCTGGACCTGTTGGAGACGCACCTCACGGAATTGCTGAAAAACAGGAAGCACTATCGCGCAGTCCTTCGGCGGCACCTCGATGATGTACTGTTTCGGGTAAAGGAGCACGAGCAGGAGTTGTTGTCCAAGTTCCTTTGATTAAGCCGAGGCGCTAATTATTGCCTACTGAAAGATTGTCGATCGCGCGATCAGTCGCGGCTTCAACAGCCCAGCAGCTCCTGTGGATGCGTTCGGTCAGCGGCCGCCGCCTTAAAGATTCTCCGAGCAGAACTTGGCTTCGTCAATCTCAGGGCCCGTTGAAAGACGCCAGCTTCGTTTCCAATTCGAATAGGGCAGCCATTCAACCAGCGATTTGGCCCAATCCGCGGCGTTCGGAGCGACCTGCCGCTCTTTCAGGCCCTTCAAGAGTTCCTGAGCCGCGTCCAGCCTTCCCATCAGTGTCCATTTTATGGCCAAGCGCATCATTCTGGCACGCATACATTCCTTTTTACTTCGGAAGGTCGCCTCGTCCCAACACTGAGCCCCGAAGGCACATAAAATGTCAAAACGCTCAAGTAAGGCTCTTAACTGGTTCGCACCGAGCTGCTGGCTGGTAAGCGAATTCGCGTGCCACCGTGTGTAGACGAGTGGCGCGTGCAGATAGGCGAGCTTGCCACGCAGGACACTGCGCACGACTGCAGAAAAATCAAAATGGATCGGGGCATCGTTGAAGAAAACCGCGCTTTGCGCGCTGCCAGGAAATCGAACGAATAGATGGTGATAGGGCAACCAATTAATGCTTTCGTCTAGCATCTTGGCCGCAATCTCAATGCCTCCAAAAATACCTTGCTTCAACGGCAAATTCGCGCGATGGACCCTGTCCATGAAGATGTCGTGGCAAAGAACGACTTCGATTTTTTCATCGCATTGAGCAATCTCCACGAAGCGCGAGATACAATCGCTATGCATCAGGTCGTCTGCGCATAGAACCTTCACGTAAAGGGCCTCGGTGGGAACCGCACAAAGCGCCTTAGTCCAGTTTTCTCGCAGCGGAAGGAGGCTGTCATTGCGAATGGTAATCAGTTCAACACGCTCCGACCGAAAGCGATCGATGATTTGCGGCGTGTTGTCCGAGCTGCAATTGTCAACGATAACGTGTATAATGTTATCATAACTTTGCCGCTGAACGGATCTCATCGTAGCCTCGAGATAGGCACCTCCGTTGTATACGGGCGTTACCACCGCGACGAGAGGTAGAGCTGGCGCCGAGCGGTGTCTCATAACGTTATCTTTTTCGTTTCGGACGTCGATATTGAATTGACCTACTCAAAAGCGAGAAGCCGACCTCAGCTTCTGTCGGTGGCTTTGTTTAAGATGAGGCGTTCAGCCCAGGATCTTGCTCATGGCAAACGGCTCCGATGCTCCGATCCGGGCTGCGCGCCACCTTGATGCCCTGTCGTCGATCTGGGCGCTGCCGATGACGGTGATATTCCCGGTGCGACGAACCAGTCGGACAGGTATCGAGTCATAGGCACTTCAACATAAAGATAAATGAAGACTGAAACGCAGGTTACGGCCATGGGGGTCACGAACAACAGCACCGTGGCCAGCCGTGCCGAATTTCCGCTTTCGACAACGAGCTTTTCGGAGATGAGATCCATGAACCAGTGTGTCAGATAGATCGCGTAGGTGCATTTGGCGAGAAAGTTCACAAATCTCGAGTCGTTGTAGATGCCAAGCTGCTCCAGAATAACAACCCCCAGCAATAGAAGCGACATCGGCACGCCGAGGGCGAGGACGCGGGGCAGCGCCGGCCAGAAGAACGGACGCAAGACTGCAGCCACAGCTCCGAAGGTGACTGCCGCCGCTGCGAGAACAACGACGCGGCGCCGCGGCATTTTGAAAAGGAACGGCCCAGAGCTGACAAGCGTGAAGATGAGGATGCCGAGGGCAAAATCGATCAGTATGGGATTGGTGTAGAATACGAAAATCGGGTTTTCAAATCTCGTTATTTTGCCAGCGCCTGCAAGGAGTACCGCAAAGGCGGCGGAATAGAAAACACCGTTTTTGGCGCTGGCAGTCTGAAAAGCCGCGATAATCAAGCTGAACTCGACGATGACCAGCAAGGTCCAGGTCGGATACAGGATCGGGTAGGGACCATAGGGGACGAAGGCAAGCGACATGAAGAGTGCTGACAAGGGCGTCGAATGGTTATTCATCGCGTAATTTTCGACAAGAAATGCGAGAACCGTGAAGCCCCAGTATAAAGGCACGATGCGAATGAGCCTTGCGCGCAAATAAGCACCTGCGGACGTGCCGTTGTTCCCGAGCACATGCGCGCTTAGAAAGCCGGCCAGAACCACGAACAGATCCGTTCCGAAACGGAAAATCTCCAAGACAGCCGGATGAATGTGGGCGGCGCCAACCACTGCGGGCATGTGGATGTAGGCGATGGCATAGGCGGATACGAGCCTCAAAAGCTGAGGATTGTGCCAGAACTTCCTTGCCTGAGCAGACCGGGCCGTGGCCGGAGAGTACTCAGCGTTGACCCTGGACGTTATCGATGCCAGGCCGACCGTGCCGAGTGTTAAGAAGACCATCGCCCTATCCAATGAAGCCGCTACGGTGGCCTGTTTGCCCTCGATCGGCTTCGATCTCAATTTACCGGAGGCGAGCGGACCTGAGAATTGACCCAAACGGCGCATTGCTAATCCATTTGAGGAATATTGGGTCAATCGTTTCTGTTAGGCCGTCGAGCGCGGATTGGCACCCGGCCAGACACGAAGCCTTCAATCAGCGCGGCTTTGCGGCCGGTTTCGAGAAATCGACAAGGTCGCTTCCTTCGGACGGTCTCCAGCCGCGGGACCGCTCCCCGAAATCGGCGTCAACCTGGACCATCAGTTCCAGGTATTTCCACGCGATCCACCGCCAGGAATAACTGCTTGCCCTGGCGTTGCCCTTGGTCACCAGCCAATCGCGCAAGGCTGGGGTGAGCACAAGCTGGCGGACCTTCTCGGCCCACGCATGGACATCGTCGGGATCGGCATAAAGAGCAGAGTCCCCACAGATTTCCGGGAGGCACGGCGAGCTCGATGCAATGACGGGACAGCCAGACGCCATCGCCTCGACCGCGGGGAGCCCGAAACCCTCGATGCGTGAGGGGAACAGGAAGCACAAAGCGCCCTCGAGCGCCTTCTTGAAGTCGTCATCGCCTATGCGGCCAAGCAAGACGATGTTGTCGGGCAGTTTCGCAACGTATCGCAGGATCGTGGCTTCGTCGACGTCGCCAGGCATCCACAGATCCAGACCCATGTCATCGAGGAGTGGGGCCAGCCGGGCGAGAAGCTCCAGGTTCTTGTATTCTTGGTCCCCCCGGCCAAGGCAAAGGACATATGGCCTACGCCGATCCACGGCCAGGGACGATTTCTTGGCATCCCATCTCCTGGCATGGTCGCTGCCGTTGTAGGTGACGACAATATTTTCCTCCGGTGCTATTCCGAATTTGATCAGATGACTTCGCGCCAGCTGCGAGACCGTCGTGATACGAGCAGCCCGCCTGCCGAGCGCTGGGAGGATGAGGCGGTGCGCCCACCGGAAGCCTCTCGCATAGCTCAACGGCATCAGCCTGGTGTGCATGTCGTGGATACAAGCGATTTGACGGCTAAGCATGACGGGAGCGAGATTGCAGAAACTCAGCAACCCGCCAGGCACATGCCAGGGCAACTGCGCCTGAACCCAAAATTGAGGAAGTCGTGGTCTGTTGAATTCCGGAATGATGCGGACGGCGATGGCCTTAAGGGGCAAGGGTTCGGTTAGCGGGCGTGGGATCACCAGATCCATGTCCAGGTCGCGACCAAGGGGATGACCTTCCGAAATGAGAGCATCGAGAGCCATGGTCACTTCGCGAGCATAACGGGCTACTCCATTACGGCGAAGCGTCGTGAAGTCTCCGTTTATCGTCCAGCGTCGCCTCGCCGCCCCCTGATCCCGTGACTTTCGCTCGGGTATACCAACCAGGTATTTGGCGTCTTCGACAAGGGTTCCCGCCAGCTGTGTGCCGCTGTCGTGGCCATTCAACCGCCTTGATGGCGGCGACTGCGTCGCATCGAATTCGGAATTACCCATAACCCTCTCCGGTCCGGCCGCACCTGTGGTCAGATTAGCATTCTCGGTCGCGCACGGCCCTCCAACGTTCGAGGTAGGTTCAACACCGCCCTCGCCCGGCCGGATGAGGCTCCGCGCCAACAGGTGACCGAATGGCCGTAGTGACTGCGCCCCTATGGCCGCTCCACAGTGAAAGTCTCGGGGGTAAGGGCATGCCACGACGTTGGACGATCAATGGGCGCTTTCTTTCCCAGGCGACAACGGGCGTGCAACGTTATGCCCATGAAGTCGTCCGTTCGCTGGACTCCTTGATTGAGGAGCGAGTACCACTTGCTAGCGATCTCCAGCTCCGCCTGCTCTGTCCACCCGGATCCGGGGACATCCCCCTCACGTCCATCGAACGCCGCGAGATCGGCGGCGCGCGCGGGCATGTTTGGGAGCAAGCGCGACTTCCCGTCGCTCTCGACGGCGGCGGTCTGCTCAGCCTCTGCAATACCGGGCCGCTGCTTGCCCACAAACATATCGTTTGTATTCATGACGCAAATGTCTGGAACGCGCCGCAGAGCTATTCCCTCGCCTTCAGAAGCCTTTACAGAACGCTGTTGCCTTGCCTCGGCAAGACTGCGTGGAGTATTTCGACTGTCTCCGATTTCTCGCTCGGTGAACTCATCCGCCAAGGCGTGATCCAGGCCCATCGGGCCCTCGTGGCCCCTAACGGCCATGAGCATGTCTTGCGTTGGAAGCCTGAGCACTCGGCGCCGACACGGTTGGCGGCCTCCCGGGACACCATAGTCATGATCGGAAGTGCCGCACCCCACAAGAATGTAGACCTCGTCCTGAACATGGCTGACCGGCTTGGAGCAGTCGGGCTCAGGATAGCCATCGTCGGAATGTCGGAATGCCGCGTTTACCGGTCAGGTTCTGCGCGCACGCAAGCGCGAAACATCCACTGGCTTGGCCGCGTTTCGGATGGCGAGTTGGCTGCTCTCCTTGCGGACTCGCTCTGCCTGGCCTTCCCGTCGCTTACCGAAGGCTTCGGCCTCCCTGCCCTCGAGGCGATGGCTGTCGGCTGCCCGGTGGTGGTTTCCGACCGCGCAAGCCTGCCTGAGGTCTGCGCGAGCGCGGCCCTATACGCTTCTCCCGACAATCCGGAGGCATGGTTCGACAGCTTCATGCGACTTCATCGTTCTCAGGCGTTGCGAACGGAGATGGTGGCGAAGGGAAGGGCAAGAGCCTCAGCATACAGCTGGAGGGCGACGGCGTTGCTTTATCTCAAGGCCATGGCGGCCGCCGACGGCCTCGACGCACAAACCAAGGGCGCCAGGGTGCGCGAACTCATATGATGTCGTGAAGCGACTGGACTGCCCCGATCGATTCCAGAATCGCGCGATCGAAGTTCTCTTCGGAAAAGCGCGCTGCATTGGCGGTGCAGGCACTGGGGGTGATAGCGTGGCTGTTTTCTTCGAAGCGCACGACCGCCGCCTTGAGAGACTCGATAGTCTGCGCCTTGAACAGCACCCCCGTCGGCTCGGCCGATGACCCCAGGCGCCGCACGATGTCAACCGCGCCGCCGCGGCCGAAGGCAATCAGCGGGGTCCCGCAGGCTTGCGCCTCGGCCAAAGCGATGCCGAAGTCCTCGCAGCCCGCGAAGACCATGGCCTTTGCCCGCGCCAGCGTCTCTATATACTCCTTGCGGGGTAGAAAACCCGAAAACGAGATGTTGGGCCCAGCCAGCGATCGCAAGCTGGCGGATTGCTGGCCCTCGCCAACGACGACCAGCCGTCGCGACGGCATTTCGTTGAAGGCCCTGATGACCAGGTCGGTGCGCTTGTATGGGGCCAGGAAGGATGCCGAGACGTAGTAGTCATCCTTGTCCTCCACACACGGCAGTTCTCCTACGCAAACCGGCGGGAAGACGACACGCGCGTCGCGCCCGTAGATGTGCTGGATTCGGGAACGGACATAGTTCGAGTTCGCCAACATCAGGTCCGGACCATGCGCGGTCCTGGTATCCCACGTCCTCAGCCGGTGCAGCATGTATCGATAGAGAATTCCCTTGGGACCAAAGCCCAACCTTCCCTGCTGAAGATAGGAGAACTGCTCATCCCACGCATAGCGGACGGGGCTGTGCACGTAACATAAATGCGGTTGATCCGGCCTGGTGATGACGCCGCGCGAAAACGCGGCCGAAGAGGAGATCACCGCATCGTAGCCTGTCACGTCGAACTGCTCGATCAGGAAAGGGCAAAAGAAGAAAAGAGACCGGTAGAACTTCCGCACCATGGGAATCCGGTTGGCTGCCGACGTATGGAATTCCACATCCCGGAAATATTGCTCTTTGACGTCGGCCGGCAGAAAATCGAAAAGCGTGAAGACTTCGGCATTCGGAAACTGCTTGCAGATTTGCGCAAGAACCCGCTCCCCTCCCCGGAAGTTGGGGCACCAGTCGTGAACCACCGCTATTCTCGCGTATCTGTCGACACTTCCCGGCGCGGTCGGCGGTTTCTCGATTGGCACCGCGAATTTGGCGGCGATTGCCAGGTCGGAAGAACGTTCGTGGAGCATGGTTCCCCCCTTGCCGCAGCCAGCAATCGCACTGCCGGCAGTCTCCCTTTCATGCCATGGCTCTTGCAAGTCGTCCGATCGGTTACAGGACGCTGGGAGCGCGGGCCGGCCTAATCCTTTTGGTTGGAGCGAGTCGGCCCGCAATACGCCAAAAGCCTGTGCTCCGAGGTAACCTGGGGCTGTGCTTACCCTTTTATGCAGGCTGTCCAGGTGTGTTCGCCGTCCTAGGGTCGGCGGACAGCGAAACATGGACCTGGCATGAGACTGGCAGTGATTATCCCAACCCTAGGCCGCAGCGCGCAGGTTGCGCGCCTGCTCGGCTATTTGGGTAGCCAGAAAAGACTTCCCGATGAAGTCATAGTGTCCGCGCCCGACGCCACGCATGTTGAATTGCCGGCCAGTTGCCCCTTTCCTGTAAAATGTGTTTTCGGGCCGAGGGGGCTGACCGCACAGCGGAACACGGCTCTTGCGCCGTCGCTGGCGCGCTTCGACATCATCACATTCTTCGACGACGATTTCGTCCCATCGGCCGAATACCTGAAGCAGGTCGAAGAAGCCTTTATCACAAATGACGAGTGGGCGGTGGTGATGGGCAGGGTCATCAAGGACGGGGCCGCCAACGCTGGCCTCACCTGGGAAGATGCCGAAGCCGCGCTGCGGGCAGCAGAGGGCACCCGCAGTGCCGGACCTTCGGCAATCGACCATGTGGGTGCATACGGATGTAACATGTCGGTCCGTTCCTCGCTTGTGGGCGATTTGCGTTTCGACGAGCGCCTCGTCCTGTATGGATGGCAGGAGGACATCGACTTCACCAGCCAACTGAGATCCAAAGGCCGGGTGGTCTGCGTATCCTCGATCAGGGGAGTCCATCTGGGCATCAAGACAGGTCGCGTCAGCGGAGAGCGATTCGGCTACTCCCAGGTTGCTAATGCGATCTATCTGATCAGAAAGGGGTCCGTGCCGGCCTCTTTCGCGCTTCCCCTGATGCTCAGGAATATTGCAGCCAATCTGGCAAAGAGCCTGTGGCCCGAGCCGTATGTCGACCGTAGGGGCAGGCTCAGGGGTAACCTGCTCGCTATCCTGCACGTCGCGATTGGCCGAATCGAACCCGAGTACATCTTGAAAATCTGACGAAGGGGAAGACAATGCGCAAATGGGTTTTGACGATCGCGTCTGCCTCACTGGCCGCGACAGTCGCCGGCGCCTTGCCTTCCGCGGCTGCCGAGTATCTGCTCGGACCCCAAGATAAGGTCAGGCTCAAGGTTTATGAATGGCGCGCATCACGTGATGTGATTTTCGAATGGACGGCTCTCAACGACGCTTTCGTCGTCGGTGCCGACGGCACGCTCTTCCTTCCGTTTGTCGGCCAGATACGCGCGCAGGGCACCGCTCCCGGCGACCTCGCCCGGGCCATCGGCGATCGCCTGATGCGGAACATGGGGCTCGGCCGCCAGCCCGATGTCGCTGTAGAAATTGTGCAGTACAGACCTTTCTACATCGTCGGCAATGTCAAGCAACCCGGGGAGTTTCCTTATCGGCCCGGACTGACCGTGCTGCAGGCGGTGGGGATCGCGGGCGGCCTGCCCATACGCCAGGACGACATATCGCGGCTGGGGCGGGAAGTCATCTCAGGCCAGGGCGATGTGGGTTTACTGGCGCTGAACAATGTCAGCCTTCTTGCCCGCAAGGCGCGCCTCGAAGCCGAACTGGCCGGCAGCGAGGAGATCTCGTTTCCTGCGGAATTGAACGACAGGGCTTCCAACCAAACCGTTGCATCGACAATGGACCAGGAGCGCAAGATCTTTGCGATCGGCAAGGACGCGCTGACGACGCAACTGCGTTCACTCCATGAACTCCGGGACTTCCTGGAAAAGGAACTGGACTCGCTGGGACAGCAACTGACATTCCACGACAAACAGATCGAGCTTGTCCAGAAGGAGCTCGCGAGTGTTTCGACGCTTGTCGAGAAGGGACTGGCGGTTGCACCACGCGAGCTATCGCTTGAGGGGACGGTCGCGCAGATGCAAGGGGACAGGCTCGCTGCCGAGACCTCGCTGCTGCGCGTGAGGCAGGAGATCAGCAAGACCGACATCGAGATTCTCAACATCAGCAACCGGCACGCCAGCGAAGTCGCTGAAGGTTTGCGCGAAACCCAGCTGCAGCTCAACGAAGTGACCAGCAAGGCCGATACCGCGGTGCAGTTGCTGCACGAAACCGAGATTGCAGTCCCCGCCCTACTCGCTCTGAGGCAACGCTCCGAAAGTGCCAAGCCAATCTTCAAGATCGTCCGGACGACGGATAGAAGCACAGCCGAACTTCCCGCCGAGGAGACGACAGCATTAGAACCCGGCGACACAGTGAAGGTCGAGATCCCGGCGCCGGACGCAGGTCTGGCTAGCATACCTGCAGGCGGTAGCCTTCAGGCCGAGACGGTTCCGGTTCAGGGCATCAATTGATCAAGTCCGCGATCCGCCAGGGCAACTGACCAGTTGGCTGATCGGTCCCCCCGCATCAGATCCTGTGACGCTCTCGATCGCCTCCATATGATCGGCTTGGCTTGTGCCCTGAAACCACGGCGGCCGAAGCCATTCAGGAAGATCAGGAAGATGAAGCAAGACTCGGCACTCAAGCCGACCGTCTAGGCAATGCTCGCAGCACTTGCCTTGCTCTTTGAGGCCGCATATCAGTGAGCACCGTGGGCCCTCAGGCCCCGGACGGAACCTTGTGCCGCAGTGAGTCGATCCGTCCTGCCACTGGAGATGTCGGTGCTCATGACACTAATCGCCCTGGCGGCTGCGGGCGCTCTGATAGGCCTGCGGTTCAAGGTTTCCGCCCTTCTCGCAGCCACCGCCCTGCTTGCGATTGGAAGCTTGGCCTGGAACGGCTTTGGATTTCCGGGCCATGTGAGCGTCCTCAAATTCCTGATCCTGGCATTCGTGTTGGCAGGCGCGTACATCATAGGGGTGTTTCTGTCCGTCCGCTGGAAGCAAACCGCAGAGTGACGGGTCAGGGGGATTAGGAGGTCCTGTCGAAGCGCATCACCGCGAAGACGGTCCTGAACAGGATCACGATGTCGGACCAGACAGACCAGTTCCGAACATAGTGGCTGTCCAGCGCCACGCGCGTGGCGTAGTCCACGCTGCTTCTTCCGCTCACCTGCCAAAGACCGGTCAGTCCCGGCCTGGCGCGGAGATAGTCCGCTACGTGGTCGCCGTAAAGCTGGAGCTCTTCCTTCACGACCGGCCTTGGCCCCACGCAACTCATGTCGCCACGGACAATGTTGTAGAGCTGGGGGAGTTCATCGAGGCTTGACCTTCGCAGCATTCGCCCGAGGAACGTCACGCGCGGGTCGTTCCTGATCTTGTGGGTCTTCTCCCACTCCATTCTGATGTCGGGATTGGCTTCGAGGCAGGCTTTCAGAACGGCTTCCGAATTGGCGACCATCGAACGGAACTTATAGCAGTTGAACGGTCTTCCGCCGAGGCCGACCCGGCGGTGCGGGAACACCGCCGGGCCGCCTGTCGTGATCCTGATGAGCAGGGCAACAGCAACCATTACCGGCGCGGCCATGACAAGCGCCGTGACCGCTATGATCAAATCCAGGATTCGCTTCAGAAGACCTCCCACGGGAGGATTTGTAGAGCCTGCCCTGGTGGCGGGTGACAAGTCGATCAACAACACCCCGCCACTGTCGTGGTCGGGAGCCGAAACAACATGCAGGACCGCTCGGTTGTCGACTGCTACCGGAACGGATGGCGGGCCCCAACTCGAGGGTGCCAGATGTGACTGCTTCTCGAAGGCGTTTGTCATGACGATCATTGTTTCGAATTGTGTGACGCTGACAGTTTCCCAATCTGGAGGACGCTCGGCAAGAAAGGCAAAGGAGGTAGCACTACGCGCCCCACCCTAACCCTAATGCCAAGGGATGATCCCGAACGTCTTCCAGGCTTTCGACGACGCATCTGCCCTTCTCATGTCGTGCGCTGTTTGGATGTCATCGCCCGAGCGTTCGCCAAAAGGGCTCCAAGCACATGCGCCCTGCTGGCCTGCAACGCTCTGACAAGGTCCCGCAGCGTTTCGGAATGCGTCTTGCCCCATTCCGCAACGATGACGACACCGTCCAGAACGGATCCGACCATCAGTTCGTCGGCTCCCGAGGCCAGTGTCGGCAGGTCAACGATGACAACGTCGTAAGCGCCAAGTTCGTGATCGGCGAGACCAAAAGCTGTAACTTCCGAGAGGAACGCCTCCATGTTGCGTGGCGTCAACAAGTCGGTGCCCTCCACCACGGAACTGCGAAGCAGGTCGAACGATCGGCCTGGTGCGCGCACGATGCTGAGCCGGATCGGGTCCTGGCACAGTCTGTCATAGGCAACCGAGCGGCCGAGCAGCCGCATGGTGGTCACCGATCGCCGGACATCGGCGTCGATCACCAGCGTCTTTAGACCCGACATCGAGTAAAGCGTGGCGAGATTGCTGATGACGGAACTCTTGGGACTGCCGTTGGATACGGCGGTCAACCCGAGGAATTTGACCTGATGGTTGGTTTCCGCAAGGCTGATCTCGGCCCGTGCCTTCCTGAGGCACTGGCTGTATCGCGAGTAGGGACGTCTCTTGACCTCGTCAATGTGGCCGGATTCCATTCGCTTGCTCGTCAAAGGCAACTCTCCGAGGCACTCGATGCCGAGGTTCTCCCTGATGTGCCGCGGCGACCTGACGGTCCAATCGAGCGTGTGCCTCACAAACGAAATCCCGATGCCGACAATGAGCCCGGCAATCGCGGCGAAGGCAAGGACCAGTTTCGGCCTTGGAGCGCTCGGATAAAGCGGCGCTGTCGCGGCCGTGATCACCCTCGCGTCGGCCACGGGATACGATTGCTGGCTCACCGAGTTGGTGTAGGCCTGGAGGAAGCTTTCGTACATCTTCTGATAGGTTTCGGCGGTCACCTCGAGCTCTTCGAGCGTCGGCACGGCGTTGACGCCGTCCGTGGCATTGGCCTCTTCATTGTTGGCCTCGTTGCCGACGCTGTAGTCGTGCCGAGAACGGAATTCCTGAGCCTTCGCCATGGCCGCGTTCATTTGCGCACGAAGCTGCTGAAGACGCTTCTCAAGCCACGCGCCACCTTCCCGTGCCGCGTCGGCCTTGGTTTCGATCTGTTCATGCACGAAGGCATCGGCCGTGGCGTTGGCAATGTTGGATGCGCCCTCGGGATCAACGGAGGTGAAGGAAATGTCTATCGCGTAGGAAACACCGACCCTGCGGATATCGAGGCCGTCGCGGAAACTCGACATTGTGTGGCGGAATTTCTGATAGTCGCTCAGTGATGCGGCGGGTTCTGGCATGCCCAAGCCGAAATAATCCCACAGCGAGGTCAGCCTGGCGCTTTTTTGGGCTCCCAAAGCGTCAGCCAGGACCATTTTTATTTTTCTGAATGCCCCCGGCAAAATCGGCGCTTGTGGACGGTTAAACTTAGGGTCTTCGACGAGTTTCTGCTGCTCAATGACCATCGCGGCGATTTTTTCCGACTGCATCACTGCGATCTGGCTTTCCACCTGCGCGGTGTCCAATGACAGGTTTACTTCTCCGCCCTCCTGGAGATGTTGCGGCACTTTCGGCTCGATCAGGATCTGCGCACTGGCGGTAAACACCGGGTCGGTGGTCGAGTTGTAGAACCAGGCCACCAAGAGCGCGGCGCCAAGGCAGGCAATGATCGTTCTGAGGTAACGCCGCAAAAATCCGGTTATATCAGCGAGGCCGATAAACTCCTGGCTGATGGCACCCTGCTTGTTCGTTGTCGCAGGCCATTGATGAGGCAACATGCGGTCCATTCAACTTCTCCTGCAGGCGTGCGGGAAACTCCGGCGCACGCGCCATCCTGATGCAGGCGAAGCATGTTGTCCGGCCGATGTCTGGTGGAAAGCTGCGGCCCCGCGATCCCAGATTGCCCCAAAAGACTATCCCGGCGGTGCGGAAGGTAAACGCCGCCAATTGGCGTATGCGGCTACGTCCTATGGGAGGGAAGAAGGCGCTGCAATTCTGCTTGAGTCCTGCGCACGAATGACAGCTGCCGCTGCAGCGAGACCTGCCGTTGGTGATTCAACATCATATTATGTGTGAGCGTATCGATCCTGACGGAGATAACGTCGAGGGTTTCGCCGTTCTCGAGCGCCTGCACAGAAAACGCGGCGCAGTCCGCCATCGCGTTTTCCGACCGATAAAGTTGCGTCGCCTCCTTCTCGATTTCGACTTGCGTGGCCTGAAGAAGCCGAACCAGCCGGCCAAGGCGCCTTTCATCGACGAGTTCGCGCGACGGGGACCTCAATGCGGGAAGCGGCATTTTGCGGCCCAATCCTTAACGTGAGCGCCCGAATGGAACGCATGTGCCAGAATACAAAACGCTCTCGCCTCTACGAGACATCCTTTCGGCGGCCGATTGGCATCTCCTATTGGATGAGGGGAGCGTATCTGGATGTCAGGACTGCCCGAATTCCTGACGAGGCCGGCGCCCCGCAGCATGCTAAAACCTTCCCTCGTGAGCGATTTCGGAGCGGAAGGTGTCCTTTACAAACTCAATTGCATCACGACGCGGCGTCGGGCCGGCCGCCGCGCTGGATGGTAGTGGACGTGACTTGGGCAGCCATTTGATCGCTGCCTGGCGCCCAATCGCCGGGCTGTTCCTTGGCGGCCTGGTCCAGAATGTCGGCATGGCTTTTCGCAGTCTGCCTGCCTCACGCCGCTGCTGCCAGCTCCTCGCCGGGGCCACAGTGACAGCCTCTCGGAGAAGCCTATGATCCGGCTCTGGTGCGCTGCTCCGTCCAAAGGGCGCCACGACATGGTCGATGCTCTCGACCTGCAGTTGCGCCAAGATCCAAAGGTCGAGCCAGTAGTTAGAGATTTCTGAGAAGGGACTCGAATATGGCATCCGAGCTGGTGTGTTTTGTCATGAGCGGGGGCGTGGGCTCACGCCTGTGGCCGCTTTCGCGCGAAGACAATCCAAAGCAATTCCACGACCTTTCGGGCGACGGTTCAATGCTCGCAAAGACTGTCCGGCGCCTCAAGGCGCGGCCCGACAATCAGACCCCAATCTACCTGATCGCTTCCGAACGACATGCCGATCGTGTTATCTCTGACATTGCTTCGCTCGGCCTGAACGGCGGTAAGCCGATCTTCGAGCCTGTCGGTCGCAATACCGCCGCAGCCGTCGCCATAGCCACCCTGCAGACAATATCGGAACATGGCAGCGATGCACTTGTGCTAGTGGTTCCCTCCGATCACGAAATATCGACCGACGCGCAATTCTGGGAGACCGTCGAGTCGGGCGTTCATGCCGCCGAGTCAGGGAGCATCATCGTGTTCGGCATCAAGCCAACGCATGCGGAAACTGGATACGGCTACATCGAGGTTGCAGCAACTGACGACCGCGTGGCTGCAGTTTCGCGCTTCGTCGAAAAGCCCAACGCCGAGACAGCGCGCAACTACGTATCGTCAGGACGATTCTACTGGAACGCAGGCATTTTCCTGTTTCGTGCCGACACCATGCGCCGGGCATTTCTCGAGTTGCAGCCGGACATCTGGGAAACTGCAGAACGGGCCTACAAGACTGCACGAACGGACCTCTCGGGTATCTGTCTCCCCCAGGGTTTCTACTCGGCCGTCCCCTCCACCTCGATAGACTATGCCGTCATGGAGCATGCACGCGATATTGCCATGGTTACGGCTTCCTTCCGCTGGAACGACCTTGGGTCGTGGCAATCGCTGCTCGAAGCCAGTCCGATCGACGGCAATGGCAATGTCGTGATGGGCGACATCGTCGCCATGGACTGCGACAGCTCCTACCTTAGAAGCCAAGGCAGGCTGCTGACCGTCATCGGCATGACGGGGGTGGCGGTAGTAGCGACACCGGACGCGGTGTTCGTCGCCCCTGTCAGCCACAGCCAGAACGTGAAGAAGGTCGTCGAGCAGTTGGAAAAGAGCGGACGGCTTGAGACGAAGTACACACCCTCGGGAGACCGGGTCATCATCAACGGTTCCTGGCGCAAGCGCGTCGAACATTGGCTCTTCAACGAAACCCTGCCGCTTTGGTCCACCGTAGGGGTCGATGATGTGAACGGCGGCTTTCACGAGGCGCTCGGTTTCGACACAAGGCCGCTGGGGAAGCCCAAGCGCATGCGCACCATGGCTCGCCAGATCTACGCCTTCGCGGTGGCCAAGGAACGCGGCTGGGCCGGACCAGCCGACGAGCTGATCGACCACGGCATCGACTTCATTGCCAAATATGGCCGTACCACCCGTGGTGGCTGGGTGCGCACCCTTAATGTCAATGGCAGCGTGGCTGACCCTGCGGAGGACGCATACGATCATTCCTGCGTGCTCCTGGCACTTTGCCATGCTCATCGATGCGGCCATCGCGAGGCCTTGCGACTGGCACAAGAGACATTCCATTTCATCGACGCACATCTCGAAGACCACCGTCTGAACGGCTTTCTGGAAACCTCCGGCTCCAACGGGATGCGGTTTTCGAACCCGCACATGCACATGCTGGAGGCTTTCCTTGCGTGGCATGGCGTTACTGGCGACCGCACCTATCTGCGCCGGTCGGCTCGCGTGGTCGATCTCTTCAGATGCCATTTCTTCGACCAGGAGAGCTGGACGGTAGGGGAAAATTTCGACGTCGACTGGCTACCTTTGCCTGGAGAAAAAGGCCTGTCGACCGAACCGGGCCACCATTTCGAATGGGCCTCGCTTCTCATCGATTTCGCTCAAAAAAGCGGGCAAAAGGACTTGGCCAGTTATGCACGGAAGCTCTATTCGTCCGCGATCGCCAGCGGCTTGAATCGGGCTACGGGTCTGGCTTACGCGGCTGTGTCGCGGCAGGGAATGCCCATCGACCGGCTCTCCCGCAGTTGGCCCCAATGCGAGGCTATCAAGGCAGCCATAGCCTTGGACGGCATAGGCGGGCCTGATTTGAAACCAGAGATAGAGGCCCGTGTTGCCCGCCTCTTTCGATGGCATATCGATCCCGCCCCCCTTGGCTTGTGGATCGACAGAATTGACGAGCGCGGAAGATCACAGGCGACGGAGGTTCCCGCCAGCATTTTCTACCACTTGGTGACGGCCTTGATGCAATATTTGGACAAGACCGAAGGGCAGATCGAATCTTTCCCGATGCCGGCTTTGGGCATGGGTGAGAGCGTCGCCGCGCGGGCTCTGGGCTAAGCCTCACGGTCTGCCCTACACTATTCATCCGGCTGGGTATGGAAGAATTCGACAGCGTGGCAGGCCAGCGATGTACGCGCCCGATCGAAGGTGGCGAGACCCGTCCCGGACGGCAAGCGGCGACCCCGTGAGCTGGGGAGTGACCATGGTTTCTCTGATGAACGACTTGTCGCCGTTCTCCGATGCGACGTCTCAGCGGCGACGGCGGTATCGTGGTGTCCCAAGGTGGAAGGGCAAGCTACGGCTAATTCGGTATGCCTGCCTCTGTGTCGTGGCTCCAAACCGGGATAGCATGCTTACAATATGTCTAAAGGGACGCACAGATTGAGCTTTTCCAATCTCGTTTGTCGCCGCGGATCGCGATTAAAATCGCCAAGGCGAGGTGATGTGAGTCCAAACACCCTTCTTGTCCGGACAGTTGAGAAGCATACTATGGCAAAAAAGAAATCGCGTACTAGGCCCAGCAGTGATCTCTTGAAATTACTAGCCACCAGGCCTCGAGCTGTTGCCCTTGCCGCGTTGCACGTAAGTGAATCGGTGCTGCTTGAACTTGAGGCATCGGAATTGTTGTCGGCAAGACAGATAAGAGGGTTGCTCAAGGACGCATCAAATACCTTGCGGAATGCCGCCGGCCAAGTGGACAATCGCAGCAGCTTCATCGCCGCCGAAATAGTCGATTCCATGCAAGAAACTTTCACAAGAAATAAAAGCTAGCTGCGGGGTTGCGACGTACAACGCTTGCTTTCGCATGCTGGTAGCTGCGACGTCGCACAGGTACCCATCACGCCAAATTTAATGTACATTCGATCCGTTGGGGATAGAAAGGAAGACATCGGGCGGGATTATAGATGTTGTACGCTTCACAGTCTTTGGGCGGGAATGAAAAGCGGTCATCGTATATCAGGCTTGCCGACGAAGATTCGGCGCTCATGAAGACGCTGGGGTTCACACCGAAGCGTTATCCACCCGAGACGGTCATTTTCAGCCAGGGTGAGGACAATGATCGCGTATTCATAGTCGAGTCGGGCTGGGGTTGCCTGTCGCACGAACTTGCAGGGGGGCAGCGACAGATCCTTGATTTTGCCTTGAAAGGCGATCTCGTCCTGTCCCGGTCGAGCGGGGGTGGCGCGCTTGAAACGTTTGTTGCTCGAACCGAACTGAACGTCTTGGTAGCCTCGACCAAGACATTTACGCTCGCAGCCATGAAATCCCCCCATCTTTTCTCCCTGGTCGTCGCGGCTCTTGGGCACAAGGGGGCCGTCATCGCTGAACATCTCACCAATGTTGGTCGACGCAGTGCCCTGGCGCGGACCGCACATCTGTTCCTCGAATTGAGGACGCGCCTGGAACACATAGGCTTCGTCACCCGCGATAGCTATGAATGCCCTCTGACCCAGTACGATCTCGCGGACGCCCTCGGCCTCACTCCGATTCATGTCAACAGGATGCTGCGCGAACTGCGCGAGCGTAAATTTCTCGAATTCCGGCAAGGCCGTGTTCGCGTGCTCGATCTACGAGGCATGACGGAATATGCGGGTTTCGAATGCAGCTATATAAACAGTTGACATCTGTATGTAGGAGCAACTTGGCATCCAGATGCCTCCTGAGCGAGGGGCGCATTGCCGTCCGGCAGCAAGGCGGGCAAAGGGCTGGCTCTGCACGGCCATTGGGCGCCGGCTGACCCTTCCCAGGGATTCCGCCGGGCCGGCTCCCCGCACCCTTGCGTGTTCGACCGCCCATCCTTCCGCGGCGCCGGCGCCTGGGTGATTTCCATCTCCCTTTAGCTGCTAGCCTGCAAACCCTCATCGTAGCCCTTTGAGGCAAACGTTGGGTGTCCGCCACCAAAGCATGGCGCAGCGCCGATGCCTCCGGCGCGCGGCACGCTCATCGCGGGGCTGTCAAATCCACATGCAAGCAGCTTTTGTTAGCGCGAGCTACATCCCCTCATTGGACACGAGCTGGAATGGCCGGCGCGGTCTGGGATGTTGGGATGCGGGCCGCACCGGCCATCGCGGTCGGGGGGCCTCCCGCAAGGCTTGGTATATCTTATATTAGCTACAGCGCAATTAAGCCTATCGGACGACCACCACCATCGCCGGGACCGGGAGGGATCGAGTGCAAACCGAGCATTGCGGACTTGCTGTTCAGACCTGTTTGGAGAGCGGAACGCAGAGGCTGAAGGACGGCATGCTAGAGCAGCGTGGGAATGCCGACCGCGGCGACTCGATACAGCACGATCCCTCCCCTCGCGGCAGCGAGCTGGAGCCGTCCGGAGCGGGAGGTCGGCAGGGCTCGTCGGCGGCCCTAGCCGTTTCGTCATGCGTTAGGTGGTGCCGTCATACCGCCATATAGCGACGCTGGAGTAGAGAGAATGGGGATGGCGCAAGATTGCCGTCCCAGGGTCGGCGTCGTGCTCGACTTAGAGGAACTCGCAGGCAATGTGTCCCTACCATCTGAATGTTCTTTTGGCCGCCAAGTCAGCATATATCCGGGCGCGATCGCCATTGTGCTTCTCGACGAGCGCCTGTGCTTCTTGCCTGCTGAGCTTTCCGAGCTTCACCAGAAACTCGAATTCGTGCTTCGGTACGGATGATATCAGGCGTTCGAGTTTGGCTCTTTTGGTCTCGTCTGCGGACATAGCGATGCTGAACTTACTTTAGGGCTGCACTCAATGACGCTAAGCACAAGTGCCAAGGAAACGCCAAAGGCCAGGCCGAGCAATATGTTGTTTCTTGGTACATCAGGTTTCCTCGAATACCAATGCGCTTTATCTCAGACCCGGCGACTCAATGTCCCCCGATGCCGATGGCTCCAATCCGCCAAGCAGATCGTCTGTTCATCGTTCCGCACGACATTTCTGGTATCGCTAAACAATTTTACTGTCAGGCAGAATGTTCCCTCTAGTGCGGGTTCGAGACCCAGGTAACCGGATTCGCCCCCAGAAGCTGTTTTGCAGGCAAGGGAAAGAAACGCAACGACGACGGGCTTTGAGCGCGCGATCTGCTACCCTTTTCCATAGGCGACATTTGCGTCGCCTCCGTGACGATCAGGCCCGCCGATGCACGCTGGCTGGATCGTGTCCCGAACGTGGTGTAGCTGTCGGTCGCCGTGCTCTCCGGCATTGGCCGGGCTGGTCTGCGCCACGGCTGGAAAGAAAATGCCACCGCCAACCAGGCTGGCTGACGCCGCGCCTGTACGCAGTCGTGGGCCTGTCACCGAACAGCAGGGGCTCCAATCTGGGCCCCGCCAGCAGCGCTCATCAGTCGCTTCCTGGCCGAACCGTTTCAACATGCAGTGTGCCTGCAGGCGACGGTTGAAGCAGCTCCGCTTCGGTCTTGGTAAGGTAGATCCAGTGCGCCCAGTTATGCGGGCTCAACACGACGATCTGCCGGTCGTGATAGGGCCCAACGTCTGGTCCGGGACCGGTTGTCAGCATCGTGAAGGCCGCTGGCGCTCCGCCCTGCCCTTCCCGCCAGATGCCGGCGATCGCCATGAACGGCTCATCATTCATTGTGAAGCGATGTTTGGCCTTCGGATATTTCTTGCCCGTGAACTCGAAGAATGCCGAGGCCGGAATGAGGCAGCGGTTGCTATTGGCAAAGCTTCGGCCTTCGGAGCGGAAATTGAAAACCGGTCCGCCGCGCGGGCTCGATGGCGGGAAGCTAAAGTTCATAGGCACCAGTTCGATGCCATTGCCGGCGGCGCGCATCACCGGGCCGACATCGTTGATCTTGATGTCGTCGAACTCGGGCAGATCGCCTTCGCTCTGCCCGGTAGGCATCCCGAGTTCGAGCCTCTGCATCATCTTGCAGTATTCAGCCCACAGAATGTGTTGCTCGTAGTCGTTGCACATAGTGTCTGATCCAGCTTGCGCGATGTAGGATACGACCTTACACCCCTCCGGCAAACCCGATGCCAGCTGGTATCCTGTCACTGAACTGTGGCGAAAAGGCCCGCTACAGTTGACGCTATGATAGGCGTGACTCAGGGCCACCTGCTTTTACAGCAACATCTGTGGATGGCTGCCATGGCGTCAGTTCCCGGTTCGGGTCTCGCGGATCCTGGCATAATGGCGCGACGCCTTGGCGCGGTTGCCGCAGTCTCCCATGGAACACCAACGACGGTTTTGCGCCCGGCTCTCATCGATGAACAACCAGCCGCAGCCGCGATCGTCGGCACATTGCTTGACCCGTCCTGCCCGCGGGCCGGTCATGAGTTCAGCCGCGGAGATGGCGATCGGCGTGCAAAAATCGAGTTCATTTGGATGCGAGCCGTTCCAGCCGAATTTCCCGGCACGCCATTCCAGCAAAGCGGCTGGCCTGTGATGCAGAAAACGATTGAATGCCTGGACGTGGTCGGCAACGGGACTGACATTTCTGATCTGTGCCACCAGGAGTGCATAGATCGTCTCGCGCAGCGCTATGGCGCTTGCATATGCGGTTTGGGCCCCTTGAAAGTGCCCTCCCCTCCCCCGCGTGAGTTCAGCAGAATCGTTGGAAATGCGCACGCCGTTTTCATCAAGCCAATCCAGCAGTGCCGCGGGCGTGGGAAGCCGCTCCTCAGTGGCTTGCCGCAGGCGCCAGGCGACCGTGTTGACAAAGCGGATCGCTAGATCCTCCTTCGCGACATCGGTCGGCTGCCGCTTTTTCAGGTTGTGCGGGGAACCCAAGCGCGATCTCCGAATTCTAACCTCATAAGAGGTTTTACGCCTATGAAGCTCCCCAGCGCAAGCTTTCTCCTGATAGCTGCCTTCGGCGCCATCTACTTCATCTGGGGCTCGACTTACCTGGCCTTGGCGCTGGCCCTGCAATCACTGCCGCCATTCCTGCTGATCGCGGCGCGCTGCCTGGTCGGTGGTCTGATCCTTTTCATCTTTGCCGCAGCATCCGGTGCGAAGCCTCCGTCAAGGAGGTCCCTGCTATACGGCGTCATATGCGGATTACTTTTCTTCGTCGGATGCCACGGCATCCTTGCCAACGTTCAGCAGCGTGTTCCAACAGGCCTGGCCGCAATCATGCTGGCGACCATTCCTTTGTGGATTGCGGCGCTTCAGACAGGCCTCCGACGTCCCGATCGGCCAAGCCCCTTGTCACTGACCTTTCTCGTCCCCGGTGTCGTTGGCGTTTCGCTGATAGCCTGGGAAGAAGGCGGTGGCGGAATCGGGGCGGTGCACTTCATCGACATTTTCTTGCTGCTTGGCGCGTCCCTGTCCTGGAGCGTCGGAACGGTGGTATCCGAACAGTCCCCAACGTCCAGCAGCCCATTGGTGATGTCTATCATCGAATTGTGGGCTGGCGCCGCTGCCTTGGCGGTTGTCGGTGCCGCCAAGGGCGAAGTGAGCCTTGTTCACCCCTCCTCGATCACGGCGTTGTCGGTCGCTGGGTGGGCATACCTCACCGTTGCCGGAACGGTGATCGCCTTTGCCGCCTACATCTGGCTGCTCCGCAAAGTCACGCCGACCTTCGTAGCGACCTATACCTTCGTCAACCCCATCATCGCTGTGTTGCTCGGCTGGGCCTTTCTTGCGGAGGTTCCGTCGATATGGATGGCGAGTGGCGCGCTCCTCGTGATCCTTTCCGTGAGCAGCCTGCTTTTCACCAGCTCCGCTCGACGCTCGAGGAGACCAAACAATGCCCGGACCGAATATGCCGTCGACTAGCGGCTCTTCCGATTGAGGCTCGGCATCACAGCGCCAGTGTCTTGTAAGCTGGCTGCTCAGAGCCGAGAACGCGAACGCGGGCCAGAGGCCCTGGATGAGGCCAATGACTCGAGCAGCAACAGCTTGTCCTGGGCATCGCAGATGACAGGGTTAAGGAGGCACAAGGAAGCCATCACCAGGTCCTATATCGTCTACGAGCCGGTAATCGCATTTGGTCACTACAACGCCATTTAACCTGCGCGATGCGCTGGCTTATGACACGGCGGGGCTGGCGCTCATGACCGTCTCAGCAGCCGTCGCCCTGGCAGCAGCCGCTTGTCGCCAGCGGCGCGCCTGGCATAGAATGGCCGTCCGGCACGCGTTGGCGCTGCGTTATGCCAGGCGCTTGGGCCAGTCAGCCGTGAACTTGCAGGGCTGCTGCTGATCAACACGCCTGGCCGCCAGGTCATGGGTGCGGCTGACTGACACCAAGGCCCCGGCCCCATGCACAGATATCTCGCCCCCGGGGTCGAATGACTCCCGTTTTCCCGCCGCTGCAGCGACAGTGGTGGCAACTTTACTGTTTGTACTTTACTGCAGTAAATTTCCACAAAAACCTAAATCGAAACAGCGTGGTAGCTCTCTCCAGCAGACGTTTTTACCGGCGTGTTGACCGCTCGGGCCGTTAACCTCCTGTTAACCCAAAAGCTCTTGCTCGGGATGGCGAATCGGAGCTTAATGGCGGTTGTTGGTCTGTTTCCCACCAAAAAGCGCCAATTCAGGTTTCCGGAAGTATGAACATCGCGATGCGGTTGCCCAGCTTTGAGTTTGACGACAAGATCCTCGAGCACGGGGCGGAGATATCGCGTCGGCTCAATCAGCTGCGCATGGAGAAGTTTCCTCCGAACGCCACGAAGACCCTGCGCACCTTCTCCATGGCCGAGGTAGCGCACTATCTTGGTGTGTCGCAAAACAATCTGAAGCGCCTCCATCTCGAAGGCAAGGGGCCCCTGCCCGAACAAGCGCAGTCGGGTCGACGCTCTTATACGGCCGACCAGATGCTGGAGCTTCGCCATTTCCTCGACCAGCATGGCAGGACGGAGGTTAAGAAATACGTCCCGCACCGCAAGCCTGGAGATAAGCTGCAGGTCATCGCGGTGGTCAATTTCAAGGGAGGAAGCGGTAAGACCACGACCGCGGCTCACCTCGCCCAGCACCTGGCACTTACCGGCCATCGCGTGCTTGCCATCGATCTCGATCCGCAAGCGTCTTTGTCGGCACTCCACGGCTTCCAGCCGGAACTCGACCGGAACCTCTCGCTCTATGAGGCGATCCGCTATGATGCGGAGCGTAGGTCCATAGCCGACGTCATCGTCCCGACGAATTTCCCCGGCCTCGACATTGTTCCTGCAAATCTCGAACTTCAGGAATATGAGTACGATACGCCGTTGGCAATGCAGGACAAATCATCCAATGCCGGCCGCCAGTTCTTCTTGCGCATAGCCAGGGCCTTGAGCGACGTCGACGATCGCTATGACGTCGTCGTCGTCGACTGTCCTCCGCAGCTCGGCTATCTGACCTTGACCGCCATGTCGGCAGCGACGTCGGTGCTGATTACGGTTCATCCGCAAATGCTCGATCTCATGTCCATGAGCCAGTTTCTGCTGATGCTCGGCGGCATCCTAAAAACCATCAAGGGAGCCGGAGCCGAGATCCAACTCGACTGGTTCAGGTATCTGATCACCCGTTACGAGCCCACCGACATTCCGCAGGCCCAGATGGTAGGCTTCATGCAATCGATGCTGGCCGGCCAGATCCTTGAGCATCCGATGCTGAAGTCGACTGCCATATCGGACGCCGGGCTGACCAAGCAGACGCTCTACGAGGTCGAGAAATCTTCGTTCACGCGCACGACCTACGATCGGGCGATGGAATCGCTTGATGCGGTCAATTCCGAAATCGTCTCGCTCGTCCATCGCGCGTGGGGGAGGGCGTGATGGCGATGAATTTTACTGCAGTAAAAACGCAGATTTTTGTCCACAAAATCAGACTGGTAGCTGATTTGAGGAGGGGCTGAATGGCGCGCAAGGACATTTTCGATAGCGTGATGGGGTCCGCTGCGGTGGAGCAGACCAGGGATGTGGCGAGCTACGCTGTTCGCGGCGCGTCGCGATCCATCATGCAGTCCTTTGAAGAGCTGTCGAAAAGCTCGGTTGTCGATCTCGACCCAGAGCTGGTGGACACCTCGTTTGTGTCGGACCGGATTGGCGAGGATGAGCAGGAATTCTCCGAGTTGGTGCGGGCGATCCAGGAGCGCGGACAGGATTCGCCCATTCTGGTCAGGCCGCATCCGGCTTCCCCCGGGCGCTACCAGACAGTGTTCGGGCATCGGCGCGTCAGGGTCGCACGTGCGTTGGGGCGCCCAGTGCGAGCCGTTGTCAAGCAAATGGACGATCGCGATCACGTCGTCGCCCAGGGCCAGGAGAATGCGGCTCGCGCCAACCTGTCCTTTGTCGAGCGGACGCTGTTTGCCGAGCGCCTGCTCAAGCAGGGCTATTCGGCCGATATCGTTAAATCGGCCTTGGCGCTCGACGATACGACCTTCTCGAAGATGCGGTCCGTGTCGAGCAACGTCTCCGAATCCGTCATCATGGCCATCGGGGCGGCCAAGGGGATCGGCCGTGACCGCTGGTGGCAGTTGGCCAAGCTCATGGAGCATCCGGCCAATGCCGCCAGGGCGCAGGCGCATGTCCAGTCCGCCCAGTTCCAGCAAGCCGGCAGCGATGCGCGGTTCCAGGCCCTTTATGAACTGCTGGCGGCAACCGTCCACGGTGCGAAATCGACGCCGACGAGGGCCGTGGAAAGGGCCTGGGCGACAAAAGACAATTCCGTAAAGGCAAGGATCACCGATACCGGGAAGGTTTTCACCCTGGCTTTTAAATCCAGAGAGGCATCGGCGTTCGGTGCTTTCATTACCGGCAGGCTCGAGGAACTGTTCGAGGCGTTCCGAGAGACGGAATCCAGGAAGACAACAGGAGACTGAACCGCAAAAGAAAAAGGCCCCCGAACGTCACCGTCACGGAAGCCCTTCTCAGGTCTGTAGCAAGCCGAGAATCGCAAATCCGCGAATCACTGTCAAGTGCTATTAGGCGTCGTTTGGCGAGCAGATTTCTTTTGTCTGACTAGAGGCAAAGGGAAAATGGTTACGCATATCTCAACGACGCCATTTGGGCGGCGGCCACTGACGCTTGCTCAGATGGCAAGCCAGGCAGGTGCAAAGGCGATCGACCGAACGGCGGCTGTGCCCAAATGGCAGGCCTTTCGAGACATCACAGAGGCCAGGGACGCCATAGGCGCGACCGATCGTTCGCTGGCGATCCTCAATGCGCTGCTGTCGTTTCACCGCGAGGACGATCTTTCCGGGGAGGGGGGCCTGGTCGTGTTCCCCTCCAATGAGCAGCTGATCCGGCGTGCCAACGGCATGTCGCCGGCGACGCTTAGGCGCCACCTGTCCGTCCTTGTGACGTGTGGCTTGGTGATCCGTCGTGACAGCCCGAATGGCAAACGCTTTGCTCGCAAGGGGGAGGGCGGGCAGATCGAGCAGGCCTATGGCTTCGACCTTGCGCCAATCGTGGCTCGTGCCGAGGAATTCAAGCAGTTGGCGGCCGCCGTGCAAGCCGAGCGGAAGGCCTACAGGCTGGTCAAGGAGCGTCTCACCATCTGCCGGCGCGACATCGTCAAGATGATCGATGCAGGGCTCAATGAACAGGTTCCGTGTGATTGGCGCCGGTTTCAGAAGCGGTATGAGGCGGCGGTCGCTCGATTGCCGCGGACAGCCTCACGCCAGTTGCTGGAGTCGGTTGCCGACGAGTTGGAGGACATCTGGGCCGAAGTGCATCAGCTGCTGGAAACATTCGTTAAATCACAAGATATGAACGCCAATGAGTCCCATTCCGAGCGCCACATACAGAATTCAAACCCAAACTCTCATTCTAACGATGAAACTGAAGATCGCCAGGAAAACGAAAAAGAAGCGAGCGGCAGTGCCGGGTCCGACAACAATGTTCACAGCCTGCCCAAACGGGAGTTGCCTCTGGGAATGGTGCTGGACGCATGTCCGGAAATCCTAAACATGGGCCGCGGCGCCCAGATTCGATCCTGGCGTGACTTTGTTGCGGCGGCCGAACTTGCCCGGCCCCATATGGGGGTCAGCCCCAGCGCATGGCAGGAGGCGGTCCAGGTGATGGGGCCTGAAAACGCGGCTATCACGATAGCTGCGATGCTGCAGCGAACCGACCAGATCAACAGTCGGGGCGGCTATCTCAGGAACCTGACGGAGCGGGCTCGCAACGGCCAGTTTTCGGTGTGGCCGATGGTCATGGCGCTGCTGCGTGCAAGGCTTGATGCAAAGACCAGCCAGAACGCCGGCAAGCCGCTCTGGAAGGACAGCGCGCATCAGGATGGGCCGGCCAGCGGCCCAAGATCCGCTGAGATCAGCGAGGCACTGCGGCTCAGCATGAAACGGAAAGGCTGGGATTGATTGGGGAGGGACGGGCCTGGTCGTTGATCAATCCCGCTCAAGGCCAAGCTGTTTAGCCGGTGTACTGGGTCACGTGCTGTCACGTCGTAAGTCGAGGCAGGGGAATGCTCTTGATCAGCCGCGAGCGGGCCATCCAACAGCCTCGTCGGTGGTCGCCTCGGTTGCGAGACTTGATGCTAACGGTAAAGTGCCTTATGTTTTGCCTAGTAATTGTGACGTCTGATATGACAGGATGTAAGCTGTGGGCCACGCACTCAGAAAAATCGCCCCGAATGAACCGTTGGTTTTGCTTTATATGGATCCGGCCGGGAACATTGCTGTCGACCAGGTGGCGGATGGCTTTGGAATGTCCAAGGGCCAATTGGCCGAGACGGCCGGCCTTGCTCGCGAGACCCTTTATCGATTGGAGCGCAGCCGCGCCGCCAAAACACAGGGGCGACTTCGTGAGATGCTTGAGATCATCAGCCGCGTGACGGATTGGGCGGGGGGAAAGGACCAGGCGATGGCGTGGTATCGAGCCCAGCCGCTTGCGGCATTCGGAGGGCGCACCGCCGAAGCGCTCGTGAAAGAGGGCAAGGCTGGTGCCGTTCGTGACTATCTCGATCACATGGCGCTTGGCGGCTTTGCTTGAGGTTCGTTGGAACCTGCTACAGGGCACATGATCCGCGTTGGGCTTTCAAACCGACTTCCGGTGAGGGAGCCGCGATCAGGGGTGCGCGCTTTAATCCCAAAGGTGTGCCCGCACTCTACCTGGCCCTGACCATCATGACGGCGGTCAAGGAAGCCAATCAGGGCTTCGCGCATCGGATCGATCCGTGCGTGCTGTGTTCCTACGAGGTTGATTGCGAGGCCATTGTGGACCTGACAACGGGGAAGGGGAGGGGAGAAGCGTCCGTCACGCTCGACGAGGTGTCGTGCGCCTGGGCGACGGCGCTCAGCAACGGGGAACGCCCGGCTTCATGGGATGTCCATGACCGCCTGCGTTCTCGAGGCATTGCCGGCATTCTGGTGCCAAGCTTTGCGCCGGGCGCCGAGGCAGAAGATTGCAATCTCGTGCTTTGGGATTGGGGGCCAGATCTGCCGCACAAGGTGACGGTATTCGATCCGAGCGGACGGTTGCCGAAAGACCAGCTATCCTGGCTATGACGGCCCTTTAACGAGTTTGGCGGCTTGCGGCGCCAACTCAAACCAGATCGTCATCTGGTCTTTCTGGACATCTGGTTCGGGGCAGGGGAGGGCGCTTTTCCTGCTACAACCCGCTCGCTTTGGTGAGATTGACGCGGAACCGATCGCGACGGCGCTGGTATTTGCGGGTCATTTCAGCCGAGGTGTGGCCGAGCTGCTTTTGCACATGGCGCTCGTCGACCTCGGCTGAGGAGGCCAGACCGGCTCGCAGCGAATGTCCCGAAAACCTTTGGCCGCGTTCGCCTTCCGGCAGATCACCCCGCACGCCGGCAGCAAGTGCCGCGCGCTTGACCAGCCGTGCCACCTCCTGGTCGTTGAGCCGCTCGGCGCCGACCGCCTTGCCTTGGGCGGTGACACGGCGAAACAGCGGCCCATAGCCTATTCGTGCCAGTCTCAGCCACGCCTCCAGGGCCACGATAGGGCAGGTGGCGTCCGCCGAACCGCGGCCAATCTCAACTTCGCGCCAACCGGTCTTGCCGCGCAGCGTGACCAGGACGCCTTTGCCAGGGAAGAATTCGATCCAGCCACGACCGTCTTCGGTCTGGTCACGGGCCACGTCGAGCCCGACGATCTCCGAGCGGCGAAGTCCGCCCGCAAAGCCAAGCAAAAGCATGGCGCGGTCGCGCAAGCCGCGCAGCGTGCCTCGATCGAGCGTCTCCAGCATGGCAATGAGATCTTCGGGCAGAATGGCCTCCTTCTGCACAGGTGGCTTGGCGTGGCTGTTGCGAATGCCGGCCAGCACAGTGGCGATATGCCGGTCTTTTCTGTCCAGCGGCTGACCGCGCTGGGCATAATTCCAGGTCAGCGAGGACAGACGCCGTTCAATCGTCGCAACGGTTTTTTTATCCCCTCCAGACCCAGAAGCCAGCGCCGTGATGTAGAGCCCGACCATCTGCGGATCCGGCGGCATCGGGTCAAAATATTGCCGGCGGCACCAGGCGCAAAAGTGCTTCCAGTCTGCGGCGTAGGCGCGGCGGGTGTTGGCCGCGCTTGCCGCCTCGACATAGTCACGGGCGCGGCCAGCAAGCGCCTCAAGATGCGCCGGCAGGCGAGGATTGGCGACGGCCGGAAGAGGGGAGGGGGCTTTGGCCGGCGGTTCTTCCGGCGTCGTGCCCATGGCCATGACGACGTCGATGATGTCGGGCAAGTCGTCGGCGCGGGGCGCGTCGGGCTCCACCGACAGCCTCGCGGACGAAACATCGTCCTGCGCTGCCGTGCTGTGGGACGGTGCGGAGGGTGGCGCGACGTGATTTTCGGGGTTTTGATCGACGAGAGAGGCCATTCGCTCTATAGAGAGCAAAACGAACGATAAGGCAACATTATCATTCGTTTTATGTTGCCGACAGGCTGTGCGTTTTGGCGCGAAAATTATGGCACAAAGCGCACGAGCGCTTTACGCTCCAAATCATGATTCGCCTCGATCCCGCGACCGCCAGCTCCTCCGCGCCGCCCGCCGTTCCGGCCTGGGCGCTCGCCGCCGGCGGCGCGCCCAGCGACGCCTACGCCGCCTTCCAGGCCGGCGCCGCCTTGGGCACGCTCGACATGCTCGCCCGGGCGCAGCCTGCCTGGGCCGGGGCTTGGCGTCAGCGGCTGGCGCTGAAATGTGCCACCGCCAGCATGCGGCTGGCTGGCCGCGCCGAGGACGAAGCCGCGTTGCGCGATGCCTGGCACCTGCGCCGAGCCGGCGCCGATCCCGGTCCCGCCGGCGCGATCCTTGGTGCCTGGCGGCAGTTTTCCGCGCAGCCGCCCGTCGCTACCCCTGACCGGCTTGCCAAGATTGTCGAAATGCTCGGGTTCGCCTGGGACGGCGCCGCGCTTGCGGCGCTCTGCACGGAGATCGAAAAACTGGCGCGGTCGTCGCGGCCGGCGCCATTCGCCGCCGCGGCGATCGCCGCTCACACGGTCGCCATGCGGCCCGATGCCGAGCTGTTTGCCTGGTGGCTTGCCGACCTGGTGCTGGCGCAAAGCCTGCGCTGGCCGCGGCCGCTGCCACTGTCGATGACGCAGGCCTTTGCACCGCCTTTTCGCGCCGAGTCCGGCAGCAAGCGCATCCGCCCCGGGGAAAAAAGCTTTGAGCGGGCGGTCTGCGTGGCGCTGGCCCACGCGGCGGCGGAGGCCTGCCGGCTGGCAACCGAGATTGGCCGTCGGGCCGAACGGCTCATTACCTTGGCGCCGAAGCTCAGAGCAAAGGGGGCCGGCGATGTCATCCAAAGACTGCTCGACGACGATGCTGTTTCTGGCTCGCTGACGACCAAGAACCTGTCGCGTTTTGCGGCTCGACGCCTATTCGAGCGGCTGCAGCAACTCGAGGTCGTGCGCGAGCTCTCCGGCCGCCCCAGCTTCCGGCTGTTTGGACTGTAGCGATGAGCGAAGCGTCTGCTCGCCGCAAAGCAAACGATCAGCCGCCGTTGCTGGACACGGAACTCGAACATTTGCCGGCCGAGCTGCGCTGGCGCGAGTGGATGGGCCGGGTCGAGGCTGTGATCTTTGCGGCAAATGAACCGGTGACACGTAGTGTCCTCGCGCGGGTGGTGGGAAGAAACTGCAATCTCGAGCTGATCATCGACGACATCCGCGCCGAGCTCGCCGGCCGCCCTTACGAACTGGTCGCGGTCGCTGGCGGCTGGCAGCACCGGACCAAGAAGGTCTTTGCCGACGCCATCCACGTCGCCTTCGGCACGCCGGCGGCGGAGGGTGCAAAAGAGCTGACGCAGACGGAGGCGCTTGTCCTCATGTGCATTGCCTATTTCCAGCCGATCACGCGTGGCGAGCTGTCGAGCTTTTTCGGCAAGGAGGTGTCGCGCGATCTCATCGGCGTGCTGCGGGCGCAGGACCTCATCGCCTCCGGGCCGCGCTCGCCGCAACCGGGCGCGCCCTACACCTATGTGACGACGAAAAATTTCCTGTCGCAGTTTGGGCTCGACACGTTGCGCCAGCTGCCGGATTTCGAGGCGCTCGAGGACGCCGGGCTGCTGTCGAAGGAGAAGCTGCTGGCCGGTAACATCATCCCAGGGTTTGCAGATATCGATGGCGCCAGCGCCGCGCTCGACGAATAGATGATCCCATCACGGCGGGACAATCCACGCGATCTCGCCGCTCGTCAGATAGAAGATTGCGCCACGCACGCCGTCTGGGTCCTTCGCGTGACGGAAGGGAGGTGGCGGCACGCGTCCGCTTGTCGATGAAGGTCAAGCAAGATTGCAGTTTTCGCACGTTCTGGCACATTGATCCGCCAGGTAGGGGGAAGACAAATGTACTGCTCGCGGCTTTCTATACTGGCTTTGGTCTTGGCTTCGGGTATTTTTCCGGCTCCGGCTACTCAGGCAAAGGATTGCAAGGATGGTGATGCCCCACAGCCTCACCATGTAGGCAACTTCAACTTTCTTACCAGTTCCTGGGTCGAGACGGTGGACAACATGCGGCGCTATGTGTCCTGCGTCTCCAACCTCGACCCGAATAGCGACCTGATGGTGACGTGGTTCATAGCAGGCCCTTTCCAGTCGTACGTTCCAGCGACGGAAGAGGCCAAGACACCGCGGATGAGCGACGACCTGAATCCCAGGCCGATCAACGGCTGTATCGAGTACGGCCACAGCGGCGAGCGCACGCCTGCGCAGTTCATGGGGACAGCGCGCGACGATGAGCGCAACGACGAAGGCGATTTCTGCAGGCATGGCGCAACGGCCAAGCAGGTAAGCTCTTCGGATGGCGAGCTCCCCCCAAAAGGCTGGACGGACGAAGTGCGCATCTTCTTTCCCAGTGATCCTGACAATTCCCATGACTCCATGCTGGAGCTAGTGGGGAGGATAGGACTCCGCACCGAGGGGACGAGGCACTTCAAGACGTTCTTTTCGTACTCCGCGAAACAGTATGCGGGGCGGACGAAGGGCAATATCGACGATGTGAAGGTCGTGCCGAGATTCCCCGAGCAGGAGCAGTTTTTCGCTCCGGCATTCTTTGCGACCAACAAGGATGGCGTGCCGCTGTCTGCCGACGGGTCGGTCGAATGGAACGTGACCGGCGATTTCAAAAGCTGGGCCCCGGTGCCCGCCTATTATGAATTCCGTGACAAAAAGGACCGTCTGTTGTCGGCGATTCCAATGCCCCTGTTCGGCGAACCCAAAAAATGAAGATCTCGGGTTTTCTCGGAACGCTCGCCAGTGTCACGCCTAGTTTGATCATCTCATTTGTCACAGCGTGGTTTGATGTGTTCACGGGCACATCGATCCTGCGACCTCAATATGCTGGACACGCAGAGCAGACCGGCATTGCCATCGCATCCTTCCTGGCCATCGCCTGCGCACTGTTGTTCCGAACAAGGGCCGCCGACAGGCTAATGACCACTGCGTTGAAGTTGCTGCTGATAACGGTGATCCTTGGTATTTTTGCTATAGGCTGCTCCGTCTACCTAAACCATCCAAGGTCGCGCGTGCTCCAAGAGTTGGTCGTGCCTGTGTGGGATCTCACCGGCGTAGGCTGCATCGTCGCGGCAACGATGACGATCCTGTTCGCCACCATGTTTGCCCTTGCACAATGGGCCGAGCCTGTAGACTAGCCGTCGCCAACCTGGAGGGCTGGTTCGATAAAACTCGCCACGACACCACTCTGGTCACTGCCCTCTCTCTCTCGTAACAAACGCCGGAATCGAATGACCCGTGATGAACAATTCCGCCACCCCATTGTTCTCGTATTTGCTGAAGCCGCAGTTTCGGCTGAAATCCCCGGACCGCGTCCTCTCGGAAGCAGACTTCGATCTGGCGCGGATCACGGTGGAAGATTTTCGGTTCGTCACCAAAGAGATGACGGAAAACCTGGCGGAGGTGCCTGCCGAAATCCGGGCGCGAAGCACTATTTTGCGACGCCTGCTGTCCGAGAAGGACTTGTTCAATATGGGGCGCCTGTTGCCGCCGAGCACTGAGTTGAGAGTTCGCGCGCGGATGCTGGATTTCAATCCGATCCATCCTGCCGTGCTGGTGACGTGCGGCAACTATCCTTGGGCCGGGGACCGCCTTGAAGGTGTGGCCGCTGAGTTCTCCGTGAAGGGGGTGCCACCGTTGGCTGGAGCCATCTGGAGCTATCGCGACAATGCCGATGTCTCTCTTTCCGAGTATCTGGAAGGCCTCGCGATTGCGGTTTTGGGGACACCGGTGCGAAGGCGAGAAGTCATTAAATACGTAGCGGACAAGAAGGCCGCTCACGTCTCAGATCGTCGGAAGCACGCAAGCGAACAGGCAATTGATCGAGCCTGGTCGCACATGTCGATCACCATTGAGAGCTCTCGAAGGGAGAAAGTTCAATTGAACCACGTCTACCTTGAGCTTCTCGCGACGATTGAGGCGTTAAGATCCAGCCCATCGATCAATCATTATATTGGTGAACTCGGAAAATGGGTGAGGTCAGCGGAGATTATCTATCCGGGTGCAGCGAAGACCGTGGACGTAAATCTGCCCATGAGACCGCGCTAGGAGACGACTTGAACACCCGTCGCTTGCGGTGCCCGAGCCCGAAGCGGATGTTCCAGTTGAGGCCGCAAGGTCTAAGGCGCGTATTCAATTGGGCCGAAGCCATAGGGACGCTCTCGGCAACGCGAAAACCTCCATCGAATTCCTCGATCGCCTTCCACGAGGACAGCGATGCCAACAAGGTCGGCCCAGCGGGCTAAAGAGTATGACGAACCAGGGCGGCAGTTTTCGGGTCGTCGACGCAGTAGACAGGGAACGCGCTCCGGAGTCTCGCAAGGTGGCTGCTCCAGGTTGATACCTGCCGCTCGAATTTTCCCGCTTCCAAACTCGGAGGGGAATATCAACAGCCTCGGCATCGAATCGACTACAGGAATTTCGGCTCCCGCCGCAATCCGGGACACAATGTTGCCGAGCCGCGGGAGCGCTGTTTCTCTGCGAAGCCCCGCAGCCATCTGATGGATGGTCTCCAAAAGCTTGCACGTCTCGACATAGGCTGCGGAAGCCGCGTCCCGGTAGGCGGGGGCGGCTGAGGTACTTGTTGTAAACCTGCAGCTGCCGGATGACCTCTGGATTGCTCCTGCTGCGCAGCCTGCTGTCGCCCAGAGTTTTCGCCTCCCAGAAAACGATATCGATGCGTCCGCCAGGGCCATCCTCCAATGCTACCATGTCCATGCGTGGAGCGTATTTGCCTGTCCGTTCCGGTGTGCCCGCGCCCGTCGACTGTTCCGGCCACCAAGGAATTCCCATCTCGAGATCTATGACGACGTCGTTTGCCGCGACGACGCATTCCATGCCGGACTTTTCATAACCGGAATATTTATCCGCTCGCCTGATCCAGGCCGCTATGGTCTGAAGCCCTTGGTACGGGACTTCGCTATTGTTTCCCGATCTGTAGCGGACGGTCCCGTCGGACAGGGTCATGTACGCTTGGCCGGGCACGTCGTCGAAAACGTACTTGGTGCACCTCCAGCCTGGGCCGTGCCATCCTGTCTAGGGACACTCTGGCGACTGATTGTCCGCAATGATAGAAGTTGAGGTATTCGTCGCGGACCGCCAGTCGCAGCTGTCGGTGCCCCTCCAAGCTGTCGGTGCCCCTCCAGCGGCGCTCCCGACGGCGCCCAGGATCGCGGAAGGTCCTGCCACCAATGCCCTTCCGGCCGCATCGTCAAAGCCCACAAGGATTCGATTTTCTTTTCGCTCAAACCTCGCACAAGGACGCCCGGACCCTTTGCCATCAAACCTCCTGCCAAATCCCATCTTCGGTACGGGCGACGTTCTGGAACAGCTCCTTGAAGCGCTCCGGAAAGAAAGTGCGGATCGGCACAAGCCTTGCAGCATTCACCGCAGCCGCGAACCGCTTTAGGTCATAGATATCTGCGTGCCCTGATGGCAACGGCTAGCCGAGGCCAATCCATCCGAGAACCGTCTTCCATACCCGTATCCACCACCTCGGCGTCCGATAGTAGGCTTCGCGCCTACGGTGGTCGTATTGCAAGGCGGTCACGGCCTGGGCAGCGCTCATGGAAGGCGCCCAATGAATCTTTCCGTCAGTGATGATGTAATGAGACCGGCAGGGCAGCTGTCCGTTGCCGATTGACGGCCAGACGGTAGGCTTTCCATCGCGCTCCCTGACACTCCACCCGGCCGGCCCGAGGGGAATCGGGACCTTGCTGCCGCAACCGCAGGCGCACAGGTGCACGGCGATCTTGTACTCGTCGGAGACGTACAAAACACCGGCCTCCGGCTCCCCGGGAACGTAGCGGACCTTCTCGAGGCGGAGTTCCGTCACTCGAGGGGCTCCGCAAACAGGTGTGGCATGACGGTGTTCATCAGCAATTGATAGGCCGGCAGCGCGTGCGCGTAAAATCCGCAGTGCTGCTTGTAGCGCAACATGGCGATGCTTGCGTTGAGGGCGTTGAGTTCGGCGATCTGGATGTTGAGCCGATACTCGTCGCCCGGCGGGTCGGTGAGGGGCACCAGCCCCTTGCCGCGGACTTCGGCGGCGTTTTCAGGCAGGAACGTGGTCGTGCGGACCATGCCGGCGAGTGCGCCGTTTTGGCGGACCAGCCCCATTCCGACATCGATGAAGGGAATGCCCAGACGCATGAGGAGGTCGAAGATTTCCGCCCGTGCGGTACCCTTGTCGACGCAGACGAACGCGAAGGTTACGCCTGCGAAGTCCGCCTCGCAGTCGCCGTCGATGGCTTTGACCTCGAAATGCAGCCCCTTGCGGAAGTTCTCGTAGCGCTGCCGGTAGACCTGCGCCTTCGGCTTGTCGAGCTCGTCCTGCAGCAGCCGCCCGGGTGAGCGGAACGCATTGTGAACGTGAAAGGGCTTTGGATCGAAGCCCCTGATTTCAAGCACATTGGTCTTCACGAGGAAGTCCAGCACATAAGCGCCGGTGCCGCCCAGTCCAATGACGGCGACCACTTCACGGGCGAACTTCGCGGCAAGGTCGCCGATCAGCGCACGGCTGGTCAGGGTGTCGCGAAAATGGAAAACACTTTCGGGGCCGGCATCCTCGTCGACGTTGAACGTGAAGGGGTTGGCCTCAGGGTATTTGTGAATAGCTGGCCCCGAGAGGATTGACAGGTAGTGCTCGATCTTGACGAAGAAGTCGGGCAGCCCGCCTGGCGGCTTGTTGGAAAAGGACCGCTGCACCACCACATCGGCCTTGGCTAACGTCACGCTTGCGGCGCCGCCGCCCAGAGAAGGTATCGGCTTGCCGTCAAGGCCGTGCGGCACGCCGCCGGCGAAAAACACCTGATGATCGACGGGTTCAACCCGCTTGCCATCGATGTCCTTGAGCACGGTCACAATCGCGCCCCAGCACAGGCTGCCCTCGACGTCGAGGTACGGGATGTCCCTTACGACAAGGTAATCGCTGTCGAGCCGGAGCGCGTAGCCCCGGTCGATCAGCTTTTGGATGTCGGCATTATGACTCGCTAGTTGGAATAACATGGAACTCCATCTCGTTCTTCGCCTTGACCGACCCGCCGGGCGCCAAAGTGCCTTCCTTGGGCTTGTCGCCGCGGGTGTAGGTCACAGAATAGATCGTCTGCGGATGCTGCGGGTAGGTCGGGTCGAAATACGTCACTACTTCCGCGTAGGTCAGGTCGTCGTTCTTCGGCACCTCGTGCGCGGTTCCGTTCACCACGATGGTGATGGTCTTGTCGTGATCGTCCTTCTTGTCGGCGGCGTCAGTCATTGTGTGTTTCCTTCTGTTAGCCCTTGGGAGGGTAGGGGTCGTTGCCGTACGAGTTGGAGTCGCGGATCTGGCCATTGGGGCGGTGGATCACGACTTCGCTGTATTGATTGATCGCGATGGCCCGGGCCGAAGAGATGGCGTCGGCCTGGGTGGGGTGAAGGGAAGTTGCACGGCTGTTGCCGGCGCCGAGCACCGCCCATTGTCCGTCACGAGGTACCACATGCTGATTTTTGCCCATGAAAGTCTCCGTTAAAACCTGTTTGCTACAAACTCGTACAACTATATCGTACGGTGAGGCTTGCGTCAATGCCCACGGTATGATGTTGTAATGCCTTATCAGACGGCGTGCCGCGCAAGCGTGCGCGCCGATATGACTCGTGGAGAAGGACTGAATGGTAGAATTGGCCGTCAAATTGAAGCAGCTGCGCCTGAGGAAGGCGAAATCCTTGCAGGAGGTCGCTGATGCGGTGGGGGCCTCCAAGGCGCATATCTGGGACCTCGAACGCGGCGCCAGCAAGAACCCGTCGCTGGTCCTGCTGAAGGGCCTTGCCGACTATTACAAGATTGGCGTGGCTGAATTGGTGGGTGAAGATCCGACGGGCGCAGAGGAAGAGCCTGACCTGATTGCCCTTTATCGCAACCTAAGCGAACTGGAGCCTGAGGATCGCGAGACCATAGCGCTCATTGCCGAGCGGCTGAAAGCCAGCCGAAAATCATGAAGATCACGCGGATGGACCTTGCCGACGCGGGCAGCCCCGAGCGCCTCGTTCTCGAGATCCTGAAGCTCGAGCCGCAGCTGCCGATTCCGGTGCCGATCGAGGAATTGTGCCTGAGACTGGACATTCACGAAATCGTGCCACTCACGACGCATAGCTATGAAGGCGGGCTCGTCACCACGCCCGACAAGTTCAACGGATCGATTCTTTTCAACGAGGCAAGCCCACGGGAGCGGCGGCGCTTCACCATCGCCCACGAGCTTGGGCATTTTCTCATCCCGTCGCACGTACCCTCGGCGGAAGGCCGCTTCCTGTGTAAGTTGCAGGACATGCGCGAGCTGAAGGGCGGGGAGTCGGACCGGCGCCTGAAAATGGAAGTAGAGGCCAATCGCTTTGCCTCGCAGCTCCTGATGCCGCCCCCGAAGTTCCGGATGGATGTCGCGGTCGGCAAAGACCCTGACATCCGCCAACTGTCGTCCATCGCCAAGAAGTACGACGTCAGCAAGGAGGCGGCCGGCCGCGCATACGTCAGATTTCGCGAAGAACCTGTCGCCCTCGTCGTGACGCAGAACGGCAAGTTGTTGCGCGACTATCGCGACTCGCTCAAGTTTCCCCGACTTGCAATCCCGACCGGGGCCATGGTTCCCGCACACTCGCTGCTGCATCGCCGGAAGCATGAGATGGGCGTGCCCAGTGAGATCGACGAGACTGACGCCGGCGTGTGGCTCCCTGTCGAAAGGGGTCGCCAACCCGCGCCGCTCTATGAGCAGATTCTTCTGCAACGGCAAGGTTACGCGCTGATCATGTTGTCGCGGGACGCAGTCGCCGCCGATGAGGAAGATGTTGACGAGGAAGCCGAAATGACCTCGGCAGAACGGCTCAAACGCCGCCTGTTTTCCGACCGGTGAGGACTCGCCTCTGGATCTCGCCGGGAAATCCAAGGGATTGGTGGAAGCCGTCACTTCATGCGGTCCGGCAATCCATCCAAAGAAGGTCGGCATCGCACTGGAATTCGGCAATCTCGCGGTAACCGTTCAGCCATTCGACCACTTCCTGGCCTTGGGCGGCGGGGGTGTCCGGCTTCCGCTGGTACCCACGATTTCACATCGGGCGCTGCTTCGATCCTTGGATGGCAGACCCCTGAAGGCCGCCAAGCTGTATGAATTCCTCGGCCAAATATGCTCCTTCCTTCGATTCGTAAAAGGGACGCGGGTTGGATATGGTGAGGTCCGCAATGCTGCAACGCACTCCATGCGGTCGTTCATCAAGTGGGCAGCAGGTGGCACGACCGCCAACGGGCAGACCGAATTGAAGAGCAAGCATTGCTGGCATCTGTTCCTATCCTGCTACTAGCCGACGCGATCGCCGGGCCAAGGATGGGTACCTGTTGACTGTTGAGGCACGGGGAGAGCTCGATCTGGAAGGGCAAATGCAGGCGATATTGCACTCGATGCTGCAGGGATGATCCGGCCTCGACCAAGTGATGGCATAAACCAGACTGTTCATCGACTGACTCAATATTCACTGCGACAGAGGCCCGACTGGGCAAAGCTGGTGAGTCCACAAACAGTTGGTGGCGATGCCTCGGCAGTGGCGGTCCGTCTTCTGGCGCTCATTGACTGCCTACAATGTCAGGTGAGCCGACAACCTTTTGTAGAATCTGCCGCTTGTTTGTTACAGCAACAGCTGCGACATTGAATACTTGGCGGCGCAAGTATTTTTTTGAAGGGGGGTATTGTGAAAATCCGCGAGGTCAAGGAGGCGCGCTGGGAAAGCGGTGCGCCGGCTATCTCCAGCCGACAATCGGTCGCTGCCGTGAGCAAGTCGGCGCGAGCGCAGCTGGCCGCAGCGGATCCAGCCATCGTCGCCATCCGCAATTTATCGTCCGAAGGACAGCGTCCCACGCGGATCGAGATGGAGGCGATGATCGAAGATTTCGATCTTGTCGATGCCAACTTCATTCCTCGCTGCAATCTGATCATGAACTGTATTGCCCGGTTGCAAATCGACTCTGAGCGGGGCCGAGAGCAAGCAACCGGATTCCTTGTCGCACCTGGCCTGTTGATGACCAATCACCATGTGCTTCCAAACGCGGAAGCGGCGATTGGCGGCCTTGCACAGTTTGGCTACTGGCACGACATAGCCGGCGGGGACAATCCGACCGTGACCTTTGCGATGGAACCCGACCGTTTCTTCGTCAACGATAAGGAGCTCGACTTTGCGGTGGTCGCTCTCTCTCCGACGGCGACCAACGGGGTTGCGCTGAGCGAGCGCGGTTACCTCAAGCTCAGCCCTGGCACTGGCAAAACGTATGAGGGCAAGTTCGTCACCATCGTGCAGCACCCCGACGGCGACTATATGCAAATAGCGCTCCGCGAGAACAAGGTCGTCACGGCGTCCCAGGAGGAGTTCGTCATCCGCTACACTGCCGACACCGCTCATGGCTCGTCAGGTGCGCCAGTATTCAACGACAGCTTTCAGATCGCGGCGCTTCACTCTGGCGGCCGGATCAAGCGCAACGAGGCGGGCCAATTCCTGCTCAAGAGCGGTGAATATGTCGCGAGCGTCGACGATCGCGATGAATCAGATGTGGTCTGGGAGTTCAACGTCGGCATTCGCATCAGCCGCATCTGTGCAATTCTACCCGAGATGGCAGCGGCGCAACCGGGGAGTTGGCGACCGGTCGTCGAGGCGGCAATGGCGGGCGGCGACGTGCTTAGCGCTGCGATCGCCAGAAAGGGCAACAGCAGCGCGCCGATTTCGGATGGGAGGGAAGGTAAATTGGTCGAGGAAGTGACGCAAAAGCCTGCAGTCTCCGCAGCCGGATCGGTGAGCGATGGTTTGGGCGGGCTTATCCTGCCGCTGGCCCTCAGGGTGAGTTTGGTCGGCGCGCCTAGTGACGTCGCGCCTGTCGTCACGGCGCCAGAGAAAACGACCGTCAAGGCCGAGCCGCTCGTCGACTCTACCGAGGCGGCGACATTCCAAATTCCGGTGATCTTCGACAACCTGCCGAGCCGCCAGGGCTTCAAGCGCAAGTTTCTGGGCAAGAGCGTCCCCATGCCCAAGTTGACGCCTCAGGGGGAAGCAATCGCGGCACCGCTTCTCGATGGTGGTGGGACCGAGCTGAAGTACAACAAGTTCTCGATCTGGATGCACGCCGAGCGGCGTATAGCGCTCTTTACCGCGTCCAACGTCGACTGGCGCGACCGGCTGTCGACGAAAAGCCGACTGACCGGGACACGCTCTGCGGGTTCCCTCCGGACAAGAGGATCTACGAGCAATGGGTGACTGATCCGCGGATCGCTGCCAGACACCAGCTCCCCGACATTTTCTTCACCAAGGACTACTACAAGCCCGGGTCGGAGGCAGGCGCATTCGACAAGGGCCACATCGTGCGGCGCGACGATGTGTGCTGGGGCGACACTTTCGACGACATCCAGATGGCCAACGGCGACACTTTTCACGTCACCAACTGCTCACCGCAGATCGGTGCCTTCAATCAGGCCCCTAAGGGAGAGGATAACTGGGGCGATCTCGAAGTGTTGGTCCAGAAGCAGACCGGCCCTGACAAGGACAAAGAGAAAGTCGTGATCTATGCGGGTCCAATATTCGGCGCCAAGGATCGTTGGTTCAACGGACGAGACGACGACGGCGGTATCCGCGTGCAGATACCGCGCGCCTATTGGAAGATCGTGGTCAACAAACAAGGCAGCGCCGCCGGTGCCTACGGCTTCGTCCTCAAGCAGGATGTTATCCCGTTCACGGAGGATGAGTTCAAGATCACGCCCAACTGGAAGGGCGAGCTTGAGCGCATCAGCGCCATCCAGGACGCGATGCGTGGTTGGATCGACCTGTCCGAACTGATCGCCATCGACAAGTACGACGAGGCAATTTCCAACCCAGACATAAAGTAGGTCCGTGTGTGAACAATAGGCGGATGAGTGGAAGGAGAGAGTTGAGGCACGGAATTGGTACTCAACTTAGAGCGAAGTTTCTACAATGGAAAGGCGGCCTCACCACCCGCCTGAGGCTTGTTCGCGAAGCCAGAGCACCGGTAGTGGTTGCCGCCGTTTCTGCCGCGGCCCTGACTTTTCCCGAGCAGACTCATGAGATTTACCGGGTTCTTGCTTTGGATACACAAGGCCAGGTCGGTCCGTTGATATTCGCCCTTGTGGCGCTGCTGAGCCTGGCGGTCGGACTTTCGCTACTCGGTTTGGCCCTCACGCAACCTGGCAGTCGATTTAGAGCGGCGTTGGTGGCTGTGATCGCTTTGCTACCATTTCTGGGCGCCGCCAGCGGGCTTTTCCTAGCGGGATCGAGGACAAAGGTCATGGGCGCGGGGCAACCTGCCGGCGCGCTCGATGGGGCCTTTTCCGCAATCTTCGATTCGATATCCGACCTTCCCTCGAACCTCGTGTTAGCCGCCCTCTTAGTGGCATTTCTGGGTGCGCTGGTCGCAGCCCTTTTCCTGTGCGTCGGGCGAACGTTCCGTCCGCGTTTTGTTCGGATCCTCGGTCCGATATGCGGCTTGGGCTCAGTAGGTTGGGTCGCGTTTGCACTTGCCCCGTACCGACTCCCTGTATTGTTGGGCAGCATGGCCATAGTGCTCTTCTTTTTGCTGGTTACAGGAGGGTTCCTGAGCGTCCTTTTTCGGTTACGCGACCGTTGGAACATTCCCGCTTTCTCCATCCTGCTGATCGTCGCTGTCTACCTTTCGTGGTTGAACGTCAGCGACAACCATATTCCGTCGAAGGTGCGACGTCCCGAGGGTGCCGCAGGTGTTCAACCGACTGCCGCAGCGCTCTATGCTTGGCTCTCGGCTCGCGGTGACCGCGATCATTTCCTGAGTTCGGGACGTCCATATCCGGTATTCATCATCTCCGCGGCAGGCGGCGGGCACTACGCCGCAGACTTTGCCGCCACATTCCTTGCTCGCGTTCAGGATCGCTGCCCAAGCTTCTCCCAGCACATCTTCGCAATAAGTTCGGTTTCCGGCGGTTCAATCGGCGCGGGCGTCTTTGCGGCGCTAGCGAAGTCGTTTGCCGCCAACGGGCCCTGGGCCGAATGCGCCGTTGGTACGATGGCCCCGGGCATGTTCGAGCGAACCACGCGCCAGATTCTCGATCGCGATTTCCTCGCACCAGTGATGGCGTCGATGCTCTTCAGCGATCTGCCGGCGACGTTAGTTCCAGCGTTGATTTCGCGCCACGATAGGGCTGACGTCTTCGACACCGGACTCGAGCGCGCATGGAGCGATGTACTGCCGGCCATCCAGAATCCGCTATCTGCACCCTATTTGGGTTTCTGGAGGCCAGATGGTGCTGCGCCGGCAATCTTGGCGAACACGACTCAGGTCGAAAACGGTATGCGCGTGGTGGTGGCACCGTTTATGTCAATCGACGGCCCGCTGGAGGCAGGCACACTCCATCAGAGAGCGCGCTACACGCGCTATTTTAACGGCGAGCTCGTCGATGACGGATGGGAGGCGTTGGGTGCAGACGAGGACATTAAGCTTAGCACCGCACTGGGGCTGAGCGCCCGTTTTCCGTGGGTCATGCCGGCGGCCCGCTTCATCACCAGCAGAACCGAGTTCCGGCTGGTCGACGGTGGTTATCTTGACAACTCCGGCGATGAAACGGCGTTTGACCTTATCATGGAGCTTCGTCAGGTTCAGCAGCTAGGTGGAAAGCTCACGATTGGGCAGGTGCCCCCTTTCGAAGTCCATTTGATCACGCTCACGTCGGAAGGCGTTCTGCGGCCGGGAGCAGTCGAGGGATTTGGTGACCTGCTTTCGCCAGTGCGCACGCTCCTTGCCTCGAGGATCACGAGGGCCGACATGGCGACCCATCGCATCAGGACGCTTCTAAACCCCCAGCACGGTTCGACAGCGGGAACCACAGGCGATTTTTCCTCACCGTCTCCCCTCGTCAAACTGAATGCCGCATTGTCCCTGCCGCTCACATGGCAGCTAGCCAATGCGACGCAGCGAATGATATCGGCTCAGGTCGGTGATGCTGCTTCCTGCAGGCATGCGGCTGTCATCGAGTTGCCCGAGTTGCGTGCCGGCACACCGCCATCCGATGAAGAGTTAATTCGCCATATCAGTGATGCTGCTCTAACCAACAGCTGTGTCGCATGCTCAATCAATTTTCGGCTGTCAGGAACCGCCGCCCCGATGGGACGGCCTTGCTCCAGTCCGTGAGGCGCAATCGCATTAGATATGACTTTAGCGGGCGTTATTGGTCGGACAGAAGAGGGAGGGGTGATTGCGCTATATCGACAGACGCCGTGTCGCAGGTCCTGCCGCCCTGCGATCGACTTTGGCGCAGGACTATCGTGTCCGGGTAGATCGATATCTCAGTCAGGGAAATCGAGGCGAGCGACCGCCCAAGCTGCCGTTCGAGGTGCTGGAAGACCGAGAACTTCGTCGCTCGCTTGATCGCCTGTTTGAAGGAGCCTGCGCATACTGCGAGACGCCAGTGACCACGGGGGGCGAGATCGACCATTTCCGACCACAGCAGGGTGCGGAAGGTGGCGATGGGGAGGTGCACTACCAGCACTACTGTTGGCTCGCGCTCGACTGGGCGAACCTCTATCTTGCATGTCCGGACTGTTTGCGGGAGAAGCGCAACCGCTTCCCCGCGGACCCCCGCGGACCCATCCGACGCTCCGTCGCACAACTCCGCAACATCGAACGCGAGACCTTGATTGACCCGTGTGCCGATCTTCCCGCAGACCACTTCTCCATCGATCACCGGGGCAACCTAATCGGCAAGACGTCGCGTGGGGAGATGACGATCGACATCCTCGACCTAAACCGGCCGACCCTTATCGAGGCGCGTAGCGGGGTGCTACGGGTCTTTCTATCGCCACGCCAACCTATGTCGGCGCGGATCGACAGGCTCCTGCCTCGTGCCCCGTACTCCGGTGCTGCCTGGCTCGCTCTCCTCGAACGGTTTCCGCCTTACTTGGCACGCGCGAGGATGCGGCGGCGGCCGACGAACAGGCGGACTCTCGGCAACCTAATCACCAACGCCTTCAGCCCTGAAGACCCAGACTTGATCGACGATGGATGGCGGCCTGATGAAGGACGCCGACGGCGCCGCTACGTGCGCCGCGTATCGGTCAGGCATTTTCGAGGCCTTGTCCAAGCCGTCCTCGAGTTTCCTCCGCGCGGCAAGGAGCAGGTCAAAGCGGCCGGGTCGGTGGTAGTGCTCGGCGACGACGGCGTTGGAAAGACGTCCGTGCTGCAGGCCGCCGCACTCGGTTGTCTCGGTCCGGAACGTGCGTTGGATGCCAACGTCACGCCGAACTGGTGCCTCACCGAAGGGGAGGAGGAGGGCGAGATCGTCGTCGAGTTCTGGGGAACAGAGCGTACAAACCGCGTTTCGTTCAACTCCTCGTCGCCGGCGTTCGACGGCCACGCGCAGGTGCCTGTGATGGTGCTTGGATACGGTGCATACCGTATGGCGGCGCGGCGCGAGCTGACCCATCGCGGCAGCGAGTACGAGCTCCGCATCCAGAGCCTCTTCTCGGAGCGTGCGCTCGTGAACGGCGCCTTTGGACTTCGCCAGCACCTCAGACGAGCGAACGGCGAACCCGATGTCGAGCGACTAAACGACGCGACTCGCGCCCTCAACGCCGTACTCCGAGGCAGGGCGAAGGCAAGCTTGGGCGCGGGCAACCGACTAATCGTGGATGAGAATGGACGAGCCCAACCGCTCGATGAGCTTAGTTCAGGGTTCAAGAGCATCGTTGCGATCACGGCCGATATTATGGATGTCATGTATGAGGTGTGGAACGGGATGACCTCCGCGCAGGCGTTCATCCTGATCGACGAAATCGATGCCCACCTCCACCCGTCGTGGCGGCTGGCAGTGGTGGAAGCCTTGCGTGAGACATTCCCACTTGCACAGTTCCTGATGACAACCCACGACCCACTTCCGCTGCGCGGGTTGATCGAAGGCGAAGTAGTCATCCTCGACCGCGGCGAGAACGGAACCACTATCGAGCGACCTGCTGTCCTCGGATTGGACGGGATGAGCGTCGACCAGATCCTGACGTCCGACCTGTTCGGCCTGACCACGACGTTCGACATCACTACTGCCGACCGGCTGGCCCGGTACTATTCCCTCCTTGCGCGGCCGGTCCGTTCGGAAGCTGAAGACCAGGCGCTCGTCGCTGCTGAGGCTGCACTTCCGTCGGCAGTCCCGCTCGGCGACAATCCGCGCGAGAGGCTCATGTACAGGATCATCGACACCTATCTCTCTCGCCATGAGGGCTCGCGAGTCGAAAAGATGAGCGTCCAGACCATCGACGAACTCGTAAACCTCTTCGAGCTCGCCGAGAGGGATGCAATCGAGCAAGATACAAAGCGCGAGACATGATCAGGCGACCGCGTCACCTTGTGAACGCGCCGGACGTCCTCGCAGACGTCGGCTCGCCGGCGGCCGCAGAACGGCAAGCGGCACACGAATACTACAACGCTTTACCTCTGCCGACCGCGAGCATGACGTTCAGCGCATATGGCAACGACGAGGTGAAGCACCGTCTCAACGAGCTGTCAATTACAAGTGCGCATACTGTGAAACAGACTTCGGCCCAGGGATGCCTGTCGATGTAGAGCATTTTCGCCCAAAGGGACGCGTAGTCGGACCGGCTGGTAACCTGCTATTTCCAGGCTATTGGTGGCTCGCGTCGACATGGGCGAATCTCCTGCCATCTTGTATCGACTGCAACCGAGGGCGATGGCACCAATTGGACGGTTCGCACTATAAATATGGCAAGGAAAACCTGTTCCCGTTGAAGGGAGGTGCGATGCCGGCGACCACACCGGCCGCTGTCGCCACTGAAGAACCCCTGTTAATCGATCCCGCCGCCGAAGACCCCGCCGCGCATCTGAACCACGTCTACAAGCAGTCGCCGTCGGGACGCAGCGAGAGCGTCGTCGAGCCGACCATCGGTGCGCTCGGGGCGGAGGACCCAAGGGGCCGTGCTTCGATCGAAATCTACGGACTGAACAGGCCACGGCTTGCATATTCGAGAAAGCGGATGATCGAGCGGATGAAAAGCGCGATCGACAACGTCGAATTACTCTACAGCCTAGCGGACGACGAGGATCACCAGGCAAAAAAGGACAGGCTCAAGGAGAATGGAAGACTAGCGCTGAACCAAATCGTCCGGGACTACCTCCATTGGATGAACCCGTATGCCGCCTCGTGTCGCGCATACTTCCGAAAGTGGCTCGAAGACTTCCGCTCGAACGGATCGGCGCCCTAGGCGCGAGGAGAGTCACGTCGACGAGCGAGGGGTCGCTGAGTATGACCGCCGCCGCATTAGCCAAGTCATTTCATCATTTTCAGTTGGTGTTCCGCGATGTCCGCTTCTGCAAGGGCCTTATGCCCGGCGGGTTACGACCCACATATTTGTTCGAACCTCCCGAGGTCACGGTCAATCTCCTGTCAAGACGAACTGGGTTACGTTCCGAAGGCGGCTCGGTGAATCGCGCGCAAATGATTTCAATCGGTGGCTACCATAGAAGCTGCATGAGGGAGCCGGTGATTTGGCTAAAATAGCCCACCGAACTGTTGGGTGACGACCAGATGTCCACGGATTTTGTTGAACTTAATCGCTGGTTTGCTCCGATCCGCAGAGATCAGGAACTCAATCCTGAATACGGGGCGCATTGGGGCGCGCGGCTATGGGAGAAATCGCATCAGTTCCGGCCGATGAACGAAGCTTGCAAGAACGCCAAGATCGTTCCGGCGATCGGTTTCCATGGTCTTCGGCACACTTGGGCAAGCCTTTCCGTCATGAATGGAATGCCGCTTTTGGTGGTGGCAAAGAACCTGGGGCACACTGATACGAGGATGGTGGAAAAGCACTACGGTCATCTGGCGCCGTCCTATGTGGCCGATGCGGTGAGGGCAGGGGCGCCACGGTTCGGCACCGTGCAGAATACAAACGTCGTCTCGATGGGAGGGGTTTAAGCGATGACCGTTGAATGGGTCCCCTCAAATTTGCGGTCGCCATGTTGGAAACGACACTCATTCCGGCATCGGAAAAATCCGAACGCCTCTTGCCATATGCTCGGGCCGCTCGCTCGGCCGATCGGTCAAAGTTTGCGCGGGATATGTTTCTGTCATGCTGGCGATCGGGAACCGTAGCTGTGCAAGCCGGAACGTTAGGCGCCGCCGCCAATGTCGATTTGCCGTCATCGCTTCATGAGCAAGCGGTGTTCGACTGGTCATCTGATGGTGTAACCATCGATCCCCGACGCGGCGAGGAAACTAATCCGCACGGGCATCCACGTTACGATGATCGTGGCCATCTCACGTTCGATCCGCCATCTATGGCCCAAGCTCATCCGGCAGTAGACAAGGATCTCCTGGCGGTACAAATCGGCACCGACGTTCAAGTTCGAAAGGCCGATCTCGATGCATGGGTCGAGTACTGGAGCGTGTCCAAACAGGCGGTTGTTGCGGCCGATGATCAGGTCCGCACCGACATTGATCGCGCCAGTTCCAAGCAACCAGCATTGCCGACCAAATCGGCAACCGTTGCCGATTCGCCGATGGCGCGGCGGCGAGGGCCTGCACCGCAAAAACTTCTCAGTGTGAAGGCGGCGATGGCCGATTTCGACCGGGCCATTCTCGACACCATGACCGAGGAAGCCATGGCCGCGCAGTTTAAAGCTTCCCGCGATACTTGCCGCCGCGCTCGTCGGGAATTGTCGGAGTTTAAGTGAAACTATCTACCACCATCGACAATTAGCGACAGTGGAAAGCGTCGTCCACCTTGGGCCTGTAACAACACAGGGAAACCCAAATGGACTACTCTTTCGAAGCTTACAGCATTCCCGAGTTTTGCGCCGCTCATAGGATCAGCCGCGCGACGTTCTACAATCTCGTCAACGATGGTCATGCACCGCGCACCATGAAGGTGGGTGCCCGCGTCCTGATCTCTAGGGAAGCGGCGGCGGATTGGCGCAAAGCCTGCGAACTTGGCGCGGCCAAGGCGGAGGCCGCATAATGCAGTTCGATCTCAATCCCGACCAGCAAGTCCAGCACGCAGCCGAATGGCTCGCCGGTGGCGGCAAGACCGGCGCGGCAACCGTTCCTGAGTTGCGCAGCCGCTTCGGCATCACGGCACCCCAGGCAATCGAGGCCATTCGCCTCGCCAACGCCCTTCGTTTGGCGAGGGCGCATTGACGACCTTCATCGATGACATGATCGAAAAGGCCTCTTGGTTCATCGCCTATGCTGGCGAAGGCCGGACCCATTGGACCACGCGGGAGATGCTGGCGCAGCGCTTCAAACTGACACCGGACGAAGCGTTGACGTTGTTCAAGATCGTGAAGGGAGGCATCAGCAATGCAGACGCCTCTTGAAAACGAGGCCGCCGCCCCGATTGCAGTCGGGAACGGCGGCAAAGGAAGGTTGACGCGTAAGTCTAACGCCGACCGCATTACGCCGCAAGAGAGGTGGAAGCGCGCCAACCCGAAAAAAGTCTGGGCTCAACAGTCCTTGCGGAGTGCCTTGAAGCGGGGGCTGGTCATTCAGGAGCCGTGCAGGGTCTGCGGCAATCTCGATGCCGAAGCACATCATCCGGACTATGACCGGCCGATGGATGTGGATTGGCTTTGCCGGCGTGACCATCAGGCAGAGCATCGGCGCCTTCGGTGCGAGGCAGCCGAATGAGCGCCCGCAGCTTCACCAAGGTAGCGCCGGCCGTCTGGCGCTCCCGGCGGTTTATCAGCTTGCCGGACGAGGCGAAGGTGGGATTTCTCTATCTCCTCACCAATGCCCATGTGACGAGTGCCGGGGTCTACGACCTCCCGCCTGGGTACGCTTGCGCGGATCTCGGCTGGACTGATGCGGCGTATGAGAGCGCACTTCGCGAGCTGGTCGAGGTTGAGTTGATCGACCGCGACCGCGACGTGATCCTCATAGAACGCTGGTTCAAGCATAACCCGCCGACCAACGATGACCACGCCATAGGCACACGGCGCCGCCTCCAGGCAATCGAGAGCGACCGGTTGCGAGAGAAGGCCGTCGCGGGCTTCGATGAGGTCAACGCGGCTCGTATCGAACGGGAAGCACAGAAGGCAGCGGACAAGGCCGCAAAGGCCGCTGGAATGTCCAGATCGGTGGCTGAGACCATCGGAACCACTTCGCGTCTGATGGGCACTCGATTGATGCGGGGTGGCCAATGAGACCCTGTAGACACCCTGTAGTGACCCTGTGCACACCCTCTGTAGGGGTAGTTTTACACCCTGTGACAGGGTGTGCACACACCAAGACCAAGACCGAGACCTTAGACCGAGACCTGAGACTGGCTCAAATCGCAAAGGCCCAACCCGCCATCAGCGCCGCAAGAGGGCTTTGGAGAAAGAGGGAGCCAGGATCGAACGTCGGCTCGCGTCAGGAAACTCGCTGGCCTAATTGGAAGAACTGTATCAACGCCGAAATAATATCTTCCGCCGTTTCGGAATCGAGCTGCAACTCGATCACCTCGTCGTCGCCAATAAGTTCCACGCTGCCAACAAGCGGGTCTTTCGAGACGACTGTCAGATCGTTTCCTTGGTATTCGGCAGCCACGTTCGTCCTCCCTCAAAAGCTTGTCTGCGACGGCGGCCCCGACGAGCCTACATGTTGCTGGCTGCGTGATGCTGAGGCGGAGCCGGTCTGTTCCTGGCGGGCCGGGGTTTGATGTGAACCGGCCGATTGGCGAGTGTTTTCACCATCGGCGAGTTTACGTGCTGCTTAGCAGCTACGCGCTCGCGTTTCACCAGCTTGGCGACAAAGCTCCGCACCTCGAACATAAAGGGCTCCTCCCAGACGCCCTCCCGCACTGTGAAGCTACGCTTCTTCAGGACGTTCGCAAAGGAATTTCCCGACCGCCGGCTCGGCCCCCGAGTTGGTCAGCTGCCAAATGCCAGCCAGCGGCGAATGTGCCGCCGTCCGAAGCCTCCAGAGCCGCTTGCCTCAGCCATCCTGGCAACCGCTTTCTCGACCAGCCGAGCCGATGCATCCGTGTGTGCGGCTTGCTCCGCCAACTGTCGGCGAAGCGCCGATATCCTCTTTGCCCGATCTGTGTCGGGCATTTGGTCGGAGTGTGAAATTCGGAATTGTAGATCATAGCACCACCTCAGCCCATGTTGCCGGTCTTGATCTTCGTCAGGTGCTCTCTGGCTTCACAGACACGTCTGTGCGCGCCTCGTATCGTGTCACAGAGGGTAAGGTCGATGCCCACGCCGTAGCGCTTGTCCTGCATCCGCTCGACACGTTTGAGCTCGGATTCAGCTTGGCTCACGCTCAGCCTGGCCTTGGCAAGCTCCAGATCGAAAGTTCAAGCATTGTTTCGCGTCCGTTGGAATCCCTTCCATTAGGAAACCCTCATATTCTGCTTTGGTTCCTCGTTCCCTGCTTGCGATGGGGAGGAGTGTATGACACCGCTCGATCCGCAACTGGAAGCCTATGTCGCAGCTGCAGAAGCCGCGCTGGCGGACCTACGTCGCTATATCTGCCACGGCTCTTCCGGAGCCTGTCGGCAGCCGGAACCTGCGCCCCATTTCGAGCCGCAATTCCCTGCCGAGTGGCTTCTTCAGCCAGATATCCTGACACCGAAACAAGCTGGCCATCTGGCAAGGAGGTCTGAATGCACGATCACAAGGTGGTGCAAAGGCGGACGTATCGGGACAAGGTTTGGTGGAAGATACGAAACCAAGAAGGCGGAGCTTTTCGAATATGTCTCCAATCATCCGTGAACAGGTCTGTTCATGTTTTGCAGTTTCCGATGCAGGTTTGCAGTTTTCCCAAAATGACTGGCTGCGCCGCTTATCGTATATTCGGTGCATCGGAAACCGGAGCCTCACAAATGGACTTCAAAGCCTTCTTGAATTTGGTGCGCCGCCAAGCAAATACGGTCGGGGATCTAACGGCCGCCTTGGGGCAGATTGACATCGAAGGCGCCGAAGCAGCGGCTGAAGCACTGGAGGCAGAACGCAGGCGCATCTTGCTAGACGGAAGCGACAAACAGCTCTGCATGTAGTCAGATTGATTGCTGGTCTGACAGCCACATAGCGTGGCAATGGCACCAAGTGCCATCAACGTATTTATTTTCATCCCCGAGCCCTCCCAAGGCCAAGGATTAGCATCTCCTAAAGTTATTCCTTGTGCAAGGGTGCATGTCTACTCTGGTTAATCGGGGCTAGATCGACCCGCCGTGAATGAACGGCGCCCCAACTCTTGGCGGGTTCCCGCGTAGGAGTCCAGATCGGAACATTAGCGCCCTCTAACGGTTCACCTATGCAACGTGTTCCCGGACTCTATGATCGGTAAAGTGCGATGGCGCTGGTGTTGGCTTGTGATTTCGCCCACTTTCTCGGATTGACCGGGGACGAACTGCTAGTCGACGTCCTATCGGTCGCAGCGTGCTTGCTGTTTTTTGATACTGTGGCGCCCGGCCGCCCATATCGATAGGACGCGGCGTCGCGGTCGTTGCCTCATCGGTCCTGAAGCGGCGCACAGCAGTTTTGCGTCTAGCAACGCCTAAAGCGTGCGCCTGCAAACGCACGATATCCAATGCGCGACCGAGCGCTAGAATATCCGCCCTGTTGCAAAAGTAGCGCAGACTCTTCCTGAGAAAATGCGCAAAGCTACAAGTTGATGAATTTGGAGACGAAGGCATGAAACTCGCGCTCATCTGTTCCGTTGCGTTTCTGGCAGCTTCTTCTCCAGTCCTGGCTGCCGACTTCGTTGAGCCGGTCGCCGCGATGCCGTACTCATGGACCGGCTTCTATATCGGCGCACAAGTCGGAGGCGCCTGGAATGACAGCCGATGGTCGCCGGCAATCCCTCCGGGGAGCTTCGCTCCCTTCAATACAAACGGGTCCGGAGCCGTGTACGGCGGACAGATCGGTTACAACTACCAGATCAACCAATTCGTCATAGGCATCGAGGGCGATTTCGCAGGCTCTTCGGTAAAGGGCGATAGTCAATGTCCGGCTACGCCAGGGTCGGTCTGCCAGACCAAGCAGGACTATCTGGGTTCGGTGCGCGGACGCCTCGGGTACGCAATGGATCGGGTGCTTATCTATGGCGATGGCGGCGTTGCATTCAGCAAGTACAAGTTCGCGGAGACGCAGCTTTTGCTTCAATCCTTTGGGGGTGGGTCTCGGGTAGGTTGGACTGCTGGCCTCGGCGTTGACTACGCTTTCAGTGACCATTGGACCGCTGGCGTCGAATGGAACTATTACGATTTTGGCTCGAAAGATGGCGCCAGCAGCTTAGCAGGCCCGGCCTTCGTGCTCAGCGCTCGCGAGACCGAGAACACTGTCGTCGCCAAGATTAACTACAAATTCTGAGATGGTCAGCGCGAATCCAGGATAGAGTTTATTTCGTTCCGTGCGGGCCGAAGAAGCGTCGGTAGGACATCGAGGATCGCGGCCCAGGTGATCGTCATCTCGAAGTCGGCCGGCTAGCCGATCCATGCAAAGCAGCCCGCTAGGGCTACGCCCGGCGGGTTTTCGTGTTCGGGTCGGGAACAGCTCGACCAGTCGCAAGTTCCGGCCTAGGCGGCGGCGCGTCCGGGTCTTTCGCGACGCTGGCCGGCCCGCGCTCTACAGTGGGGTGGGGTGCGGGCCTCACTGGAACATACGTCAGAGTCAAAGGTTCGGGAGCCAGCCGGCTACTCCGGCGGGTCTCCACTTCTGTCAGCTGCCCGCTGGCTCCGGCCGGCGGGCATTTTGTGCGCATGTGGGAACTTGGTATTTCTCGGCAAGTTCGAAACGTGGCAGCTCCCCGCTGCTGGTCAGGATGTCCCCCCTGGCCGGGCCCGCTTCCCTGCCCGTACTGCCAGGAGGCGGGCCCACTGGGTGGCGGGCGTTCTGCATCTCGTTTATCATCGTCCTTCATGGGGATACTTCGACCACGGCAGAAGCCCAAAAAAGCTTACCCGAACAGCGACCGCTTCGCCGAAGACGGCCAGCGTCTTTACAGCGCGTATGCGCCAGCAGCAGCCCGCAAAGCGGCGCGTCGCAGGTATGCCAGGACTGGATCGGCGGGTCTCATCGCTGCAGCAATTGTGCTGGCGGCCATTTGGTGGTTCGTCTAGCTGGTCAGCTTCTCCACCGTGGCGATGATCGCTTTGGCCAGCGCCTCGGCCTCATGGATCGGGGTCGGCCCATAGAGCGCATTGACCATCTCTCGGCTAGCCAGCACGCCAGCCGGACAGGTCGCCTCGATTGCCATCCTGATCAGGCCAAGGGCCTCGTCACAGTCCTCGGCGGAGATCATCATCGAGGGCAGAGCGCGAAGCCGCTCGAATATCTCGGGCTCAGCGGTTTCCAAGCGCTTTTGCCTCTCGCTCTAGCGTCTCACGGTCGTTGCCGTGCTTCGCAATGAGGTCTCGCACCTCCGGCATGGTGAGCTGGAATTTCCGGGCGAAATAGGCGACCTCATAATCCTCTTCACCCGATACGCGGTTCCGATCGCGGGCATCACGCTTGCTCTTGTCGTCGGCCATTAACGTTCCTCCTGTGGCGAGATTCGCAACGTGCGATCGGTCGCTTTGTTTCGGCGTCGGCGTCTCCCTTCGGAACAATTTTAGACAAAGCTAATTGAGTCGAGGTTTTGCGAGTGTGTTCATGCGTCTGAAGTTCATTAAGCCGATGGAGCCCGAACTGGTCGATACCCCGCCCCAAGGCGATGAGTGGATCCACGAAATCAAGTTCGATGGGTACAGGACCCAGGTCATCAAGGATGAGGACGGGATTCGGCTGATCACCAAGAATGGCTACGACTGGACCGGCCGATATATCCAGCTTGCCGGCGAAGCAGCGGCGATCGAAGCGAAAGACTTCATCATTGACGGCGAGGCGATCACCATCAACGAAGCTGGCCTGTCTGACTTCCATGCGATGCAATCAGCCGTAACCAGCCGCACGCAGTCGCGCGACCTTTATCTGGTGGCGTTCGACCTCCTGCACCTCAATGGTCACGATTTGCGTGACATGCCGGTGGAAGACCGCCGCGACATTCTCCAGGCATTGATCCCGACCGGCGGCCGCATCCAGTTCAGCGAAGCCATGCCTGGGACCGGCGATGCCGTCTATCACCTTGTCGACCAAGCCGGCCTGGAGGGCATGGTTTCAAAGCGCAAGGACAGCACATACCGCAGCGGGCCGACGATGAACTGGCGCAAGATCAAGTGCTATGCCGAAAAGGAAATGGACATCATTGGCGTGCAGCGTGAGGCGGGGAAACCCGCGATGGTGCTGATGGCCGACAAAGGCCGTTATGCCGGTGGCGCCTTTGTCACCTTCAAGGCTGACAAACGGCAAGCGTTATGGGATCGCGTGCAGGGGAAGGTCGGCGGACCTGTTCCAAGGGGGCTTAAGAGCGACAAGGCAGAATGGCTGAAGCCGGGTCTGGTCGGCCGCGTGCGGTTCCTGAAGGGCGAGGAGAAGCTACGTCACGCCTCTCTGAAGGACTTTCGGGAAAAATAGGGACACTGTGCTTTGATAGGCAAGAACTGGACGCTTCAATCGCTGATAGACGCCAAGATGTGCGTCACTGCCTTTTGCCAGAACGGGGCCTGCAACCACTGCAAGACCCTACCGCTCGAAAAGCTACGCCACCGATTTGGACCGGACATGCCCGCAATGGAGTGGGATCTGAGGCCAAAGCTGAAATGCGACGTTTGCCAGTGCAAGACGGTCGGGCTGATCTACTCGCCCGATTCCAACAAGACGTCGGGCATGGGGCAAAACCTCTATGGGGACGCTAAGGGCGGCCGGTAATAAACGGGCGACCCGGCTGCCGTGGGGTGTTTTGGGTTGGAGGCCGGCAACCGGGCCATGCCGGCGATCCCTCCCGGCAAAGGGATCATGGCCTAATATTAGCAATAGCGCAAATATGGGCCGCTAGCCCGCTACAGCATGGCCTATGGCGATTCCCAGGCCGATAGCGAAGCCGAGGACCAAGTTCGCTGCCATCTTCAGAGCAAACGCGCTGTAGCGGCTTCCCTGGCCAGTCTGAGGGGCTTTCAAGGCGCTGGCGATGTCATCGAAAGCGTGTTCCATGCCTGGCAACATATACCCGGTGCGCGAATCTGTGAATCCCCGGTTTGTTCACGGCGAAACTGGAGCCGACGCCTGTCATTTGAGGATGAAGTAGAGTGGAATCAGAATAGAAAACGCAGCGACCGCTGTGAGAAATAAGTCTGTGATCATGCCATCGCCGTGCGCGATGACCCGACGCATCGGTATCACGCAGCCCCGCCCCAATTGTTGCCCTAACTGAGCAATCGCGCAATCAAGGCAGGAGTGCAAGCACTGACCAAAATTAGGCGGGGGAAAAGAATAGAGGCCTCGTTTATTGGGCAAGAACTGGACGCTTCAATCCGTCATTGGCGCCAAGTGTGCGTCACTGCCTTTTGCCGTAACCCCGCCTGCAACCACAGCAGGCCCCCACCGCTCGGAAAGCTGCCGGCGCCAGTGAAATTCTGTTGGCTCTGTATCTCAATCTGGTTGTCATCAGGCGACAGTCCGCTCGATGGTGATTTTCTTCCCTCGGGAAAGCGCGACCAGCAAACCGAGAATGATGTCGCCGAACACCCACAGCCAAAGCAGCATGCCAACCGCAAGTGTCCCGCCGATCGCAGTGCCAGCCTGTCCGGCTGCATCTGTTGTGGCTTGGTAGTGCTCGCTGGAAATCTTGATGGCGTAGAATATCCAGAGCCCCATCAGCGCGTTGAAGGCCAGGAACATCCACCAGAAAATAATTCCGAAGAAACCGCGCTTACGTTTCTCGATGCGCTCGATGTGCGGCATGTTTTCCCTCCCCCTTTTTGGTTAGTAGGACTCAACTGTTCCGTCTTGGTAGACCACCTTCTTGATTGCGATCTCGGCCGTTGCGGTCCCCGCATCCACCGGGCCAACCATCTTGCTGTAGGGATCGTCGTTAAGGAACTGGTTGTCCTCCCAAATTAGGAAGGTGGGGCTTGTCTCGGTCGCGCCCGGCCCGATGTTGACATCCAATTTACTGTCACCGCTTAGGACTACATCGCCGAACGCATCTTTGATGGACACTACCAAAGCCAGGGCCGATACTCTCTTGGCCGTTGAATTGGTAAATGACATATGCAGTTCAATCCGAGGGTTGAAAATCTGCTGTTCGTAATTTTTGGCTTGGATGTTGAATCGAGCTTTGGCGAGAGTAACGGGGGCCGCAGATTTTTGGCCTGTTTCTACTGATGGCGCGCTCGTTCCTAGGCCGTCGTAGCACGCCAGCCGGTCCGCGCCGTTTACCAACTGCCGACAGTTTTCGATGCCCTGAAGGGTTTGAGCTTCTGCATCGCCAGCGACAATCACTAGTGCAAACCACAGGAATTTTCCCCAACCCACAGCACTATGCTCCCCCAGTCAATCCGCCAATACTTGCGCAACTCCAGCACGCGTGCAAGCGAACTTGCGCCTTTAGGCCTTCCGAAGCCTCACGCCAGCGCCGCCGCCATTCTCAGGAATGAACTCGACCCCGGCCGATTCGAGTGCCGCGCGCATCTTGTCCACGCTGCTCAGGCGGGCGTCCTGTCCAGCCTCAAATCGATTGACTGTATTTCCCCCAACGCCAGCCGCCTTGGCTAGGTCGAGAGTGCTCCAATTGAGGGCGGCGCGCCCCATACGGCATTGTACTGGTCTCATGTGGTGTTTTTATCACCAAACGTTGTTGACAGCAAACCGGCTATGGCATTACCTTTAATGGTGTAAATATCACCATTTGGAGGCAACCACCATGCCGAACACCCATGTTCCGGCGGCCAGCGAAGCTATGCCTGCTGTCGAGGGAATGCACATCATCACCGGGCGATTTTCTCGCCGGCTCGTCCTTGCCGGGCTTGCCTCTCTGCCGGCCCTGGGAGCCGCTACTGCGGCTTCCACTGCCATCCGGATCAAAGATCCGCTGCTCGACTCCATCCGTGCCTATCGCGCCGGCCTTGCTGCCTTCAATGCAAGCACGCCAGACGACGACGATGCGGCTGACGCCTATGCCGCGATAACATACGAACGGCCATTCGCGGCACTTGAGAAATGGCATGAGCCAGCAAAGACGCGCAGCAGCGCCATAGAAGCGCTGAAGCTGATTGCCGAAGAGAATAGGGCATTTGAACGCAGCGGAATTGTCGACCCGCTCCTTACCGCAGCGTTGGCCTATTTCGAGGTGCAGTCATGAGCGCGCACCTCTCACGGCGCGCCGCCTTCGGCGTCATTGCCTGTCTGCCGGCCATAGCTGGCGCTACAGCGGCATTGCCGGCACCGCTGGCTCTTCTGATCACACCGCCCACACCGCCCACCAGGGAAAGCGCTCATGCCAAACTCGCGCGCCTCGAAGCCCTGTTGGACACGCTGCCGCCACATATCGCAGCCGCCTATCGTGCGCAGATGCATGAGTGGCTTACCCACATTGTATGGATGCAAGAGAGCGGCGCGCCTCGTGCTGATATCTTGGCTTACATTCGCAGCTTGAGGTACCACGATAAAGTCTTCGCACAATTCAAGGCGACACTGGGGACGACGCCATGAATGCCGGCATCACCGTGAGCGAACTGTTGAAGACTGTTGCCGTTCTTAAGCCGCTGGGTATGCCACTCGGCACCGATCCACGGACATGGCGGCAGGCGATCGAAAGGCAGTTGAACGATCTCCTCGACCGCGCCATGAGCCTCATCACGGCGCTCGACCTGATGGAGGTGGATTGCGATCTGGAAGACGGTGCCGACCTCGAACCTTGGCTTGGCTGGTGTGCGCTCGGCCCGCAGACCGTCAGGGGCTTTGATGATGGCAGGGGCAGCCCTTACGACGATCGGGAACAGGACGACTGCGACACTGAGGACGACGGCAACGAGGAACCGACGCTAGGCGCGCCGAACCGTCACCACAATCAAACCTGTTGGGCAGACGGCGCGCGTGGCGACCATGAGCGGGAGGTGTGCGTCGACAGCGAAATGGTCTTTGAAGATTAATCGAAATCTGTTGATCAATTTTGGCCCCGGCCGCTTCGGCTTCCGGGGCCTCAAGGGCCTCAAGGCTCCAAGGGCATCTCGTACCCGCATTCGCGGCACTTGAACAAATCGTTTTTTTCGCCGCTCACTTGATTGCTCAAAGGCTCCTTCTTTGCTCGCAATATCCAGCAGCGCGGGCATTGCGGCGTTTCCTCAATGACGGGGTGATATCTATGAACGCGAGCAGCCGCAGAGGCAGCGTAGTCGACGGCAGATTTTAGCTTTGCCCCCGTTTCATCGTGAAGCGCGAGCTTGCGCCGTAGTGCTCCGGCCCGCCTTTCCTCGGCGAAAGCCAACTCGCCGGCCTCGTGCGTGAGCGTCTCCCTAAAATCGACCATCAACCCCTAGAGCCCGAAAGAGAACACCTGGGGACTGCTCGTCTCATAGCCGAGGCGGGGCTTGGAATTACTGCCCATGTCCGTCTGTGGTGAATTGGCGGTTCCGGTAGCGGTGCAGTCAAGTTTGGCGGCTGCTGCCGCCTTGATCGACATGCCTGCACATGTCTTTTCGGCAGTGACTGTTGGCTTCTTCATCTCGTGCGCCATAGCGGCGCTCGACGCGGCAAGCACAATCGCCGCGCAAACGATAGCGGTTTTCATTGGAAGCCCTCTTTGTTAGCAAAAGCTAATAAGAAGTTAACGCTACGTAAGATCATCGTCAATTGTAGAATCGGCCCGCGAAGCCCCGTCATTGGTCCTACACACGAACAATTTCTGAGGAGACGTGGCCCCAGCCTAGTTGCAGGGCGGCTTCTGCGACGCGTCTTATATTAGCAAGAAACGATATGTTAACGGCTGTGACGCACCCTTCCACACACGGGACGGGAAAACCACCTCCCTCATCGACGTTACAACGCGCGCTCTGGACGCCGGAAAACGCTCGACCAATGCGGAGCAAACGCATGAGTGTCGTCGGAACAGCTCTCGAACAATTGCTGCGGTTGATTTATCGCCGAGCCCTTAAAATAGCGGCGTTTCCGGAGGATGAAAGGGATTCACACTACGATCTCATCCGCCTGTCATGTTGCGCAGCCGCCGAGCACATTGGGCAAAGTCCTGACGAGGCAGCAGTCACGGCAAACGATATGGTTCAGTTTGTTCGCGCACTGGTCGGAATCATTGAGGTGGGCGGCGGATCAGACCAAGAGCGAAGCGGCGATGGGCCTATGCGGACGCGACATTTTGGTAGCCGAGAGAATAGCACTACGCGCATCTAGCGTCTTCGCATGGACCGGCCGGCAAACGCGCGATTCTGGATGAATATTGGCCAAATCTTGGACAGGGCCGAAAGGTAACAGCTAAGTGCTTGATTTATCTGGTACGCCCAAGGGGAATCGAACCCCTGTTACCGCCGTGAAAGGGCGCTGCAAGGACAAGCTGCGCAGGAGTCGGTGTGTTGCCAGAAGAGGTGGGCTTCGAAACAAGACTGTTCCCGTGCTCCAGTTTTCAAACTGAACACTTGTTGTTCAAACGATCAGAATGCAATTTTTGCGCTCGAAAAGTTCGGTGTGCGCGCAATGGCCTTTCCTTACGGTTTAACGACCTTGCCCCGATATTTGGGGCGGAGCATTGTGAAAGCTGGTGCGGCAAAAATTCCGCCTGATGCGCAGTTATTTTCAAGGGGTATTTTGAAGGACATATGCCCCAAATTGATGGTGCCCTTACTGCAATTTGCTTCCGCACGAATTGCATCGCCGAGAAGGTCCGCTTTCGTCTGGCGAATGCACTCCTCAGGCGAGGCGAAGCCGCCTTGGTTCACATAGCCTTCATGGCATGCCTTGATGATATCCGGCTCCATGAATTTTGCCACGGCGCGTGCATGTTTGGTGTTAACACCGGTAATTTCGATGACTGTCGCAGGCGGCTCTACGCAGCTTCTCTGCAACTCTGCACCCCATGTCGGCGTTGCATTCATTTAGCTAATTGTAGCCTCGATTGGTAACCCAACGCCATCCGTTACGCGCATTGGTAACCCACCAGCGACAGGTTTGGTAACCGTCAACGAGCGACTACCGCTCCCACTCGGGGACGGTGAAACCCCGCAGATTTCTGACCGCGGCGGCGGCTAGACACACAGATCATTGATCGTTTCGTAATGGACCCGGCCTCTCCGAAGTCCGGATTAATTCCCGACAACGACAGATAATTCCCGACGCCATACTGGTATGGCGTCCCGAATTATCTGTCGTCGGTAGGGGCGAGAGTCCAGAATTATCTGTCGTTGGCCGGACTGCTAAGTGGATGATATCCCGCCGCTTTCGCCCGAAGAGGTTACCAATGCCCTTTGGACAATAGGTTACCAATGTGCCCCAACGACAATCAATTCCCGACTGGCCTTAAGGAGTTGTTTTGATTGAGCTTATTACGGCCAAGTTTGGGAACCTAAGGCCACCCCACAGGCGCATTGGTAACCCCCAGCGACAGGTTTTGGTAACCCTCATCGAGCGAGTGGCGCTCGCACCTTTCGGCGAATTCGTTTCAGTTCAGCTGCGGTCAGCAGATTCCCGTCTGTGGTGCGCATGACCAACCCGACAAGACGGCTCGCCAGACATTGGTCGTTAATCGTTTCGTCGATGCGATCTGCCTCATCGATCTCCTGGAATATCCGGAGGCGGTTATCAGCGATCCAACTGGCCCAGTCCCTAGCGGAGAGGTCATCGAGCTCACGACCAAGCGCTATTGCAGATTGCCTCCGCGAGTTGGTCTCGGACGATCTTCAAATAGCCTACACGTTCGCGATGTAAGCATATCCCCACAAAATTCTCAGGAATTGCCCCGCGTCGACGCCAGGTAGCTAGCTATGGGTGAGTGGCTGTCTACAGTTGAGTTTGCTGAGCTGGTCGGCATTAGGCGACAAGTCGCTCATCGCGCTCTTCGTCGGCGTCACTGGCGCAAGAATCCGCTCGAAGTGCGGAAGGTCAATGGTCGGCGCGGCGGGAACGCCGGAGAGCAATATCAGGTGAATTCCACGTCTCTGCCGCTCGAATACCAGCACCGTTTAGAGGTCTCTCAAACCCTCCTTGAAAACCACTCGAAATCAATCATCGACAGGACGGCAGAACACGCATGGTGGCTCGATTACCTGGGGCCAGCGCTTCAGCATCCAGCCAACTCGACTGCCCGCGCCGACGCCCTGGCCGAGCGAGCAGACAAGTCAACGCGGAACTGGAGGGTAGGGCGGTCAGCTATTCCCTGCGGACGCTACAGCGTCATGCCGCACGCTTTGACGAAGGCATGAAGGTCGGACGGCATGGTCGATCGGACAAGGGCAAGAAGCGTGTCGTCATAAGCCGGAAGTGGGACAGGCTCGTCCCGTTCGACGCCCCCACCAAGGCGAAAATCGCGGAGGACCTAAAACAGGAAATCCGCGGCCTGCTCAAAGGAGGCATGTCGTGGGGCCACACCCGAGACGCGCTATTTCAGCACGGCGCGCGGCCACATCGGCGGCAACCGAATGAGCAAGAAGCAGGAGGCGATCGGCAGGACGGTCGCTCCGTTCGGCGCGTTCGAAGATGTGGTGCCAGCCATAGAAGGCTTTGTGCGCACCTATAATTACACTGCACAGGGCAAGAAGAGCGCGCTCAAAGGTCTCTCACCTGAAGCCACATACCGCAAACACGTCGAGGCGGGATGGGCGCCGACTGCGATGAGCCGCGATGAAGTGCGCGCGGCATGTGCGCGAACCGAAGAGCGGTCGGTTGTTCAGGGTGCGATATCGGTCGGTGGCCGTCATTGGACATGCCCGGAATTGCAAGCTTACCAGTACGAGAAGATTTGGGTCCGTGTGCCGGCCTATCACACACCGGCCGAGTTGCTGTTGCTTGACCGGCATGGTGAACGAGTCGGCATAGCCTCTCCCGATGTCGAATTCCATCCGCTCGACAAGCGCGGCGCAAAAGCATCAGCCGAACGCGCAAGGGTGCATCGGCAGGCGGTGCGTGATCTCGATCGGTCAGCGCCTGATATCGACGTGGCTGCACGCCTGATCGCACGCGGCGAAGCCCAGCCTGACACGGTCCCCAACGAGCCTGTCGGCATCGTCTCTTACCATCCGGCGAAGCGGCCGGCGCGGATCGTAATGCCGAAGGGGGCTTCGACCTCCGAAGAGCGCCGACGCGAACAAGACGAGCGCATAGCCGTTCAGATGGACTTGGCGAAGAGGATCGTCGGATGACGTTTATCGAAACCCGCGCCGCGTTCACCGTACGGGCTGCATTCGATACGGCGGTCAAGAGGCGATATCCGGTGCTCGCGGTCGGCAAAGCCGGAGTCGGAAAGACTGTAGCGCTCAACTGGATAGCGGCGCAAAGCGGCGCTGCCTATTGTGAGGTTGCGCAGCATACCAAGGCTATCAGGCCGATGTTCCTGATGCTGCATGATGCCTACGGCGTCCAAAGCGACAGCAAGCACACATACGATCTTGCGAAGGATTGCATGAATTTTTTGGGCGCCCGATACGGCCCGACGCGTCCGTTACTGGTGGACGAATATCAGAACTTCACACCCACTGTTTTGCGGGAGCTGCTGCATCTTCAGGAGCGCTGCGGCTTCGCCTTACTGCTCGCCGGCAATACTCATCGGTTAGCGGCCACGAGGCGTGATACCCACGCTGTGGATCAGATCGAAAGCCGTATCGGCATGCGTTTCGAGATCGGGCAGCCGACGCGGGAGGACTGCGTGAGGATCGGCGAGGAACACAACGTTGAGGGAGCCGACGCCTACGAAGCGATAGTTATCTACGGTGAGAACACCTCCCTTCGCGCGCTTTGCCATCTCCTCCAGAATTGCGCTGCCGGGACCAGCGGCTTCGGCAGCATTCGTCTTCCCCGGATAGAGACCACGCTTCGCGGCATGTCGTGCGGCAGCGATGTGCTCAGGCTTCTACACGAGCGCCGAAACGCCGCCGCAGACGACCTCCGCAGCCCGGCTTAATTCCGGACAGCGACAGATAATTCCGGACGGCACACTGGTGTGATGTCCGGAATTATTTGGCATTTCACGGGGTTTACCAGTCCGGAAATATGGGTCGGCGGCGGGTGAACTATGTGATTGAAAAGAAGAGTTTTTCTGGCTGAGGGTAGGGGGGTTCCGACCCTAACATCGAGTTTGCCAATGGCCCCAATGACAGTTAATTCTGGATTGGCATTAAGTGATTGGATTCGCATAGAATATAACCGCCCTTATTGGTAAACCCGCTTGCGGTCGGCAACCAATTGGTCAACCCAAACCCCAGGATTGGTAAACCAAAGCAGCAGCCTTATCGGCCAAGATACGGCTCTGTACTTCCCCCACAACCCCTTGAGACAGATGACGTCAGAATCTCAGCGTAGGCACTTGCGCGCGACAGCGACGCCTTGACTAAATTCCGGACTGCGACAGATAATTCCGGACGCCACAGCGTCTCAACGGCGAGATCAAGCAGCGCACCGAGGTCGTCGGAATCTTCCCGAACGACGATGCGATCGTGCGCCTCGTCGGCACAATCCTGCTCGAGCAGAACGATGAATGGGAAGTGCAGTGGGCCAGATACATGTCCTAAGATTCGTCAATCTCCGGCCAATGAAAACTCGTTGGCGATGGTGACGTGGTGGTGAATGCGACCCTCGAAGTACCTGGACAACACAGCCTCTGTCGCGGCACGCGATTCAGCGCGTGCGGGGCTGGCCAAAGCCGCGTCGACGGCCGCCATATCTGGGTAGTTGATCGCCAGGATCATCGGAAATTCAGGCGCACCATCGTCGCGTTTTTCCGCGAAGCTGACTCGAACGTCGAGCGCGCCCGGGAAAGCCTTCCACTTCGGCAGAACCGTCTCAATCACGTCCTTGCGGAACGCTTCGATCTGACCTTCCTTCACTTTGCCTTCAAAGAACGCATAGCGCGTGATCATCTGCTCGGTTCCTCATCCTTGCGTTGGAAAAATTCCATCAGTGCCGCCTGGTCCTCGCCGCCCAGCCCTGCGGCCGTCAATAGCCGGTGCACCTCGGCGCAGACGGCCGTCAGCGGCATTGCGGTGTGCGTGCGCCGCGCCAGGTCCTGGGCGGCGTTGAGGTCCTTCACCATGTTGTCGATGCGGCCGGTTCGCCGGTAGTCGCGGGTGGCGAAGCGCGGCAGGTATTCCTGCAGGATGGCGCTGTCGGCGCGGCCGCCTTTCAGCGCCTGCGGGATCTTGAGCGCGTCGACGCCGGCGTCGAGCGCCAGCTTGGTCGCTTCGGCGACAGCCATGAAGTTCAGCGCGCACAGCACCTGATTGATCAGCTTGGTCGTCTGCCCCGCTCCGGCCGGGCCCATATGCGTGTAATTGGTGGCGACGTGGCGCAGCACCTTGTAGGCGTCGGCCACGTCCTCGGCTTCGCCGCCGGCCATCAGCGTCAATTCTCCGGTCAGCGCCTTGGGCGCGCCGCCAGACAGCGGACTGTCGACCCAGCGTAAACCCTTCTCGCTGACGTCAGCGGCGAGTTGGCGCGTCGCGTCGGGGTCGATGGACGACATGTCGATGATCAGCGTACCGGGCTTCGCCCCAGCCGCCACGCCGGCATCGCCGAACACGGCGCGGCGCACGATCGCCGCCGAATTAAGGCTAAGGATCACGTAGTCGGACGCGCCGGCGGCCTCGGCCGCGCTCGCCATGGCGGTCGCGCCTTTGGTGAGCAGCACCTCAACCTTGGCCTTGTCGAGATCGAACACGAAAAGGCGGTTGCCGGTGGCGAGCAGGCGTTCGCCGATTGCCCCGCCCATGGCGCCGGCGCCGATCAAGGCGACTGCGTTGGTCATGATGGTCGCTCCCCGAATTTCGCTGTTATGTCCGCAACAATCTCGTCGAGCGGCGCGTCGATCGGCACGGCGATCGCATTCTCGTCCTTGCCCGGCACTTCCAGTGTCGCGAACTGGCTGTCGAGCAGGCTGGCCGGCATGAAGTGGCCGGTGCGCTCATGCATGCGCTTCGAGATCAGCTCGCGCGAGCCGTCGAGATGGATGAACAGCACCGGCGCGCCCGCCTGCTCGGCGATGAAATCGCGATAGGCGCGCTTCAGCGCCGAGCAGCCGACGATGACCGGCGCGGGCCCTAGCCGCAGCGTTTCGCCCACCTTGGACAGCCATGGCCACCGGTCGGCATCGTCCAGCGGAATGCCGGCGCTCATCTTGGCGATGTTGGCCTCAGGGTGGAGTTGGTCACCGTCCACGAATGTCGCGGAAATAGCGCGGGCCAGCGCCACGCCGATCGTCGTCTTGCCCGAACCGGTAACGCCCATGACCACCATGCGCGGCGGCCCGTCAGATCGAAGCTGTGATGCCGCCATCGACATAGAGAATGTGTCCGTTGACAAAGGATGATGCGTCGGAGGCCAGGAAGACGCAGGCGCCGACCAGCTCCTCGACCTTGCCCCAGCGGCCGGCCGGGGTGCGCTTTTCGAGCCATGCGCTGAAGGCCGGGTCAGCGACGAGTGCCGCGTTGAGCGGCGTGTCGAAATAGCCGGGCGCGATCGCATTGCATTGCAGGCCGTGCCTGGCCCAGTCGGTCGCCATGCCCTTGGTCAAATTGCCGACGGCGCCCTTGGTCGCCGTGTAGGGCGCGATGCTCGGCCGGGCGAGCGCGGTCTGCACGCTGGCGATGTTGATGATCTTGCCGCGACCGCGCTTGATCATGTGCCGGGCCACCGCCTGGCCGACATGGAAGACGCTGGCGACATTGGTCTGCAGCAGGCGTTCGAACGCATCGGCGGGAAAATCCTCCAGCGGCGTGCGGAACTGCATGCCGGCATTGTTGACGAGAACGTCGATCGGCTCGCTGGCTTGCTCGAAGGCGTCGATTGCGGCCCTGACGGCGTCGTGGTCGGTCGCGTCGAAGGCAAGCGTCGCAGCGCCTGGAATCTGCCCAGCCGCAACCGTGAGCTTCGCCTCGTCACGGCCGTTGAGCACCACTCTGGCGCCGGCCTCGGCCAGCCCTTTGGCCAAAGCAAATCCGATGCCCTGAGAGGAGCCGGTCACGAGCGCGGTGCGCCCGCCGAGATTGAACAGATTGGATGACATTTTCCGATTGCCTCTCGTCGCTGAGCGTCTTATGTTATCGATAACATCATCTGTCAAGTCAAGTGGAGAGAATAGCGATGCAGCGGCCTCACATCCTTCAGGTTGGACCCTATCCGGCATGGGACGAGGAGCCGCTCAACGAAGCCTTCACGGTGCACCGCTATTTCGCGGCCGACGACAAGCAGGCTTTCCTCGCCGGGATCGGGCCGCAAGTGCGCGGCATAGCCACGCGCGGCGAACTCGGCGCGAACCGCGCCATGATCGAGGCGTGCCCTTCGCTCGAGGTTGTTTCCGTCTACGGCGTCGGTTTCGATGCGGTCGATCTCGCGGCATGCCGGGAGCGAGGCGTGCGGGTCACCAACACGCCGGACGTGCTGACCAACGACGTCGCCGATCTCGGCATCGCCATGATGCTGTGCCAGTCGCGCGGCATGATCGGTGCCGAACGGTGGGTGCGCGACGGCAGCTGGGCGGCGAAGGGGCTCTACCCGCTCAAGCGCCGCGTCTGGGGCCGGCGGGCCGGCGTGCTTGGACTCGGCCGCATCGGCTACGAGGTAGCCAAGCGTCTCGCCGGCTTCGACATGGACATTGCCTACAGCGACGTCGCGCCGAAGGATTTCGCCCCGGATTGGGAATTCGTCGCCGATCCGGACGCACTGGCCAGGCGTTCGGATTTCCTGTTCGTGACGCTTGCCGCATCGGCCGCGACGCGCCACATCGTCAACAAGGATGTGCTCGCGGCGCTCGGCGAGAACGGCATGCTGATCAACATCTCGCGCGCCTCCAACATCGACGAGGACGCGTTGCTCGATGCGCTCGAGACGAAGGTGCTCGGCTCCGCCGCGCTCGACGTGTTCGAAGGCGAGCCGAAGCTCAATCCGCGCTTCCTGGCGCTCGACAATGTGCTGCTGCAGCCGCACCATGCGTCGGGCACCATCGAAACGCGCAAGGCGATGGGCAAACTGGTGCGCGACAATCTTGCCGCCCATTTCGCCGGCCAGCCATTGCTCACGCCGGTGCTCTAGGCTTGTCTCACGCAGATTCGGACGGAAAACCGCTGCACATTGTTCCTGGAATTGCCCGAGGAGTTCGCTGACCATGAAGTCGATCGTCATCCACGCCGCCAAGGACCTGCGCATCGAGGACCGTCCGGTCGAGGCGCCGGGCCCGGGCCAGGTGCTGGTGCGTCTCGCCGCCGGCGGCATCTGCGGCAGCGATCTGCACTACTACAATCATGGCGGCTTCGGAACGGTGCGCCTGAAGGAGCCGATGATTCTCGGCCACGAGGTGTCCGGCGTCATCGAAAAGCTGGGTTCTGGCGTCAGCGGGCTCAAGCCCGGCCAACTGGTCGCGGTGTCGCCGTCGCGGCCCTGCTACAGCTGCCGCTACTGCCGCGAAGGGATGCACAACCAGTGCCTCAACATGCGCTTCTACGGCAGCGCCATGCCGTTTCCGCACATCCAGGGTGCGTTCCGCGAAATGCTAGTGGCGGACGCGCTGCAATGCGTCCCGGCCGACGGATTGAGCGCCGGCGAGGCGGCGATGGCCGAACCGCTGGCGGTTTGTCTCCACGCCACACGCCGGGCCGGCGAAATACTCGGCAAGCGCGTGCTGGTGACCGGCTGCGGACCGATCGGCCTCTTGTCGATCCTCAGCGCGCGGCGGGCGGGCGCTGCCGAGATCGTCGCGGTCGACATCACCGATTTCACCCTGGCGATGGCAATGCGCGCCGGCGCCGACAAGACCATCAACACAAAAACCGATCCGGAAGGGCTGGCGCCCTATCTCGCCGACAAGGGGACGTTCGACATCCTCTATGAATGCTCGGGGGCGGCGGCGGCGCTGGCGCAAGGCATCGCGGCGCTGCGGCCGCGCGGCACGATCGTTCAGCTCGGCCTTGGTGGTGCGGAGATGGCATTGCCTATGTCGGTGGTCACCGCCAAGGAACTGTCCATCAACGGGTCGTTCCGCTTCCACCCCGAATTCGCCGTCGGGGTCGAGCTGATGCGCAAGGGACTGATCGACGTCAAGCCGCTGATCACCCACACCGTGGCCTGCGACGAGGCCTTGTCCGGCTTCGAACTTGCCAATGACCGCAGCCGGGCGATGAAGGTTCAGATCGCCTTTTCATAAGCATCGCGGCGCGTTGCATTCCGCAGTGATATCGATAACGTACGGCGATGCAGCCTCCGCCCAAACGCCCAACCATGGCCGACGTCGCGCATCGCGCCAACGTCTCGACGATGACGGTGTCGCGCGCCTTCAAGAGCGACGCGTCGGTGAGCACCGACACGCGCGACCGCATCCTGCAGGCGGCGGAAGAGCTCGGCTATGTCTTCGACAGTATCGCCGCCAACCTGTCGTCGCGCCGCTCCGGTTTCGTCGCGGTGACGATCCCTTCGATCAACAACGCCAACTTCGCCGACACGGTGCGCGGCATGACCGAGGGCCTGCGTGACAGCGGGCTGGAGATCCTGCTTGGCTTCACCGACTACAATGTCGAGGAGGAGGAGCGCCTGGTCGGCCAACTGCTGAGGCGGCGGCCGGAAGCAATCATCGTCGCCGGCGGCCGGCACACGCCGCGCTGCCGCAAGATGCTGGAGAATGCCGGCGTGCCGGTGGTGGAGACCTGGGACCTGCCGGACGATCCGATCGGTCACGTCGTCGGCTTCTCCAACGCCGCGGCCGGACGGCTGATGGTCGATCATTTCATTCAGCGTGGCTACTCGAGGCTCGGCTTCATCGGCGGCGACACGTCGCGCGACACGCGTGGCCTCGATCGCCGGCGCGGCTTCGTCGCGGCCCTGCAGGAACGCGGCCTCGATGGCTCGCGCATCATTGCCTCCGGCGTGCCGCCGATATCGATGCGCGAGGGCGCCACCGCCATGGTCGAGATGATCTCGCGCTGGCCGGACACGCAAGCCGTGATGTGCGTGTCGGATCTTTCGGCTTTCGGCGCGCTGATGGAATGCGTGAGGCGCGGCATCCGCGTTCCCGACGACGTCGCGATTGCCGGTTTCGGCGCCTATGACCTCGCCGAACAGTCGGTGCCTTCGATCACCACGATCGATGTCGAGGCGCATGAGATCGGCATCCGTGTCGCCGAACTCGTGCTCGACCTGCTCAACGGGCGCCGGGCGCCTGACGACCGGGTGGTCGTCGGCATGACGCCGAAGGTGATCGCGCGTCATACGGCCTGAGACTGGGCAAAACAGAACGGCCGGCGGTTTTCCCGCCGGCCGTTGACCGTCCTGCCCGTTGGCAGAGGTACTCGTCGGCGCCTATTTGCCCCAGATCTTCTTGTACTGGTCGCGGTAGCCGTTGCCCGGATCGAACCGGTTATCCGGCCCGCCGTCGAATTCGACATTGTCCGACGTCACAACATGCAGCGGCGAGATGTAGCCGGACCATTTATCGCCGGCCATGGCGCGGTTGAGCTCATCGACGAGCTGCCAACCTTGCAGGTTCAGGGGTTCGGCAACCGTCACCTTCTGGAACTGGCCGGAGCGGATGCGCTGGTAAGCCGATTCGGAACCGTCGCCTGCCGCCACGTTGATCGGCGCGTCGGTGCCGGACTTTCCGGCCGCCGCCAGTGACGGTCCCATGAAGTCGAAATAGAGGTCGTTGATCGCCAATGAGTGAGTCCACTGGTCGCCGTATTTCTGCAGCAGCGAGGTGGTGAGCTGCGGCATGCGTTGCGAGGTCTCGGCGATTGGCGTGTCGACATATTCGAGCACTGTGCCGCCGAGATCCTCGATTTCCTTCTTCATGCGGTCGGCCTTGGCGATGGCGATCTGGTAGGTCGAGTCGGTGAAGATGATGACGCCGGGCTTGCCCTTGGCGTCGACAAAAGCCCAGTCGGCGGCAGCCTTCGACACTTCCATCGGATCGGTCGAGACGTTGGCGATGATGCCGAGATCGTCGATCGGACCGACCGTCGGCGCCGCATGCCATGCCGCCATCGGAATCTTGGCCGCCCTGGCCTGCTCCAGCGCCGGCTTCTGCTCGACGGCATCGAACCCGTTGATAATAATGCCGTCGGGATTGAGCGCCAGCGCTTGGCCGAAGGCCGCGGTGCGGCCGCCGATGGAGCCGGCGCCGTCAAGTGTCTTGACGGTCCAGCCGAGGGCTGCCGCTGCTTCCTCGACGCCCTTGGTGACGCCAAGGATGCCGCCGTTCTTCATGTCGGCGCCAAGCACCACGATCGTCTTGCCGGCCGCGCCCTTCGGTCCGGTCGTCGGGCCATCCCATTTGTCGACCTTACTGGCATATTTGCCGACCACTGCCTTGGCGTCGGCCATCGGGTCGGCCCGGGCGGTCGAGGCGATACTGAGCGCCAGGCAGGCGACGCCGAGCTGAAGGACTGTTCTGCGATGCATGTTTCTTCTCCCATTAAGCATTGTAGGTTTTCTTTGTTGGTTGGTGCGCGGGTGATTGGCCGGTGGATGGCGGCGGCACGACAGCGCCGCGGCGGCGCTGCGCGTAGCCGGCGATGCCGATCGCCACGACCAAGGTGACGCCGTTGAAGAGCGGCTCGACCCAGAACGAGCCACCGAACTGCTGGATGCCGGAAATGCCGGCGGCGAGGATGACGACGCCGATGATCGTGCCCCAGACATTGACGCGGCCGGGTTTGATGGTGGTCGATCCCAGGAAGGCGCCGACCAGCGCCGGCAACAGATATTCAAGGCCGACGCTGGCCTGCCCGATGCGGAGCTTGGAGGCGAGCAGCACGCCGCCAAGCGCCGTCAGCGCGCCCGAGGCGACGAACGCGCCCATGACGAATTTCTGCACCGGTATGCCGTTGAGCGCTGCAGCCTTGGGATTGGCACCGATAGCGTAGAGGTAGCGGCCGATCGGCATGTATTCGAGCACAAGCCACATCACCAGTGCCAGGACGATCACGTAGTAGCCAGTGATCGGCAGGCCGAACAGCATCGTCCCGTTGAGGGCGAGGAAGCCTTCGGGAAGCACGCCGACAACCTGCCGGCCGCCCGTGTACCACATGGCGAGTGCATAGAGCACGGTGCCGGTGCCGAGCGTGGCGATGAAGGAATCGATGCGTGCCACCTCGACCAGCAGGCCGTTGATGAAGCCGGTCACGACGCCGAGCAGCAGGACGATCAGCACCGCGATCGGCCAGGGGATGCCGAAGGCGGTCTGCAGGCTGATGGCCAGGATATGCCAGAGCACGATGCCGTAGCCGACCGTCAGGTCGATGCGGCCCGAGGCCATGGGGATCATCGCCGCCAGCGACAGCAAGGCGATGATCGCCTTGTCGGAGACGATGGAACGCAAATTCAGCAGCGTCGGGAAGGTGCGCGGCAGGAGCAGCGAGAACAGCAGGATGAGCAGCAGCGTCAGGATCGGCAGGCCGTAGACCGGCAGGTAGCGCGCCGCCTTCTGGCCAAGGCTGAGCCCTGAGAGTTCCGAGCGGGTCGGCTCCAGCGCCGTCGATTTGATCGAGTTCATGGATACTCCTCAGGCGGCTTCGGACACGGAGGCGGCATGGATAAGCGTAGCAGTCGTCAAGGCATCGCCGGCCAGTTCGCGCACGATGCGGTTGTGCGAGAAGACGAGCGCGCGATGGCAGATATGCGCTACTTCCTCGAAATCGGTGGAAACGACGACGACCGCCAGTCCGGCTTCGACAGCTGCCGCGATCAGCCGATAGATTTCGGCCTTGGCGCCGACATCGACACCCGCCGTCGGATCCTCGGCGATCAGCAGCTTGCGACCCGTCGCCAGCCAGCGGCCGACGACCACCTTCTGCTGGTTACCGCCGGAAAGCGCCTCGATCGGCAGGTGCGGGTCGTTCGGCCGCAGCCCGAGCCGGGTACCGAGCTCCTGCGTCAGTTCGCTTTCCCGCGCCGGCGTCATGAAGGAGAAAAGCCCGCGGCCGACGGCGGACGGATTGAGATACATGTTTTCGCGCACGGACAGCGACAGCGCTACCGACTCCTCGGTGCGGTCGCGCGCAATCAAGCCGACACCGGCGGCAAGGGCCGCACCGACCGAGGACAGGTCGAGGCGTTTGCCGTCGAGTAATACAGTGCCGTCGAAAGGCTCGGCGCCAAACAGCGCGCGGCCGACGGCCTCCTGTCCAGCACCACGCAGGCCAACCAGTCCCAGAAGTTCGCCAGACCGCGCCTCGAAGTGGACCGGTCCGACATTGCCGCAGCGCAAATCCTCGACCTTCAGCCGCTCGGGTCCGTCCTGCCAGCGCGACTTGGCGAACATCTGGTGCGCCGGGCGGCCGACGATGAGATCGACCAGTTCCTGCGGCGTCGTCTCGGCGACCGGCTTGACCGCCACCATGCGGCCGTCCCGCATGACGGCGACCCGATCGGCAATGCGGAACACTTCATCCAGGCGGTGCGAGACATAGATCATGCCGACGCCGCGCTCGCGCAACGGTCGCAGTGCCTGGAACAGGCGTTCGACCTCATCCGCGGGCAAGCTTGCCGTCGGCTCGTCGAGCACCAGCACGTCGGCTTCGGTAGCGAGCGCGCGGGCGATGGCAACCAGCGATTTCTCGGTGCGCGAAAGATCCTGGACGCGCGTCGCCGGATCGAAGGCGCAGCCGACCAGGGCCAGGGCGCTCTCGGCACGACGCTCGGTGTCGCGCCAGTCGATCAGGCCCGAGCGGCGCGAGAAACCCTGCGCCATGCCGACATTCTCGGCCACCGTCATCCATTCGATGAGGCCGAGATCCTGATGGATGAAGGCGACCTTTTGCGGCAGGTTGGGGCGAGGCGGGCGGTGATGATAGTCCTCGCCGCGAAAGCGGATCGCGCCCTGGTCGCGCTTGTAGATGCCGGCCAACGTCTTGATAAGAGTCGATTTGCCGGCGCCGTTCTCGCCCAGCAGCGCAACGATCTCACCCTCGTGGATGTCGAGCGAGACCGACTTCAACGCCAGCGTGCCCCCGAAGCGCTTGGAGATGTCGATGAATTCTATGAGCTTGGGCCGCATCCATGGCCCTCCCAAGCCAAACAAACGGATCTGAATTGGCACTGATGTTATCGCTAACATTTTTGCGGGTCAAGTCTTGAAAATGGCTCGCCCCGAAGGCTATCGATAGCTCCGGTTTCGCAGAGGATGAGGCATGTTCGGAGACATAGAGGGCACTGGCTTCGAGGTTCTCGACGAGCGGTTCGAGAGCTGTTTCGTCGGCCATGTGGCGGTCGAGCGGCTGTGGACGGGCGGGCGCTGGCTGGAAGGTCCGGCATGGTTCGCGGCCGGGCGGTATCTGGTTTTCTCGGACATCCCGAACGACCGCATCATGCGATACGACGATACCAACGGCGTGGTCTCAGTGTTTCGTGCGCCCTCCAGCAACGCCAACGGCAACACAGTCGACACGGAAGGGCGGCTGGTCACCTGCGAGCATCGCGCGCGACGCGTCACCCGCACCGAGCATGACGGATCGATCACGGTGATCGCCGACCGTTTCGAAGGCAAGCGGCTGAACTCGCCAAACGACGTGGTGGTGCGCTCGGACGGCACTGTGTGGTTTTCCGATCCGCCCTATGGCATCGCGACCGACTATGAGGGCGACCGCTCCGAGCAGGAGATCGAGGGCTGCCACGTCTACCGCGCCGACCCCCTAACGGGCGAGGTGGCGCGGGTCGTCTCGACGATGGCCAAGCCAAACGGTCTCGCCTTCTCGCCGGACGAGGCCATCCTCTATGTCGGCGACACCGGCATCACGCACCAGAAGGACGGGCCGCGGCACATCCGCAAGTTCGCCGTCGAAGATGCGACGGTCGGGGAACTCGGCGTTTTCGCAACTTGCACGGCCGGCCTGTTCGACGGGTTCCGCGTGGACACAGCGGGCCGCATCTGGGCGGGCGCTGGCGACGGCATCCACTGCCTCGATCCCGACGGCACGCTGATCGGCAAGATCCGCATCCCAGAGACGGTGGCGAACCTGACCTTCGGCGGCGCCAAGCGCAACCGCCTGTTCATCACCGCGCGCCAGTCACTCTACGCAGTCTTTGTGGTCGCCAATGCGGCAGCACGAGCATGAGGACGAAGAGGATCCTGGCTCAAGGTTCAAATGCGCTTCCCTTCTGACGTTGGCCGATAGTCCCAGTCGCTCAATGGCGGAGGCTATGTTCCTCATTTGTGCTCGAGAATCGCACAAATATGTGACATGGTGTGATGTCCGGAATTATTTGGCATTTCGTGGGGTTTACCAGTCCGGAATTATGGCTTGCGTGTGTGTGGCCTATGTGATTGAAAACAAGAGCATTTTCAGGCCGAGGTAGGAGTTTCTGATCCTAAGATCAGGTTTACCAATGGCCTCAATGACATTTAATTCTGGACTGGCATCAAGTGGTTGGATTTGCATCGAACCTGGCCGCCGTTGTTGGTAAACCCGCTTACGGTTGGCAGCGGATTGGTCAACCCAAGACCCCAGGATTGGTAAACCAACGCCGCACCCCTATCGGCCAGGCCCAGCTCTCCCCACCGGTCACTCTTCCATACCCTCGCGAAACGAACTGCGGCCAATGGCTGACATACGGCCTCCTGAGGCTGCGTGGAGATCCAAGGTTTGGCTGTCACGACAGAGATAACTCCAGTTGCTACCCGGTGGTTTCCGTTCCGCCGCTAGGGACTAGCGCACGATGTCGAAGAAAGAGTTCGTCCCACTCAACCTGCTCGCCAAGTCGGCAGGAATCTCGCGGCAGGCAGTTTGGAAGGCCTGTCAGCGTGGCGACTGGCGAGGGCACGCCCTGGAGGTGCGCGTTGTTCAGGGTAAGGGTGGCAACGCGGGCAAGCATTATCTCGTCAATTTGGCTTCACTCCCACCCGAGTTGCAACTCCGGTTGAAGCCCATTGAAACGACGGTTCGAAAAGGTCCGAAGCCGATTGCATGCCGAGGCCGGCATGGCCGAGCCGATAAAGGCAAGAAACGCGTAGTCATCAGTCGGCAGTGGGATGCTTTGGTACCCTTCGACCCTAGCACAAAGGCCAAAATTGCAGAGGACCTAAAACAGGAAATCCGAGGGCTTTTGGCAGCCGGCGCAGCTTGGGGACACGTCAAGCTATTAGCCCGTAACTTCCTGGTAGAGACCACCCGGTCATGGGGGTTCCGCACCAGCGATTTTGCGAGTTTCGAGCAAGCTTGTTCGATCCCGTGGACGCTCGTTTCGCAAGAGCTGCATTACCGGAAGTCCACCAGTTCCGAACGAACCGCAAAGCCTACGAGGACAGCCGCCCGCGGCCGGCGCTCCATCGAAGGCATGCGCCCGATGGAATTGGTCGTCGGAGACGTGCACCCGATCGACATCCACCTGACGCGGGCTGAGGGCTCGATTTGTACAGCGAAGTTGATTGCGTTTCTCGATTGGGCGACCGGGCGCGTCTGGTGTGATCTGATCGCATTTAACAAGCGCGGCGGCGTCAACAATCGTGATGTGATCGAAGTCTTCGCGGCCATGGTGGAGCATCCTGCCTTCGGCCTGCCTGAAGCCCTCTACATCGATAACGGCAAGGAATATGGGTTCGCGACGTATACCTGGACGCCGCCGCGACACTGACCGTGCCCGGATTTCATGGGCCGGCTCGCACGGTGAGGGTTGTCAATGCTTGCCTTACAACGCCGCGGCGAAGCCAATCGAACGCTGGTTCGGGGACTTCGAGTCTCGCTATCTGAGCTCAGTACCGGGCTGGATTGCCGGCAACCGTATGAACAAGCGCCAGGAGGCGATCGGCCGGACGGTTGCGCCCTATGGCACCTTCGAAGACTTCGTTCCGGCGTTCTTCGGTCTCCTAAAGGCCTATCACAGCGTGCCCACGGGAAAGCAGAGCGGCCTCAAGGGACTTTCGCCCAACGCCATTTTTCAACAGCACGTTGCTGCAGGCTGGTCAGCGATCACTATGAGCCGCGATGAGGTCCGCGCATCCGTAGCGCGCCATGTCGAGCGCACTGTGATTCAAGGCGCGTTTCAGATCCGTGGGCGTCGGTGGTCCTGCGAAGAGCTGTGGCGGTATACGCATGATAAGGTTCTGGTCTGCGAGCCGGTCTATCATGCGCCGGCCGAGCTGCTTGTGCTGGACATGAAGGGCAACAGGCTCGGGATCGCCACCCCCGATGTTGCACTTCATCCGCTTGATCATCGGGGCGCCCAATGCACGGCAGCACGGGCGAGGGCGCATCGCAGCGCGATCGTGGAGATGGCTCGCTCGGTCCCGAAAATCGACGTTGCAGCTCGGCTGATAGCGCTTGGTCAGGATCAACCTGAAGTAACCCCCAACGAGCCGGCGGGCAAATTATCATTCGACCCGTCTCGGCGGCTGGCGCGGATCGTGATGCCGAAGAAGCCCTTGCTCTCCGAAGAGCGCCGACGCGAACAGGACGAGCGCATAGCCGCTCAGATGGATTTGGTGAAGAGGATCGTCGGATGACGATATTCGTTGAAACCCGGGCTGTGCTCACCGTGCGGGCCGCATTCGATACGGCAGTCAAGATGCGATATCCGGTGCTTGCGGTCGGCAAAGCGGGACTCGGAAAGACTGTAGCGCTCAACTCGATGGCCGCCGAAAGCGGAGCTGCCTATTGTGAGGTTGCGCAGCATACCAAGGCTATCAGGCCGATGTTCCTGATGCTGCACGACGCCTACGGCGTCCAAAAGGACAGCAAGCACACATACGATCTTGCGAAGGATTGCATGAACTTTTTGGGCTCCCGATACGGCCCGACGCGTCCGTTGCTCGTGGACGAATATCAGAACTTCACACCCACTGTTTTGCGGGAGCTGCTGCATCTTCAGGAGCGCTGCGGCTTCCCTTTACTGCTCGCCGGCAACACTCATCGATTAGCGGGCACGAGGCGCGATATCCACGCAATGGATCAGATAGAAAGCCGTATCGGCATGCGTTTCGAGATCGGGCAGCCGACGCGGGAGGACTGCATAAGGATCGGCGTCGAATACAACGTTGAGGGGGCCGACGGCTACGAGGCAATCGCCACCTACGGTGAAAACACCTCCCTTCGCGCGCTTTGCCACCTACTCCAGAACTGCGCTGCCGTTACCAACGGCGTTGGCAGCATTCGTCTTTCCCGGATCGAGACCACGCTCCGTGTCACGTCGTGCGGCAGCGACGCGCTCAAGCTTCTACACGAGCGCCGAAAAGACTTCGCACACGACGTCAGCGGCCCCACTTAATTCCGGACGACGACAGATAATTCCGGACATCACACTGGAATTGAGACTGCCGTGCCCTCAACCAGCTCGCTGAATTGCACTGCTCGCCTCTTTTTTCAAATTTTCAAGTCGGGATCGGCATATAGATTCAATCCGATCGATAAGATCCGAGACGCGCTCTGCGAGCCATTGGAGTGCCTCATTCGTGATCTCGAAATGTCGCGAGTACCGCGCTTTCACATAAGCCTCATTCAGAACGTTGAACCACGCGACGAAGCGCTGTTGGTCACGAGGCCATGCTTCGGCAAGTTCCTGGACCTGATCCTCGGCGAGGCTCCGAAGAAATTTCAAGTTGTGAGAGGCAGGGCTGTAGTTCGTCAGCACTAGCAACAATGCCGCGTACGCTTGCTCGATCGATTGATGAAGGAGAAACGCGCTCTCCTTAAGCCTTCCTCTGGCGGCGAAGAATTCCGCCCCCTCGGCGAACGTCCTAGCTTGCGGGAGTCGTTCCGTGTAGTAGTCCTCTGCCAGTCGGAAGGCCTCCGCGGGTCCCGAAGCGACGGGGTTCGTGAGGGGCTCTTCGTCGAGCTCATACAGGACGATCCCGTCACGACGAATATCTACGAAAAAATATCGCCCCTCTCTTAGTGCCGTGTTCACCTCCCGGCGCGAGTGGACGATGAAGCTGACGGGCGTATTGATCTCACGCATCAAACGGTCGGCTGCAGGCTGCCAATAGGTGGCGAAGTCCGTCAGCTTTCGATTGTTGACCACCACCAGCAGATCGAAATCGGAACGGTAGCCCTTCTTGGTATGCGGCTCGTCGACCCAACCGCCGCGGGCATAGGATCCAAAGAGTATGATCTTCAAAATGCGCCCGCGCTTCTTGAAATCGGCGGTTCCTCCTCTCACAGCGTCATCGAACTCCCCAAGCAGTAGCTCGACTGCCTTTTTGAGCTCACGCTGCTTCGGGGGAGGAAGGTGGTCGATGCTGGATTTCATGAACAATGATCTACCACCCATATGGCATGAATAGTCAAGGCCAAGCCTTCGTTGTCTAAATAGCCTCTTACGGCCGCGTCAAGCAACGTAAAAGTTGTTACAAAAATATAAACATACTATTCTAGAGGAAACGCGACATCACGAGAGAGTACAGGTCTGCAAGTTCCTGATTCGGGCAACAGCCGGCTCGGTGAGTTGCGGGACCGCTAAGAAATCCTGGTTGAGAGAGCGTCGTACCGTTTGCTGATTACGTTTGTTAGGCTCCCTTGCGCCGGATAGATCGGTATCAGGCAAGCCTGCAGTGCGTGGTACAAGTCGGTCTCGCGGACAAACAGCGGATGCGCCGGCTGCAATCCCTTATCCAGCTCCTCGAACCATCCGCCATTTTCGCGGTCTATACAGGCCTCGGCGATGGTGTTCCAGATGCGCCGGTATCATTCTTCATGGAAGGCGCTCGGGCGGTGCTCGACCAGGAAGGAGGCCGCGCCCGCGGCCTCGGCGATCGGCCACCAGTGCTTGAAACGGAATGCCGGCTTGTCGGCCCAGTCTAGCGTGGAGAAGAAGCCGCCCCTGGCTTTATCCCATCGCAATTCCACTGAGCGCCGGAACAGCGTCTCCGCAGCCTCCGACATCCAGTCCTGTTCTTGCCGGCCAGCACCCCCACTGCAGCAGCACCAACAGGCGAACGTTGACGTTATAGGTGGCGATCTTCAGGGCTTCATAGATCCGGCAGGAACTGATCGGCTCGGCCCCATCCCGCGAGGGCCTTCGATGCGGCGCGCTTCTTCAACTCGGGTACATCGCCGACATGGAAACGGGAGGGCGCATCGATTGTCTTCATCTCCGCCCAGGTGACTGGTGCCGCGACCGGGGCGCCTGGCCGCGACCGGGCGCTATAAGGCATGATCGCCGTTGCGCCGCGCTGGTTGCGCAGATAGTCGACGAAGATCCGTCCCTTCCGTTTGGCCTTCGACAACACGGCCGTGAAGTGGGCAGGGTCGCTCTGCGCGACCGCCTGTGCAAGCACTAAGGCGAAGGCTTTTACCTCAGGCCATTCAGCTCGCGGCGTGAGCGGCGCGATTACATGCACGCCCTTGCCGCCCGTCAGCATCGGGAAGGTGGTCAACCCAAGAGATTTCAGTATATCCCGGAACTGGAATGCGGCAGCGCGAACCGCCTCGAAATCCAATCCCTCGTCAGGGTCCAGGTCAAAGACAAGGCGGTCGGCCTTCTCGACGTCTTCGATGCGCGCTCCCCATCCATGGAACTCTATCGTTCCCATCTGGACACAGGTCACAAGCCCCTCGGCGTCGTCGACATAAAGATAGGGCTCCTCGTGACCATCCTTTTCGGTGATCCCGACGTGATGGACCTTGTCGCCGAAGCTCCCCGCGTCGTGCTTTTGAAAAAAACATTTCTTTGCACGGCCCTGCGGGCAGCGGACAAGGCTAATCGGCCTGCTGCCGGCCCAGGGAAGCATGATCGCGGCGACGTCGCGGTAATGATCGGCAAGCTGACCCTTGGTGATGTTGGATTCAGGGTAGATCACGCGGTCGCGATTGCTAATCGCGATTGCCGGCGGCGGCAGTGTCGCTGTGCGGTGTTCCGTCTCGAGCACGACCGCTTCCGGTTTCTTGTCCTCGCGCAGGCCGAGATAGCTTGGATGACGCAGTGTTCCTTCGTTGGTCATCTCGGTGAAGGCGATCTCGGCGACAAGCATGGGACGCAGCCAGTGCGCGCCGCGAACCTCCGCGCGCGGCGCTTCGACCGTGGCGGCCTTCTGCTCGAGTGGCGCCATGGTCTTCATCAGCCGGACCATCTCGGAAGTATCGAAACCGGTCCCGACCTTGCCGGCATAGCGCAGCTTTCCGCCATCATGGACCCCAAGGATCAGCGATCGAAACGCGCGATCCTTGTCTGACGGGGTCCAGCCGACGAGCACGAATTCCTGACGTTTGATGCACTTGATCTTCAGCCAGCTTCCATCGCGGGCGCCAACATAGTCCGAATCCGCCAGCTTCGAGATAACCCCCTCGAGGCCGGCGCCGCAGAAGCGGTTCAGCAATTCTTCCCCCCGGCCCTGGATATGATCGGAGTAGCGAAGGATGGGGCTCTTCGTCGGGAGGATTGTCTCCAGTTTCTCCTTACGCTCCAGCAGCGGCAGCCTCGTCAGGTCTTCCCCGTCGAGTTGGAGCAGGTCGAAGGCATAAAAATCGATGCTCGCGGGAGCAGCCTTCAACGCGTTCTGCAGCGCCTGAAAACTGGATCGTCCCTCGGTGTCGATGACGACGGCCTCTCCGTCGATGAGGGCGGAGCGAACGTTAAGTGTGCGTGCCTCGGAGAGGATCGAGGGAAAGCGGTCCGACCAGTCCAGACCGGAGCGCGTATAGGCGCGCGCCTCGCCGCCGCCCACAGCGACAAGAATACGGTAGCCATCATATTTCATTTCGTGGATCCAGCGGTCGCCGGGAGGAACCGTGTCCACCAGTTTTGCGAGCTGGACCGGCCGGAATGCGGGCGGCGCGAGTTTGGCTGCGCCGTCGGACGCCGGCTCCGCAAGGGGAGATGAAGATCCTTTGACTGAGGGCCGACGCAAAGCTGACTTGCTCACTTGAGTTGACCCTGTTCAGACCGAACTGTGCAATGCATCATTTCCAACACCCAGCTATATCTTCGTTTCTCCGCGCCGTCGTTGAGCATGTCGCGATCGTTGCCGACCGCGTAATCAGGTCTTCGGCCTGCTCTCCTGATACTTGCGCGCGAAATAATCGCCCTCGCAGCCTTCACCGCCGGAGACCTGCCGACGGTCTGCGGCGCCGCGCTTCGAATTTGTTGTCTGCTATTATCGTCTCCCCTGTTCCACAGGCGCGCCGTCACGACGTTCCACTTGTAACGCTCTGGGATGGCTTGCGATCCTGAGCCGGGCAAGAATTCGGCGTTTCACCTTCTCGCGTCGTGACGTTGATGTTGTTGATGTGAAGGTCTGGGATATAGGTGTCGGGGCTACGCAGCCTCGTGGGCGGCAACTCGGTGAATCCCTGATTATTTGAAGTGTCCGGAACTGCGCAGCTTCGCCAGCAGGGTCATTGCGGTTCCGCGGTACTCAGCGCGCACATGCTCGCTCAACGGATACGATTCCCAAGCAGCCAGTTCGGCGACGAAATGAGAAGCGTCACCATTTACTGACGCGCATCTGAGGCGGCCACCCTTCTCGAGCACGACTATCGCCGCATCCGCTTCACCGTACCCTATTGCGGCCATCCGCTGAATGTTGGCGTCCCCATCGATGCGGACGTCGAACAAGACAGATCCCGCCGTTTTATCCGCAGCATCGGCCACCCTGTCGGAAAACGGTCGCTGTAAGCCATCGCTATCGGCGATCGATTGCTCAAACAGGACCATTTCAACGTGTCCAGCCACCATGCTGGCGACTAGTGCGCGGTCCGCTAAAATTGGCAATGGCCACGGCTGAACATCCGCATACCGCAGTCATCTTAGAATCACAGTATGGCCACGAGACGCGCGACAGCGTGCATCCTCCCCTATCGAATAGACGACGTGAACCTGGGATCAGGCTGAGGGGGATGCGTCCGGTCTGAGATCGTGGCGAGCACGAACAACGCGACAGCGAAAGCGAGAGGCGTCAGCAGAAGAGCGGCGCAAATCGGGTTGATCTTCCACATGCGATGACAATCTGCGCTGCGATTTAAACAAACCCGAACAAACATCGTTAACGCGGCCGAATCGAGCCGCGCAAGGATCAACTATGATTTCATGCTGTTACGGCGACCCCCGGCGCGGCGCTAGCGCGCCGCAGTGATTCGCAGCTCATCGATCCAGCCATTCAACAGGGCTGTGGTGTTGCGAACCGCTGCCTATCCCAGACGCTAGGTTTTTTTGCCCTCCTTCGTCATCGCCTTGCTCGTCACCATCCGGCGGCCTTCGCCTCGGCCTCGCTACAGAACCAGCGCTATTGCCTAGCCAGAGCGCCAGCCCGTGACAGGTGCGCGCAGCCGTACCCAGCGGCCAGCGCTGCTCATACTTCTGCATTGCTTCATTAGGCCAAGCCTTCCAGCCCGTGTAGGCAGGACGCCACTCGACTGCCGCGGTAGGATCGATTTCAATCCAGTCCAGTCTCATCGCGACATAGACGCGCTTACGTATCGCGACCAGCAGGAGCTTGGCCTTGCGTGGTGTCGCGATGAAGTGCCCTAGAAGCTCTTCACGTGGCCGCGCCGCAAGTTCTTAACGGGCACGTCGCGCCATGTCAGCGGATGGTCCGGGACCACCCGCAACGCCAGAAATTCCTCGATCAGGCGGCTGTTCTTGAATCTCGTGCTGTCATCATGAGCGAGCCACTTCACCGATGCCTTCAATCTCCTTTCGGCTGCTCCGAACGTCCCTGGCAAGGCAAGCACCCGGCGTTGTGACAACCGGCGCTTTTCGTATCTTGCGACCCTCGACAGCAGCCCGATAGGCTTCCTTGAAACCTCTCTCGTTCGGGGCAGGCAGCGGCACCAGGCGCCCATTGGCGCGGTAGCGCCAGCGCGTCTTCCCATGACGATCCTTATAGGAGGACACACCTGGGTATTCGTCTTTAAGACGCTGTTCCATGGCAGAACCAGGCTATTACCCTCGATGATTCCCTTTCAAGAGAAAGTCGACGATATTGTCGTCATCGTCGCCGGGCAGATCCGCGAACGCAGCCTCCAGTTTAAGACGATCCCAGATCACACGAGTGTCGATTTTCTTTGGCTTTGGCATCCGCCCGTCCAAGACCATCTGGTCGAACTTTGTTACGCCTACGCCGACGTAGCGGGCAGCTTCATCCCGCGACAGGCCACGTGGGGGGTAGGAGAGGGTGTCGCTCTTCATCACCTTGATCCGCTAATCAGCTGTCCGAACGCGTGGCACTTTCTGTGAACGCGTTCGAAATAGCAGGCGCCCCACCAAGGGGAAAGCCCGATGTCCAGCTTTTGATTGCAGAAGGGCTACCCTGGCGTGCAAATAGGACGCTCCAGCCGCCTTTGAGCGATAATCGCAGCCCCTGGTCCATCGAGAACAATGTCTTGCCCGTAACGTAAATTGAAAGCAGGCCGGTGGCATATGGCCCTGCGTCAGTTTAATATATTAGTCCTGTCTAAGATTAGCCGGAGACCCTGAAAATGCAGCAGGCGAAACAAAGCCTGGTGACAGGCGGCGCAGGTTTCCTGGGCTCATTTTTGTGCGAGCGGCTCCTTGCTGAGGGCCATCAGGTAGTTTGCGCAGATAACTTCTTCACAGGAAGCCGCAGAAACGTCTCTCATCTCCTCGATGACCGATCGTTCGAGATTATTCGTCATGACGTGACGTTTCCACTCTACGTAGAAGTTGACGAAATATACAATCTCGCCTGTCCGGCGAGCCCCGTCCACTATCAGTCCGACCCCGTCCAGACGACGAAGACCAGCGTTCATGGCGCGATCAATATGCTCGGACTGGCCAAGCGGGTTCGCGCACAGATTCTGCAGGCGTCCACCTCCGAAGTCTACGGCGACCCTGAAGTTCATCCGCAATTGGAAGACTATTGGGGCAGAGTGAACCCGATTGGCCCTCGTTCCTGCTATGACGAAGGCAAGCGATGTGCCGAGACTCTGTTTTTCGACTATTGGCGACAGCACAAGCTGAAGATCAAGGTAGCCCGTATTTTCAATACCTACGGTCCAAGGATGCGTCCCGACGACGGTCGTGTCGTTTCCAATTTCATCGTGCAGGCGCTGCAAAACAAGCCGATAACGGTCTACGGCACTGGCCAGCAGACGCGTTCATTCTGCTACGTCGAGGACCTCATCGACGGTCTGGTACGTCTTATGCAGACTGCCGACGACATCACCGGTCCTGTCAATCTCGGCAACCCGGCGGAATTCACGATGCTCGAGCTCGCAAATCTGGTGATCGAACTTACCGGAAGCCGATCGAAGATCAGATTTTCGCCTCTACCCGTCGACGATCCAAAGCAGCGGCAGCCCGATATCCGATATGCTTCCCGCGAACTCAAATGGAAGCCAAGAACTGCATTGCGTGCTGGCCTTGCCAAGACCATTGCGTATTTCGAGGACGTGGTTTCATCTGGGCACATTCGGCCCGCCGCAGCCGAATGAAGACGGTCCTGGTCACTGGCGGGGCCGGCTATATCGGGTCGCACTGCTGCAAGGCATTTGCGGAATCTGGATGGTCGGTTGTTGCCTTTGACAACCTTTCGCGCGGCTGGCGCGACGCGGTGAAATGGGGACCGTTGATCGAGGCGGATATTTCCGACGCCGCGGCTGTGGGGGTCGCCCTGCACCAGTATCGGCCGGACGCTGTGGCGCATTTCGCTGCCTACGCTTACGTTGGCGAGTCAGTCGAGCGGCCGGAGCTTTACTACCGAAACAACAGTTTCGGCACGTTGGTCCTGCTCGAGGAAATGCTGAAGGCCGGCCTGGACAAGCTGATCTTTTCGAGCACCTGCGCAACTTACGGGATTCCGACGCGGTCTCCGATAGACGAAACGCATCGGCAGTCGCCCATCAATCCCTACGGCTGGTCCAAATTCATCATAGAGAGAATGGTCGAGGATATCTCGCTTGCTCGTGGCCTCAATGCGGTCGTGCTTCGGTATTTCAATGCGGCCGGATGCGACCCCGACGGCGAAATCGGCGAAAAGCATGAACCGGAAACACATGTCATCCCGCTGGCCATAGAGGCGGCAGTGAGGCCAGGCCGCACCTTCGTCATCAACGGAGCCGATTTCGATACCCGCGACGGAACCGCCGTGCGGGACTACGTCCACGTTGTCGATCTCGCGCGCGCCCACGTCCTGGCAGGGGAGAAGCTTCTCCGGGACAAGGGCGTCCACGTCTACAACCTCGGAACCGGAGCCGGTACAACGGTGGCCGAACTGGTCGACGCCGTCAGACGGACTTCGGGGATACCGCTTCCGGTGGCTTACGGGCCGCGCAGGCCAGGCGACCCGCCAGCGCTTGTTGCCGCGGCCGGCAAGGCCGAGCGGGAACTCGGTTGGGTGCCCGAACAATCGGGCATCGACAGGATCGTCGAGACAGCACTGGCTTGGTATCGCAGCCGATTGGAAAAAATATAGCGGATGTGGGCTACCGCGCGGTCAGCAAGCGATCAAGTGCGCCAGCAACCGCGCCGAGCGAAAAGTTTCCCTCTATCCGCTTTCGCGCCGCCTGTCCGAGGCGCTCTCGCATAATCGGATCGTCGTTAAGTTTCTTCAGCGCCTGTGCAATGGCCGCCGGCTCGTCCCTTGGAACAATGAGGCCGCCGGATGCCTCGCCGTTTGCCAAGATGTCGGGTAGGCCCTGTGCGTCGGTGGCAACGATCGGAAGGCCGCAGGCCATCGCCTCCAACGGCGCAACGGGCATACCTTCGGTGCGGGACGCTATGACATAGGCATCCGCCGCCGAAAGCCAACGCCGTATCAAAGCCCGGTCCGTGGTGTAGTCGCAAAGCCATCTCGCATTGGGTAGAGCGGCCTCGCTCAACAGCCTGGCAAAAACGTCTCGGTCCTGCCCCGAGCCTATGATAACCAGTTCTGACGAAGCATCGCCCGAAAAGAGGGACCATGCGTTCAGGAGCACATCGAGCCCCTTCCGGCGAACGTCGATGCGTCCGTGGTTGACAACGATGAAATTCCCGCTCGCCAAACCGAGATCTTGCCGCGCCTGCCGACGCTCGATTGCTATCCACTCTCCGCAATCGATGGGGTTGGGGATATTTGCGATGTTGAGCGCCATGTGCGGGTAAGCTTTGGCGAGGCGTTCACGCTCCGCTGCCGATGCGACGATCAGGCCGCTGCAGGCACGGAGAGAAGCCTGCCTGGCGATCGCCTCTATCCAGGAGAGCGTCCGGTCGCCGCCCTGGAACGTTGCATAGAGCGGAATGCGGTTACGGACTGCCAGCCAGGCAAGCGCATCGAACCGCGTATATTCATATTCCTGAACGAGAATTGCATCACATTGCGATCGGGCGAGCACCTTCCGGAATGCCGGGAGCGGCGTCGCGGACCAGCGCCGCAGACTGTGACCCGCTGCGGAGTGACCTTCACGCGCGCGCGCGCCGGGAACGACCCAGATCGGCGCGCCCGTGCCGGCATGGTAGTGGCATTCTATCTGCGAGGCATGCTCGGAAGCGCACACAATGACCGGCCTGTGGCCGGCCAGTTGCAGGGCGGAGACGTAACCGAACAGCCAGCCGCCGGTCATCTGTTCGACGAAATCCTTAAGCCGCAATCCTATCGGATCGAGGAATTCCTCCAGGACGTCGCCCCATGGAAAGAGGGCGATGACGAGGGAAGCGCGGCGGCCCATCAAATGCCCCAAAATTCATTTACGCCAGGAAAAAGCCGTCTCCGTGCCGCGTGTCGAGCGGTGGTGCAGCACGTAGCCGACAGCCGTGATCGGCGCCGCAAGAGCGTAAAGTATCTTGCGGCGACGGCGTCCCAGACGAGAAAATGCGACGTCGTGAAAGAGTGCCGTCACTGGGTTGATAAATGTGGCGCGGCGTTCCGGCGCACGGTCGAAGAGCGCTGCGAGTTCGGGATCCCAATAGCCGCGACGAACGTGACCCCATTCCTGCATCAGTTCGCTTTCATGCGGGCAATAGGGCTTCATGAAGCGGAAATAAGGGTAATGCCACTCCGCATGTGGCGTCGAGACAAGAACATACCCGCCTGGGCGCACGACCCTCAAGGCCTCTTGTGCGGCACTACGGTCATCCTCGATGTGTTCAAGCACGTCGAAGAGCGTCGCCACGTCGAAACTGTCATTCGCGAAGGGGAGGTCACAGGCATCGCCGCAGACGAAGGTCGACCTCGCCCAATCTGGCTGGTAGTTGCCCAACTCGGGATCGAGATCGAGGTTAACGACTTCAGCGTTCGGATAGAGGATACTTGCCATCCCGCTGCGCCCGCCTCCAATTTCCAGTATCCGGCCGGGCCCGTCGATCGCCGCGGGCGCGACGCGATGAATTGCGCGCATCTTCTCACGGTAGAAAAGGCCGTCCGTCAGAGCGTTTGGAAAGGGATTTCGAGACAGGAATTGTCCGAGCGGCGCCTTGCGGATCATCGATTTTCTTCCTCAACCAATTTGATGTTCGCCGTTTTCGCCAGCCGAAACGGACGAGGAATTGAAGACCAGCCAGCCAGCCTTCGACTTCTGCCGCGAGGATACTGGTCCTGCCGGGGGGGCCTTCGAAAAGCGCCTTGACGAATGTTCTCAAGAAATATGCGGGCAGCTGCTTCCAGATGCGATCGATGTTTCCGCGATTGCCAAAATTGTCATATTGCGTGACAAGAGCTGCGACGTGGCCCTTCATGTAGGCTCTTATTTGCCGTCGGAAGCCCGGCCAATCGCGGCGATGATGATGGAAGACAACGGCGCGAGGTTCATACAGGCAAGTCCCTCCTGCGGCCAGCAGCCGGTACCATAGCTCCGAATCTTCGGAACATCCGGCAGCACCGGCGCCGAGGCGCTCGTCGAACGAGCCTACCCGATCGAAGGCCGATCGCCGGAAGGCCATGTTGGCCCCGGCGCCGATTTTCCAAACATGCGCTCCGCTTGGCCGGGTCTCTTCGAAGAAGCGGTGGTCGAAGAGAAGCGGCACGAAGGTGGACCCAAAACCGCCCATGTCGAACTGGAAACGGCGTTGGGCGATCGTATCGAGCCGCGCTGGCAGCACCAGGCCGGTCAGGGCCTCGACGTCCCTTTCTTCAAAGGCGCGTGCGATTTCGGCAGTCCAGCCAGCATGAACCTCGACGTCGTCGTCCGTGAACGCGATGATGTCTTGACGGCTTTCCCGGATGCCGGCGGATCGGGCAACACTCAATCCGGGCCGCGGCTCATGAACGTAACGGATCTCAGGAAAGCCGACACATACCAGCCGAGCGTTGCCGTCGCGGGAGTTATCAACGACGATGACTTCGCCCGGGGCGCTGCGTTGCCTTGCAACGCTTTGAAGGCACTCCGCCAGGGCGGGGCCGCGGTCGCGCGTGCAAATTACGACTGAGATGTGCCGGGCCGACGCGGAAGACGCAGTTGCAAGTTCATCAAGGCGGCCGACAAGGTCCTTGGCCTCGAGCGCCGCCGTCAAACAGAGAGCGGACTTTGGCGATCCTTCATAGGTCGCCCGCAAGGGGGCGCCCAGCGAGGTGCTGCGGGCGGCCAATTGTGCTGCCGAAAACTCCGCCGCGAACTGCCGCAGACTTGCCTCGCTGTAGGGCAATTCGTCAGGCAAGGACGCTCGCATTCCCAGCGGCAAGTCCTTCCACCAGAAGATCGATAGCGAAGGGGTATCTCCCACATCGGCGTCCGCACAGGCGGAGCCGAGATCGATTTGCCTGACACGGAAGGCCTCGCCATTCACCGGTTTTGCTCCCGGATTCTCTGCACGCGGATACGTGAGCGATCATATTCGCCTGCCAGGCCGCAGATTCCACCCCACAACTCTGCAATGCCGAAACGAAAATCACGACCTTGAAGCTTGCGCGCGGCCCGTGCCAGCGCTTTCAGCCGATCGAAAAACCACCAGCAAACCATGGCACGGTGACGTGCCCTGAGCTCTCCGTCGGTCCGACGGCTTTTGACAAGAAAGGCCATCATACCAAGTCCCCATGTCCAATATTGCCGTCTCAATTGGTCGATCGTCTCGCGATGCTCGTGGTAAACGGCATACTCCGGTTCATAGATCATGGCCCTGCCCGAACGCAGCACGCGATAGAAAATGTCGAGATCGCCACCGCCAGGCAGCGGTGCTCCGGTATCGAGGGCTTCGTCGAAACCGCCCAGCGATACGAGCAGCGTGCGGTCGAAAGCCATGTTGCAGCCGGCGCCGAGAATACCAGACCCTACCGGGTGCAGCGCATTGTCGAAACGGGTGTTGTGGAATTCATTGCGCCTGAAGCCGCGGCCAAATCCGCCCCTTCGTTCGAAAAAGATCTGCGCCTCGGTGTCCAGGCGAAGCGGCAGCACCAAACCCGTAAAGCCGCCGGCACCGGGATTGTCCCGGCAGGCTTTGGCAAGCCCGTCAAGCCAGTTGCGGTCGACGACCACGTCATCGTCAAGATAGGCAATCAGGCCACCGGTGCCCGAGTGAAGAGCCGCGTTTCGTGCAAAATCAAGCCCGGGCCTCGGTTCGAACACGTAACGAACGTCCTCGAAGCGCTCGACTGCTTCGCGTGTGGCTGAATCCACAGACGCATTGTCCACCACGACGACTTCGACGCTCGGAAAAGCGGTTGTGCGTCGGATGCTTTCGAGCGAACCCAGCAACCTCGAAAGACGTTCGGCGCGGTCTTTCGTACATATCGCGATGGAGAGGCTCGGCAGGGGCAATTGCCCAACCGGTCTTCGGCGCAGTAATTCCTGATCCATCTTCGCGACCAGGATGCGATCGGCGAAACGTTCATCGGCAATGGATTTCAGTCGCTCCGCCGACAGCATCGCGGCGGAGGCGAGCGCGATCATCTCAAAGCCGACAAGCCGGCCCTGCCAGCGGGCAATGAGACCAACGCCCTCGTGCTCTGGCGCAAGCTCAATCGGGGCCAGCGGACTTGACAGTTCGATGTCGACAATCTTGTAGCCCATCGCCTTAGTTCGCACCCATGGCAACACGACCGTTTTGAAACTCGTGAAGTTTTGAAAAATGGCCCGCTCGCTTCAGAAGTTGATCCGGCGAACCAATCTCGACCACCCGTCCCTTGGACATCACGATGATCTGGTCAGCGGCCTGGACGGTGGACAGGCGATGCGCAATGACAACCACGGTGCGATCGTGCGAGTATTGCTCGAGGGCGATCTGGAACGCCTGTTCCGTCTCGCCGTCGAGCGCATTCGTGGCTTCGTCCAAAAGGAGAATGTCGGGATTGCGAAGTATGGTCCGGGCCAGCGCGATCCGCTGCCTCTGGCCCCCTGACACGCGCATTCCCTGGTCGCCGATCTGCGTCTCGTAGCCCTCCGGAAGCGAGCGGATGAAATCGTCAGCCTTCGCAATGCGGGCCGCTTGGCGCAGTTCGTGCTCACCGGCGTCGAAATCGCCGTAAGCGATGTTGGCCGCGATGGTGTCGTTGAACAGGTATACCTCCTGGGACATCAGCGACAGCCGCTTGCGCCAACTGCGCAACTCGAAACCTAAGAGCGGGATACCGTCGGCAAGGACTTCCCCCGACGTCGGGTCCATGAAGCGAAAGAGCAGGGCCATGACGGTCGACTTGCCGGCACCCGACTCGCCAACGATTGCCGTGGTCTTGCCGGCGGGGATACTGAAAGACACATCCTTCAGCGCCAAAGGCTGATCGGGCGCATACCGAAAGCAGACATCGCGAAATTCGACGGCCGTCTTGAGTGCAGGCGCCGGCAGATAGCCTTGGCTGAGAAACGGCGTTTGCGTTGTGCGCAGGAACTCGTCCACATCGTCAATCGCGCCCGCAAGCCCGTCCAGCGCAATCTTCGACTGCAGCAATTCCCGTGTGGGCCCCTGGAGACGATAAAGCAGCGACAGGAAAGCGGCGAGAGCCGCGATTCCTATGCTTGCGGATTCGGCAATGAGAACCAGTGCACCGATCAGGATCGTGATCGAGATCTCCGAGACAGGCCCGGGGGTCGCCCAAAGCATGTCGAGCCTCAACAGACGACGCCTTACCCTGTCCGATGTATGAACGAACCGGTCATGCTCGTAGGATTCCTGTGCGAAGGCACGGATCAATTGCAATGAATTGATGCTTTCCCACATCCTGAGGCCGAACTGCTTGTTTTCCTCGACGACGGCCTTGCCGGTCTCGTCAGCGCGCCGCGTGGCCAGACGAATGGCCATTGCTCCGAAAAGCAGGAAAATCATCGAAAAAAAGGTCAATCGGACTGAGATCAATAGCATCAAGAGAACGAAGACGCCGAAGGTACAAAGGCAGACCATCAACCGGTAGGCCAGGCTCAGGCCTTGGCTGACCTTCCAGGTATTGTTGGCAATCGTCGTGATGATGTCCGTTCGTCTGTTCTCGACACGGTAGTCGATGCACGAACTTATCGTCTGATCGAAAACCCTGGATCGCAACCGGTGCGCGACGAGGCCGTCGATGTATCTGGTTACCCAGGTGTTGGCGAGATGGACCGCATTTTTTAGGACGATGCTGACGCAAAGCGCTCCGACCAGGAAGGCGGTTAGGTAATGATGCGGGATGGGCGACAGGAGCCTGTCAAAGACGGGCTGCCATCTGCCGGGCTGTGGCGGCGAGGCTCCCAGGCTCTGCAGCAGCGGAATGAACAGAACGAGACCCGTACCTTCCAGAACCGCTGCGACCAGTCCAAGCCCCACCACGGTCGGCCCAGCCCAGGCTGGCGCCGCCGCCAGGCGAAAGAGCCGCCGCAATCGCACGACCGTTCTCACCAGATGCTCTCTGCGTAGTGGGGTTGGAACTCGGCGTTCTTGTTTCGCATCCCTTTCACTCGGATTTTGACCCACCGAGGGACCAGTCTGGCACGGCAATAAATGTCCATCATTCTTGGCAGGCGAGAAATCGCCGTCCCTGGCTCCGTAAGAAAGAGTTTCTTCATCAGGCCATACGCTGCCGAAAGCCGCCCGGAGATCAAGGCTCTTACGGCGAGCCAATGCAGCATGTCGATCAGATGATCGTCGAGATCGTCCCCGAACTGCGGGTACTTCTGGCGAAACTCGGCAAGGACAATTTCACAAGAACGAAGCATCTGCATGACATCGCTCGACATGTTGGCGTTCGTCATCCGGTAACCCACGAGGTACTGAGGGACGACGCGAAACTCGTACCTTTCGGCTATTCTGAGGCACATCAGCAGGTCCTCGCAGCCTTGTGCGTTCCTGGCCCTCAAGGAAGGGTCGAAGCCTCCCGCTCGCTCGAACGCGGCGCGTCGGACCAGCATTGAACTTCCGTTGCCAACAAAATTCGTCCTGCACATGCGTTGGAGCACGCGACCCTCGGCATCGGGCCGGTTATGCAATGAGAATACCCGGCCGTCGCCGTCTATATCGGCGAACCAGCAATATGCCAGGCCTGCCGAAGAGCCGCCTTGCTGTAAGGTGCACATCTGAAGCGCGATTTTGGATGGGGCCCAAAGATCGTCGGCGTCCACAAACGCCAGGAACTCCGCATCGGTGGAAGCAACTCCACGATTGCGCGCATTCGCAACGCCGCCGTTCGACTGCGTTATCAGGCGGATACGGCTATCCTGTTCAGCATGGGAGGCCACAATTGAGGCAGAAAGGTCCGTCGACCCGTCGTCGACGACGACAATGTCCAGCGCCTGGTATTGTTGCCCGCAGATGCTGTTCAGGGTCGCGCGAATCGTTCGTTCCGCATTGAACATCGGCACCACGACGCCCACCGTGGCATTGTCTTTGATCATGGGCCTCTGTTGTCTCCGCAAACAGTTGGCTAGACAGGCATTGTAACCGGGCGCCCGGCGAGCCTCTCCGCGACACGCACCCCCTAGCCTCGATGGCTCTGCCGACTACGCCGTCGTGCGGGAACCTGGAAGTGTGAGTCACGGCGGCATGCTGCACTGCAACACAAAATTACACCGCAATGCGCAATATTGCTAATTTAATTCTCTCTAAAGTCCGGTTTGCAGGATCAGTTTTTCTTACGGCCCGAAACAGCGCTTGAACCGCCAGCGCGCGCCGTTACCGCGAACGCCGCCGTCCGGCGCGGCGTCCCGCCCACCGCTAAGCTGAGATTGGCTGTTCAAGAGGCGGGCGTCTTACTACGCAGCCTTTAACTGACCGGGATCCTGATGAGGTACTGGCGCGTCTTCACGAGCCAACCTCAGCGACCGACATAAAGCTCCGACCTGCCTTGCGACGCCAATGCGCGACGGAGAAGAGATCGGCAGGGCTGCAATGAGAGACAGGACTCACCCGCAGCCGCACTCAAGCCGCGACGGTTAGCCGAGAGAGGAGGAGAGGGCGCTACTGGTTGTCTGCCTATCCTGCGGGCGAAGGCGATCGCCATAGCATCGTGGCTGTGTGGACTGGCGTCATTCGAATAGACGAGTAGGGTTCGCCATGGCACCGCATCAAGCAAACCCGCCGCGTGGCCATCGTTTCTGCGCGAGAAACGCGTGCTCCAGGGGGCAGCGAGGTGCGGGGCCTGCACCTAGGAGAGAAGGCTCGATCCGGCCAAGCTGTCCGCGTGGCTAGAAGCGCGGAAACATCTGAGAGCGCTGCGTTCGCCCGAACGAGCCGAACCATCGGATGGCCATCCACCCCCGGATGACGGTGATCCTGGCGTCGCCCTGCGTGACCCTATGAAGGATCGGCGTTGGTTCACATCGAGTTCCTGAGATCGTTCCGCGGACCTATGTCACGCAATGTCATTCACGATTCCTATCCGGCGATAGATGAAAGCTTCGTCCCCTGCGGCATTGGCGACGTTGCGCCGGGTTTCATCGACCAGCGCAGCCATGCGCGCGTGTGCCTCCGACTTGATGCAGACCGGATCTGTCGCAGCGGCATCGCCGACAATCGCCAACGCCTGACATCTGCAGCCGCCCCAATCGATCTCACGCCGCTCGCAGCTTCGGCATGGCTCCTGCATCCATTCGGTGCCGCGAAAGGCATTGAATGCGGGTGAAGCGGCCCAGATGTCGGCCAGCGGTTTCGCTCCAAAACGTTCGAAGCGAAGCGAAGGAATCGTCTGCGCGGCGTGGCACGGCAATACAGTACCGTCCGGGGTAACCACTAACGCGTCGCGCGCCCAACCGCCCATGCATGGCTTGGGATATGTGGCGAAATAATCCGGCGTGACAAAATCGATGTTCATAATGCCGGCGAGCCTTTCGCGCGCGGCTGCGACGATGTCCGCCTGCCGGTCTATCGCGCCACATTCGGGCATCAGCATATCGCGATTGGCCAGCGCCCAGCCGGCATACTGCACGTTGGCGATCTCGAGCCGGTCGGCGCCCAAGGAAAGAGCCAGATCGATGAATTCGGGTACCTCCTCGATGTTGTGACGATGGATCGGTGCGTTGATGGTGAGTGGCAGCCCGGCCGCGCGGGCGCGGTGTGCCGTCTTCAGCTTCTTTTCGTGGCTGCCGCTGTGGTTGGCGACACGGTCGGTGGTCGGCTGACGGGCACCCTGAAAGCTCAGTTGCAGGTGGTCGAGACCGGCTTCGGCAAAGGCTTCGATACGGCCTTCGGCAATGCCAACACCAGCGGTGATGAGGTTGGTGTAGATACCGCGCGACGAAAGCGCGGCGATCAGTTGCTCAAGGTCGCGGCGAAGCGTCGGCTCGCCGCCAGACAGGTGCACCTGGAGAACGCCCAGATCGGCGGCCTGCGAGAACAGATCGAGCCAGGTCCGCGTGTCGAGCTCCCGATTGGCCTTCAGCAATTCGAGCGGATTGGAGCAGTAAGGGCATTGCAGCGGACAGCGATGCGTCAGTTCCGCCAACATGCCGATCGGAGGCAGGAGAGGCTCGGTCATAGTTTCACCAGAAGGTTGTCCGACCATTCCTGCAGGAAGGCGATGACGTCGGCCGCTACCGCATCCTGACCGGCGTCATAGTCGGCCGCAAGGTCGGCGATGATGTGGCCGACCGTGGATCTCCCGTCGCAGCGGCGCAAGATGTCGAGGCTGACCTCGTCCGGCCAGAAGACTTTCTCCGGCGAAAGCACGGCGAAGGCCCGCCGCACAGGGTCGTACTGGATGCGAACATGCTTCGGCAGTGACGGCGCCGATCGCAACGACACGATGGCTCTTTCGCGCAGTCCCGTCATGAGCCCGCCTCCGGGCGGAAGGCGCCGGGCGGTATGTTTCCAGGCGCGCCATAGGCATGCTGAAGTGCGTCGAGCATCGCCCACAATATGTCGCATTTGAACACCAGCGCATCGATCGCCTGCTGCTGACGTTCGGCCGTGTCGGCATGTTCTAGCACGTAGGCGAGCGCGAAGTCCGCGTCGCGTGATGCCTGTTCGGGCCGCCAGCTGAAATAGGCCAGCGTGTCTTGCGTAATGTAGTCGTATCTGGCCAGCATCGCCGGCACTCGTTCGCCGATGATGCGGGGCGAGAACATCTCCGTGAGTGACGATGCGACCGCCTCGAGCAGCGTACGGTTGGTGCAGAAGGAAAGGTAGGCGCCCACCGCGAAACGGGTCGCCGGCAGCGCCAGACGCTCGCTCCTGACCGCTTCGGCGTCGAGCCCCAGTGCGGTGGCCAGATGCAGCCAGCGCGCGATGCCGCCGCTCCAGCCGTCGTCGCCGTCATGATCCTCGATGCGTTTGCGCCACGCGGCGCGAAACGCCGGATCTTCGGCACGCGCCAGGATCATGGCGTCCTTGCGCGGAATGACGGCCTGGTAGCAATAACGGTTGAGCGCCCAGGCCTGCATTTCGGCTTTCGACAGAGCGCCACTGGTCATACTGTGATGGAAAGGATGTCGGTTGTGATAACGTTCTTCACCGACCTGCCGCAGCACGGCTTCGAACTCGCTCCTGGACAGGCCATCTTTCGCAGCCTCGTGGAAATCGCTCAAAATTCCATCTCCATCCCATCGCTGGCGACTTCCCAACCAGCCACTCTGACCGCCGCGTGTTCGGCGGAATTCTCGTCGAGAATAGGATTGGTGTTGTTGATATGGACGAAGATACGACGGCCGATTTTCACATCGGCTAAGCCGGCAATCGAGCCCTCCTCTCCAGAGATTGCGATGTGCCCCATGCGCGCGCCGGTTTTCTGGCCGACGCGGGCAATAATCATCTCGTCGTCCGTGTAGACGGTGCCGTCGAACAGCAGGCAGGCGGCATCAGCAACACGAGTGCGCAGGGCGGCATCGATGCGCGCGCAGCCCGGAATGTAGAAGATGGCGCCGCACCTGCCGGTCGCAGTGATGCGGACTCCGATTGTGTCACCCCTGTCGGAACTGAAATCGGCGCTGGGATCGGCCTTTTGCTCGAGGTAGAGCGCGATCTTCCCAGGTACGGGAAAGCTGTCGACCACAACGCCAGTTTCGCGGCCATACGCGTCGCGGATCGCCAGTTCGCCCGTCGGCCCCAGCAGGCGCCGAGATACGATCGACGGATCGAGAACGTTGAAAATCGAATTCGCCTCCAGCGTCTCCAGCACCTGTGCTGTTCCATAGATTGCGAACGGCTGTCGTTCACGCAGGCTGAGCAGGCCGGCGACATGGTCCACGTCGGCGTTGGTCAGCACCACGGCGCGGATAGGCGTCGAGCGCGGCGGCGCATCGGCTGGCGGCTGCAGTTCAGGCGTTTGCGCAATCTGCTGGCGAATGTCGGGCGACGCATTGAAGAGAACCCAGCCTGCCCCGTCACCCGACACGGCAATGGATGATTGGGTTCGTGGACGAACGCCGGGCATCCCGCTGCGAGCCGCGCGGCTCAAACGATAATTGCAATTCCACTGCGGAAAGCCGCCTCCCGCCGCCGATCCGATGATCTTCACGAGCATACCATCGCTCCGAAGCCCTATGGAACTAGCAGGACGTTCTCAAAAGCAACCGCGTTCAATTTTCCTACGGACAAGGCATTGCATGCCGCCGTTGAAGGGCACATGCAATTGCAGCCTACTTCTTGGGCGGATTTTCTGCGGGCAGGTATCGCGAAATCTCTAAACCGGCGGCGACCTGACACATGATCGGTTTCTTCCAGATCTTCTTCATCGCGTTCTCCTCTTGCGCCAGCCGAACGGGCCGGTCACGCTATCGATGCCATTACCTGAAAATGGGCACTCTTGGAGGATACAACGTGATGCAGCTTCAGTTGTTCCTTCATCACCAGCCCGGTTTTCCAAATGAACCAGCCTTAACTTTCCTCGAACAGGCGTGAAATGTCGAGCCGCAACCGGTAATCCGATCGTCAAATATGAATGCGGTCACGCCTCGTGCGTTCATAGTGATGCATGCCAAAGGCCCGAGCTAGTCGGGCGGCTGGCGCATCGGTCCCCGCCAAAGAATCGCGCAATGCGCGTGTCAAAGCTTCAGGCCGGGTGGCCAGATTTCAAGCGCGCCGTAATCGCGCGTTGCCACCGTGTCGTAGTGACCGGTCAAAAGCACCGTCGACCGACCGGTGCCGAGAAGGAGCATCGCCACGCTTCATGATCGTTCCTGATAGAGTTGAAACGCTTGCAAAGCTAGACCAGCTGGGCGCTGGCCCGCCGGTAGCCGCAAGCGAGAAGCGGTGAGAGCAGGCGTGCCGCTCAGGGGGCCGGCTGCGACTTGGGAAAGAGCGCGGCCAAGGAACGATCGGATTTCCAGCAGTTGGGGTCGGGGTCGGTCCTCCCTCTACCGGTCCAAGGCATGGAGCCCGCCCCAAATGCGGAAATGGGGCGGGCTCACTTTGTTGGAATCCAGGAACATTCCTTTGTCCAAAATATTAGGGTCGCTTCCATCCTGGAGCGCACATGCCGATTTTTGACGTCCCACTTGGCTTGCCCGCCTTGGGCCGAATGAGGCTGGCGCTGACGTTTCTCGTGCTGCTCGCTTTGGTCGCGCCCGGGCTTGGCGAGCCCCAGACGATGGTGATCGGCTATCTCGGCGAACAGCGCAAACCGCCTCTACCGCTCGGGCCACTGGACGAGGTCGTCACCGACGACGGCCTGCAAGGTGCCCGGCTCGGCATCGCCGACAATGCCAGCACCGGCCGCTTTCTCGGTCAGCAATTCCGGTTGCAGGAAATCACCCTCAAGCCCGGCGAGATGCCAGCCGAAGCGGTCAAGGAATTCGCGGCCGCCGGCATCAGCTTCCTCATCGCCGATCTCGATGCCGCCCGTTTGCTGCAGGCGAGCGACGCTCCAGGCGCCGAGAGGATGACGCTGTTCAACAGTCGCGCTCCTGACGAGCGGCTCCGCCAGGAGGATTGCCGCAAGAACGTGCTACACACCATTCCGAGCCGCGCGATGCTCGCTGACGGGCTGGCGCAATATCTCGTCTGGAAGCGCTGGCAGCACTGGTTCCTGCTGGTCGGGGCGCATCCCGAGGACCAGGCGATGGCGGTTGCCTTTCGACGCGCGGCGACGCGTTTCGGAGCAGAGATCACCATCGACCAGCCCTGGACGTTCAGGCCCGCCAACGGGCGCGCCGATACCGGACATGTCACGCTGCAGACCGAGATTCCCGCTGCCACGCAGGTCAGCGACTATGATGTGCTCGTCGTTGCCGACGAGGCGGACGAGTTTGGCGCCTATCTCGAAGGCCGAACCGCATTTCCGCGGCCGGTCGCCGGGACGCAGGGTCTGGTCGCGACCGGCTGGAGCGCGGTCAACGAAGAGTGGGGTGCCACGCAACTCCAGGATCGCTTCCACAAGCAGGCCGGGCGCTGGATGCTGCCCAGCGACTACGCCGCCTGGCTCGCCGTGCGAAGCATCGGCGAGGCGGCAACGCGCCTGCACAGCCTCGATCCGATTGCGATCGGAAAGTATCTCCGCAGCAACGATTTCCTGCTCGCCGGATTCAAAGGACAGGGTCTGAGCTTCCGGCCATGGGACGGCCAGATGCGGCAACCCGTCCTCATAGCCGGACCGCGACTGCTCGTCTCCAGTTCGCCGCAGCCGGGTTTCCTGCACCAGCGCACGCCGCTCGACACGCTGGGCATCGACCTGGAGGAAAGCGCATGCAGGTTCTGATCGCGATCCTGCTTTCGATGTCCATCGTGGCCGGACCTGCCGCCGCCGAGACGATCTACGTATCGAACGAGCAGGACAACACGGTGGCGGTGGTGGATGGCGCCAGTATGAACCTGTCCACGACCATCAATGTCGGAAGGCGCCCGCGCGGAATGGCGCTTTCGGCAGACAAGAAAGTGCTCTTCGTTGCTGTTGGCGACGACAACCGGATCGACGTTCTCGATCTCGCCAAACGGCAGGTGACCGGCCAACTCCCCTCGGGAGCCGATCCGGAGTTTTTTGTCGTGCATCCCGACGGCAAACGGCTGTTCGTCGCCAATGAGAACGACAATCTGGTCTCGGTGGTCGATGTCGCGTCCGCCAAGGTTATTGGTACGGTCGACGTCGGCGTCGAACCCGAGGGCATGGCGGTCAGTGCCGACGGCCGCTACGTTGCCTGCACCTCGGAGACCACCAGCATGGTGCATCTCATAGATGCCGGCACGCTCGACCTCGTCGACAATCTCTTGGTCGACACCCGCCCGCGCGCTGCGGCGTTCTCGCCGGATGGAAAGCAGCTTTGGGTGTCTTCCGAAATACGCGGAACGGTAACCGTCTTCGACACCACGTCTCGTGCTGAGACCGGCAAAGTCGAGTTCGAGGTCCCCGGCATCCGCCGCGAGGGCGTCCAGGCGGTCGGCATCGAAATGGCACACGACGGCGCCACTGCCTATGTCGCGCTCGGTCCGGCCAACCGGGTTGCAGAGGTCGACACCAAGACGCTGGCGGTGCGCCGCCTCTATCTCGTCGGCCAGCGGCCGTGGCACTTGGCGCTGTCCGATGACCAGAAGCGCCTGGTCAGCGCTAATGGCAATTCCGGCGACATCTCGTTCATCGATCTGGAGAATGAGGAGGTGGTGAAGTCGGTGCCGGTGGGACGCGGCCCCTGGGGAGTGGTGATCGGTCCATGAAGGCGCTGTCGCTCGAGGGCCTCGGACACAGCTTCGGAGAGCGGCGGGTCCTCGATGCCGTGTCGTTCTCGGTCGCTGAAGGCGGAATGTGCGTACTGCTTGGACGCAACGGAGCCGGCAAGACGACGTTGTTCTCGCTGGTCACCGGCCTCTATCATGCCCGATCCGGCCAGATCGATGTGTTCGGCCACTCCATGCGGACCGATCCGGCCGCCGCACTTGCCCAGATGGGCGTGGTCTTCCAGCAGCAGACGCTCGACCTCGACCTCACCGCTGCCGAAAATCTGCGCTATCACGCCTCACTGCATGGGCTGGAGACCGGCATCAGCGAAACGAGATTGCGCGAGGAACTCGACCGGCTGGAGGTCCTCGACAGGTGCGACGAGCCGGTCCGTTCGCTATCGGGCGGTCAGCGGCGGCGCGTCGAAATCGCTCGTGCGCTGATGCACCGGCCGCGTATCCTGCTGCTCGATGAACCGACGACCGGGCTCGACGTGCCTGGGCGCCGGGCGATCGAGCAGCACGTACGCGCGCTATGCCGCGAACGAGGTATTGCTGTTCTCTGGGCGACGCATTTCCTGGAAGAGGTGTCGGCCGGCGACGACCTGGTGGTGCTGCACAAGGGCAGGCTGCGCTGGGCCGGCGGCGCCGGCCGCGTCGCCGCGGATCTTGCGGTCGGCAGCCTGGCCGATGCATTCGATCTGCTGACGGAGACGGCATGAAGACACGTCACGCGCTGCGGGCGCTGTTGGGAATCCTGCGCAGGGAGATGTTGCGAACGCTTCGGCAGCGCGGCCGGCTGCTCTCGGCGATCATACGGCCTTTGGTCTGGCTCGCCATCTTCGCCGCCGGCTTCCGCTCGGTGCTTGGCCTGTCAATCACGCCGCCCTATCAGACCTACGTGCTCTACGAGGTCTATGTCGTCCCCGGGCTGGCCGCCATGATGCTGCTCTTCCATGCCATGGCAAGCTCGCTGGCGATGGTCTATGACCGTGAGACGGGCAGCATGCGCCTGTTGCTGACCGCGCCGCTTCCACGCTGGTATCTGCTTGCCGCGCGGCTGCTGGCGAGCGTCATCGTCGGTCTGCCGCTGGTCTATCTGTTCTTGCTGATCGCGCGTTATTGGGACGTGCGCCCGCCGGTTCTAGGCTACCTCGCCGTGTTTCCGGCGCTGGTCCTGTCAGGCCTGATGCTGGGCGCGTTCGGGTTGCTGGTATCGTCAGTTTCGACGCAGATGGAGAACTTCGCCGGCGTGATGAACTTCGTCATCTTCCCGACGTTCTTCGCCTCGACGGCGCTTTATCCGATATGGCGGCTCGCCGAGGCAGGGCCGGTGCTGGCTACGATCGCCGCATGGAACCCGTTCAGTTCGGCGGTCGAACTGATACGCTTCACTCTCTATCTGCGCTTCGATCTCGTTTCCGCCCTTGTCGTTCTCGCCTGCCTCGTCGTGTTTTTCCTGGCGGCGGTGGTCGGCTACGACCCCGGCCGCGGCCTGTGGTCCCGGCGCGGCGGCGAGGGCTGATCATTACAGGGCGTAGAGGTAGGCAGCGATATCACGCGCCTGCTGCTCTGTGATCCCCGTCGATGGCATGGCCGTGTGCGGATTGATCTCCCTGGCCGCTCGTATCCAGCGGATCAGGTTCTCCGGATTGTTCGCCAGTATGCCGGCGATAAAGACCCGGTCGGCAAGGCTGGAATCGAGGCGCGGACCAACCTGGCCTTGTGCCCCCGGCACGCCGGGGATCGTATGGCATCCGGAGCAGCCGTTCGCGATCATGATCGGAATGGCGCGCGCTTCCAAGCCGCCGGTCGCCATGTCCGATTCGTGGCGAACACGATCGCGCCGGTCGGACCACAAGGTCGCTGCGGCGACTGCCGCGGTCAGCAGCAGGATCGCGGCGAGCGCGCTGCCCACCATCCTAGCCAGGCCGGAGCGCATGGCTTGCCTCCCTGATTCCGCTCTTACTTATCCAAAGGCCGGCAAGCAGCAAGGCGGCTCCGCCATAGATCAGGCCAGCCGGAACCCACATCACCAGTCCGGCGAGCTGCTGGTCCTCGATCGGGGTTAGACCCCAGAGCGCCGCGCCGGCGGCATTCTGCGGGTACCAGAGTCTGGGCGACAACAGCAGCAGCACGCCGAGCAGACCAGTGTGCAGTGACGTGAAGAAGAGATGCATGACCGCGCTGCCATAGGCCTGCTGGCGGCCGGAACGCGGCAGAATCCCCCACCAGAACAGCAGGGCTGTGCCGAGGAAGCTCGCATGCTGGGCGTAGTGCAGCACGCCCTGCTGAAGCGCTGCCTCGAACAGGACGGGAACGTGCCAGATCCAGATCGCGATACCGTGGATGACGGTTGCGTTGAGGGGGCGGCTGGCCACGGTCCAGATCGCCTGGGGAATCCTGCCGTGCGTGAGCCTTCCCGTCCCTCGGCGAAGTCCGGTCGGCAATGCCCATATCAGGGCTGCGCCGGGGCAGGCGGCGACAAGGAGTGGCGCCGCTACCGCCATCAGCAGTTCATGCTCGATCATGTGGGCGGCAAACACCCGTTCGCCAAGCGCATGGATCGGGCTGACCAGCGCTCCGGTCAGCACGCCCCAGCCGGCGGTGAAGAAAAGCGCCACCACCGGCATCACGGCCAGGAAGCATTCTACGACAACGGCCATCGCTCGTGGCGGCACCGTCACCACCGACGGACACCGTCGTCGTCACCAGTTCGATGCACCGTCACCACCACAATCGGCCTGTCGTCATCCAGCAGGACGACTGATCGCTCTGCGATCCGGCTCCATGCGTCAAGGCGAGGAGCCGGATCAACCGTGTCGAAGAGGAAACACTCCGGCGGCCGGTTCACATCAAACCCCGACCCGCAAGAACACAAGGGCTCCGCCTTAGCAGGCTCTCAAGCAGGCGGACGCCAATCTGGTCGACACGCAGGGCGCTACCAGCGGGCTGAGGATCTCTTCAGGTCAGGATTCGGCACGAACCAAGCCTCCGAGGGAGCCACCAACCTCGCAGCCGGGCGGGAGCGGCTATGTGATGGCGGAAACTCAACTCAATCAAGCGAAGGCGAACCTCGCCACTGCCCAGGCACGTCTGGGCTACGCCACGACAAAGTCGCCGCACGACGATATCCTGATCACACGCAACGTCGAGCCTGGAGCGGCGCTGCTCGTTCTCGCGCCGGCCGGAGACATGCAACCGGTGCTGCAGATGGATGAGAAAAATCTGGGGGCCTCCTGAACTGGGACAGGGCGCGCGCGGGTTTTTTGTGTTTGAGCGTGGTGGCCGGTGTTTCTCCCTCTGACGTCCCTCCTCACTCCTGACCGTCACGACCCTTGGGGCGTTTTTTTGGCGGTTGATGGAACAAGGATCGTGAGCATCCGTTCGGGTCGGCTCGTAGCTCTCCGAAAGGCTCTCTGTCATGACCACACATCGCATCTTCGCTGCCGTAGCATTCGCAGCCGGCATCATTGCCAGCAACCAGGCACTCGCCAAAAGCGATTCAGATTTTCTGACCGACACCATCAAAGGCGACAATTCCGAAGTCGCTCTTGGTACCCTTGCCAGGCAAAAGGGCGACAGCAAAGGCGTCAAGGCATTCGGCCAAACGCTCGTAAAAGACCATGGCAAGGCCAAGAAGCAGGCACTGGCGGTCGGCAAGAAACTGGGTGTTGCTGAAACCGACGATCTCACCGACGAAGCGACGGCCGAGATGACGAAGCTGAACGGACTTTCGGGGGCGGCTTTCGATCAGGAGTTTACAACCTACATGGTGTCAGACCACCAGAAGGATATCGCCGAGTTCCAGGATGAGGTGAAGACCGGCAGCAGCAAGGTCGCTAAGCTCGCCAAGAAGACCTTGCCGACACTTGAGAAGCACTTGAAAATGGCGCAGTCGCTGGCCAAACCGTGATGAGCGAAGTCCGGCGTCGAAAGTCGGACGATCGAGCTGGAATACTACGACCGGCCGACACTCTGGTTTCATTGGCTGACGGTGGTTTTTGTCGTCCTGTTGTTCGGTACTTCGCTGGTATGGAACTACGTCACGCCGCGTGACCGAACTTGGCGCCCCTGTTGGAGGGCACTCATGTCTCACTCGGGATCCTGTTCGCCGTCCTAATTCTAGTCCGGATCGTCTGGCGGCTGACAGGAGGCCGGCAATTGACGCCAGAGGTGGACTTTCGGGAACGCTCTCCCAGCTGATGTACATCGTCCTATATGTTTTCCTTGCCGCAGAGAGCATGCTGGGCTTCGTATTGCCCGCTCAGTCGACACTGGGGCGACACCAGCGTGCGCGGGCATGCCATCCGGGAACCGGCGTCATCAACAACGAGCTCTATACCGGTGTGCTGATTTGGAACCGCCTGCACTTCGTTAAGGATCCCGCCACCGGTAAGCGCGTCTCACGGGCCAATCCGCCAGCCAAATGGATCCGCACCGAGGTGCCGCATCTCAGGATGGTGGGGGACGAACTGTGGCAGGCCGTGAAGGAGAGACAGAAATCCGTCGCCAGCCAGTTCGAGGCGGTGGCGATCGGCACGCGCAAGGCCCGGGCGAGGAAACAGCACACCATGAGGCGTCCGGTCTCTCTGCTTTCCGGCTTGCTCACCTGCGGCCGCTGCGGCGGGCGCTATGTCCTGTTCACACGCGACCGCTATGCGTGTCTCAACCATCAGCGCCGGGGTATCTGCGACAACGGCCGCACAATCGCCCGCAAGAAGATTGAGCAACGGGTCCTCGCGGGCCTGAAGGAAAGGCTCGTCTCGGCCGAGGCCGTGGCCGAGGCGATCAGAGCCTATGCGCAGGAGACCAACCGCCTCAACCAAGAGCGTCGCGCGCAAGGCGAACAAGACCGTAAGGCGCTCGACAAGATCGAGCGCGCCATCGCGGGCATCATGGCCGCGATCGAGGATGGCCTTTGCCAACCTGCGATGAAGGCGAGAATGGAAGACCTGGAGAGGCAGAAGGCGGAGATCACCGCGCGTCTGGCGTCGGCGCCCACTGACGTGCCCGACCTGCATCCCAATATCGCCACTCTCTACCGCAAGCGGGTCGAGCAACTCACGCAAGCACTCGCCGATCACGAGGACGGACGTCCAGCCGCCGAGGCGGTGCGCTCGCTGATCGGAGAGATCGTGCTCACGCCAGGCGACAAGCGAGGCGAGGTTCATGCTGAGCTACGTGGCGAGCTGTTCGGCATTCTCGAACTCGCGAAATCTGACCCAAATGACCAGGCCGACGATGTTATGACAAAAGGGGTTGCGGGTTCCCGCAACCATAATCATTAACCGTCTCGATCTGATCGAGGCGGCTTTTTTGTTTGACGGGCACCAATCCGCGCGGCGCGGCAGAGGGTGGATGCAGCACACTCGATGGGAGTGCTGGAGCAAATCCTCCTTAATCCTGATCATATCCTGCTGCCTTGAAGTAGTTTTGGCACTCGGGCTGCTGACGTCGAAACGTATAGGCGCAAGTCTTTTGCTTTTTGTACTCTGAAGGTGCATAGATGGCAGTCTGGAATTGATACTAGCATGCCCTCAACAGGCTCGCAGAACTGCGGTGCTTGCTTCGTTTTTCAACTTTTCAAGTCGGGATCGGCATATTGATTCAATCCGATCGATAAGATCCGAGACGCGCTCTGCGAGCCATTGAAGTGCTTCATTCGTGATCTCGAAATGTCGCGAGTAGCGCGCTTTGACATAAGCCTCATTGAGAACGTTGAACCAGGCGACGAAGCGCTGTTGGTCACGAGGCCATGCTTCGGCAAGTTCCTGGACCTGATCCTCGGCAAGGCTCCGAAGAAATTTTAAGTTGTGAGAGGCAGGGCTGTAGTTCGTCAGGACTAGCAACAATGCCGAGTACGCTTGCTCGATGGATTGATGAAGGAGAAACGCCGCTTCCTTGTAGTCCTTTTCATTCCGGTAGAATGTTGCACCCTTCGCGAACTTCCTTGCATGAGGGATACGGTCCTCCAAATGTTCAGTCGCCACTCGAAAGGCCTCGACGGGTTGTACCGGTGTCGGGTCTGCCAGCGGCTCGTCGTCAAGCTCGTAGAGCACGATTCCTTCGCGGCGAATGTCGACGAAGAAGTACTGGCCTTCCTTAAGCGCCGAGTTCACTTCCCGGCGCGAGTGCACGATGAAACTAACGGGCGTATTGATCTCACGCATCAGACGGTCGGCTGCAGGCTGCCAATAGCTGGCGAAGTCGGTCAGCTTTCGATTGTTGACCACCACCAGCAGATCGAAATCGGAACGGTAGCCCTTCTTGGTATGCGGCTCGTCGACCCAGCCGCCGCGGGCATAGGATCCAAAGAGTATGATCTTCAGAATGCGCCCGCGCTTCTTGAAATCGGCGGTTCCTCCTCTCACAGCGTCGTCGAACTCCCCAAGCAGTAGCTCGACTGCCTTTTTGAGCTCACGCTGCTTCGGGGGAGGAAGGTGGTCGATGCTGGATTTCATGAACAATGATCTATCGCCCATATGGCATTGATAGGCAAGGCCAAGCTTTCGTTCTGTAAATAGCCCCTTCCGGCCGCGCCAAGCAACGTAAAAGATGTTGCAAAAATATAAACATGTTCTTCCAGAGGAGTTGTGATGTCGGGAGAGAGTAAAGGCGCCGTGGTCCTGATTCGAGTCACAGCCGCCTCGGTGAGTTGCGGTTCCGGTACGGGCTAAGAAATCTTTGTTGGGGGATCGTCAGTTTGCTGATCACGTTCGTTAGGCTCCCTTGCGCCGGATAGAGTGGTATCACGCACGCCTGCAGTCCCGTGGTACAAGCCGGCCTTGCCGACAAACAGCGAATGCGCCGGCGCAATCCCTCATCCAGCTCCTCGAACCATCCGCCATGCTCGCGGTCTATATAGGCCACGGCGATGGTGTTCGAGATGCGCCGGCACCATTGTTCATGGAAGGCGCTCGGGCGGTGCTCGACCAGGAAGGAGGCCGCGCCCGCAGCCTCGGCGATCGGCCACCAGGGCTTGAACCGGAATGCCGGCTTGTCGGCCCAGTCCAGCGTGTAGAAGAAGCCGCCCTTCGCAACGGCCTTCGAAAGCCGCATGTCTCAAAGTCGCCGCTCGGAGAGTGGACAGTTTCGAAGCAGCAAGAATTTCTGCGACCGGCCATAGGACAATGATCTGCCTAAGAGATTCCAAGGCTCGCTGGATGCGCTGCGCCGATCGTGCACCTTCTGCTGGATTTGAAGACGGGACGGGCGATTTATGGGCCATCGCGTGCTGACGCAGGCGCAAACGCGGCAGTGACGAGCCCCGCCGAACGACGGAGATTTGCCTCGAAGGCATCGAGGTCGGTGAGGGAGCGGGGGTGTCGAACTCCTGGATCGACGCCCCGGGGCAGGGCAGGCGGGCATTGCAGCAGAAGCATCGTTCCGATCACATCGGCTTTTTGGACGGAGTCCGTAACCGGCCTCGTTGACTCGCTAGAGGGCCGCGACGAGCTCGGCAGTGTGCTTTCCTATGGCAAGCAGGATTGTCACGTTCGCCGAGATCTGCTCGCCTTGAGTGAAGACGACGCAGGTGAACCGCTTGCCGTCCGCCAGCTCGACATGAATGGCGTCGTGGCGGCGGTAGCTCGCGCGGGGATCGCCTGTCCAGCCCGTCCAGCCTGCTTTCGACCACAGTTTGGCCCCCTCCGGCAGGTCCGCGCCCATATAGTTGAGCACCTGCGACAACGGGCGTTTGACGAAGCCGGGGTCGCGCGGCCGATACAAGAAGTCGGCCATAATGCGCGAGCGTTCCGGCGAAATCATCGCGCCATCCATGATGCGAGAAAAGACGGACGCGGAGGCGTCGGCCGTGAGGCGGTTGTGGTTGTTGCCACCAACCTCGACGAATATCTTTTCGCGGCCATAGCGGTCATCGTCCATCAGTTTCTGACAGACATTGATGCCGTCGAATTCCGGCAAGGCGAGCTGCTTGAAATAGGCGTTGATGCCGTTTCGGGCCGCCATCCAGCGCCGCATCTCCTCTTCGCCCAGCTCGGTGTCGCCGGTCGTCCCGGTCAAAGTATCGATGACGTAGTTGGTGGCGTTGTTGCTCGACCACTTGATCATATCGTGCATGGCCCGCTCCAGCTCAGGCGTCGCCTGGACTTTTCCTGCGTCAAGGGCAGCCTGCGTGGCGACAAGATAGAAGACCTTGATTACGCTGCAGGGATAGAAGGGGGCATCGCCGTTGTAGGAGTAACCTGTCGGCAGCGTCCCACCCTCGCCATAGGCTTTCTCTTCCCCCCCAGGGATGGACCAACAGCGTGAAAGCGAATTTGTCTTCCGCCAGCCCGCGGGAGGCGAAGCCGTCCAACGCTGTGCGCACGATTTCCTCGCCAACCGCTCCAATCTGCTTTGAACGCATCGACTTCTGGCAAGTGCGCCATGGCGCGTCAGCACGACTCCAAGTGTGCTACGTTTTGAACGGAAGCTTTGCGCCTCACATATTCGTTCAGGGCAGCAAAGCACTGATCCCAAAACCGGTCATCGATGAGCGAGCGCGAACTGCAACGCATTGAGTGTTGTCGAGGGTTATAGAGCTACGGATGACCGCGTCACAACCGTTTCGTGCGACCCGATTCTTCTCTGTAACCATCATGCAGCAGCGCGGCTGAAGCGGTTGATCATGAAATCGTCGAGCGGCGTTTCGCAACGGTCGGTCGCGATGAGCTCGGCCATGGCGTCGCCCACGCCCGGACCAAGCTGGAAGCCATGTCCGCTGAAGCCGAAGGCGTGGAACAGGCCTGGCGTCGTGGCCGAGCGGCCCATGACCGGCAGCATGTCCCTGATATAGCCCTCGCAGCCGGACCATGTACGGATGACCGCGACCCGCGCGATTGCCGGCAACAACCGCGCGACGGCGCGCAATTGCAGGGGAAGGCGCATGGGATCGGCGGCCGCATGGCCGGGATCGAGGTTCACCGACACCCTTTCGGCGGCGCCGCCGAAAACGATGTTGCCCCGCTCGACCTGACGCAAATAGGCGCCATGGTCCTTGTCGCGCGTCCAGATGCCGACCACCGGCAGAATCCGATGCGGCAGCGGCTCGGTCACACCCATCTGCGGACCGCGGGCGTCGAGCGGGACCTCTTCGCCAAACTGTGCGGCAATGCGCGCGCCCCAGGCTCCGGCGGTGTTGAGCAGGCACTCGGCGGCGAATGCACCCTTCGAACTGGTGACAAGGAAACCAGAACCCGTGTGGGTGATCTTCTCGACCTCAGCTCCCTCGATGATTTGCGCCCCCAGTTTGCGGGCCGCCTCGGCAAAGGCGGGTGCGATCAGCCGTGGATTGCCGCTGCCATCTTGCGGAGAGAACGACGCTCCGATCGAGTCAGGGCCGAGGCCGGGAAACCGGGAACGGATCTCACGCGGGCCGAGTTCTTCCAGCTCGAGCCCCCACGGCCGCGCGGCTTGGGCATAGGCCCGCATATCGGCAAGGCTTCCTTCATCGAAGATCAGCCGGATATGGCCGGTGGCGCGGAACTCGACGTTGCGGCCAAGCATCTCTTCAGCCTCGCCCCACAGCCTGAGCGAGCGGTGGGCCAGCGGAAGCTGGGACAGATGGCGCCCCGTGCGCCGGATGTTGCCAAAGGAGGCGACGGTCGCCCCGGTGCCGATCCGCTTGCGCTCGACCAGCGTCACGCGCGCGCCGCGCCTCGCGAGGAAATAGGCTGAAGCCGTCCCCATCAGTCCACCGCCCAGCACGATCACGTCCATGGTTATTCCTTGTGCGGAGCGGATACTCCCTGAAGACGCCGATCTTGTCGGCACCGCTTCATTGCGTCAAAGATGAGTTTGGACAACAGCCATAAGCCGAACCTATGGAGTGGCAATGCGGGCCCGTCAGCTCGAAGTGTTCATCGCCGTCATGCGCGCGGGCACGGTGACCGCCGCGGCGCGGATGCTGAACATTTCCCAACCCGCTTTGAGCCAGATCGTGATCCACACCGAGGACGAACTCGGCTTCACGCTGTTCGAGCGCGTCAAGGGCCGGCTGCGGCCGACCCCGGAGGCGCTCGAGATCTTCGCCGATGCCGAGCGGCTGTCGGCGGGGCTGGAGGGCTTGCGCCGCAAGACCACCGACCTTCGGCTGGGCCGGACGGGGCTGGTGCGGGTCGCGGCCTCGCCGCCGCCGTCCATGGCGATCTTGCCGCGCGCCTTCACCAGCTTCCGGGCGCAGCATCCCGACATTTTGCTACGGTCCCACATGGCGCCGATCGCCGCGATCATCGACATGCTGCGCGCCGGCGATGCCAGCCTCGGCGTCGCCATGGACGACCGCCTGCCTCCCGATATCGACGCGGAAGTGATCGGCAGCGTCGGCTTCTCATGCCTGCTGCCCACGGGGCATGCGTTGGCCGGGAAGACCGAGCTGACGCTCGCCGATCTCGCCGGCGAAGAGTTGATATCCTATCGCGCAAACACCCGTCCCGCCGACGAACTGGCCCACGCTGCCCGCGCGCAGGGTGTGGTGCTTTCGCCGTCGCTCGAGATCGACGTCTCCATCTCGGCCGTCGGCTTCGTCCAGGCCGGCCTGGGTGTCGCGCTCGTCGACGCGCTGCTGCCATGGCACCAGTTTGCCGGCCTTGCCGTCAGGCCGCTCGCGGCGGGGCCGGAATTTCCGATCGCGCTGCTGACCTCGCGCACGCGGGCGCTTTCGCGGGCCGATGAGATGATGCGCGAGCAAGTCCGCGCGGCCTGTTCCGCCGTGCTGGGCGGTGACAGAGCAAGGGCATAAGCAAGACTTATAGTCCCGCTCGTCATACGTCTTGGACCCTGGCCATCCTGTCGTGTCAGCTTTGGTTGGCAGACAGGAAGGGACGCATCATGGATGGTGCCATCGTGGCGGACGAGGCGAGCAACGAAGCCGACTGGAAGGTCGGCGTTGATATCGGTGGCACATTCATCGATTTCTGCGCGCTCGAAGCAAATTCGGGGCGCGTCGCCTCGCTGAAAGTGCTGACGACGCCGGAAGATCCGGGTGCCGAACTGATAACGGGCCTCACGCTTATGGCCGAGCGTGAAGGCTTTGATCCTGCCCGCATGACGCGCTTCGTGCACGGTACGACCGTTGGCATCAACACCATCATCCAGCGCAAGGGCGCACCGCTGGCGCTGTTCACCAATGCCGGCTTCGAGGACGTCATCGAACTGGCGCGGCTGCGCATGCCGGACATGTATTCGCTGTTCTGCTCGCGGCCGGACCCGCTGATATCGCGCGACATGGTTTTCGGCATTCCGGCCCGCATGCGTGCCGATGGCAGCGAGTCCCGGGCGCCGGACATGGCGGCGGTGGAAAAGGCGGTGGCGGTGGCGAAAGCGAACGGAGCGCAAGGCATCATCGTGTCCTTCCTCCATTCCTGGCGCAATGCCGCTCAGGAAGCTTCGGTGAAGGCGAGGATCACGCGTCTTGCGCCCGACCTGTTCGTCTTCTCCTCGGCCGAGGTCTGGCCGGTCATCCGTGAATATGAGCGCAGCTCGACCGCCATCCTCAACGGCTATGTCCATCCGCGCGTCTCCGGCTATCTGACGGCGTTGGAAGAGCGGCTGAAGGACCACAGTGTACCCGCCCGCCCCATGCTGACCAAATCGAATGGCGGGCTGATGAACGCTGCCGAAGGCAAGCGCGCCTGCGTGAACATGCTTTTGTCGGGGACAGCCTCCGGTGTCATGGGCGCCTCGTGGCTGGCGCGCCAGGCCGGAGAGGACAGGATCCTGACCCTCGACATTGGCGGGACCTCGGCCGATTTCGCGCTCATTATCGATGGCGAGCCGCAATTCGGCACCGGCGAACTGATCGGCGAATTTCCGCTCCACATCCCTTCCGTGTCGGTAAGCTCGATCGGTGTCGGCGGCGGCTCGATCGCCAGTGTCGATGCACAAGGGGTGCTGCGGGTCGGACCGGAATCGGCCGGTTCGACGCCAGGACCGGCGTGCTATGGTCGTGGCGGCGAGAGGCCGACGGTGACGGACGCCATGGTGGTGTGCGGATGGCTCGGTCACAGCGAGATGGCCTATGGCCAGTTGCGGATCGACACCGGCCTGGCGCATCGCGCGGTCGGCGAGCTTGCCGCCCGGCTCGACCGCCCCATCGAGCAGACCGCGCAGGCGATCCTCGACATCGCGGTGTCGGAGATGTTCGTCGAGGTCGAGAAGCTTGCCTCGCGCGCCGGCGTGGACTTGCGCGATTTCACGCTGATGCCCTTCGGCGGCGGCGGGCCGATGCTGGGCGCATTCCTTGCCCGCGAACTCGGCATGAAGCGCGTCATGGCGCCCCGCCGGCCCGGTGTGGTGTCGGCGCTGGGCGGACTGGTGGCGGATTTGCGCGGGGACTTCATTCGCACCATCTTCAGCCCGCTGTCTGGCGTGGCGCTTGCCGGAATTCGCGAAGCCTTCGAGGCGTTGACGCGCGAGGGCCGCGACTGGCTCGCGGCGCAGGGGCACGATGCGGCGGCGGAGCTCAGTCTCACCTGCGACATGCGCTATGTCGGGCAGAGTTATGAGATCGAGGTCGTCCTTCAGCCGGAATGGCTGGCGGAGGGCAATGTGGCCGCCATCGCGCAGGCCTTCCACCTCACCCATGAGCGGCTCTACGATTTCCACGACCCGGAGGGCGGGATCGAACTTGTGAATGTCCGGCTATCGGCCATAGGCGCAGGGCCGAAACTCTCCTTCCCGGAAATCGACGAGGTCGATGCTCCGGCCATTCCGGCGCGCCGGCTCTCCGTCTACACGGGCGCGAGCGTCGAGACTGTCGACCTCCACGACCGGCAAGCCCTCGTGCCGGGCAGCATGTTTCACGGGCCTGCCGTGGTCGTTCAGGAAGACACCACCTTTGCCATTCCCGCGGGAGCGCAGGCAAGGGTCGACCGCCATCTCAACCTTTTGCTGACCTTCCCGGAGTGATGCCTTGTTTGACCGGACAAACCTTCAGGTTCTGGCGAACCATGCCCGCGCGGCCGCAGAGAACATGGCGCACACGCTGCACCGCACCGCGCACTCCGCCTTCGTCAAGGAGACGCAGGACTTTACCGTGATGCTGATGGACCGTTCAGGCGCGACCTTCGCCGTGCCGATGGAGCTCGGCGCCACCTGGTATCCGGGGCTTTCGTATCACCGCGCGATCGCCATGGTCGATGACTACCGGCCGGGAGATATTGCCTTCACCAACGATCCCTATTCCGGACACGTCGCCACGCACGCGCCCGACACGCATCTTTGGAAGCCGGTCTTCGTCGATGGCGAGATCGTCGCCTGGACCGGCGGGCATATCCACAACACCGATATGGGTGGCGCCGTGCCGGCTTCGCTCAGCCGGGCGCTGACCGAAATCCATCAGGAAGGCATCCGCTTTCCCCCGATGAAGCTGGTGAGAGAGGGCGTCTTCGACGAGACTATCCTGCGGATCATGAGCACCAATGTGCGCAAGCCCGACCTCAACATCGGCGACATCAAGGCGCTGGTCGGCGCGCTTAACACCGGCGAGCGCAAGATCCAGGCAATGGTGAGGAAGTTCGGCAAGGCAGGCTTCATCGAAGGCGTTTCCGCTCTTCTCGACCAGGCGGAAGCGCAGGCGCGCGACGTGCTGCGCTCCATGCCCGACGGCACATGGGATTTCTGCGACTATGCCGATGAGGATTCCGTCGAGGCCAATCCGTGCCGGCTGAAGCTGACGCTGACGATCAAGGGCGACGAGGCGGTGCTCGACTTCACCGGCTCCGATCCGCAGCTCGGCTCCTCGCTCAACGTGCCTTCGGGCGGTGACCCGCGACACACCATGCTGCTGGTTGGCGTCTACTACGTGCTCTACACGCTCAACCCGAAGATCCTGCTCAACACCGGCCTTACCCGGCCGTTTACCTGCATCACGCCCCGGGGCTCCGTGCTGAACCCGGTACACCCCGCCGCCGTGGGCATGCGCTCGCTCACCTGCGCCCGGCTGCGGTCGGTCATCTTCGGCGCCTTCTCGCAAACGGTGCCGGAGCGCCTGCCAGCAGCTCCGGCCGGCAACAACTGCATCGTCAATGTCATGACCACGGACGAGCGCACTTACCGGACCGTCATCACGGCGGTGAATCCCGTGGTCGGCGGCGGCGGGGCGATGCCGCATCGCGACGGAACCAATGGATCGGGCGCGGATGCCGCCTATCTCAAGAACACGCCGATCGAGATCACCGAGACCGAGACCCCGGTCGAATTCGTGAAATACGGGCTCGCCAGGGATAGCGGCGGGGCGGGGCGTTGGCGCGGCGGGTTGGCGACCGAAATGGCCTTCCGTGTCTTTGCCCCCGATTCCAGGATCACGGCGCGCAACCGCGACCGCAGCTTCTTTCGTCCCTGGGGCGTGCTGGGCGGCAAGGCGGCCGGCCTGTCGGACATGATCGTCAATCCAGGGACCGAGCATGAGCGGCGGCTGGGCAACATCGACACCACTGTGCTGCAGCCCGGCGACGTGCTTGAGATACGCTCCGCCGGAGGCGGCGGGCGCGGCGATCCGCATCAACGCGAACCCTGGCGGGTCGCGCAGGATGTGCGGCGAGGCTATGTCTCGCCGGCTGCGGCCGAGCACGGCTATGGCGTCGTCATCCGCGGCGGCGAGAGCGACGAGCAGGCAACGGGGCAATTGCGCGCGCGGCAGGCGCCTGCCGCCGGCCATTTCCATTTCGGTCCGGAGCGCGACGGCTACGAAGCGCAGTGGACGCCGGCCGCCTATGACCGGCTCACGGCCATACTGGGAGATTTGCCGATCCACTGGCGGTTCTTCACCAAGACGGAGATCTTCCGCCGCATGAAGGGCCGTTCGGGGCCGGAAGGCGTCCAGCAGGCGTTCGACGCTGTTTGCGAACGGTTCCCGGAACTGCCTCGTCCTGGCCCGGTGCGAGAGGCGGCGGAATGATCACCGCCGGCCGCATCGTCCGGCTGGCCGAATTCGGGCGGGCGCACCTGCATTTCTTTCTCGACGGACAGATGTGTAGCGCATTGGCGGGCGACACCGTGCTGACCGCCATGCTGGCATCAGGACACGCGCTGCGAAAATCCGAGTTCGGACCCGAGTGGCGCGCCGGGTTCTGCCTGATGGGAGCCTGCCAGGATTGCTGGATATGGCAGGACGAGGGACCGCGCATCCGCGCGTGCTCGGCCCCGATCACCGAAGGCATGCGGTTGCGCACAACGGAGCCGGAGAGCTGGCCGTGAGCGAGACCTCGCCGCGGATCGTGATCGTCGGCGCCGGTCCCGCCGGCATAAGGGCCGCGGCCATGCTGGTCGAGGCCGGGCTCCACCCGGTGGTGATCGATGAAGGGCAGCGCGCCGGCGGGCAGATCTACCGCCGCCCACCTGCCGGGTTCGTCCGCACGCCGGAGCAGCTCTACGGGTCGGAGGCGGCGAAAGCGGTCGCATTGCATGCCCTCTTCGACCGGCTGGCCGAAGAGGGGCGCCTCACCCATTGCGCGGCAAGCTCGGTCATCGCCTTGCAGGAGGGGCGGCTGCACGTGTTGGGGGAGGGCGGCGTACAGCTGGTCAGCTATGACCGCCTGATCCTTGCGACGGGCGCATCCGACCGTGTCGCTCCGGTCCCGGGCTGGCAGAGTGCCGGCGTCTACAGCCTTGGCGCGGCGCAGATCGCGCTCAAGGCGCAGGGCGTGGCGCTGGGGCAGCGCATCGTCCTGATCGGATCGGGGCCTTTGCTGACGCTGGTTGGCGCCCAACTCGTCAAGGCTGGAGCGGATGTGGTGGCGGTGCTCGACACCTCTTCCCGGCGCCAGCAGATGCGGGGACTCTGGGACCTTGCCGCCCGGCCGCTGGTCGCGCTGCGCGGTCTCGCCCCGCGGGCGAGGCTCGGCGGCCGCTATCATGCCGGCGTGACGCTCGAACGGATCGAGGCCGACGGCAAAGGTGTCACCGCGATCCGCTGGCACGACGCCGGCGGCAGGGAACATCTCACGCTATGCGACACGATAGGCATGGGCTGGCACTTGCGGGCCGAAACGCATCTCGCCGACCTGGCGGGATGTGCCTTCATTTATGACGAGCAGTGGCGGCAATGGCTGCCAAAGACCGATGAGATGGGCCGCGCCGGCAACGGAGTCTATCTTGCGGGCGATGGAGTTCGTCTTCTGGGAGCAGACGGCGCGGAGATCGCGGGGCGTCTTGCCGCGGTGGCGTGCCTTGCCGATCTCGGATTTCCAGCGCCCTCCACCGCGTCCGATTTGCGCAAACTCGCACGGCTCGAACGCTTTGCCCGCGGCCTGGCTCGCGCCTTTCCCTGGCCGACGGCGATGGCGCGGGCACTCCCCGACGCGGTCGTCTGCCGCTGCGAGAACGTGACCGCCGCGGCCCTACGCCAGAGCACTGATTTCGGCGGTAGCGAAGCCAACAGGGTGAAATCGCTGTCGCGCGTCGGCATGGGGCGATGCCAGGGGCGCTATTGTCAGCTGGCCGCCGTCGAACTCATCGCGGCGCAGACCGGCTGCACGCCTGGCGCTGTCGGTCGGTTCCGCGGGCAAGCGCCTGTCCGCCCGGCGCCTATCGGCGCCTTTCTGCGGGACGGCTGATGCGATTCTGGGCCGACCTGGTATGTCTGCCTGTATCACGTCTAGAAGTCGGCGACCTTCCCCCAAGACGAAGCGTCGAAGCGCCTGGGATCATAGGATTGCGGATCGACAATCGGTTTGGAGCCGGTCATCAGATCGGCGACGAGATGCCCGGCGCCGGGTCCGATGCCGAAGCCATGCCCCGAGAACCCGGCAGCCAAAAAGAAACCCGGAACGATATGGATCTCCCCAATGGCAGGCACACCGTCGGGCGTGCTGTCGATGTAGCCGGCCCAGGTCGCGCTGATCCTGGTCTGGCGCAGTGCCGGCAGCAGCTCGAGCGCCCGGGCGTGGGCCAGGCGGATGGTCGCCTGGTCCGGAACCGGGTCGAGGATGCGCATCCGCTCCATCGGTGTCGGCTGGTCGAGCCGCCAGTGTCGGAGCGTTTCGTGACCCGAGCGCATGCCCTGCAGGCCGCCAGGCGCGAGGCTGCGCCACCGTTTCAGGAACATCGGCAGGAACTGCGAGGAGAAGCGCAACTGCTGCGGCGTAACGTCCACGCGCCCGCGTCCGCTTATGGCGAGCGTGTAGCCGCCGTCGCCGCGACGCGTGACCGAGATCCCTTTCGTGTGCAGCGCATCCGGCAGACCTTCCGCGCCTGGCGAGACGGACAGAATGGACGAGCGGATCGACGCCTGCGGAAAACGGAAACCGAACTGCCGGCAAAAGGAGGAGGCCCAGGCACCGCCGGCCAGCACAGCCATCTTGGTCCGGATCGTTCCGCTTTCGGTGACCACGCCGCTCAGGCGGCCGCCTTCGGTCTCGATACCGCGCGCGGCGCAATTCTGGTGCACTGAGCCGCCAAGCTTGAGGATGGCGCGGGCGACCGCGGGTGCTGCCCGCGACGGATCGGCGGTGCCGTCGGTGGGCGAGAAGACGCCGCCCTTCCATGTCCGGCCAGTGGCGCGGCCCCGCTCGCAGGCCTCGGCGCCGTCGAGCATATGCGTCGTGACGCCAGCCGTTTTGGCGAAGTCACGCCAGCGCACCCAGCCGGCCAGTTCCGCATCGTCGTTGCTGAGATAGAGCAGGCCGCAGCGGCGAAAGCCGGTTTCTTCGCCGGTTTCCGCCGCAAAGCTGCCCCACAGGTCGATGCTTCTTGTCGCCATCGGCAACTCGCGCGCGTCGCGGTTCTGCTGGCGGCACCATCCCCAGTTCCTGGAAGACTGCTCGGCGCCGATGCGTCCCTTTTCGACGAGCGCCACCTTCATGCCGCGCCGTGCCAGGTAGTAGGCCGCGAAGATACCGACGATGCCGCCGCCGATCACCACCGCGTCCGCGATCCGTGGCAGGTCTCCGGATGTCTCGATTTTCTGTAGGGGTGCGCGCATGGTCTCTCTGCCTTGACGCGCCAATTTAACGCGTTGCGCAGGCAGCCGCTGCCGCAGTTGCGGCCGAAGCAGAATTTTATTCCGGCAACGCAGTCAAAATCGGGAGCCGCTGCGTTTCAAAGCGCTCTCCGCTTGGATGGACAGACCCACGGGCTGTGGTAGTGTCAATGTCTATGAGCAAGGCAGCATTTTGTGCTGCGGCATGTTCTGCGGAGACGACAGTGAAACTGGATCGGATCGATATCAAGATTCTGTACGAGTTGCAGAAGAATGGCCGCATCACCAACGTGGAACTGGCTGATCTGGTGCACCTGTCGCCAAGCCCGTGCCTGATGCGGGTCAAGAGATTGCAATCGGAGGGCTACATCGAGGGCTATTCCGCGCAGATCAATATCGGCAAGCTCGGCCAAACGCTGACCGTGTTTACCGAAATCACCTTGAAGAACCATCGCCAGGTGGATTTCGCCCGCTTTCTCGCCGTGGTTGAGAAGATCGACCAGGTCATCGAATGCCACCTCGTGTCGGGTGGCTACGACTATTTGATGAAGTTCGTGACCGCCGGCATCGCCGAGTACCAGACCATCATGGAGCGGCTGACCGACATGGATATCGGCATCGACAAGTATTTCAGCTTCGTGGTGCTGAAGTCGCCGATCGTCAAGGCGCACATGCCGCTGCCCAGCCTGTTTCCGAGGTAGTCCGCGGCGACCGCGCCGCGCTTGTCGCCTGCGGCCCGCTACAAGGCGTCCGGCCGCAATATCCGGTGCAGTGCCTTCAATTCGGCTTGCATCTCGGCGATCATCCAGGCAGACGACAGGCCGTACCGGCCTTGAGCGCGGCGCTATCAGCTGATGGATCCGACCCGTCTTGATCTGCCTGTCCGAGGCCGGGACAAGGGTTCCCTGAAGCAATGCCCTTGAAACGTTGCTGAGCCAGCCGAGCGCCACGCCTTCCCCGTTCATCGCGGCTTGAAGCACGACCGCGTAGTCCGAGAATTCGAGCCACTTTGCCCTGCTGGTCTTGCGGTCCGCCACACTGCCCCAGGCGTCCAGCCACTGCTCCTTGGCGTCGGTCAGGTGAAGCAAGGCATGACCTTCCCCGGTTCCGGCATGGATCAGCCGGCCGTGGGCCGACAAATAGGATGGCTGCACACCGGAACGATGATCTCCGGCGAGAATGCCCAATGGTGATAGTGGGTGTCGTCATCAGCCTCGTGGCAAGGTCGACAGTCTCGGCGGGTCCTCGCAGAACGCCCGCGATCAGTTCGAACCACAGGTCGACGTCAGGAAACCTGGTGTTGAATGCCCCTAACCTCGGAACGAACCAATAGGTTGCCAGAGAACTCGAAAGGGAAAGAGTCACCACCGGCTTTGCAGCGCTGTTCTGCCTGATCCTGCGGATCGCCTCCGCAATGCCGTCAAATCCCTCCCGCACCGCCGAATAGAGGGCACGTCCCTCCGGGGTCGGGGTCAACCCCGCAGGACCCCGCGTGAAAAGAGCAACACCAAAATCGGCCTCGAGCTGGGCAATGCTGCGGCTGATCGATGATTGCGTGACGTTGAACTCGCGCGCCGCCGCCGTGAAGCTACCCGACCGGACAGCAGCTTCGAAGACAAGCAGTCCGCGCGCGGAAGGAACGAGTTTTGCGAAACCAGCCATACGCCCAGCGTATAGCGACCCCAACAATTTACAAGCTTTCTACGATCTCGGAAATGGCGAAGTATAACCCTGATGAATGGGGGAGCAGGACGTGAAGGCAGCGGCATCTCAAGCGGGCAGCACATCCAGCGATCCTCTGCTTCAGCCGTTTCGGCTCAAGGGTCTGACGCTGCGCAACCGCGTCGTCAGCACCAGCCATGCCTCGATGCTGGACGATGGCGGCCTGCCGCTCGAGCGCTACCAACGCTACCACGAGGAGAAAGCGCGCGGCGGCCTGGTGATGACCATGGTGGGCAGCTCGGCCATGACGTCGCCCGACTCGAGCTGGGGCGGCGGTCAGTTGGACCTCTCGACCGACCGCATCGTGCCTCATCTCCAGTCGCTGTCGCAGCGGGTGCATCGCCATGGCGCTGCCATCATGTGCCAGGTCTCACACCTTGGCCGGCGCGCTACCGCCTATGCCGGAAACTGGCTGCCGCCGGTGGCGCCGTCACGCGTTCGCGAGACGCGGAACCGGAATTTTCCAAAGGAGATGGACGCCGCCGACATCGACAGGATCATCAAGGATTACGCCAGTGCCGCTAGGCGCTGCGTGGACGGCGGTCTGGACGGCGTCGAAACCGTCACCGGCGGCCATCTGATCGGGCAATTCCTCTCGCTCAGAACCAACAGGCGCACGGATGGCTTCGGCGGCTCGCTGGAAAACCGCGCACGCTTCGGCCTGATGGTTCACGAGGCGATCCGCCGCGCGGTGGGCGACGACTTCGCTGTCGGCATCCGGTTCGTGATCGACGAGGCGGTCGAGGATGGCTCGGATTTCGAGGAATGCCTTGCCTTCGCCAGGCTGTTCGAGCGGGAAGGCCATATCGACTTCTTCAACTGCATCTTTGGCCGCATGGACACCGATCTGTCGCTGGCTGAGCAGAACATGCCCGGCATGTTCAGCCAGAGCGCGCCGTTCTTGCCGCTGGTCGGACAGTTCAAACGGGAAACCAGGCTGCCCGTGATCCACGCCGCAGGCATTCGGGACATAGCGACGGCCCGCCATGCCATCCGCGAGAACCTTGTCGACCTGGTCGGCATGACCCGAGCGCATATTGCCGACCCCCATATCGTCAACAACGTGATGCGCGGCGAAGAAGAACGCATTCGCCCGTGTGTCGGCGCGTCCTACTGCCTCTACAAGAAGGTGCAGTGCATTCACAACCCGGCGAGCGGCCATGAAACGATCATCAGCCATACCATCATGCGGGCTGAAACGCCGAAACGGGTGGTAGTGATCGGCGGTGGCCCGAGCGGGATGGAAGCGGCAAGGGTCGCCGCCGAGCGCGGCCACAGAGTGAGCCTGCTCGAAGCTGGGGCGCGGCTTGGTGGGCAAGTGCTCATCGCGGCCTCGGCGTCCGATCGCAGGGATCTCATCGGCATAGTCGACTGGCGCGTAGACGAACTCGCGCGGCTTGCAGTGGAAGTCCGTCTCAACACCTATGCGGAGGCAGAAATCGTCATTGCTGCGGAACCGGGCGCGGTCATCGTCGCCACCGGCGGCGTTCGCTGAACATTGCGACAGCGTATGGGACGTCCTGACCGGAGTCGTGCCGGCGAAGCACGATGTGCTGATCTACGACGAGACCGGACGCCAGGCCGCAATTTCCTGCGCCCTGCATCTCGCCCAACACGGGCGCGTGGCCAGCCTGGCCATAGCGGACGACACGCTGGCGATCGAGACGCCCTATCCGGACCGGGTGAGTTTCCGCAAACGCGCCTCGGAACGCGGCATCCGCGTCGTCAGCGATATGCGTCTGGTCAAGGCAGCGCGCCAGGGCAACGGCATCGCCGCCACGTTCCGGCATGAACTCACTGGTGCGGAAACAGAAATGACCGCGGCCCAACTCATTGTCGAGCGCGGCACCGTGCCCATGGAGGATACCTACCAGGAACTGCGTGCGCGCTCCGCCAACAACGGCGTCACCGACATAGCGCTGATGACGGGAACGGCAACGGACGGGGATAATAGTTCCCAAGCTGCCGGATCGTTCGTCCTGCACCGCATAGGAGACGCGGTCGCCAGCCGGGACATCTACTCGTCGATCTATGAGGCCTACCGGCTCTGCTCGCAATTGTAGACAAGGCCCATGAAACTCGATCGGATCGACATCAAGATTCTGTACGAGCTGCAGAAGAACGGCCGCATCACAAATGTGGAGTTGGCCGAACGGGTCAGTCTCTCCCCCAGCCCATGCCTGATGCGGGTAAAGAAGCTGCAGGCTGAAGGCTATATCGTGCGCTATTCGGCGCAGATCGACATCGCAAAGCTGGGACGGACGCTCACCGTCTTCACGGAAGTCACGCTAAAGAACCATCGACAGATCGACTTCGCGCGTTTCCTTGCCGCCGTCGACAAGGTTGATGCGGCCGTCGAATGCCACCGCGTTTCCGCCCGCTACGACTATTTGATGAAATTCGTGGCCGCCGGCATCGGCGAGTATCAGGAGATCATGGAGCGGCTGAGCGACATGGATATCGGCATCGACAAGTGTTTCAGCTTCGTGGTGCTGAAATCTCCCATCGTCAAGGCGCACATGCCGTTGCCCAGCCTGTTCCCGATGTAGTCAGAGCGGCTCACCGTTTCCGTAAAATGCTGAGCGGCTCTAGCGATGGCCGTATTGGCTGACAAGCTCGGGATCGCGGACGAGGCCATCGAGCCACGTCGGATCGAGCTTCGGCACGGAGGAGAACAGAAGCTTGGAATAGGGGTGGGTGGGCGCCTGCAACTTGTCGGGCGTGATCTGCTCCACCCGCTGCCCATTATACATGACCATGATTTCGTCGCAGATCGCTTCGACGACGGAGAGGTCGTGGCTGATGAAAATATAGGAAAGGCCCAACTCGCGCTGCAACTCCTTGAGCAGTTGGATCACCGCGGCCGCGACCACCGTGTCGAGCGCCGAGGTGATTTCGTCGCAGATGATGAGCTTGGGGTCGGCCGCCAGAGCGCGCGCGAAGTTCACGCGTTGCTTCTGGCCACCCGAGAGCTCCGACGGACGGCGATAGCGCAGGCCCCTCGGCAGGCGAACCATGTCGAGCAGTTCGTCGACGCGCTTCGAGCGCGCCTGTCTGTCGAGCCCGTGATAGAAGGCCAGCGGGCGGGAGATGATGTCCTCCACCGGCTTGGCTGGATTGAGCGCGGTGTCGGCATACTGGAACACGATCTGCATCTCGCGCAGCTGGTCCTGGCTGCGTTTCCCCGCAGTGCGCTCCAATTCCTTGCCGTCGAAGACGATGTCGCCGGCCGCCGCCGGATGGATGCCGGCGATGACGCGCGCCAGCGTCGATTTTCCGCAGCCGGATTCGCCGATGACGCCGAGATTGCGTCCCTTCTCGACGACTAGGGTGACGGAATCAACCGCGCGGATAATCGGCAGTCCGTCACCCCGCACCGCGCCGTAGCCGGCGGTCACATTGTCGATACGCAGCAGCTCTTTCGTCCCGGCATCCGCGTCCGCATGCGCTTGCCGCGGTTTCGGCTCGAAGGCAGCCAGCAGTTCGCGCGTATAGGGGTGCTGGGCAGCCGAAAGTATCTGAGCCGTGGTGCCTGTCTCCTGCACTTCGCCGCCCTTCAGCACGACGATGTGGTCGGCGATCTGGGCGACGACGGCGAGGTCGTGGGAAACGTAGACCCCCGCTATTCCGCCCGCCCGCATGACCGACTTGAATGCCTTCAGCACGTCGATCTGCGTCGTCACGTCGAGTGCCGTCGTCGGCTCGTCGAAGATCATCAGCTTGGGATCGCCGATGAGCGCCATGGCCGCCGACAGCCGCTGCAATTGCCCGCCCGAAACCTGGTGCGGGTAGCGCGCGCCGATCCCTTCCGGATCCGGCAACGACAAGGCCCGGAACAGCTCGACCGCGCGCTTGCGCGCCTGCTCGGGCGACATCAGCCCGTGGATGCGCGTAACCTCGATCACCTGCTCCATGATGGTGGACGAGGGGTTGAAGGAGGCGGCGGCACTTTGCGGAACATAGGCAATGTCGGTGCCGCGCAACCTGGCGCGCTGCTTTTCGGAAAATGCCGCCATGTTCTTGCCGTTGACATTGATTTCGCCGCCGGTAATCCGGCAGCCAGGCCGCGCATAGCCCATCAGCGAGAGCGCGATCGTCGTCTTGCCGGAACCGCTCTCACCGATCAGGGCGACGATCTCGCCATCGGCGATGTCGAGGCTGACGCCCTTGATGATTTCGACGACACGACCGGCGTCGGTCGTCGCCTCGATCCTTAGGTTCCTGACCTCGACGAGATTGGTCATGCGTCCCTGTCCCTGATCTTCTGCGGCAGGTTGTCGATCAGCAGGTTGACGCTGATGGTGAGGCTGGCGATCGCCAGCGACGGAATGATGACCGCGGGCGCCGCGAAGGGCAGGCCGCCGATGTTCTCGCGCACCAGCGCGCCCCAGTCGGCGAGCGGCGGCTGCAGGCCGAGCCCGAGGAAGGACAGGCCTGAGAGCAAGAGCACGATGAAGACGAAGCGCAGGCCGAAGTCGGCCAGAACCGGGCGCATGATATTGGGTAGGATCTCGGACCCGATGAGATAGGCGGTGCTTTCGCCGCGGACGCGAGCGACGGTCATGAAGTCCATGCTGTTGATGTTGACCGCGAGCGCCCGCGCGAAACGGTAGGCGCCGGGAATATAGATGACGGCGAGCGTCAGGATCAGCGCCGGGATCGACGAGCCGACAGCGGCGACGACCACAAGGCCGAACAGCTTGCTGGGGATGGAGTTCATGGCATCGAGGAAGCGGCTAAGGCAGCTGTCGAGCCAGCCGCCGGTGACGGCAGCGATCATCCCCAGCACGACGCCCGAGAAGCAGGCGATGGCGACGGCTGCGAGCGATATGCCGACGGTGTAGCGCGCGCCCATCAGCACCCGCGAGAGCATGTCGCGGCCCAGATAGTCCGAGCCGAGCCATAGGCCCTGACGCATCGGGCCGAAATAATCGTCGTCGACGATATCGCCGATCGAATGGGGAATGATGCAAGGCGCGAAGATGGCGATCAGCGTCCACGCCAGGATGACCAGCGCGGCCACGACGCCCACGAGATTGTAGCTGTGGCCAAGAAATGACCGTCGGGAAGCTGCCACGCGCGCCATCGTCACCTGAGCCTCGGGTTGGACATGATGGCGATGATGTCGGCGACGGTGATGAGCAAGAGATAGCCAAGGCAGAAGATCATCGCGCAGCTCTGGATCAGCGGCAGGTCGCGGGTCGCGACGGCATCGACCATCAGCTTGGCGATGCCGGGATAGTTGAAGATCGTCTCCACGATGATGACGCCGCCGACCAGATAGGACAGCGACAGCGCAACCGCGTTGACGATTGGCCCGAGCGCATTGGGGAGTGCGTGCTTGAGCACCATGCGGCCGCGTGAGGCGCCTTTGAGAAGCGCCATCTCGACATAAGGCGTGGAGAGCGTTTCGATCACCGCGGCGCGGGTCATGCGGATCATCTGGGCGGAGATGACGAAGGTGAGCGTGATCACCGGCATTGCATAGATGCGCACGAGGTCGGTCAGCGTATGCGCCTCATTGACCGAGGAAAGCGCTGGCAGCCATTTGAGATAAACGGCGAAAAGCAGGACCGCCAGCGTGGCGACCATGAATTCCGGCACCGAGATGACGCCGATCGAAAGAATGGTGACGGTGCGGTCGTAGAGCGAGCCGCGCAGCATGGCGGCGGTGATGCCCAGCGTCAGCGCCAGGGGGACCGAGAGCAGCGTGGTGATGCCGGCGAGCTCCATGGTGTTGATGAAGCGCCCGCCGATCAGTGCCGCGACCGGCATCTCATTGGCATAGGAGGTGCCGAGATCGCCGTGGAGCAGGCCGAGAAGCCAGCGCAGGAAGCGCAGGATTGCCGGATCGTTGAGATGCATGGCCTCGCGCAGGCCGGCGACGGCTTCGGGTGTCGCCGCCTGGCCGAGCAGGATCGACGCGGTGTCGCCGGGCAGCATGCTGGTGGCGAAAAAAACGGCGAACAGGACGATCAGAAGCGTGATGACCGCGATTGCCAGCCGCTTCAACACGAGGTTTAGAACCCCAGACGTCATGGAAGCGCTCCTGCGGTTGCGTTCGGCCAAGCCATGTTGCGCAATAAGTGCCAGGGACCGGCTGTCCGGTCCCTGGCAGGCGCCTCTCAGGCTTCGAGCCAGAGATATTCCGCCATTGCGTAGCCCATCATGCCACCGAGCGGGTTCGCCTCCAAACCCTTCACCTTGCTGGAGAGGGCATCGACGTTGGAAATGTAGGCTGGGATGATGGTGCCGGCCTCTTCGGAGACCATGGTCTGCATCTGGCCGTAGATTTCCTTGCGCTTGGCCTGGTCGAGCGAGCCGCGCGCCTCGATCATCAGCTTGTCGAACTTCTCCGACTTGTACTGGCTTTCGTTCCAGGGCGCGTTGGAGGCGTAGAGCAGCGAGAACAGGATGTCCGGCGTCGGGCGTGGATTGATGTTGCCGAAATGGACCGGCGCCTTGAGCCAGTAATTGTCCCAGTAGCCGTCGGACGGGACGCGCTGGACATCGAGCTTCATGCCGATATCGGCACCGGCGGCTTGGATGATCACCGCCATGTCGATCGACGAGGTCGCGGCATCGGAGGCGACCACGGGGATGGACTGACCGAGCAGGCCCGACTTCTGGAAGTGGAATTTGGCCTTGTCCGGGTCGAAGGCCTTCGGCTTGAGGTCGGCATTGTGGAAGATGTTCGCCGGTGAGACGGGCTGGTCGTTGCCGACTTCGCCAAGGCCGCGCAATGCCGATTTGACGATCTGCTCGCGGTTGACGAGGTATTTCATGCCGGTCACGAAGTCGGCCTTGTTGCCGGGATCCATGTCGAGCCGAATGTTGAGGTCGGTGTAGTTGCCCGAGGTCGTCTTCGACAATTCGAAGCCCTGCTGGCCGCCGATGAGCTTCATCGCGCGCGGATTGATCGAGGCGGCGAAGTTGATGTCACCGGAAAGCAGGGCGTTCACGCGGGCGCTGTCATCGCTGATGGCGATGAATTCGAACGAGTCGAGGTAGGGCTTGCCGGATTTCCAGTAGTTCTTGTTCTTGGTGACGACCGACCGCACGCCTGGTTCGAACGTTTGCAGCACAAAGGCGCCGGTGCCGTTGCCTTTGGAGAAGTCGGTGGTGCCATCGGCGATGATCATGAAGTGATGCAGCGCCAGGATGGTCGGAAGGTCGGCATTCGGATCGGCGAGCGTGATTTCGACCGTGGACTTGTCGACGGCCTTGAAACCGGTCATCTGCGCGGCGATCTTGGCGACCTTGGAACCGATCGCCGGATCGAGATGGCGCTTCATCGAGAAGACGACGTCGTCGGCGGTGAGGGCCTTGCCGTCGTGGAAGGTGACGCCCTTACGCAGCTTCACCGTCCAGGTCTTGGCGTCCTTGCTGTCGAAGCTTTCGGCCAACTCCATCTGCGTGACGCCATCCTTGTCGAGGAAAGTCAGGCGGTTGTAGAGCGAGCAGCAGCGGACATAGTCGGTCGACAGCGACGCCTTTGCCGGATCGAGCGTGTCGGCGGTCGAGGACGACCAGCCGGCGGCCTTGAAGCTGCCGCCGGAAACCGGCGTGGCGGCGACGGCATTGGTGGCGCGGCCAAGCACCATGCTGCCCGCGGCAACCGCGGCGCCGCCGGCCAACAGCATCTTGAGGAGTTCGCGGCGGCTCGCGCCCCGCCGAATGGCATTTTCGACCATGGCATCGTCTGCGCTGGTCCAGTTCGTGATCTTGTCGGTCATATCATTCCCCTTTCTGTTTGTTTTCCGGCTTGCTCGTCTTGACGCGGCTTTCCGGGCTTGGGCTCAGGTTCGTTGCTTCAGGCTTTCCCGTACGGCCGACGCCGACGCGGCCATTGAGGTGAAGTGGTAGTCCGGCACGGTGAAGCGCTCGGGCTCGATCGTGCCGCCATAGCCCTTCTGGGCATGCCGGCGCTCGATCCAGCAGTTGGTCAAGCCAAGCGCCCGGGATATGCCGATATCGTGATACTGGCTTTGCGCGACGTGCAGGATGTCATCCTTGCTGTCGCCCCTTGAGGCGACGAAATCGAAGACCTTCTGGAAAAAGGCCGGGTCCGGTTTTTCCGTGCCGGTATCGTCGGCCGTGAAGGTGGCGAAGAAGGGCGATCCGAGTTGCTTCTCGAAATGATCGAGCGCCCAGCGCCGAGCATTGGTCATGGCGATCAGCCTGTGCGATTTCGCAAGCTCGGCCAATGCCGCCGCGCTGTCAGGAAAGCCTTGCCAGACGCTGGCGGAGTCCCGCAGGCGGATGCCGTATTTCTCCTCGGCCGGCAGGCCGAGCCGTGGCGCGATGACCATGTAGACACGTAGGAGATCGTCGGGAAACAGGCTCGCATCGGGCATGTAGCGGGCCTGCCGGTAAAGGCTCAGCGCTTCCTCACCATCGAGCGAAACGCCGGCCTCGGCGGCGATTCCGGCCAGGCAGGTCGTTATCCCGCCTTCGAAGTCGATCAGCGTGCCGACGACATCGAAGGTCATGTATTTGAATTCGCTAAAGCCCCTGGCCAAGACTGGGTCTCCTCTGCGTACGGCCGAATTGCATGTGTTGAACAGAACAAAATTCCGTGCTGTCAGGGGCGTCGGCCTTTTTCGAAGGCCCGGAAATCCAAGCTTTCTGGCCTTGTCTTATAAGCAGTCTGGCACTTCCCCCGCGCTGGATTCGCCGAAAAGGCGCGAGGGGGCGGCACAAAATTGCGAAATCGTCTGCCCCGGCGCTATTTCGAAACACGGGGCATTGGTCTGCCGTCATGCCAGGGCCTGGCGGATGTCGGGATCGTCCAGTGTCTGGTCGAGCGTCCGGCGCGTGCGCTCGATGATCGCATCGATGTCGCCGTCGGTGCAGCAGAGCGGCGGTGCATAGCCGATAACCCCATGCGCAAAGGCACGGATGATCAGGCCATTGTCCCATGCCCTGTCGAAGACGCGCCGCGCCGGCATGGCCGACGCCGGAAGCGGTGTCTTCTTCCGCTTGTCGACCACCAGTTCGATCGCGGCAAGCATGCCGCGGCCGCGCACATCGCCGACGAGCGGGTGGTCCCTCAGGCCCTCCAAGCCCCCCATCAGGCGAGCGCCGGCCTTGATGCCATTCTCCAGAAGGCCGGCTTCATAGAGCTTCAACACTTCGAGCGCGACGGCGGCGCTGACGGGATGAGCGGAATAGGTGTAGCCGTGACCGACCGCCGAGGAGCCCGCGCCATCGGCGATGACGTCGTAGACATGATCGGCCATGAACACGGCGCCCATGGGAACATAGCCCGAGGTCAGCCCCTTCGCGGTCGTCATGAAATCGGGAACGATGTCCTCATCGGTACAGGCGAACAAGGGTCCCGTGCGGCCGAAGCCGGTGATCACCTCGTCGGCGATGAACAGGATGCCGTATTCCCGGCAGAGCTCGCGCATCGCCTTGATCCAGCTTTTCGGTGGAACAATGACGCCGCCTGAGCCCTGGATCGGCTCGGCATAGAAGGCAGCGACCCGCTCCGGCCCGATCTCCTCGATCTTGGCCTTCAGCGCGGCGAGTGATGCGGCGATGATCGCGTTCCCTTCCTCGCCCACCGGGTTGCGATAGGGATAGGGGGAGGGGATCTTGTGCTGCCATTCGAAGGGAATGCCGAAACCGGCGTGAAAGGCGGGCAGGGCGGTCAGGCCCGCGCCGACCACCGACGAGCCGTGATAGCCCTGCTCGATGGAAATGAACTGGTCGCGCTTTGGCTCGCCCCTGGCATTCCAGTAGTAGCGGACGAAACGGATCGTGCTATCGACCGCGTCCGACCCGCCAAGTGTGAAGAAGACGTGATTGAGATCTCCGGGCGCGCGCTCGGCCAGTTCCGATGCGAGCCGGATGGCCGGCTCAGAGCCGAGGTCGAAATAGGCGGTGGCGTAGGGAAGCTCGCGCATCTGCCGGGCAGCCGCCTCGACGATGCTGTCGTGGCCGTAGCCGGCATTGACGCACCACAGTCCCGCGAAACCGTCGAGAAGTTGCCGGCCGGACGCATCGGTCACGGTCGCCCCCTTCGCCGATTTCAAGACGCGCACGCCTTGCGCCTCATGACCACGGTATGAAGAGACCGGGTGGACGAGATGGGCGCGGTCGAGTTCGATCAGGGAATTGGCGAGCATTCTATCCTCCGGACTAGCCCAGCGCCTGGTTGGCGAGGGCGTAAACTCTTGGCCATGCCTGTTCCATGTTCGTCTTGGGTGGACGGTCCATGGCCACGCCACCGCCGACATGGGCGAGGCCGATGTCCTCCAGCCAGCCGGCGATGCCGGTCCCGCTGCCGGTATCGACGCGCAGGAAGGCGCCGGGACGTGGCGCGGCAAAGAAGCCGATCAGGGCCTTAGCCTCGTCGGTACTTCCCGCGATGACCGGACCGATCACCTCGCCGCGTCCGAACGGGCGGATTGCGGCATAGGCCTCGATGGCGCCGTTGCGGCGGATGACGGCGAATTGGCCGCGCTCCGCCAGCGCATCGATGAGAGCTTCACGGTCGGCGCCGTAGGCGTCGCGGTCCAGCGCCTTGATGTCCGGGAGATCGGCGGTGTCCGCAGCTTCCACGCCGTCGGGCGCACCAAGCTTGGAAACGCTGCCCTGATGTTGCCGGATCGTACCGGACGGCACGAAGCCGAGCTTTTCATAGAGAGGAATGCCGTCCGCTGTCGCGACGAGCCGCAACGGACGGTCGCCGGCAAGGGCGAAGGCCTGATCCATCAGCCGGCGACCAAGCCCCTTGCCCCGCACAGTCCTGTCGACGATCACCATGTTGATCATGGCGCAATCCATGCCATAGGGCGTTACCAGGATGGTTCCGGTGACGCGGCCCTGGTCGTCGAGCGCGACCGCACCGTTCGAGAGCTGCAGCGCCATCTGCCAGTCCTGCGGGCGATGCGGCCAATTCTCCTGGCGAGAAAGCGCTACGGCGCCCTCGATATGGTCCGGCCCGAAGGTCTGGAGTTCGATCTCGCCCTGCTGCATGAGGCATCCTTCCGTTTAGTGCCCAAGTCTCGGCCATCGGCGCGCCGCAGATCATCTGAAGGCATCGGCTTCGGCGGTATCTTTCGCCGTAGCGCAAGCGGTGCACCGCATCTTGTGCTGGCACTGGCCGCGGCGGATGCGTTTCACGCCGGTCGCGGCGCCGCGATCGGCACGCCAGATGCTACAGCGTGCCAAACCAGCGGGTGGATACGGAACTTTCTGCTTTCGGGAGGGCGATTTCGGTCAGGTGGGTCGCCACCGGCGGCCCTATGATGAAATACATCCCAGCGCGGATGTGCTTCCACCGGAGATCGACGGACATGGCTTCCTTCAGGCCCAAATACATCACCTTCGACTGCTACGGCACGTTGACCTTTTTCCAGATGGCGGAAGCGGCGCGCGATCTCTATGGCAGCCGGCTCGATGAGCCGCGCATGCAGGAGTTCATCAAGAATTTCGCGGCGTATCGGCTCGACGAGATCATGGGCGACTGGAAGCCCTATGCCGATGTCGTCCACAATGCGCTCGAGCGCGCCTGCAAGCGCAACGGCGTTGCCTTCAGCGCCGACGATGCCAGAGTGATCTATGAGCGCGTCCCGACCTGGGGGCCGCACGCCGACGTTCCGGCCGGCCTGGCGAAGGTCGCCAAGGAAATTCCGTTGGTCATCCTGTCCAACGCCATGAACGCGCAGATCATGTCCAATGTCGAAAAGCTTGGTGCGCCGTTCCATGCCGTCTACACGGCTGAGGAGGCGCAGGCCTACAAGCCTCGTTTTCAAGCCTTCGAGTATATGTTCGACAGGCTGGGCTGCGGCCCCGAGGACGTTCTTCACTGTTCGTCCTCTTTCCGCTACGACCTGATGTCGGCACACGACCTCGGCATCAAGAACAAGGTCTGGGTCAATCGCGGCCACGAACCAGCCAACCCGTATTACGGCTATGTCGAAATATCGGACATTTCGGGTCTTGCAGGCGTGGTCGGTCTCTGAAACAGGCGGATTCCCGATGAAGTTCGTCTCCTACTGGCACGACACCGCCCCTGCCTTTTCCGGCGGGGCGCAAGGCCCGGTCGAGGGGCACTACGATGCCGCCGTCATCGGCGGTGGCTTCACCGGTCTCGCCGCCGCGCGCCAATTGGCGAAGGCCGGCGCCAAGGTGGTCGTGCTGGAGGCGGAGTGGGTGGGCTGGGGCGCATCCGGCCGCAATGGCGGGCACCTCAACAACGGCCTTGCCCACGGCTATCTCTCCGCCAAGGCGGAGCTCGGCAAGGACCGCGCAATCGCGCTCTACCGGGCGCTGGACGACTCCGTCGACACCATAGAGGCGCTGGTCGCGGAGGAAGGCATCGACTGCAATTTCCGCCGCGCCGGCAAGCTGAAGCTCGCCTCCAAGCCGCAGCATTTTGCATCAATCGCCCGCAATTTCGAAGCCCTTCACGCCGAGGTGGATCCGGACACGGCGCTGCTGTCGGCGACGGATCTCAAGTCCGAGATCGGTTCACCCTTCCACGGCGCGATGCTGTCGAAGAAGAGCGCCATGATGCATATGGGCCGCTATGTCGCGGGTCTCGCCACTTCAGCCGCCCGCCACGGCGCCGAGATCCACGAGAACGCGGCGGTGACGGGCCGCAAGCAGGCCGGCGGCAGGCATGAGCTGACCACCTCGCGTGGCCGGATCAGCGCCGATAATGTGCTGGTGGCGACCGGCGCCTATACGACGCCTGATTTCGGCTATTTCCGCCGCCGGATCATCTCCGTCGGCAGCTTCATCATCGCCACGCGGCCGTTGAGCGACGCCGAGATCGCCGCCACCATGCCCGGCAACCGGACATGCGTGACCTCGATGAACATCGGCAACTACTTCCGGCTTTCGCCCGACAGGCGCCTGATCTTCGGCGGCCGCGCGCGCTTTTCGGCGACATCGGACCAGCGCTCCGACGCCAGGAGCGGAGAGATCTTGCGGGCAGGCCTCGCGGCGATCTTTCCGCAGCTGGCCAAGGTCGAGATCGATTATTGCTGGGGCGGGCTGGTCGACATGACCAAGGACCGCTTCCCGCGCGCCGGCTACCATGACGGTGTCTGGTTCGCGATGGGCTATTCCGGCCACGGTGCGCAGCTTTCCACCCATCTCGGCATGATCCTGGCCGATGCCATGCTCGGCCGCGAGGACCGCAATCCGATGAAGGGGCTCGAATGGCCGTCCATTCCCGGTTACTCCGGCAAGCCCTGGTTCCTGCCGATGGTCGGCCTCTACTACAAGGCGCTCGACCGGATTCAGTGATCGCCGGTCTGGCCCGGCTTGGGCAAAAAATTGCCTCAGCTGAGCCCGCCGATGTGAAAGCTCTTCATCTCGAGATACTCCTCGATGCCGGCCTGCGCGCCCTCTCGCCCGAGGCCGGACAGCTTGACGCCGCCGAAAGGGGCGACCTCGATCGAAACCGAGCCGGTGTTCAACCCCACCATGCCGAACTCCAACGCCTCGCCGACGCGCCAGGCGCGTTTCAGGTTTTCGGTGTAGAAGTAGGAAGCAAGCCCGTAGGGCGTGCCGTTGGCCAGCGCGATCGCCTCCTCTTCCGTCTCGAACCGGAAAAGCGGCGCGACCGGGCCGAACGTTTCCTCACCGGCAAGCTGCATCTCTTTCGTGGCGCCGGTCAGCACCAGCGGCGCGACATATTGAGGACCGTCGGGCAATGCCGGCTTCTCGGTGATGATCGCAGCACCCTTGGCGAGCGCGTCCTCGACGTGGCGGTTTATCTTCTCGACCGCTGCCATGTTGATCATCGGCCCGATGGCGACGCCGGGCTGCGTGCCCGGTCCGACCGTCATGGCGTTGACGCGGGCGCATAGCTTGGCGGCGAAGGCTTCATAGACGCCGGACTGGACGAGGATGCGGTTGGCGCAGACGCAGGTTTGGCCGCCGTTTCTGAACTTCGAGACGAGTGCACCCTCGATGGCGAGGTCGAGATCGGCGTCGTCGAAGACGATGAAGGGCGCGTTGCCGCCGAGTTCGAGGCTGAGCCGCTTCACGCTGTCGGCGGCCCCGCGCATCAGCAGCGAGCCGACCCGCGTCGAGCCGGTGAAGGAGATCTTGCGGACGGCCTCGTTCGCCATGATTTCTTTGCCGATCTCCGTGGGCATGCCGGTGACGATGTTGATGACGCCGGCGGGGATGCCGGCGCGTTCGGCAAGCACGCCGAGCGCCAGCGCCGAATAGGGCGTGAACTCGGATGGCTTGATCACCACCGTGCAGCCGGCGGCCAGTGCCGGCGCGACCTTGCGGGTGATCATCGCATTGGGGAAGTTCCACGGCGTAATGATGCCGCAAACGCCAACCGGTTCTTTCAGCACGATGATGCGGCGGTCGGAGGTGGGTGAGGGGATGGTGTGGCCATTGATGCGGCGCGCTTCCTCCGCGAACCATTTGACGAAGGACGCACCGTAACGGATCTCGCCTTTGGCTTCGTCCAGCGATTTGCCCTGTTCCGTCGTCAGGATCAGCGCGAGATCGTCCAGATGCGCAAGCATCAGGCCATGCCATGCCTCCAGCAGCGTAGCACGCTCGGCGTTGGTTTTCTTCTTCCAGTCCCCATAGGCGGCAGCCGCGCCCTCTATGGCCGCATGCGTTTCCGGACCGGCCATGTCGGGCACCGTGCCGATCGCCACCTGGGTTGCCGGATCGATGACGTCGACCGTCCTGCCGGAGCCGGCAGCAACCCATTCGCCGCCGATCAGGCCGGCTTCGCGGAAGAGGCCTTTGTCTCTGAGGTTTTTCATCGGATACGACCTTGCAATCACGTGAGCGCGGCGACGACGGCGGCCGTGATGGCCTCCGTCCGGTCCTTGCCGGGAATGGTGCCTATGCCTCTGGCGGTTGCAGCCTCGACCCCCTTGATGACGCGGTCGGCCGCTGCCTTTTCACCGAGATGATCGAGCATCATGGCGCCGGACCAGATGGCGGCGACCGGATTGGCGATGCCGAGATGGGCAATGTCGGGCGCCGAGCCGTGCACCGGCTCGAACATGGATGGTGCCGAGCGGCCGGGATTGATGTTGGCGCAGGCGGCATAGCCGAGCCCGCCCTGGATTGCCGCGCCGATGTCGGTGAGGATATCGCCGAACAGGTTGGAGGCAACGACCACGTCGAGACTCTCCGGCGCCATGATCATGCGCGCGGCAAGCGCGTCGACATGATAGCTGGTGACTTCGATATTAGGATAGTCCGCGGCCAGCTTTCGCGTGATCTCGTCCCAGAACACCATCGAGTATTTCTGCGCGTTGGACTTGGTGACGGAGGCAAGTTTGCCTCGCCTTGCCCGCGCCTGCTCGAAGCCGAAGCGCAGGATGCGCTCGACGCCGGCGCGGGTGAAGATCGAGGTCTCCACGGCGACCTCGTCCAGCGTGCCTTGATGCACGCGCCCGCCGGCACCAGAATATTCACCTTCGGTATTCTCGCGGATGCACAATATGTCGAAGTTCTCCGCCCGCAGCGGTCCCGTGACGCCCGGCAGCAGGCGATGCGGCCGGATGTTGGCGTACTGCACGAACGCCTTGCGGATCGGCAGCAGCAGACCGTGTAGCGAGACGGAATCCGGCACTTCCGCCGGCCAGCCGACCGCGCCGAGCAGGATGGCGTCGAAGCCGCGCAAGGTCTCGATGCCGTCCTGCGGCATCATGCGGCCGGTATCCTTGAAGAATTTGCAGGACCAGGGGAACTCGGTTCCGGTCAGCGCAAAGCCGAAGTTTCCGGCCACCGTTTCCAGCACCGTCCAGGCGGCGGCGGTCACATCGCTGCCGATGCCGTCACCGGGAATCAGGGCAATCGAATAGGACTTCATCGGCATCTCTCTAGAGGCTGATCAGGACGCTCTTGGTCCTGCGGTTGGCGAGATAGGCCTCGCGGCCGAGATCCTTGCCGATGCCGGAGCGCTTGTAGCCTCCGGTCGGCAGGATATGGTCGCGCGAGCGGCTGTAGCGATTGACCCAGACGGTGCCCGCCTCAAGCTTGCGCGCGAAGCGGATCGTGCGGGACAGGTCGGAAGTGAACAGGCCGGAAGCCAGCCCGTAGGTTGGATGGCTGGACAGCGCCAGCGCCTCTTCCTCCGTCTCGAAGGTCTGAATGGTCAGGACCGGGCCGAAGATTTCCTCGACAATCGCCGGATTGGCCTGGTCGACATCGGCGATCAGCGTCGGCTGGTAGAAATAGCCGGGGCTGTCCATGACGCCGCCACCGGTCAGGCATTCGCCGCCGGCGTCGATCGCGGCCCGCACGATGCAGTCGACACGCGCCCGCTGCCGCTCCGAGATAACAGGCGAATATTGCGTTGCCTCGTCCCAGGTCGGGCCGGGGCGCACAGCCTTCATCCTCTCCAGGATCGCGGCCGCCAGCCTGTCGGCCACGCTCCTCTCGACGATCAGGCGTGTGCCGGCGACGCAGGCCTGGCCGGCATTGAAAGTGACGCTGCCGGCGACGGCCGTTGCCGCCTTGTCCAGATCGGCATCGGCAAAGACGATCTGCGGGCTCTTGCCGCCGAGTTCCAGCGTCATCGGCTTGACGCCGGTGCGGGCCACGTTCTCCATGATTGCCGATCCGGCGCGGGTCGAGCCGGTGAAGCTGATCTTGGCGATATCGAGATGGCCGGTCAGCGCCGTGCCGGTCGTCGGACCGTCTCCCAGCACCACGTTTATGAGCCCTGCCGGCAGGCCCGCTTTGACGGCGAGTTGCGCCATGTAGACTGCCGAAAAGGGCGTCATCTCCGATGGCTTCAGCACGACCGCATTGCCCGCGGCCAATGCCGGACCGAGCTTCCATCCGGCCATCGAGATGGGAAAATTCCAGGGCGTGATCGCGCCGACCACGCCATAGGGCTCGCTCATGATCATGCCGAGAGTGGCGTCGTCGGTCGGCACGAGCTCGCTGCCTTCCTTGTCGGCGAATTCGGCAAAGAAACGGATCTGCTCGGCGGTTATCGCGATGTCGCCGGCGACGAGCTGGCCGACAGGCCGGGTGGAGCACAGCGCCTCGATCCTGGCCAGCGTTTCGGCTTCCGCTTCGATCAGGTCGGCCCAGGCCTGGAGTGCCTTCGTCCGTTCGCGCGGCCGAACGCCGCCCCAGTTGCTGGACTTCAGCGCCGCGTTGGCGCTTTCAACGGCACGGTCGACCATGTCGACGCCGGCCACCGGGCAAGCGGCATATGCCTTGCCGTCCGACGGTCGGTGCATCTCGATCGCACCCTCGGCCGCGATCAGTTCCCCGCCAATGAAATGGCCGACGGGAAGGGAGACGGTATCCGGGTCGAAGCTCAGGCCCATGGCACCCACTCTGGAATATTCTGCAGGAGCCTAGCGCGGGCTCTGGCGCAGCATGCACCGTTCGACGATCGGTCGCGGATGATTGTTGTGTGCCGGCGATGACAGACGGCAAAATCTGTTGCGGAGGCCGGCGCCCTCGCGCTCCCGCTACCCCACGGTTACGTAGATCTTGCGGACCGTTTCGATGGTCTTCCAAATGCCGGTGAAGCCAGGTTTCATCACGAAGCTGTCGCCGGCGCGGTAGGTCACCGTTTTGCCGCCGTCGGGCGTGATTTCGATCACGCCGGAGAGGATGTGGCAGAACTCGAAAGTCTCGCCCTTGATCGAGCGCGTTTGGCCAGGCGTCGCCTCCCAGACGCCGGTATGGACGAGGTCGCCCTTGGCGACATCCTGAGCCCAGGTCTTGAAGGCGGGGTTGCCGGAAATCAGCCGTTCGGGCAGCGCCCCGGATTCGCGCGGCTGGAAGGCAGGGCTGGTATCGACGGTCTTGAGCAGGGACAAGGGATAGCCTTTCATGTTGAAATTCAATAGCCGCGCGACCGGTCGACGAGCCCGATGGGGTCAAGACCGGCGCGGTAACGCTTGATGTTTTCGACAACGGCCTGTGCGGCGCTGGCGGGCTGGGTGACGCTGGCGACATGCGGGGTCAGAATGATCTTCGGATGCGACCAGAACGGATGGCCCGCCGGCAGCGGTTCGGGATCGGTGACGTCGATCATCGCCGCCGAAATGTGGCCGCTGTCGAGTGCGGCGACAAGGGCTTCCTGGTCGAGCTGCGGCCCCCGGCCGGTGTGGACGAGCGCCGCGCCCTCGGGCAGTTTCGCAAACAGGCCGGCATCGAGGAAACTCCGCGTCTCCTCGGTCAGCGGCAGCAGGCAGATCAAAATGTCGCTGGCCGCAAGCATCTCGTTCAATCCGGGCTCGCCATGATGACAGGTCACGCCCTCGATCCGCCGCGGCGAGCGGCTCCATCCTGCAAGCGGGAAGCCGAAGGGCTTCAGGCGATCGAGGACGGCTTGGCCAAGCTGCCCGAGGCCGAGCACGCCAACCCGACGCGACCCGGCCTGCGGCTGCGCGATATCGGCCCATTCGCGGGCGCGCTGCTGCGCCAGATATCCAGGCAGGTTGCGGTGGAGCCCGAGCACGGCAAGCGTCACATATTCCTGCATCATGCGTACGATGCCTTGCTCGATCATGCGCACGATCTTCACCTTCGCAGGCACCGCATCGAGGCGAAACTGGTCGACGCCGGCGCCGATGGAGAACAGGATTTCCAGGTTCCTGTAGCGGGCGAGATTATCCGGCACGGTCCAACTGATCAGGTAACGCACGGTGTCGGGATTGACCGTTGCGGCATTCATCGTCAAGGGGACGTCCGGCAGGTCTCTCGCGAAGGCATCGGCGAAGACCGCCCCGCGGCGCGCATCGGAATTGAACAGGAATGTCATTCCAGTTCCCTTTCAAGCCGCGCAGCGGGCGCCCAGCGCTTCGATCAATCGCTGGCAGGCGGCAAGTTCGCTGGCAAGGATGTATTCGTCCGGCTTGTGGGCGCGGTCGATGTCGCCGGGGCCGCAGATGATCGCATCGAGCCCGGCGGCCTGGTAAAGTCCGGCCTCCGTACCGTAGCTGACGGCGGCAAGCGGCACCTCGCCGGTCAAGGCGTGCAGCAGTCCAGCGAGTGGCGCGTCCGGCGGCAGCGACATCGCCGGATAGGCGCTCATCGGACTCCACTCGGTGCGAAAGCCATCCGCCGCGAGAGCCTCTGCGCGTGCCCTCACAGGCGCCAGCAGGCTCGCCGGGTCGACGCCAGGTATGGCGCGTGCCTCCAGGTCCAGCGTGCAGGTGTCGGGGATGATGTTGACCTGATGTCCGCCCGCGACGACGCCAGCTTGCAGCGAGGAGTAGGATGGCTCGAAGGCAGGGTCGAATGGACCGTGCGTCAGCCGTTCAGCCTCGTTCACGGCCGCGCCCAGCACAGCGGCCATGGCATGGATGGCGTTGAGGCCGAGATCGGGTCTTGAGGAATGCCCCGCACGTCCCTTGATGGATACGCGGGCGGCTGCCTTGCCCTTGTGGCCGCGCACGGCGCGCATGCCGCTCGGCTCGCCGACGATGACGCCGAGCGGCTTGGCGCAAAGTTCGGGAAGGCGGGCGATCAAATGCGGCACGCCGCGACATCCCACTTCCTCGTCATAGGAGAAGGCGAGGTGGATGGGCCTGGCAAGGCGCAGTCCCGCAAGCCTGGGAGCGGCCGCGAGTGCTGCGGCAAGAAACCCCTTCATGTCCGTGGTGCCTCGTCCGTAGAGCCGTTCGCCCTCCTTGCGCAGCGCGAAAGGGCTCGAGCTCCATTGCGGCTCGCTGGCGGGAACAACGTCCATGTGGCCGGACAGTATGTAGCCCGGGTTATCGGCAGGGCCGATCGTCGCGAAAAGATTGGAACGATCGCCTTCCGGACCTGGAAGCACGGTGACCTGGATTCCCTGTTCCGCGAGATAGGCCTCGATCCAGCCGGCGACGTCGCCGTTCGGCCTGCCGGCGACCGATGGAAAGGCGACGAGACGATCGAGGATGTCGAAGACGTCCATTCCAGCCCTCAAAGCGTTTCGGATTGGCCGGGATCGGTGCCGTCGACCATATGCTGCCAGATTTCCAAAGAGGATGCCTGCGTTCTTTCGCGATTGCGTGCCGAAAGCTGAAATGTTTCAGTTGAATCTTGCGTTGCTGCGCGGCTTTCGAGCAAATCGTATCGGTCTGCTCGTTTAGCGTTGGCGGCAGAGGGTGGCCATCGGTGCGTGGCGCTCTGGTTGCGGAAATCTTGCAGGGGCATGGAATTGAAGCCGTCCGGAAGCTTGAAAATCGATACCTTCTCGATGCGGATTGGCGACATCGAAGACGTCGAACTGGACCGTTTGCACGCGCTCTCGCTCTCCGTGGGGTGGCCGCATCGCGCCGAGGATTGGCAATTCGTGCGTGAGTCGGGGCAGGGGTTGGTGGCGCTCGATGAGATCGGCCGGGTTCTCGGCTCGGCCATGTGGTTCGCCCATGGTACCGATTTCGCCACCGTGGGCATGGTCATCACCTCACCGCGACTCCAGACGCTGGGGGCGGGGCAATGGTTGATGAAGCGGGTCTTCGACAAGGTCGTCGGCCGCGACTTGCGCCTCAACGCAACGCGCGCGGCAAGGCGGCTCTATCTCTCGCTCGACTTCCAGCCGGAGAAGACCGTTTATCAATGCCAGGGCATCGTCCGTGCGCAGACGACAGTTGGGCAGGAAAATACCCGCGGCGAAGTCCGGAGTTTAGTCGAAAATGATATTCCCGCCGTGATCGCGCTCGACGCGGCAGGGTTTGGCGTGAGGCGGGCGGCGCTCATCGAGAAGCTTTTCGCACACTCGGCCGGCTATGGTCTTTTCAAGGGCGATAAGCTGAACGCATTCGCGCTCTGCCGGCCGTTCGGACGGGGCCATGTCGTGGGGCCGGTCGTGGCGGAAAGCGACGCCGACGCCGTGGCGATCGTCCGGCCGCACGTGGCCGACCATGCGGGGTCTTTCCTGCGTATCGACACCCACATGGACAATGGCGAGTTCGCTGCCTTTCTGTCGCACAGCGGAATGCCAGTTTTCGACACGGTGCTCACCATGTCGCTGGGCAAACACCTCTCCGATTTTGGCATCGACGGCGCAGTTGCACCGGTGACCTATGCCCTCGCCAGTCAAACTTTTGGGTAATTCAGTCTCCCCCGAACCGTGCACTTAGGGACTCGTGTCCAGCGAACGGCGAGCGCTACAGGGAGCCGCTCATCGCATAAACCGAACCAAAGGCGAGCGATCACTGACGAGTTTGGAAAGTGCGGGCAGGAGCTAACGCACGAAGCCGGTTGATGCCGCCGGATCAGGAAAACCGACTGGGGCCGTGCACCTCAAGTGCGAGCTTACGATTGGGCCTGAGCCGCGCGAATGGCATTGTGGCAGCGACACATGAATGGCCGCACCTACAGGTCGGATATATGCCCGCACGAATCAGGAACTGCAAAAGCCGAACGAACCCCTAGCCAACGGAGAGCCGTACGTCAGACGGTTCTACAATTCGCCATCGACTGGGGTTTTTGGAAGCTTTTCGAACTTTTTTGGGTCACGTCTCAGCCCGAGTTGCGCGCGCTTATGGACAAAGCGGGACACTAGATTCGGCATTTGGACAGTTTGGGAGGCATCACTTCCGGGACATATGCCTTCCTGATAGCGCGTCAGCACGAACCCTGATACGCGCCCCAAACGGGACATCCCCCGAGGGTGCTGCCAACCCCTCGTTCCTTTGCTGCACATTTGAGCAGCTGATGTGTTTTTACGAAAAGTGCTCTTCCAGATAGACGCGGAACTCCCGCTCCAACTGATCTTGGAGGAGGGACGGCATATGCGTGCGGCTGCGGGTTAAGTAGACATGGCAGGCCACGTAGGGAAGGAACGGCTTGATGGCGAGCGTTCCGCTGACCTTGTCGAGGATGGAGACGCCAAGCCGCTCAGCCACGAGAGCACAAGCGGCGTCGCTATAATGAGCCTCGAAGCGCACCTCGACGCGAACTCCCGCGTTCTCGAGGCTGCGGTCGATGGCTTGGCGCGAGCCGTCCTCGCGTCCAAGTGCGATGAAGCTTCGATCGCGGATATCAGCAGCTTCGATCGCATCCTTCTCGCTCAAGGGATGTCCCGTCGGCAGTACGCAGACCGAAGCCGTCTCAAAGATGAGAGCAGGTGGTCGCCGGGTCGACCACCGGCATTGTCATCAAGCCAATGTCGAGTTGCTTGCTGGCAGCGAGCTCAGCGATCCGTACGGAAGCTTCCGGCTCCAGCGACAGCCGCAGCTTGGGGTGGCATCGGGCGAACGTCCCGACAAAGCGGGGTAGCACATAACTGGCTAGCGCCGGGTAAGCGCCAACGATTAGCCGACCCGCCTCCAACTGCTGGATGTCCGCCGCCATCCGCCGCAAGTGCAGCACCGCGATGGCAGCTTGGCCGACTGACTCGCACCCATCATGGATTTCCGTCCTCGCTGGATTTCCGTTTAGGAAATTCGATCACCTTCGCCTCAGGCTCCAGCGGTTCATGACCAGGCCGCTCATGCCAGAAGATTGCCGCAGATCGCGTTGATCGACCCGCTGACCGCAATGCGGGCAGAAGTGAAGATGCTCATCGAGGTGCTGCTCTCCGTGCAGTTTGCCGGGAATCGGAGGGCCAAGTCGGCTAGCTTTGTCATGCGGCCCGCAACATCCGCCATGCTAAATGTTCCGGAACTATTTTAGCTAATGCTTATTGAGTTGACGGTTGCCGGAGTGAGTTGATGCGCCTGAAGTTCATTATGCAAGGTGATGGAACCTATAGTGGCTCCCAAAACGTTTGCTCGGGCGCAGCGGGAGCTTCGTTCGCAACGGATCTATCCCTTGCAGGAAGCGGACATGCTGAAGAAGCTGAAGCGGCTCTTCCGATCTAAAAAGAAGCTCTCACAAGATACTATCAACGAGTGCCGCTACACACCATCCTCGCATGCTATTCCGCGCACTTCGGCAGCCTCCTGACCGCCTACAGGGCCGTTGGTTTTGAGTGCCCGCCAACTGGCCTACGGGGCAAATACTACTCAGATGATGAACTTCTAGACGGCGTCCGCCGACTGCATGCCGAATTTGGATTCGTCACGATGGCTTTGATCAACGCTGCCAGCGGCCTGCCGAAATGCAAGGTTTTCACGAAGCGCTTCGGCTCGATTGTGAATGCGTACGGGCTTGCTGGGTTCCCTACGACGAAGAGCGAGATGATCGCAGCGGCGCGGCAGCGAGCAAGCGCTAGACGTGAGAATAACAAGGTTGCCGCAGTATCGGCAGCAAAAGCGCGGCACCCCTAGGAGACTATATTGTCACGTGCACAAAGCAATTGAAACGGCTCCTTTGAGCGCACGCCTAAGACTCGAAGCGACCCGACAGATTTCGCGCAGTCGTCGAGCGTGCATCCGCGCAGAGGGCGCCACAAACGCCGAAGACAACGAACCCCCCCTGGGGAAAGGCGGCGGGCTCTTTCAAGGGCTGCGGAACATCTGGCTGCGACCATGGTTCGGGAGCTGGCCGCACCACTCCCGCGGCCTTCCCAAGTGGCTTGCCCGCTGGCTCCGGCCGGCGGGCTTTTTGCGTTCAAGCCAGCAGAGGCGATTCTTGTCGGCGATACAGGCCGGCACCTCTGAGGGCGATTAAGTGGCGCTACCCCAGCCGCAGGCAAAACGGAGAGGCACTGATATGGTGCACAGATCATAGGCTATGGACGCGGCGGGGCGGTTGGCGTCTTCCTCGGCCATATCTTGTACATGATTTTCAACGGTGACCTGCGCAGCATCGTAGCACGCGCCGGGATGTATATCGCGATCGGGATATGCATCGTTCTGCTTATTGAACGCGGTTTTAGGCGGTGGGACACCAAGCAGCTAGCCTCCACCATGGACGCTACCCAGCCGTGGGGGCATGGCTAGTCCCTGTTGTTCTAGTATGAGTCCAGAATGGAGATTAAAGAGCATCCGTCGCCTTGTCCATCCAAGATCAGATATTGAAGCGGGAGGGGGAGTGGGCGGCCGACAGAGCAGGACGAGCTGCTGCTTGAAAGCTTACTCGAAAATCTGAAATCCGCGCAGGCCGCTCTTCGGCGACTGGAAGGATAAGCGGAACCTAATGTCTCCGGGCGGCTTATGCCCCGATGAGCACTCGTGGTGCCAATTTCCTCGACCGGTGGATGGCAGAGCATCTGCCAAACGGACGATCCGATCGCGGCGAGCGACCTCGCCAGCGAGGCGATGCGAGCGGCCGAGCGCGACGGCATCGACCCGGTGGAGATCACCGACGAGGTCGGCAGCGTCTTCGAAGTCATTCTGCAGGCGATGCAGCACCGTGATGGCAGCTTGGCCGATTGACGATAGGGCTTGCCAACTATTCAAAGAAGGGGAATATAATCCTCCCTGTTGCGGCGAACCCCCTAAAACGGAGTTTGCCAATGGCTAGGTCCAAACCATCAAAACAGCTTTCCCAGGCTGAAATCGAGCGCTTTCTGATGGCGGCGGAAGCGCTGCACAAAAGCATCATAAAGCCGTTTATATCGCCACACTGCACCATTACCGCGCGACGCGCACCCTGCATGATGCGCTGTTGAAGTCCGTGCGGGAAGCGACGCGCAAGGAAGTCGAGTTCATCCAGTGGAATGCCACCGGGCCTGTGCGGCCTGCGCTTTCCTCAAGCGATTGATGTGGACGGCCCAGTTGCCGGGTTGACCTGTTTCCACCGCGCCCGCGGCTCCGGAGCACTCCCGGATCGAGGCACACGGACCGGGACTGATGGCAAACTAATTTAGCCGTGGAACACATATCAGACTGCGGGTTCGGGCGCGGGCCGCCTACTTCAGCCTTCCCAAGTGACTGCCCGCTGGCTCTGGCTGGCGGGCTTTTTCAGCCGGCCTCGCATGTACAATCATAACTGGCTGGCATGCTATTTTTTGCCCAGAAGGAGTTTCGCTTCGCGAACTAGCGAACTCCACTCTCTTCCCAGAAAAAGGACAAGCTCTATGGCTTGCTCCTCGCTAATCCCGGTCTCTCGGATAAGCCTTTCGATAAGGCTGGCCTGCGGCGGCTTCTCACTGTCCCCTGCATCGTCGCGTCCCCGTTTCGGCGCGGTCAACGATTAACATTTGATGATGGTTCCCAGTAAGGATTGAAATTTATCGCGAGACGTCGCTCAACAGTCAGCGAGAGTGCGTTGGAATCGATCAGCTCGTTCCCGTATCCGCCCGAGCAAGGTGTGAGCTGCGCGATGAAGAAAAACATACGCGAAGCCCGTTCTGACCAAGCGTGAACGTTTGTCCGCTACGGCCCGAACTTATTCATCGATCACGGTCACACCGGACCGACCGGCTGACGGAAAAGGTCTAGCGTTACCACCCGCCCGCTGCCTGTCTGGTGGCGAGCTTTCTTATTGATACTTGTCCCCACAACTCGAACTGCTCAGTAGGGCAAGTCGGCGTACTGATATGTGGATACTCGCCCGCTCCGCTCGTCTGTCACTTCAAGGAAATACTCACCCCATCTGTGAAGCGTCAGCGGGCGCCCTGTAGCCTGCTCGGCGGCTCTGAAAGAGGTGCTGGCCTCGACGTGATACTCGGCAAGCATTCGCCCCGACAAGATTTCTCGCACCTGATAGGCCACGGTCGCCCAACATTCGAATCATCCATTAGAGCAGTCTAACATTTGCTTTCGGTCGCCCGGCTTGGTACGGGTGGCTTTTTGCCGCGACACTTCTAACCTGACCGCGGGCTCCCAACGGCGGCCTTTTTTGCTTTGCGGGAACAGCTTGGTTCAATGCAAGTTTGGGCCAACGCAGCGCACTCCGACGTCCCTCCGCGCTGCTGGCCAAGGGCAAACTTGGTCGGCCCGCGCTTTTCTGCCGAGGGGCGCGGGCTTGCCTCGCAGGCTGGACGCGCTGTGCGCTTGTTGCTCAAACCGAGCGCGGCAACTGGCAATCTTGGTCGCAGATCGAGCTTGCCAGCGTCGAGGCGCTTGAGGGCCTCACTCGGCTGATCAGAAACAACAACCATGTCCTGATCTCTTGCGGCTTTGACAAAGGCTGCGAACGCGACGGATTGCCGGCAGGTTTCTGCCTGGGCCTCCTCAAGCAAGCGCAGTGCCTGTCGATAAGGCTGGACCGGCGCGCATATTGTGATCGGGGCTGAATTTCGGACTGACCACTACCCGATCACCAGCTCGGCGGCCGCCACAAAGAAAGAACCACGACCGCAACCTTGATAATCAGCATGCGACTGTCTCGTGTCATTGCGGATCGAGATACCACGACGAAGGACCGGGCAAAATTGCCAGCCGCGCAACTAGAGTAATGGCGGCGAGGGGGGTCCTTGGGCCAATGAAGCCGGGGTGTCTATTGAGCAGCGACTGGAATGGGTTAGCATTAGCTCAGGAATAAAATGGGGACGCACGTGATACCTTCACCTGGCCTGGAAAGGCTGAACGCATTTTCCGATGGCGTGTTCGCCGTACTGATCACAGTTCTAGTTTTGGACCTGCGCCCGCCGGAAGTGCCGACGCTCGAAGCCCTTTTGGCATCATGGGAAACCTGGCTTAGCTACGGTGTAAGCTATCTCTTCATTGCGATTGTCTGGGCGAACCACCATCATCTCTTGCGCTACGCGAAAGAGAGCACGGCATCCTTAATGTGGTACAATTTCGCGCACCTGTTCTCAGTCTCGCTGCTCCCCCTGGCCACGGCATGGATGGCCGTAAGCGAGTTGGCACCGCAGCCGGTCGCCTTCTATGCGACCGTGTTCTTCCTGGTTAACCTGACATATCTATTGTTGATCCGCGAACTCATTGATCCGTTGCCAGAGGAGGAGGTGTCACCACAAGTGCAGCGGGTCATGCAGCCTTTTTGGGCTCGCCGCTATCTTGGCATTGAGCTACCCAATCGTCGGACTGGGGATCTGTAGTTGTTGCCTGGCAGTCTATCTCAGGCCCCAGGCTCGGGGGTGACAAGGGACTGCCTGAATCTCGCGGGGCCATCGCGACGACCTTTTGTGCGGCGTGGCGGCGGCGCCGGATCAAGTCCAACTCGAAAAGCCCGCCACCTTGCGGCATGGAGAGGTTCTGGAGGGTGCTGGATCAACAGTAAAGGCTCAACTTGCCGGCGCCTGTTTCGATGCGATCAAGCTGGCGGCGTTCGCGACTGGGGCCGCGCGATAGCTCTCGGGCGCTGCGTCGGCCTCCATCACTCCTTTACAATCTTTGCCGGAACCCGCTTGCAACTTTGCAGCCGCCAAAAGAATGCTATCCGGTACCGGATCGGGAGGATCGGCCTTTCCATGGCCTGCGGCTAATTGCCGAAAGATTGAAAGACCTAAATCTCTTTCATCACCCTCGCTGCCCGCACGAGCGATGACCAGTCAGCGCCCATGGCTGCGACAAGGTCACGAGCATCTTCGTCGGATATTCCGGTGTGGTCTACTAGCTTCCGTGCCAGCAATTCGAATGCTAATTCTATAATTGTCACAGTTCGCATCCTTCCGAGAGTAGTAGCCACCACGATAGCGTGCGAAAAGCGCTCCCGCATTTGCACATGTTAGACCTCCATCATGAATGTCTCATGTGCCGCAGAATGTCTGTAGGACGCGTTCATCCGGGCGTGGCGGGTCAGCATAGCCTTCCATTTCTGGCTGCTCATCGAAGGGATGGCTCACGACCCTCAGAATCTCATCGAAGGGTGTGAAGTCGCCGCCCAGCGCCGCTTGTATCATCGCCTCAAGGCGATGGTTGCGAGGGATGAATTTGGGATTGACGGCATGCATGACCGCCCGTCGCGTAACAGTGTCGGCTGCTTCACTTGCGATCCGCTCGCGCCACCGCACCGACCAGGCGTCGAATGCGGCTGGATCCCTAAACAGCTCCCGGGCCGTGCCCTGACCTTCCGAGGCGTCGAGGTCGTCGCCCAGGCGTCGGAAGCCGAGCGTAAAGTCGGCTTCGCCGCGAGCCAGCACATCGAGGAAATCAGCCGCGAGCTGCAGGTCGGCCTCCGCCTCGGTCAGCAATCCGAGTTTTCTGCGGAACCCGCGCTGCAACACAGCCTCATAGGAGGGCTGGAACGACCTCAGCACTTCTTCGGCTTCTGCGACAGCTTCATTCTCATCCGTGCTCATGAGCGGCAGCAGCGTCTCGGCAAGGCGCGCAAGGTTCCATGTGGCGATGCGAGGCTGGTTGGCATAGGCGTAGCGGCCGACGCGGTCGATCGAGCTGAACACCGTGCCGGGGTCATAGGCGTCCATGAAGGCGCATGGGCCATAGTCGATGGTCTCGCCCGAGATCGCCATGTTGTCGGTGTTCATGACGCCGTGGATGAAGCCGACAAGCATCCAGCGCGCCACCAGATCCGCTTGTGCTGTGACCACGGCGTCCAGCAAAGCGCGGTACCGCCGTGCTTGCCCTAACAAGTGCGGGAAATGACGCTCAATGGCATAGTCAGCGAGGATCTTGAGCCCCTCGGTGTCGTGGCGCGCGGCGAAATATTGGAAGGTGCCGATCCGGATATGGCTTGCCGCCACTCGTGTCAGCACGGCGCCGGGCAGCCGGACCTCGCGATGCACGGGGTCGCCGGTGAGCACCGCCGCCAAGGTTCGCGTCGTCGGGATGCCCAGCGCCGCCATCGCTTCGCTGACCACATACTCACGTAGGACAGGACCCAGTGCGGCGCGGCCGTCACCGTTGCGCGAGAACCGCGTCGGCCCCGATCCCTTCAGCTGTATGTCGCGGCGGATGCCGTTGACGTCCACCACTTCGCCAAGCAGGAGGGCGCGACCGTCGCCGAGCTGAGGCACGAAATTACCGAACTGGTGGCCCGCATAGGCCAAGGCGACTGGCTGCAGGCCTTCCGGAAATCTGCTGCCGGCAAGCATCTCCACTCCGTCCGGGCTGGTGAACTGGTCGGCGTCGAGCCCTAGTTCCTCGGCGAGGGGTCGGTTGAAGCGGATCAGCCGAGGTTCGGACACCGGCTGCGGACCTGTTTGCGCGAAGAAGCGCTCGGGCAATTGTGCATAGCTGTTGCGCAGGGCGGGAAGCTGCATCTGGGTGCCTCGGGATTGTTCAGCAGTGGCAGGCAAGGTCACGGCGAGCTGGCTCTCAAGTGAAGGGGCCGGTCGGCCCCGTTCGGGGGGCATTCGTTGATATAGGGACGCAACGTCGCTGGTGCCATCGAATCCTCGGCTCGGCACCGGATAAGAGTTGGAATCAGACCCGGCCCTTAACAACCCGAGGCGAGGCCTGGGACCAGCATGCTGCCCCAACACGGTCGCAGCAACCCGAACATCCCGCCGAGCAGCTGAGAGCCAATGTTTCAAAGTCCAGGCCACCGTCCAATGATCGCATTCTCAACGCATTGTCGTACCGCGCCTCGAGCGGTCCCAGTCGGCGCGATCGGTTGCCGAAGGCACGTGAGATGGTGGTGGTAAGCGAACTCGGGCGCATCGGTTTGAGGTACCGGTCTGCGAGATCACGGTTTGAGTTCCAACCTCTTCGAAATGCTCAAAGCACAGGCGCCCGACGATCACGAGATCGCCGAGACGCTGAGGGATCGCGATGTCCAGCCTGCAAAGCCGACGGACCGCAAAGCGCAACGAAAAGGTGCTTCGCCCCGTCCGACCCAACGCCGGGATTGAAGCCGCCTACAGGGGCAAGGTGACCGCGCTGATCGAGGCCATGAGCCAGAGCGTGATCTACTGGCTGAAAGCCTCCTACCGGGCCAATACGCCCCGTATGGCGCGGACGAGACGCCGGCGGATGCGCTGCGCCGATCGATCCGCAAACTCGCTGTGCAGTGGACCAAGCGCTTCGACGTGGCTTCGTTGCAGCTGGGCGACTATTTCGCGCTCTCGGTGGAAAAGCGATCGAGCCAGGCGCTCCGCAAGATCCTTCGCGATGGCGGCATCTCGGTCGAATTCAAGATGACGGCAGCGATGCGCGACGTTGTCGACGCGACGGTCCACGCCAACGTGTCGCTGATCAAGTCGATCCCGTCGCAGTATTTCGACCAGGTCGAAGGCGCGGTCATGCGGTCGGTGCAGACCGGCCGCGATCTTGCCGGCCTAGTGGCTGAGCTGGAGCGCTACTCGGGCATTACGAAGCGGCGCGCGGCCTTCATCGCGCTCGACCAGAACAACAAGGCGACGGCGGCCTTCAATACCGCACGCCAGTTGGAACTCGGCATCGACGAAGCCGAATGGCACCACAGCGGCGGCGGGAAAGAACCTCGCCCCACGCACGTTGCGGCTGGCCGTAAAAAGGTCCGCTACAAGATTTCGACTGGCTGGTACGACCCAGCGGTCAAACGCTTCATCCGACCAGGTGAGGAGCCGGGTTGCCGCTGTGTCGGGAAGCCAGTCATCAAGGGGTTTTCGTGACCTACAAAAAGGTCTGCCCAAGTTCCGCAAGGTCGTCAGCGAACATTTTAAGGTGTGCGCGAATGTCTTCCATCACCGTGACGACGGCAGAGCGCCGGTCAAGCATCAGCTCGACATCTTCGAAAGCGCCCACAGCATCAAGCGCGTCCAGCGGATGTTCGATCTCGTCCGATAACTGTTCGAGGGTGTCGTAGTGCACCGCTGTCATCGGGTCGAAGAGCGGCCTGGCCTCGGTGATGAGGACAGAGTTCAACTTGCCTCGGATGTCTACTTTCCAATCTCGAGCCCGCTGAACGAGTCTCGCATTGGACGCCATCACCGTTTCCGGTCCAGCGTCAGCGAGAAGCTCATCAACTTCGGCCAAGTACGTCATGTCGAAGAAGTCGCCGGCCAGATAAGCTGCACGGGCGGCACTCGCTCGGTCTGCCCGCAGCGTTAACCGTTGAGTGTCGTTGTGGCGGCGTCCCTGCTCACGGTCCAGCTTCATAGCCGCACGCACAGACCACGCCGCAGCAGCAATGGCCAGAACGCCGGTCGCGAGTGTTTCCCATTGAATTCGCTGGTTCACCATCGCCGGCGCCAGCAACGCACCGAGACAGAACCCGCCTGTCCCTGCCGCTAGAAAAATTGCCAGACGGTCCAACCGATCGGTTGCCATGCGCCTCACGCCGCGGTCAGCGTCGGGATCGCCTCGATCTCGGCGCTGAGCGCCCTCTCGGCCTGTTCCAGATCATAGTTGCGCTGGAGGTTGAGCCAGAGCACCGGACCGTTGCCAACCAGCTTGCCGAGGCGCAACGCCATGGGGACCGTGACGGGCTGCTTTTCGTCCAGGATGTCGTAGAGCGTGCGCCGGGAAATGCCGAGCAGCTTGGCGATCTCGGTCTTCGACTTGTCGAGCGCCGGGATGACGTCCTCGCGCAGAAGCTCTCCGGGATGCATCGCGGGCAGGCCGCGCTTGATGGGTGCCGTGTTCATCAGTGGTAATCCTCTAGTTCGACCTCGATAACGTCTTCGCCGTCAAAACCGAAGGTGATGCGCCAATTTCCGTTCACTCGAACAGAATAGCGCCCCTTCTGATCGCCCGAAAGGCCGTGGAAGCGATAGCCGGGAAGGTCCATGTCTTCCGGCTTTGAGGCTGCTTCCAAGGCCCGAAGGATGCGGGCGACACGCTTGTCGTCTTGCACGCTGAGACCGCGCGGACTGCCGGTCTCGAAGAAGCGTTGCAGGGCTTTGTTTCGGAAAGACTTGAGCATGTTTGTAAGGTAACGCCTTACACATTCCAAGTCAACAAGTTTGTGAGGCGCGGCCTTACATTACAGGAAATTGATCTGATGTCCACGCTCGGCATTCCGAAGCCTATCGGCGATGAGTTCGTCGGCAAGGACAGTGCCGGCCAAGCCGCCTCGCTGATGTTGGTCGCGCCCGATGGCGATGTCCTGGTGCTGCGCCGCTCGTCGACCGACACCAACTGGCCCGGCCATTGGTGCTGGCCCGGCGGCAAGTCTGAGGAAGGCGAAACGCCGCTCCAGACGGCCACGCGCGAGACGGGAGAGGAAGCGACAGGGCCTGAGATGTTCCTGGAGGCCGGCCCCGCGAAACTGCTGGAGTGCGCCCTACGCCACAAGGCTGGCTGCACTACACGTATGCGCAGCCGGTGGTCGAGAAGTTCCAGCCCAGGCTGTCAGCGGAGCACTCCGGATATGCCTGGGCCCCTCTGGGCTCGCTGCCTGAGCCGGTGCATCCGGGCCTGCGCGACATGCTGGGCGAGCGTCTTGGCATCGCCGCAGACATGGCTCCCGAGGCGTGGGATCAGCTGCGCTCCAACTTCGTGAAATGGACGAAGGACGAGGGCATGGCAGCCGCCGATTGCCCGCTTTGCGGTGGCACCGGTGAACTCGCCGGTCCTGGGATCGTCTGCGACGAATGCGAGGGTACCGGCGTTGCGCGGCCGAAGCAGGCCAACGACGCACTGGCGATGGATCGCAACAGCGTGCGCGTGTTCGACCAGGACGGTCATCTGCGCGTCGAGATGACGCCGATCTCCAAGGCCAACGTTTGCCCCTATTACGGCCGCGAGATCCCGGCTTTCGAAGCGCTGGGGCTGGATCCCGAGCGGGTCTTCCGCCTCTATCGCAATGCGGAGGAGCTGGCCAAGGCCGCCCCGTCCTTCGTCGGCAAGCCGCTCTTGCTCAAGCACATTCCAGTCAGCGCCAAGGAACACCCGCGCGAAGCCGTTGTCGGGGCTCTGGGCGATGCCGTCGAGTTCCATGCGCCGTACCTCATGGCGCCGCTCAGCATCTGGGATGGCGCTGCAATCGCGCTGATCGAATCGGATCGGCAGAAAGAACTATCGAGCAGCTATCGCTACCGGGCCGACATGACGCCCGGCACGCTGGCTGGAGAATCCTACGACGGCGTGATGCGGGACATTTCCGCCAATCACGTCGCCTTGGTTGAGGAAGGCCGCGCCGGGCCTGATGTTGTGGTCGGCGACAGCAAACAGGAGATCAACACGATGAAGAAAACAGCTCTGCTTCGCGCATGGCGTCCGTCGCCCACGGCGCGATCCTAGCCCACGTCATGCCCAAGCTGGCCGCCGATCAGAAGATCGATCTGCGCCCGGTTCTGGCCGACATCACCGCCAAGAATTTCAAGGCCAAGCGGCCCGCCATCATCGAGGCGGTCGGCAAGGCGACCAAGGGCAAGCTGGACGCTGACGCCAAGCTCGATGATCTCGAGGCGCTCCTGGTCGCGCTCGACGGGGTCGAGGTGAAGGAAGCCAACGACGAAGAGGACGAGGACGACGAAGAGGCCAAGAAGAAACAGGCCGAAGACGACGCCGTCGAGGAAGAGGACAAAAAGAAGAAAGCCGCCGAAGACGCGGAGAAGGACGATGACGACGATGACAAGGTCGACAAGAAGGCCATGGACACGGCGATCGCCGCTGCGGTTTCGGCTGCTGTCGATCGCGCCAAGCGCGAGGCCCGCGAAGAGTCCGCCCAGGTTCGCGCTGCGGAAGAGGCCGTGCGCCCCTACATCGGTAAGCTCGCCATGGCTCACGACAGCGCCGATGCCGTCTATCGCACCGCGCTCACGTCGCTAGGCGTCAATATCGACGGAGTTCATCCCTCGGCACTGCCGGCCATCCTTAAGGCCCAGCCTCTGCCTGGCGCCGGCCAGGCGCAGCAGCCCGCCCGTGTCGCCATGGACGCTGCAGGCGTCAGCTTGTTCCACGAGATGTTCCCGGCAGCCAAGTCCCACATTGTCAAGTCGCTCTAAGCGAGCGGCCTAAATTGCTAGAAACCCCCTTCGAGCCGGCCAACATGCCGGCTGCTTTATGAGGAGAACCGCCCATGTCTGGCTTTCAGACGCAGGTCGCCTACAATCCCGCCCCCGCCGTTGAGGGCGACTTCGCTTCCAGCAACCCCCGCAGCACGATCCTGGCCGCCGCTGGCGCGCTGGTATGCGGTGCGCTGGGCGCGATCGTCGGCCGCTTTGCCTGGCTGAACTATGCCCAGCTCGACAGCGACAATGCGCCGGCCGTGGTCAACCCTTTGGTACCGGGCCCGTCGCCGGCGTCGTGCACCGCGAGCAGCAGGGCCTGATCGAGGTCTACCTGCAGGAATCGACCATGCTGGTTCCGGCCGGCTTCCCCATCACCGTCTTCAACAAAGGCGACTTCTGGGTGAAGAACTCCGGCGCCACCCCGGCACTGTACGGCCAGAAGGTCTATGCCAACTATGCCGATGGCAGGTCTACGGCCGCTCCGACCGTCACGCCGAATGGCGCAACCACCTCGGCCGGCTCGATCGCCGCCGCAACCAGCGGCTTTGTCGCTTCGATCGTCGGCAACGTGCTAACTGTCTCCGCTCTCAACTCCGGCACGATCTACTCAGGCACCACCATCTCCGGTACCGACGTGGCGAACGGCACCAAGATCGTGCAGCAGCTCACCAGCGCCGAAATCGACGGCTCACTGGGCAAGACCGGCACCTATGCGGTGTCGATCCCTGACCAGAATGTCGACCCGGGCACCGTGATTGCCGGCACCTATGGCGTGTTCACGGCTGGCGGCAACGTCGTTGGCGTCTTCGGCAATGGCGACACGCTCACTGGCGCCGGCATCACCGCCGTCACCACGCTCACCCAGCAGCTCACCGGCCTACCGGCGGAGTCGGAACATATGCCGGGGACGTCAACCGTCGTCAATGCTGCGGCTCTCACCGCAGCCACCAACGTCGAGACCAAGTGGACCGTGCGTTCATTTGCCCAACCGGGCGAGCTGATGAAAATCACTTCCTGGCCGCAGGGCTAAACCCTTTCCCATCAACCTCGAACCAATGCGCCGTGAAGCGGCGGTCTGTTGAGGAGAACCACAATGCAATTCCATGACTATAATCAGGCCGCCGCGACGTGGACGCAGCATCGCCCCATGTTCGAGCAGGCCGGCATCTATCTTCCCGAAGCACGAGCCTACATCGTCGAGGCTTTCCGCACCAACCATCTTGCGATGGATGCGCAGCCCTCCCTGGCGACGGCGTCGAATGCCGGCATTCCGGCATTCCTGACCACGCTGGTCGACCCAGAGGTCTACCGCATCCTCTTTGCCCCCACTAAGGCCGCCGAGATCTTCGGCGAAACCCGAAAGGGCACCTGGATCGACCAGACGGCGATGTTCCCCGTCATCGAGCAGACTAGTGAAGTGTCGAGCTACGGCGATTACAACGACAACGGCCGAGCCGGCGCGAACATGAACTGGCCGCAGCGCCAGTCCTATCTCTTCCAGACGATCTCCGAATACGGCGAGCTGGAAATCGAGCGTGCCGGTCTTGGCCGCGTCAATTGGGTCGGCGAGGTCGACGCCGCCGGCGTGACGGTGCTTCACCGCTTTCTGAACACCACCTACTTTAAGGGCGTGCAGGGCCTGCAGAACTTCGGCCTTCTCAATGATCCGAGCCTCGCCGCGCCGATTACCCCGTCCCCGAAAGCTTATGGGGGCGTGAAGTGGATCAACAATGGCCAGATCGTCGCGACTGCGAACGAAATCTATGCCGACCTCCAGTCGCTCTGGCTCCAGCTCGTCACCCAGACCGCCGGCCTGGTTGACCAGAACACCAAGATGACACTGGGCCATGTCGCCGGAATCTCAGCTCGCGATGACCGCGACGAACTCGTTCAACGTCAATGTCGAGGATTTGCTCAAGAAGAATTTTCCGAACCTTCGCGTCGTTTCAGCGGTGCAATATAGGGGGCAAACCGCTATCAACCCGGGCGGCATCGCTGCCGGCAATGAAGTACAGTTCATTGCGGATGGGATCGATGGCCAGCAGATGGGTTATTGCGCCTTCAACGAAAAGCTCCGCGCTCACCCGATCGTGCGCGCGCTGTCTTCGTGGAAGAAGAAGATGACCAGCGGCACCTGGGGTGCCATAGTTCGACAGCCCATGGGCATTTCCCAGATGGTTGGCGTCTAAGGGCGCTTGCCAACGCGACGGCATGGCTCGGTCGTTGAACTGCGCAAACTCGAGCACGCTCACGTACGCCGGCGGCTGGCGCTTGCCGTGCGCTCCGATCTCGCCATCGAGCGCCAGTCGTTGCGAGGGGCGACCCGGCTCGATCGCCAGGCGCTCGCCCTTCCTGCCGCGGCTCTTTCCGACAGCGGCTTTCGGATAGTCGGCTGCCAGCCTTGGGGTGAATTGCGCGCCACATTGTTCGTTGCCGCTTTGGGATGAATTCCGCGCCACATTGCTCCCCTATACTCCCGGCCTCGTGAGGTGCGAAAGCCGCCCAGTGCTGAAGCGTATGCACATATCTGGGTGGTATGATGCCCGCGAAGTTGAGGCCGGAAAGGCAATCCAGACCGGAGAATGTCAAAAACCGCATTTCTCTGGCGCGTCCGCCGCTCACGCGATGGTGAAGCGGAGGTTGGAACATACCGGCTGAGCTCGGGTTAGCGACGTGCTTCGTATCGCAAGACGCCCCCCCCGCGGACGGTCGCTTAAGAAACCGGTCGCTTAAGAAACGTCGCAGGAACGTTCATGAAAACACAACTACTGCCGAACACTAGTCATCGTGGCCCGCTCGTCGTCATCACAGCGGCGGTACTGGCATTCGCAATCGCGTTCTATTACTTCGCCACCCCGCTGACTGGGGTAACCGGAACCCCCGGAGCCATGCTCGTGCTCGTCGCCAGCCTGGCTCTTGCGCTGGATGGGCTTGTACTGCGCTTCAGAAGAGGTGGTGTCGTTTTCACCCTAGCGTGGGTCTTGGGCCTTCTAGGAGCACTCGGCACATTCATTGCGGCCATCTTTCTCCACGCTTGGTGGCTCGTGGCGGCCGTTTCCGTTGTGCTGGCTGGGCTGTTGATCACCCTGGGTTTCCGTCAGACCAACATTCAGGATACGTCCCGATGAGAACTGCCGTCTTCGGCTCGAGCCTGGCATTTGCCGTCTTTCTGTTGCTGGGGCTCGGCATTCATTCCGTCTCTGCCCAGAATGACAATACTTCACCCGCGTCACAACCGGGCGGCATACCGGATGCCGGCAGTCAGCCGAAGGACAGCAGCGGGAGCGCCAGCCCTTTGGCCGGGGAAGCAGGCTCGCCGGAGGAGGCGGCAACAGCCCCGCTCCCTGAGCCCAAGCCAATCCCGCTGATCCCGCCACAGCCGACCTGGAACAGCTTTCACGGCCAGCTCAATGGCCAGAAGTACTCTCCGCTTACACAGATTACCGCAGAGAACGTCGGTTCGCTCCGCAAAGTATGGGAGTTGCATACTGGCGATATGTCAGACGGATCGGGCGCATTGCCACCGTCGGTCTGGTCCGCAACCCCCATTTTTGCCAATGACACCCTTTATATCGGGACCCCCTTCTATGGGGTGCTTGCGCTCGACCCGGGCACAGGGGCGATCAAATGGAAATTCGAGTCCAAATCCACTCTCAAGGCCTTGACGCAGCCGGCCCTGAAAAACCGTGGCGTTGCTTACTGGCAGAGCAAGAATGCCGTGGCGGGCGAGGGCTGTCAGAAGATTGTCTATCTAGGCACCATGGATGCGCACCTCTTTGCGCTCGATGCCGATACCGGACAGCTCTGCAAGAAATTTGGCTCGGGTGGCGTATTGGATGTGAACCAGTGGAACGACATCAACGCCAAGTACCCGCTTTCCCTATTGCAGCCGCCCACCGTGGCCGGCGACCACGTCATCCTCGGCTGGGCTGGAAAGGATTGGGCCTATGCCGAGGCTCCCCCCGGCACGGTTTTCTCGCTGGATCCTCAGACGGGCGCGCGACAGTGGTCGTTCTCGTCGCTGCCGGCGCAGATCGCAAAACGTACTGGGACCGCCAACGTCTGGACCGCAATGTCCGTGGACGAAGGGCTCGGGCTTGTTTACCTCCCGGTCTCCAGCCCATCGCCGAACTACTGGGGCGGCAATCGTGCCGACCCGATACCGCTTGCGACGTCCACCACCGCACTAGATCTTGAAACCGGCAAGGTCGTCTGGTCACGACAGTGGGTCCATCACGACATCTGGGACTACGACATCAACTCGGCGCCTACGCTTATGGACATCACCGTGGCGGGCAAACAAATTCCTGCCCTCATGCAGGCGACGAAGATGGGCTTTCTGTTCGTCGTCGACCGGCGCACCGGAAAAGACGTCTGGCCGATCGATGAACGCCCTGTACCGGGCGGCGACGGCAGCGTCCAAGGGGAAGTCTACGCTCCCACGCAGCCGTTCCCCACCAAACCCGCACCGCTGCTGGACCAGTCCAAAAAGCCACCCATCTGGCGAATAGCTGATGTCGTCGGCCTGGGCGAGTGCTCCCGCTTATGGGACAACCTCTCCTATCGTGGCATGTACAGCCCGCCGACACACAAGGGCGAGGGCGTGCTGGCCTACCCGGATTCGGCGGGCGGAGTGCAATGGGGCGGGGTCGGTTTCGATCCAAGCACCCAAACGGCGGTGGTCAACTTCTCGCATGTCGTCCAATCCATCAAGCTCTATCCGCGCGATGAATACCAACGGCTCGCCGGCGATTCCGGCAATGAGCAGGGCTACTATCCGCAAGAGGGCGCACCCTACGGCATGTCGCTGCACAACGCTCTCAACTGGCTTGGCATGCCGTGCTGGGCACCCCCCTTCGGAGAAATCGCCGCCATCGACATGACCACCGGCGACGTCAAATGGCGCCGGCCGATGGGAGCATCGCAGAAGTGGGGCTTCTATATGCCTGAATCCCTCGGCTCGGTGACGATCGGTGGCCCCGCCGTGACGGCGGGTGGTTTGATATTCATCGGGGGTTCGATGGACGCGAAGGTGCGCGCCTATTCTCTCGCGAACGGACAGGAACTGTGGTCCGACATCGTCCAGGCGCCCGCGGTGGCCAATCCTGCGGTGTACGAGTACCGCGGCCGCGAGTACGTGGTGTTCGTGGCCGGCGGGAACACCATTCTGAAGGACCAGGTCGGCGATCAGGTTGCCGCTTATGCCCTTCCCGGGCCGTGATGTCCAACGCCACCACCGGTGAGGTTGGTCGGCGGTCCAGTACGACGTCAGAGCGCTACTTGTGTGATCGGACCTTATCTGAGGCCGCTATGAATGATCTTCCAATCCTCACACTGGGGATGATCTTGCTCACCGCTTCTTTGGTGGCGATGATATCCAGACGGCTGGAACTTCCCTACAGTGTCGGGCTCGTTGCGGCGGGTATCGCCCTTGGCTTCATGCCCGGCGTTGCCGAACTCCCCCTCAGCCGGGATCTGATTTTCACCGTGTTTTTGCCGCCGCTGATTTTCCAGGCGGCACTTGCGATCGAATGGCGTCATTTTCGACTGGACCTGCCGGTCACGGTTCTGCTCGCTTTTCCTGGGGTCGCGATCGCCGCCGCAGTGGTCGCGGCTGGCATGCATTTGCTGCTCGGATGGACTTGGATCGGATCGGGGCTGTTCGGCGTGCTGATAGCAGCGACGGATCCGGTGTCGGTCATCGCGGCCTTTAAGGAAATGAAGGTTCAGCCCCGCCTCGCTCTTCTTGTCGAATCGGAAAGTCTGCTCAACGACGGCGCAGCCGCAGTTGGCTTCGGCATCTTGGCCGGAATCGCGGCAGGCGCCGAGGCGACGCCCCTTAGCGTTGCTGGATCGCTGTTGTGGACTATCGCGGGTGGGATTGCCTCAGGAGCAGGGGTGTCAGCCTTGCTCCTTCTGATCGCCGGTCGGACCGAAGATCATCTTGTTGAAATAACCCTGACGACGATTGCGGCCTATGGTTCGTTTCTGCTTGCGGAGGATCTTGGCATGTCGGGCGTGCTGGCTACTCTCACCGCAGGCTTGATTGTAGGCAACGTAGGGTGGAAAGGCGCGATTTCCGCCAACGCCAGAAGTCACGTTCTGGCGTTCTGGGAGTACGCGGCCTTTCTGGCGAATTCGATCGTGTTCATATTGATCGGTGGCCATGAAGCCCATCAGCCACTTGGGATATTTTCAGGCACCTCGGCGGTCGCCATCATGCTCGTGCTGGTTGGCAGGACATTGGCTATCTATCCTTTCTGTGCCCTCCTTGCTGCGACGTCCCTGAAGGTGGATGCAAGCTACCAGCATGTTTTGGTTTGGGGCGGGCTGCGCGGTGCCCTTGCTCTGGCCCTGGCGCTGGCCCTTCCTGAAAACGTCGCCGAGCGCAGTCAAATAGTCGTTGCCGCGTTCGCAGTCGTTGCCTTTTCCATCTTTGTCCAAGGGTTGACCATGCCGTGGGTTATCAGACGCTTGGGGCTGACCGCCGAAAGCGCGGCTTCGGCTACACGCGACCGCAGCGGCGGGTAAAGAAGCCGGTAGCCTTCTCGGGTTTCGACTGCTCAGGCGCTGTGATGTCAGCAGTGCTGGAAAGACGATGCAACTCGGACAGCACCGGGCGGCGGGCGCATGCCTGTCCACGAGACCGCGATGCACCATTTTGCGAACCCAGCGCACGTCGAGCGAAGAAGGCTGAGCGGGTGCGAGCGCAAGAATGCGAGGAACTACGCTCAACATCTCATCCGCACGGTGACGGTCGTGCTCTCGGCCGCGCACCGTGGCAAACGATTCCGGAAGGTCGCGGATCAAATGGCATTGCCGAACTCCACAGGGAGCGCATCCAACATCAGTCTGAGCCTGAACCCGTGGTCAAACCTGGAGGAACAGGAGGCCCGCCGCGCTCTCAATGCAGTTCAAGTCCGTCTGACGTGGTTTCCCTCAGTATGCTGACCGTGCGTTGCGCTCGGAAACGCGCCGAATTTGTCGCATTCGGCCCAAATGGAACGATACAGCGGGTAAGACGTTGAAAGTTATTCCCGTGGTGGTTCAAATGACAAAACGCTCCGCTGGCTTGAAGCGCCTGGCAACAAGGGCGCGGGAAGCGACTCGATCAATCGAATGTCTAGATCCAGGGCCCGTCCCAGTTCGCATGCTGGTGCTTGCGAAACAATTGCAGGCGGCGCTGGATGACAGAGAGTGGGAACTAGCTTCTCTGCACCCTGAACTCCCGTCGAAGAAAGGATGAGGACGTGCGCGAATTGCGGGGGCTGCACATTCTGATTGTCGAGGACGAATGGTCGATTTCGGGAGAGCTTGCGGAGTTTTTCAGCAATATGGGCGCCATTGTTCTCGGACCTGCGGCGAGCGTCGAGCAGGCGTCTGAACATACCGATCAAGCCGAAGCCGCAATCCTGGACGTCAATCTCAACGGTCGACACGTGTTCCCGATTGCGGACAAGTTGATGCGCCGAGGAATCCCGTTCGTCTTCTTCAGTGGCGACGACGACATCCCTATTCCCGAACATCTTCGCCACGCCAGCAATTTGCGGAAATCATCAGGCAGCAAGGCCGTGCTACACGCACTTTTCCCCGCACAACTGTCTGAACACGCGGACACCTCCGTGCCCCCTCCGCCAGACGACGTCTTCACACTGTTGCCCAAACTGCGCCTCGCAGCGCGTCTGTTGCTGGGAGACGTAAACGCATCTGACCGGCTGGTCGAGCGGACGCTTGAGCAAGCCATCCGAGACGTCGACTATAGGCAACTCGGTCAGTCCACGGAGAACTGGCTCAACGAGATCATGCGAGAGATGGCGAACACCCATGGCGCAAATCTCATGCATTGAATCTGTCCTTCGAGCCCAAGCCAGGGGCCGGAGGACGATTCTGGGTGAGGGTGATGATGCCGTTCATGAAGGCGGCGGGGGTCGTTGCATCGGCGCCCTGCGAGAGCACCGCGCCCGTCGCCTGGGTGAGGAAGAGATCGTCCGAAATCGTGCCGGTCGCAAAAGCCGTGCTCGACGGCTCGCCGGCTATGCCGGAGGTGATGACGAAGCCGCCAGCCACGGACTCGAAGGAGACACCGAGCGGCGTCGCGGAACCGGTGACCGTGCCGCTCGCCACCGTCTGCGTCAGGTTGACGAAATAGGTGCCGGCAAGGCCCCGACCGCTGCCGAGCTGCGTGATGCGCGTGCCTGCGCTCACGCCGGCACCGCCAAGGGTCTGGCCAACCGACAGGGTACCGGAAGCGATCGCAGTGACCGTGAGCGTGCCATAGGTCGCCGAGATCGCCTCGCTGGCGACGATCTGTGCGATCGAGACCGCATACTCGCCAATGCCGCCCGGCGTGCCCGACAGCTGATTGGTGATCGCCGTCCCCGCCGCGACACCGGCTCCGGACAGGACAGCACCGGCCACAAGCGTACCCGAGGTGACGCCGGTAACGGTCATGACGTGGCCGGCGATCGACGCGACCACAGCGGCCGTTGTCGGCGCGATCGCACCAGTCACCGACGCGACCGAGGCCAGCGTGGCGTTGAGGTCAGCCTGGAGCACCGCAGCCGCAGCCGAGAAGCTTGTGGCGCCGGAGAGGTGACCGGCCCGCAACTAGCGGCATTCCAAACTTCGTCTGGCCTGCCAGCAGGAGGCCTGTGATGGTGATCATTCCCTTGCAGGCGGTGCCGGTGTTCTGATTTCGTGAAGGGGTTAGCGATGCGGGGTTGCCTCACAATCGAATGCTATAGGGTCTTCTGCATGCTTTGAATTCGCCTAATTGCATTTCATTCAGCCGCGTCAAGGGTGAGGCCTTCGGCCTGCATCCTCCACATGCGGGCAAATAGACCGCCATGAGCTCTGAGCTCCGCCGCGTTGCCATCCTCGACAACGCGCCCCCCATTCATCACCAAGATGCGGTCGAAGCTGGAAAGCGTGGAAAGGCGATGCGCGACGGCGATCACCGTGCGATCGCGGAACATCTTGACCAGCGAGGCCTGGATCACCAGTTCGGACTCGGTATCCAGGGCAGACGTAGCCTCGTCGAGAACGATGACCGGAGCGGCTTTCAGGAATGCCCGGGCAATCCCGATTCTTTGCCGCTGGCCACCGGAGAGCTTCACCCCCCGTTCCCCGACCACCGTGTCATAGCCCTCGTGCAGTCTTGAAATGAACGCCTCGCAGTGAGCGGCCCGGGCAGCGGCGCGGGCTTCTTCATCGCTGGCCTCGGGACGGGCGAAACGAATGTTCTCCATCACGGTCCGGTGAAACAGCAGGATCTCCTGGGGCACGACGGCCAGCGCTTCGCGCAGACTATCCTGTGTGACCGAGGCAATCGGCTGGCCGTCAATCAAGATCTGGCCGCCCTGAACGTCGTAGAGCCGTTGAAGCAGGTGGACGAAAGTCGACTTGCCCGCTCCGGACGGACCGACGATACCGACCTTCTGGCCCGCGGGGATGGACAGGTCGAGGTTGTGGATCGCATCGACCTCGGTGCCGTAGGTGAAAGAAACCTTGCGGAACTCGATCGCCCCGCCATGCGGACGGATTGCCGGCGCCCCCGGAAGGTCGACCACGGTCTGCGGCTGGCCGATGATGCGCAACGTGTCCTCGATGAACCCGAAATGCTGGACCATGTCGACGAGCGACAACGCCATGTCGCGCGACCCGTGAAGAATGCGGAACGTCAAGGCGCTGACCAGGACCACGTCGCCGGGCGTGATTTCCCCCCGGCTCCATTGCCGGACCGCCCAGGCGAGCATGCCGCCGGCCATGACCCAAAGTGCAATGTCGTGGATGAGGCGCGCTTTTTCCGTGTACATCCAGCTGTCACGCTGGGCATCGGCTTCGGCTCGAAAGCTCGCTGCCAGCCTTGCGTGCTCGCGTGACCGGGCTGAGAACGCCTTGATAGACCACATGTTGGTGATGACATCGATCAGGCTTCCACCGACTTCGTTCGCATAAGATGCATATGTGCGGTGCAGGTGCTTTCCACGTTCCCCGAAGGCAAGCAGGCCGCCCATGATAACGACGACCGCGGACGCCAGGGCCACCGCCATCCGCCAGTCGACGACCGTGAACACGATGACGGTGCCGATGAAGTCGACAGCCGGCGGCGCGACCCGCCAGATGACGATGTTAGTCAGGGCGCCGAAATTGCCCGCGGTCGCGGTAACCCGCTGGCCAAGGGAACCCGCCAGGTTCTCGGCGAAGTACTTCATCGGCTGACCGTTCAGGAAGTCGAACAGATCGAGCCGCATCTGAACGCCGATCGCGAGGGTCGCTTTGCAGCCGAGCCAGCCGCAGAGACGCCAGAGGATGCTCTCCACCGCGATGAGGCTGATGAAAATGGCGAGCGCTGTCTGCGCGGCTGAGCCTTCGCGTGGGCCCGCCATCGCGTCGACGAGCACCTTCATCACGTACTGGATGGCGACAGCGCAGGACGCGGCCGATATCACCAGCACGGCGAGGATGATGAATTGCGGCAGCTGCCTGCGCACATAATGCCTTATGAAGGCAGCCGACCCCTCCAGGAACGGAGGCAGCGGGCTACTTGCCTGTGGCTTCAGATACCGCATAGGTCCCTCCGGCATATGGCCCTGACGTGAGTTCGCGCTGAAGCGCCAGCAGTTTTCGGCTCTGCTCGCCCAATTCATCCTCCATGCGCTTGCAAACTGGACGCCTGCCGTGCTCCCCCATCGGGCCGAGCAGGCCGACATCGCACATCCGGCCATTGTCCCATCCGGGGTAGTCGATGATTGGATAGAGGCAGATTCCCTCTATCTGGACGCCCCGCTGCATGGCCTCGAGGACCTCGGCCACGACATAGTGCACCCACGATGGCCTGGCCGTGCGCTCGGCGCCCGTTTCGGACATCGAGAGGGGTCGATTGTAGCGTTGTGCGACTTCAACGAGCATGTCGGCCAGCGGCTTGTAGGCATGGTGCCCGAACGGGATTGTCGGGCCGTGCAGGAGCCATTGATTGTCGGGATAGAAGTTCAAGCCGACGATATCGAGGTATTCGGGCCGGCCGCCCAGCTCCGGTTCCTGAAGCCCGGCAAGCATGTCGAGCGCTTCAAACTGACAGAGCCTGTAACCCTCCGCCTCGAGCTGATGCTCGACATCGTGAGGATAGCCGACCACATTGATCAACGGTTCCGCGGTGATGAAGCGGGCCCGGGAATCGATTCGTCGGATCGCGTCTATAGCAGCGATGGCGGCTCTTACCAGGATGCGCTTCAATTGGCCTCCAAGGCCGTTCGCGAATGGGTTGATCCGGCCGGTATCGCCACCCGCCCATGACCAGTATGAAATCTCGTTCACCGGACAGAAGTACGGCACCGAGCCGATCTCGGCGTGGATGACCAGGGCTGCGGCTTCCGCGAAGCGGGCGAAGCGCTCGACGAATTCCGGTGAGAAGATGTCGATATGGTCGGGCCATCCGTAGTGGCAGAGATCCCAAACCACCTGTGTCCCTGTGGCGTCGGCGGCGCGCAGCATTGGCAGAAAGCTCGACCAGTCGTAGTTGCCGGGCTCTTTCTCGATGAGGTGCCAGCGCAGCCCGTCGCGCACGGTGCGGATCCCCCGACGCTGGAGTTCGCGATAGTCGGTCTCGGACGCTTCGTCATGGCTGGTGGCGCGAAGCAGATCGAGGCGGACGCCATCGGCCCGGCGATGGCTCGAGCACTCGAATCCACCAAGGAAAAAGCTGTTAAACGCTGTCGGTTCTCTCATCTCGGCCTCTAGGACTTCAGTCGCTTTCTCAGCTGCCGAGGGCAGCCGAGGTCTTGTTCCAGCGAACATCACACTCCCGGAGGAAGCGTCCCATGCCGCTTGCCAGGGAGGGCATGAGTTGACCCCGTTCGCTTGCCAGGGCGGCAGGGGCGAGGACCCCGCGGCCATGATCGCCCAGCACCAGGCGCGCATCGAGACCGGCCGACTGGGCGACCTCTCTTGCCCAATCGGACCAACTGACCGCGCCGTCATTGGCGAGGTGCCATATTCCCGTCTCGCCATCGATCAACAGGTCGAGCGCGGCGTGAGCCAGGTCCGGCAGGTAAGTGGGGGAGCACACTGCGTCCGCCGGCAAGCGGAGCGAACGGTCGGCTGCGATTTCATCCAGCAGCTGCGAAAGCACGTCTGCGGTGTTCCAGGGTCCGAAGACGGCGCTCGTGCGGATGACCAGCGCGGCGGGATGATGCTTCATCACCATCGTTTCGGCTGCCGCGTTGAGATTGCGTATGCCCGATGCCGGGGTGATGGGGCTGCTCTCGACCAAACGGTCGGTGAGCGTCTTGCCGACCAGCGCATCCGACGTCACGGTCATCAACGCAACACCGGCGGCGGCACAGACAGATGCCAGCACCGCGCCATCCGCCGGCCCGTTGCTCGTCCCAATCGAGCCGACAGGACCCGCTTCGGCCCCTTGCGGAGTGGCGGCGTGGACGAAGGCCCAAGGCCGATACTTGAGCAGCAGGCGGCGCATGGAATGAGGGTCGGTGATGTCCATCTGATTGGCGGGAAAGGCGATGAATTCCAGCCCCCGGTGGGCAGCGATCCGGCAAAAGGCGCTACCCAGCGCCGCATCCTTGCAGAGGATGAGCACCTTGCGCGCGTCTCCGCCCCCGCTGCGTTCGGCGGTGGTTTCGAAAGGTGGGCTGAAGAACCGCGTGTCCCGGCGCCACCAGCCGGGGCTGTCGAGAACCGGATGCTTCAGGCCGGCGCCGCCGGCCATTTCCCGTACCGCACTTCCCAGGGCGGTCATGCGCGGCGATGGACTGCGGACGTCGAAGGCTCCCGCCTCATAGGCTCCATCTTTGCGCAGCAGCAGGCTGTTCCAGTCGACGCATCCGAACAGGGCCCAGACGGTGACGGCGGCAATGTTCTTGCCTTCGCCAGCGAGCCGATTGGCAGCGCTCCAGACTTCGTTCAGCCAGCGAAGCTGTTCGTCGCGGCTGCAGCCATGGTGAACTTCGGTTACGGCGACCGGCCGGTCATAACGCGCACAGACCTCGCGCAGGCGGGGTTCCGGCCCGTCCGACCCAAGCGGAAGATGCATCCGCACGGCCTCAAGGTCGGCATAGTGATGCCGGCCATTGCCGCCGACCGAGGCTCCAGCTGGGAGCTTGGAGCAGCGGTGGTCAAGGAAACGCTCGCTGGTCGGATAGTAGTTGACCCCCACAATATCGGGAGGGCAGGGCTCGTCGACGAAGGCCTGGAGCTCCTGCTCCGGTATCCCATGATCGATCAGGCGGGAGAACCATGGATGGCTGCGCTCGACACGGCCAAACAGCAGGTCGAACGTCAGCCAGCGGCGTTCGTTCTCATAATCCGCCTGGTAACCAAGCAATGGCGTGCTGAACGTCTTGCCGAGATCCTCGGTCTGGACGAGAGCCGCGTGCGGCGTCACCTCGCGGATCGCCCGCATGGCAAGCGCCACACCGCGGCACTGGTTGATCAGCGCTCGTGCGAAATCTGGCAAGTGCCGGCGGTGGGGATACCAATGTCCATACAAAGCGCTGAAACGGGCTGTGGTCAGCGGCTCGTTCACGGGGGTGAAGCGGCGGATCTCGGGGTAGCGTTCGGCGACGCGCCGGGCATGCCGAGCCAGGAGCTCGGGAAAAGCCGGATCGAGCAAATTGGTGTAGCGGGGGCCGCTGCCATGGTGTAGCAGTCCGGCGATGACCTCGATGCCTAGCTCTTTCAGCCGCGGCATCCGTTTGTCGTGCCAGGCGAAATCGGCGGTTTCGATATTGTCCGGCGAGATCGATTCCCACAGCAGCGGGTACCGGAGCGTTCGTATGCCAAGCTGCCGGATGCGGTCCAGATCGTCCAGCCTGCCGGCATGTCCCGTCTCCGATAATTCGTCACGCCATCGGTTCCTCAACCGAATGATGCTGCACTCGACGCCTCCCCAGATCTCCGGCGTGGCCTGCATGGTCTCGGTCCGCATCGTCGCCGCCAATCATTAAATCGCTTGCAGAATGCCGCTCATCTTGGACACCGCGGTCTCAAGAGGGGCGCGGTTGTCACTGGGAACCGAGGCTTCGATTCTCCGGTAGGTGGCGAGGGCCTGACCGACGACCTGGTCCATATTGTAGTAGCGGTAGGTAGCCAGCCTGCCGACGAACCAGACGTCTTCCGTGGTACGCGCCAGGGCCTCGTACCTCCGATAGCGATCGGCGTTCTCCGCCGTCGGTACGGGGTAATAGGGGTCGCCGTCCGCCGTTGGGTATTCAAAGGTCAAACTGGTCCAGGGATGCTGCTGACCCGTTAGGTGCTTGTACTCAGTGACGCGCGTGTAGTCGTGCTCCATCGGGTAGTTCACGACGGCCACCGGCTGGTGCCATTCCTTTTGCAGCGTCTTGTGCTCGAAGCGCAGCGAGCGATAGGGCAGCCGGCCGTAGCAGTAGCCGAAATACTCGTCGACCGGTCCCGTGAAGATCAGCCGCTTGTAGGCGAACTCTTCGCGCATCTGCGAATAGTCGGTCTTGAGCATGACCTGGATGTTCGGGTGATGAAGCATGCGCTCGAACATGCGAGTATAGCCGGCGGCAGGCATGTACTGAAGCTTGTCAGTGAAATAGCGGTCGTCGCGATTGGTCCGGGTCGGCACGCGCGCGGTCACCGACTTGTCCAGTTCCGAGGGGTCGACGCCCCATTGCTTGCGGGTATAACCGCGGAAGAATTTCTCGTAGAGCTCACGCCCGACACGACTCACCACCACGTCTTCGGACGATCTGATTTCCTCGACCGGCTCGGCGCGCGCAGCGAACCACTCCTCGAGCTGCTCCGGCGTCAGATCCAGCCCGTACAGTGTGTTGATCGTTTCGAGATTGATCGGGACCGGCACCAGCTTCTTGTCGACTTCGGCCAGGACCCTGTGCTCATACGGACGCCATTCCGTGAACTGCGAAAGATGATCGAAGACCTGCTCGGAGTTGGTGTGGAAGATGTGTGGTCCATATTTATGGATCAGCAGGCCGGCCTCATCGTAGCAGTCATAGGCATTGCCGCCGACATGCGGACGCCGGTCGACCACGAGGACCCGGTCTCCCCGCTGGGAGGCGAGGCGCTCGGCGAGCACACTCCCGGCAAAGCCGGCGCCGACAACCAGCCAATCAAACATAGCTGCTCTCCGACGCATGTATCGCTTGGGGACCGGACGTGCGCCGCTCTCGCGTCTCCGTGATAAGCGAAAGCATTTCCTGCCAGGTCGACCTCCAGGACATGCCGGACAGGTGTCGATCCACCTTTCGCAGCCACTCATCCTTCGGGCGAGCCAGCAGATGTTCGGCACGCTCTATGAATTTCTCCGCAGTATCCGCGATTTCGACCAGGCCGAGCTGTCCGTACGGCCGGACAACATCCCGGACCGAGGTCGAAATCACCGGTACGCCGGCGGCGAGGAATTCCGGGGTCTTGGTCGGGCTGATGAACTGGGTCGACTCGTTCCTGGCGAACGGCATGATGCCGACGTCCCACCCGGACAGATAATGAGGAAGCTGGTTGTAATCCCTGCCGCCCAGCCAGTGAACGTTCGGCCGGCGCGGAAGGTCTGCCGGGTCGATCTTGACCACCGGGCCGATCATCACGAACTGCCAATCCGGCCGCAAGGCTGCCATGCGATCCACCAGGTCCAGATCCATGCGCTCGTCGATGACGCCGAAGAAACCAAGCCTGGGGCCGGGGATCCTGTCCTGATCGAGAGACGGCGTACCGGCAAGGCGGGCCTTGCCGAAATGAGCCTTGTCGATGCTGCTTGGAAATGGGTGGATGTTGCGATGACGATGCTGCTTGGCCTCATAAAGGCTCTGACCACCGGTGAAGACGACATCGGCGCGCCTGAGAAGTTCGCGCTCCAGCGCCATCATCCGGGGCGGCGCCGCGCGGAAGCTCGAAAGCTCATCCATGTTGTCGTAGACGCAAAGCTCAGCGGAAATGTGCCGGCTGAGAGGCAGGGCCATGGGCGTATAGTACCACAGCAGTGCTGGCGTTGCTTCGAGGCTTTCCACCAAGCCGTCAACCAGCTTGCGTTGCGCACGCGTGATCTGCGGTCCGTTGAGATGTCTGGGAATGTGCGGCACGACCACCGTCACCCCGTCAGTGCTCGTATAGCTTTTCTGGTAGGCAGTGGTTTCTTCCGTAAAAATCGGCTCTTCGAAGAAAAATACATCGTAGCATTGGCTTGCCTGGGTTAGAATGTGCTGAGGTCTTTGAAAAACGAAGTTCCATCTAAGGTGAGAGAAGCACAATAAGCTTCTGCGGATTTGTGGCAGCCTGTGGTTGTTTTTACGCTGAAGATCGATATCCATCTTGGTCCTTAGAAATATTATGAGAGGCGTTCAGTGCCAGCCAAACCTCGCCGTCGCGCGGATGTTCCGCACGATGTATTAAATGATGCTGGCAGTGATGTTGAATTATGGTTTGCAGCCGGCATACCGCGCCGGCAGCTCTATCTCCTGACGTGCTGAGGTGGTACTCACAGAGCGGCCCCGGCCGAACGTCCCATGCAGCCGTTCGCCCGTGTTTAGGCGAGGCATCGAGCCGTAAAACGTCCAGCGCCCATGAAACATGTTCGCTCAGTCCCTCCGGATGAACTCGCCGAACAATAGCAAGCGTTGCGGCGGCGTGTACTGCAGGCAGAGCGAGGGGCAGAGCCAACAATAAGGGTAGCAACCCAGCTGATCTGGACGCCAAGCAAACACGCGCAAGTGGCTGCAATACACCGGCGTTGGAGCGCTGCCCTGAGATAATCCTGGCGCGACCGTCACGCCGGATGCAGACACTGCGGTGCTACCGCTCCGGCACCGCGGAGGTTTGTGGATGGTTGCGTGCCGCGTCCGCGATTTCTGGAATGAACTTCGTGTCGTCGGGTCGTGTCCCATCGGGTGGTGTAGCTCGGCGGTTACGAAGCCACTCACGAGCGCGCCGTTAGTAGCGCTGTAGCGAGTGAGCGGCGTGTCGGTGGTCATCGGCGCTTTCCGGTAGAGTTTGGTTGTTGACACCAACCCCACTTCGGAAGGACCACCGATGACCGACGACATGATGAACCTGCGCACGCTCGTGGAGAAGACCCCGGATGCCGATCTGCTGCGGGAGATGATCGGCTTTGCCGCCGAGCGGCTGATGGAAATGGAGGTTGGGGCTGCCACCGGAGTGGCTATGGCGAGAAGAACCCGCTGCGGCTCGCCCAGCGCAATGGCTACCGCGACCGGGACTGGGAGACGCGGGCCGGCACGGTCGAGCTGCGCATCCCGAAGCTCAGGAAGGGAAGCTACCTCCCGGGTTTCCTCGAACGCGCCGCATGGCCGAGAAGGCGCTGACCGCCGTTATCCAGGAAGCTTATGTGCAAGGCATCTCGACCCGATCGGTTGACGACCTGGTCAAGGCCATGGGGATGAGCGGCGTCTCCAAGAGCCAGGTCTCGCGGCTGTGCGAGGAGATCGACGGCAAGGTGAAGGCCTTCCTCGAGCGGCCGATCGAGGGCGATGGTCGGAGCGCGTACGGAACGTCAATAAGGCTCCGGCTTTGGCGCGCACAATCACGAACCCTCGACTATTCCGACACATCGAAGCGCTGCCGGAGGAGGAACTTAGCGGCGAGGTTGCAGTTCGGCCCGGGGACCTGAAGTCCTGAGGCCTAAGTGAGCAGCAGAAAGACCATGCCCGTACGATCATCCGGCATTAAACTGGCTCCGTCGGACACCTGCCTGAGTTCCGCCGCCGCGTTGCTCCTGTTGTTTTCTATCAGTCTCGCCCAAAGCTGGGCAGCGCTTGCCGGGGACACGGACACCGCGCTCATCAACTGGGCAAGAGCGAAGACCCTTCTTGTCGAGCAACTCGACCGGGAGCCGCGATCGGTAGATCCCCAGTTCAATGAGCCGACCCTGATCAGTCGCGCCGTGACACCGGTCGTTGCGCCATCAGCCGACGAGCGCGCGCGGAATGCGGCGACTAGCGACTTATACGTGCAGATATATGGGCGGCCGTCGCTTAAGAGCTTCCTCTGGACGGGTGTCGAATCCGGCAATCCCTTGACCCGCGACGAAAGCTACCGCTGGGATTCCCTCGACGACCAAGGCCTCTTTGACCACGAGCGGCGGCGTGTCCTAGCTGCCCGTCTGCTTTATCTCGGGATCCTGAACGTCAGGCTTGGCCTCTCGAACCACTTGATTGATCCGGAGCGGGACGAGACCTGGCTGGCGCATGACGGGCTGATCGACGACCTCGACCGCGCCGGCCTGCGGGTCAGCCTCGACCTGCACCATTTCGGCATCGAGGATCGGTTCCGGGTCGCCGGACCGGACGGTCGCACCAAGGGCCGGGCCAGCTACTACCTCAATCAGGACTGGCCAGCCTATTTCGCCGCCTTCTCGCGGGCGGCGATCAATCGCTATGGCCCAAGGATCAAGGCAGTGACCTTGATCAACGAGCCGGAGACGACCATCGGCTTCAACAGCGAGATGTGGAACGGGGCATTTCCGCGTTGGCAAAGCCCGTTGCACACCACCTACTACATCGAGCGTGCCGTGCAGGTCGCCAAGGCCGCCGTGCTGGCGCGGCTTGCCATAGAGGAGGAACTGGCGCCAAGCAAACGGCGCATGCTTTACATCCACCCCGAGGCAGCGGTCTTCAAGCCAGGATGGGATGAGTTCAACCGGCACATACGCTTTTTCGGCAGCGACCTGATTCTTGGAGAGGACTGGCTGCTCGAAGCGGATTTCGAAAAGCTGGAGCTAATGACGCCCGCCGAGCACCTCGCGAAATGGAACGCGACCGCGCCCTCGTCGCGCACATCCCTGGATTGGGCCATCAAGCATTATCTCGACGGCAGCCCGGCGACCGGCCGGCCGCTGCCGGACAGCCTGCAGCGGGTCCTGCATATGCTGAAGGAAGTCCAGGACCTGCATCGAAAACTAAACAGGGAGTTCAAGGTAACGATGAAGAGGGACACCGTTTTCGGGGTCGACTATTACGCTCACAACGAGGACTTCGACACGAAAGGAAAACACCTCAGTGCCGAGCCCCAGAATTATGCCGGCGAGGTCAGTTCAGGCGCGCGCGCGGGCCTCGAGGCGGTGATCACCGACTACTACAATCGCTACCACCTGCCTATGATGGTCACCGAAACCGGAACGCCCTATTTCAACTATGGCGCGCGCTGGCACCAGGAGATGCTGCTAGAATGCGCTGCGGCTGCATCGGCTGGCGTCCCGTTGCTTGCTTACTCCATCTACCCGCTGCTCGATAGCTGGGGGTGGGAAACAGCCCTGTCGGTGTCCAGGCCGCAAACCCTCCTCAACCCCTCCGGCATTTTCACGCTGGCTCTTGAACCACGACCGTTTGCCGGGCGTCTCCTGAGATCGCTGAAGGCTGGTTTTCAACCCTGAGCGCAGCCCGGTGAGCCCCCGAACGCACGCGCTATAATCTCATGGTGGCGCGCGGACAATGCCGGGAGGGCGCCCGCATCCCTGGCAACGCCTCTCTCGGGGTTGGCTGTTCCGCGACGGGCGACGATGGTGAACCCGGTTCAACCCGTTCCTCGGCGATCAGCCTGGCGCCGCAACGCCTCGCCGGTATCCACCCGGCGTGCCAGTGCCCTGCCGAGGTGCTCGCCCTCCTGCTTGGCGCCCTGTGAAAGGTCCGGCAATGGCTGGCCGTTCTCGTCGAGGAACAGCGCCACGTCGCCAAGCGCGAAGATGTCGGAACGGCCGATTACCTGCAGGTCGGATGCAACCTTCACCCGGCCGCCGCGGTCGAGCCCGAAACCAAGCCGGGCCGCCAGCGGCGAAGCGGCCACTCCGCGGCCCAGAGCGTCAAGGCCACCGGGATGACCTTGCCGCCTACCGTGATCTTCTGTGCTTCGACCGCCTCGACGCGATTGCCGAGGGGCGACCTCGACGCAGAGCCTTTCCAGGCGCAGAATCCGCCAGCTGCAGACGGTCGCCGGCATCGGCGAGTATGATGCTTGTCTTCTCCGGCCGGATGTTACGGAAGTCGCGCGCCAGGGTGTGCCGGCTGAGTTCTGCGATCGAGCCCGCGAGTTCCACGCCGGTCGGGCCGCCTCCGATGATGGCGATCGTCATTAGCCGGGATTGCTCGACTGGATAGGTTATCCATTCCGCAAGCTCGAACGACAGCAGCAATCGCGACCGGATCGTGCCGGCATCCTCGATGGTCTTCAAGCCCGGACAACCTGAGCCCAGCTGTCCTGGCCGACATAAAACGGCTGCGAACCGGTTGCCGGGACCAGTATGTATAGGGAACCGTGGTTCCATCGGCCAGCACAAGCATCCCGCCCTCGGTGCCGATCTCAGCGACATCGCCGAAGAGGAACTGAACCGAGGGACAGCGGCCCAGTATCTTGCGGATTGGCTCGGCGATGTCAGGCGCCGACAGGGCGGCGGTTGCAACCTGATAGAGCAAGGGCTGGAACAGGTGGTGATTGTGGCGGTCGATGATCGTCACCCCCGATCTCCGCCTTCCGAGCGCCTTGGCAACCTTCAGACCGGCAAAGCCACTGCCGACCACGACGATGCGCGAATTCAAGATTCGCCCATGCCTGCTCTTGGCGAGTTGCATGCTTGATGCTCCTGTCCGGTTCGAAAGTCATAGGCTGTCAGGTATGGCTCGCAGCGATCTGAAGTCAGGGCTCGCTCCGGCGGGATCGGTCCAGGCGAGGCATCCGGCAATAATTGGCGTCGTGCTGACGACTAGGGCGCCGCGCACGTAAAGGATCACCAACCCGCGCCACGAGACGCGGTCGACCGCCCAGACGGTGCCGCTGCCGTCGACCCATTTCAGACGGGCGTCGGCGACTTGAATGGCCCGCATCATCGTCGCTGGTTCCATGCCGCCCCGAAAGACGATGACCGAATTGGCGGCACCGTTGAAGAGCGGGCCGGCGCCCGCTGCCAATCCTGCAAGCAAGACGATGCTGGTAAGCGCTGCCGACGCGCCGCGTGCCGGTCCGCCGCGGTTGGGCAGCACCACCACCATAAGAAGGGGCACAATGCCGAAGATGACGAGCCACGCCATATCCCAGGCGAGCGGCATGTCGCTGTTCATCTTGATCCGATGCAGCCCTAGCAGCCAATGGAACAAAACGGCATCAAAAATATGCCAGACGCCGAACCCGACCAAGGCAACCCGCAGGATCTCAGTCGTGGTCCCAGGCCGCGCGCCGGCCGCCCTCGCGGCCACAAGCAGCACTGCGCCGGCCACCGCGAGCACATACATGAAAAGGTGAAAGAGGCCGTCGGCCATGATCTGGAAGCGCAGGTTGGAGCCCGCCGGGTCGGCGAGGCCCGAGAGAAGATGATGCCATTGCAGGATCTGATGCAGGACGATGCCGTCGAGAAACCCACCGAGCGCGAAGCCGAGCAGCAGCCACCCTGCTCGGATTCTCCGATCGAACGTCTCGGCAATCGCATCCATGTCAGGACCACTGCCTCCAGGCCGGGGTGGGCCGTCGCGTAGGCGTGGACTGGTCTAGCGTGGGGTCGTGGAGGCCGTGACGCGCCTCGATCGAGAAGGCGGATATCAGCCCACCAACCACCGTCGTCAGAACCATTGCCGCAGCAATTATCGCCAGCATGAATGCTGATCCTCCTCCGCAGGGTGATGCTGCGCTGAGCCAAACCATGGCTTCCGTTGAATGTTCCAGACGCAGGTCTGTGGGGGGAACATTCAACTGCCAGCACGGTTCGGTGCTGGTTGACGGACGGCCCAAGCGGAGACGGTCATGAGTGAACATATCGCAACAGATCTGGGCAGTCGCGACGACCACAGGCCAAGCGGCATTACCCGGTGGCTGTTCTCGACCAACCACAAGGACATCGGTACACTCTATCTGATCTTCGCTTTCCTCGCGGGCGTCATCGGTATGCTTTTGTCGGTGAGCATGCGAATTGAGCTGCAGCAACCCGGGATCCAGTTTTTCCCCGGACTGGCGTCGATGATCTACGGCTATCAAGGCGACGAGGCCATCGATGCGGGCAAGCAACTCTATAACGTCTTCACGACGGCCCACGCGCTGATCATGATCTTCTACACCGTAATGCCCGCCCTGATCGGCGGCTTCGCCAACTGGATGGTTCCGATCATGATCGGCGCCCCCGACATGGCGTTCCCACGTATGAACAACGTTTCGTTCTGGCTGCTGCCACCGGCATTCATGCTGCTTTTGTTGTCAATCTTCGTGCCCAGCGTGCCGGGCGGCTATGGCTCCGGGACCGGCTGGTTTCTCTACCCGCCACTGTCGACCTCCGGCCATCCCGGTCCCGCGGTCGATCTGGTTATCTTGTCGCTGCACATTGCGGGTGCCTCCTCTATACTGGGGGCTATCAATTTTATTACGACCATCTTCAACATGCGCGCGCCGGGGATGACGCTGCACAAGATGCCCCTGTTTGTGTGGTCGATCCTCATCACCGGCTTTCTGCTGCTGCTAGCTCTGCCGGTGTTGGCCGGCGCCATCACCATGCTCCTGACCGACCGCAATTTCGGAACCACGTTCTTCGCGCCGGACGGCGGAGGCGACCCGCTGCTTTACCAGCATCTCTTCTGGTTCTTCGGCCATCCGGAAGTGTACATCATGATCCTGCCCGCCTTCGGCATCGTAAGTCAGGTGATCTCGACTTTCTCGCGAAGGCCGATCTTCGGGTATCTCGGGATGGTATACGCAATCGTGGCGATCGGGGCGATCGGCTTCGTCGTCTGGGCACACCACATGTACACAAGCGGAATAGGCCTCGACACTCAGCGCTACTTCACCTTCGCGACAATGGTGATCGCAGTGCCGACCGGGATAAAAGTGTTCTCCTGGATCGCGACTATGTGGGGCGGTTCAGTCAGCCTGCGGACGCCGATGCTCTGGGCGCTCGGCTTCATATTCCTCTTTACTGTTGGCGGGGTGACGGGCGTCCAACTCGCAAATGCCGGCCTCGACCGTGAATTGCACGACACATATTTTGTCGTCGCGCATTTCCACTACATACTTTCACTCGGAGCGATCTTCGGCATATTCGCGGGCTGGTATTACTGGTTCCCGAAAATGACGGGCTATCTGTACAACCCGCTTCTGGCTGGAATCCATTTCTGGACGACCTTCGTCGGTGTCAACCTCGTCTTCTTCCCCCATCACTTCCTTGGCCTGGCGGGCATGCCGCGTCGCTATATCGACTATCCCGACGCATTCGCCGGCTGGAACATGATTTCATCGTACGGATCATATTTGTCGGCCGCGAGTGTCGTGGTTTTCCTCTTCGGCATCTTGGAGGCTTTCTCCCGGCGAAGGGCGGCCGGCATGAACCCATGGGGAGCAGGAGCCACCACATTGGAGTGGGAGTTGACCTCTCCACCCCCTTTCCATCAATGGGACAAGCTCCCGAGAATCGAATGATGGCGGCTGCCGCGCGCGACAGGTGACGGGACGGTGCTGAGTTGGAAGGCGCGCCGCGCAGGCCGTGATCTTGAAGGGAGAACCTCCGCCTATCGGAAGCTGATCACGAGCACGGCGAAACAGCTGACGAGGGCTACCGCCCAGCAAAACAACCAGTTGGCGATCAGCAGAACCGATTTCAGCACGGTCGCGTGGCAGTAGTCTTCGATGATCGATTGCATGCCCAGCCGCATGTGGATGCAGTTGACCAAAATGAAGGCGATGAGGGCGGGTGCGACATAGATCGACCCGATGACGCGCACGACGACATCTCGAGGCTCTCCGATCAGCCTGATAACGACCGCGACGATGTAAATGACCAGGATCAACAGTGCAGCAGATGTCAGCCGTTCCAGTATGAACGCTTCGGTTCCATGTTTAGCCGATCCAAGGCCCCGCACTCGAGCCAGCGGAGTTCTGATTGAGCGCCTGTCAGCCATATTGCTTCCCGCAAATCACTTGGTGCGTTGCGCATCACCCGAGCTGTTGCTGTCCAACGCCCGATGGGTGCATAGGTTGCAAGCACGCTCTCAAGTCCAGCGAGGCGGGCTTTATAGGCTGTTAGCTGATACCCTGAACGCCATCAAATGTTCCTGCGACTGCCAGCTTTCCACAACTCGCTTTCAAGCAGCGAGATGCTGAGGCGGACCCGCATCGGTCTGCTTGACCAGCGGGGCCTTCACCGGTTCGACTCTGCGCGGCTGTAGTTCCGTTGCAACGGTGGCGCCAAACACAGGAATTTCAGCGAAACTTGGAACGGGGGAGGGGCATCGCCTGATGCGGACGGGCAAAACGAAACCGGGGTTTAGCCCGGAACAAATCATCGACGATCCGGTTCGGCAGGGTCCGACGATACTCATTCCAAATGTCGGTCATGTTGGCAGACGAAGGGAAGCTAAAGATGTCGAAATCTCTCGACTGCGCCGTTCCGAACAAAGGCAAGATGGAAACCGGCCCGAAAACATCTCCGCAACAGGATCCGGTGGAAGGCTCGCGCGAGACGATCGATCGCGAACTTGAGCGGACTGACGACGAAAACAATTCCGACGAAGCGGAACGCTTGCGCCGAGATCTGCGAAAAGAGGTGGCGGAAGAGACCGACTTGCCCGAAAGCGGCTCGGCCTGAGGATCGCCCGAACACATTGCGGGCTACCGTGCCCCGATGCTTCTGACGCACAGAACGGCCACTCGACGGTCATGATCACGGCCCAGCCTGTTCTATCAACGTAGGGTCGCCGAGACCAACCCCCTCTGGGACACGACCTGTCGCGGGTCCATGCCGCCACGGGCTCGGCAACTCTGTCAGGCTGCGCCGGCCTCCCGGCGGCGCTGCGAGCGGGCAAGGTCTCGGGCTACTGCAGCGCCTCGGGGAAAGCCGCTGCGATCGCTGTAGTCGCGCGGCTTGGTTCCGTTGCGTGAGTGGCGCCCGGTCACCCCTTTCGCACCGATGATGTCGAGCAGTGCAAGACCGGCGACCATGGCAAGCGCAAGGCCCACATTGTCGCGCTTTGGGTTGTCATCCCGATACGCCGTCAGCAATGTCGCGATGTCCAGGCCGTCGCCAGCCACCCGACTCCACAGCCCGGCATGCTTGTCCACCGAAAGCGAGAGTATGCCGCTGCTTATTTCTCGCGCCCCATAGGCGCGGATCAGCCCTTCCTTGCCGCTCATCCCGAGCGCGCCGGCCATCCGCTCGGCGCCAAGCAACTCGACGGCACCAAGCACGATGCTGAACCAGCCGAGCTTGCGGGCAAGGCCGTCGGAGGCGCCGACCACACTCGGCCCAGCCTTCAGGACTTTGGGATCGCCAGGCGATCGGGTGATGTTGGAAACTTTAGCAACCACGGTCATGACGATTTCCTACGGTTTCAGTACAACCTTGATGCAGCTGTCCTGCTTGTCGCGAAACACCTTGTACATTTCGGGTCCCTGCTCAAGCCCGACGGTATGGGTGATGACGAAGGACGGGTCGATCTGGCCATCTTCGATGCGGCGTAACAGATCCTCGGTCCAACGGTTGACATGGGTCTGTCCCATGCGGAACGTGAGCCCCTTGTTCATTGCCGGTCCCATCGGGAGCTTGTCGACCAGCCCGCTGTAGACGCCGGGGATCGAGATCACGCCGGCCGGCCGGCAGACATAAATCATCTCACGCAGAACGTGCGGTCGATCATTTTCCATCAGCATCAACTGCTTTGCGCGATCGTAGAGGGTATCGGGCTGGGCCAGCGAGACGTGGCTTTCCATGCCGACGCAATCGATGCACTTCTCAGGACCCATCCCACCGGTGAGTTCCTGCAGCCGTTCAACGACACTTTCCTCGGCAAAATTGATGGCTATGGCACCGCCTGCCGCGGCCATCGACAGCCGTTCCGGCAGGCAATCGATCGCCACCACCTGTTTCGCGCCGAGCAGCAGGGCGCTGCGTATCGCCATCTGCCCAACTGGGCCGCAGCCCCACACCGCAACGGTATCGGTGGGCTCTATTTCGCACTGAGCCGCGGCTTGCCATCCTGTGGGAAAGATGTCGCCGAGGAAGAGGACCTGCTCGTCGGTAAGGCTGTCAGGCACCTTCACGTGCGTGGCGTCGGCGAACGGCACCCGCATGTACTCCGCCTGTCCCCCGGGATAGCCGCCGGTCAGATGAGTGTATCCAAACAGACCCGCGGTGGTGTGCCCGAACACCTTGTCACCGAGATTCTTCTTACGGTTCGTGCGTTCGCAAACCGAAAAGTTCTGTCGCTTGCACTGGTCGCACTCGCCGCAGATTATGGTGAACGGCACGACGATCCGGTCGCCTTTCTTCAGAGCGCCGTTGACTCCCTTCCCGACCTCCACGACCTCCCCCATCATCTCGTGGCCCATGATGTCGCCGGGCAGCATGGCCGGCACAAAATTATGGTAGAGGTGAAGGTCGGAGCCGCAAATCGCACAACTCGTCACCCTGATGATGGCGTCACGCTCATCCACAATTTCCGGATCGGAAACCTGATCGCAGCGTATGTCTTCCTTGCCGTGCCAGACCAACGCCCGCATAGCTTGCTCCTCTGCCCGCAAGATCTAGGGGTGGGACCTCGCGCCTGTCGTAAGCGGGCCGATGCTTCTTTGGATCGACTGTGTCCGCTGCCTGTCGAACCGCAACGGCGGACCGATGTTCCGGTGCGTGGAGAGAATTTTGGAGCCATTCCAGAGACGATCAGTAACGAGCGCGGTGTCGCGTCCAAGTCGCCACAGCGGGAGCGCTTGGCTGCACACCTACTCAAGCTGTTCATGAACGGCTTAGCTGGGGAGTATGAATTGCTGGACGCCGAGAGAAACAGGGCTCGACATCAGGGCACGACTGTTCCGAAGATCTTTGACGGCGACATTGGGATCAGCGGAGCTGATTTGGCATGAGCCGCATCCATCGCGGTGACTGCTTGGCAATCCAGGGCGTGAACTTTCTTGAAACTACCGTGACACTCAAGACGCGCTTGAGCGTGAGGCAGGCAAGCAGATATTCGTGGACCAGCACCCTGATCAGCGAGCTTTTTGTGTGTTTCCTAGGGTTGAAATTGTCTGATCCTGACAGGCACGCCCTCATCGTGCCGGCTTCTGGCAATGCACCCAAAAATTTGCTCATAGCATCTTGGATGCGCCGCCAGTCTTGTCCGCCAGACAGACCAGCGCGTGGCCAGGTATTCGCGCGTGCAACCGCCTTCTGCGAAGATGGTAACGGGATGCGAGGGGGCGGCCGGCGCTTGCGCTTGAAGTCCTTAAGCGACGGCTCAGTGGAACATCCCGGTCTTCGAGTGGTTGGGCGCAGCGGTTAAGGAGACGAATGAATATGATCTCTGATGTGGACACCCCCGACCTGCAAGAGAAACTGCCGAAGCAACAGCAGCGTGCTCCGGGCCAGACGAACGCAATGTCCCCGCGGCCCGATCACGGGGAGCACAGTTACGAGGGGAGTGGCAAGCTTGAAGGCAAAACGGCTATTATCACGGGTGGGGACTCCGGGATCGGTCGCGCAGTGGCCATTGCTTTTGCCAGGGAGGGTGCCGATATTGTCTTGTCTTACCTGAATGAACACGACGACGCGCGCGAGACGGCCGACTGGGTGGAGAAAGCGGGCAGGCGTGCCGTTCTTGTTGCCGGCGACGTCGGGGACGAAAGGCATTGCGTAGACATAGTCGAGGCGGCCATGCGTCAGTTGGGGCAAGTCGACATCCTGGTCAACAACGCTGCTCACCAAGCCACGCTTGACGATATTGCGGAGCTCTCTGCGGAAGAGCTGGATCAGACGTTCAGGACGAACATTTACAGCCAGTTCTTTTTGTCAAAAGCAGCATTGCGGCACATGGGCAATGGTGCCAGCATCATCAACACCGCGTCAATCCAGGCAGCCGATCCGTCCCCACAGCTCCTGGCCTACGCCGCCACCAAGGGCGCTATCGTGAATCTGACCAAGGGACTGTCTAAAATGGTCGCCAAGCGCGGCGTCCGTGTCAACGCCGTCGCCCCCGGCCCCGTCTGGACTCCCCTGATCCCTTCAACGATGCCACCGGAAAAGGTCGCCGAGTTCGGTCGCAACACGCCCATCGGACGCCCCGCCCATCCGGCCGAGTTGGCGGCCACCTACGTTCTGCTTGCCACGGCAGGCGCAAGCTATATCACCGGAGCTGTCATTGCGGTCACCGGTGGCCGCCTGATGTAGTCGGTGCAGCCGTCGCCAGCCCCGCCACCAGATGCTGAGTCAGGGGCGGCTCCCAGCGTGGACTCGGCAAAGAACAATCACGCTTGGCGATGGCGACGATGATCATCAAGAAGGCGAGCATGTGATCATACCCATCATGTCGTCACCAAAGTTTTTGGTGATGATGATCCTGCCGCCTATGCTAATTGCCGGGTATTCATACTGAGGTAAGAGATCTCACGTTTGGAACGTCAGCAGCCTTCCGTCTCCCATGGGCGACAGCGGCGCCGCCATTCAAGGACTCTCCGCCACAAATATGCTGAGCGGATCAGCTCACTATGTCGGTTGGCCAATTGCGCACCATGAGCCATATCCTTCCGGAACAAGTTGGATTAGCCGAAGTTCCACCCACAGGCGCCATACTCATGCTCCCCGCCCGTGGCGCACCGGCCCGCTGCTTTCCCCTCGTGGCAGCGGGCCATTTCATTGCTTGACAAGCTTTGTCGACAAAGCCAGTTTTTTACGCTGAGGGACAACGCGGGGGAGAGTTACCGTGAAGAAGGCCGATGAAAAGGCAGAACTGCAGAAGCGCGAACGCCTGGGTAGCATCGCTGCCCAGGTAGCCGTATCCGGCCTGAGCAACGTGTGATGTGAGAAGCCAGCGCTGATCAAGTGCGAGCGACTTTCGTCTGTACTGCCGGGTCGGGCATGTCGTTGCCACCGCCCGCCTGATATCTGCTGAAGATCACGCCAGATTCTCCGCAGCCTCACGCCCGCGCCGCCGCCGTCCCCCTTGGTGGCCGACGGGTTCGGAACACACCACCACCGTTGCGACGGTATTGTTCAGAGACTTGCTGGCGAAGGTCACCATCGCGACTAACTGCAAGCTGGACTGTTGGTGGACTAATTTAGCTATGGAACATTTACCGGACACGAGTGTTCGGGATCGGGCCGTCCACTCCAGCGGCCTTCCCAAGTGACCCTTGCCCGCTGGCTCGGCCGGCGGGCTTTTTCCGTCGAGCCTCGCATGTACAATCAGAACTGGCCGGCATGCTATTTTTCGCCCAGAAGGAGTTTCGCCTCGCGAACGAGCGAATTCCACTCTCTGCCCAGCAACAGGACAAGCTCTGTCGCTTGCGCCTCGCTATCCCGGTCTCTCGGATAAGCCTTTCGATGAGGCTGTCCTGCGGCGGCTTCTTACCTGTCATCGTCGCGTCCCGTTTCGGCGCTTCAGGGATTAACATATGATAATCGTGCCCCTTAAGCGATTGAAATTTTTCGGCGCCGGAGCGGGACAACATCCTTGCGTTTGAACTCTTCTCGCTAGAACTCTGTGCGGAGTGCATTGGAAGCAACCATGGCCGGTAAGTACCTGGACCATCTCCTGGAATGCCCATACTGCGGCACGATCCGCCTGCAGATTCCTGGAGACGCTCAACCTTCAACGCCGATCAACTGCGCCGAGTGCGGCCAGTATCTTGGCACATGGGACGAAATTCAGTCGGATTTCGAACGCCAAGGCGGGAACAGCGGGGCGTTCCACATCGAAAAGGGCCGGATCCAGAAGCTGGACTAAACTTAGCGCGGGTAAATCTCGGCCCACCAGCAGCGCCTTATGTCCTCAACAGTCCGGCACTGTAGAATCGAAGTTGTATGTCTTTTGTAATTGAAAGACAGATTTCAACGGACGTGTAGAAATGACGTTGCGCGTTGCCTTCAAGGGAGCTGTGATGGATGATGTTGTCGTGATGCAGAACGGCAAGGCTCTGCCTTGCATTGAAGTGTTCGAGGCCTGCGGAGAATGGTTCGTCCGCGTGCTTGAGAAAGACCGGGAACTCACCCGGTCATTTATACTGGAATCTTTTGCGCTGTCCTATGCGGAAGGCCAGCGGATACGCTTAAGGCTGGATAGGGTCGTTCGGATTTAGGCACTACCCAGCCGTAGGGGGCGGTAACAAAACCCCGACAGGCCTGACAGGCCACTCCATATGAGGGGTCCAGAAGCCAGGGCTGATCGAATGCGGGCGACCGTCGTCCGTGACTGGCTATTGGCTCGCACCAGTGGGCGTTTGCTTTTCTAATGCGAGATCAGGCTTTGCCGGCCTTGATCCTCGTCAGGTGCGCTCTTGCTTCGCCGACACGCCGCTGGGCGCCTCTTATTGTGTCGCAGAGGGCGAGATCGATGCCCACGCCATAGCGCTTGTCCGTTATCCGCTCGAGGCGTTTCAGGTCGGATTCAGTTTGGCTCACGCTCAGCCTGGCCTTAGCTAGCTCCAGTTCGAAATGTCCATCCATTGTGTCGCGTCCCTGGGAGCCCCCTTCCATTAGGAAATACTCATTCTCCGCTTTGGTTCCGGCCAGCTCGCGACTTGAAAACACTGCGCCGTAGACACACGCGCCAGCAGCCTCAGCCGGAACAATCGGAACTAACATTTGTTATAAAACATGGAAAGGCCAGTCCCCCCGAACCGACCCCGGACAGCGTTTTGCTGGCCGCTGCACGGCTGCAAGCCGCTCTCCAAAAGCGATCCAGCG
>NZ_VFVO01000012.1:0-250278 GCF_006442875.1 Mesorhizobium sp. B2-3-15 | reverse complement strand
CCCGCAAAGTCCCCACAAACCAGCCCCGTCAAATCTCCGGCAACCAGTCCGGGATCGACCATCGGCTTGGCCATGTTTCTCTCCTGCTCCAAATCGTCGACGATGATGCGGTCGAAGCGGGGCATGGTCTCTCGCAGCCAGGGCAGGGCCTGGTCGGTCATCACGGTGAAGCTTCCCGGCTTCAGCCAGTTGGCGTCGAGGAAGGGCGCGGGTTTGGGCACCAGGGTCACCGTCGTCACCACCATGTCGGCGCCTTCGATCGCGGCCCTTGCCGTGTCGCAGGGGATTGCTTGCAGTCCGCGCGATTGCGCCATTTGGCACAGCGCGTCGCGGTTGGCGGTGCCGCGGCCGAAGGCGCGGATTTCGCGCAAGGGGAAGAGGTCGGCGAAGGCTTCGAGGTGGCCGCGCGCTTGCACCCCGCAGCCGATGAAGGCCAGGGATGACGCATCGCCGCGCGCCATGCGCCTGGCGGCGACGGCGCTCAAGGCGGCCGTGCGTTTTTCCGTCACCCAATTGCCGTCGACCAGGGCAAGCGGCAGGCCGGTCTCGGCGTCGAGCAGCGTGATCAGCGAGTTGAGCGTCGGCAGTCCGCGCCCGGCGTTGCGCGGATTGACGACCAGCGATTTCGTCGCCAGCACCGGCGGCGTGGAGGCGACGCCCAGCGTCGCCATGATGTAGCGGTCGTCGCCCGGCAGCACGACCGCCTTCGGCGCGCACCAGACCTCGCCGCGCCGCTGGCCGACGATCTGGCGTTCGATCTCGTCGACCATGTCGGCGGTGGAGATCGCCAGGCGGTCGAGCAGCTGGGATGACAGATAGGGCAGGGTTTCGGCGGTGTTCATCTTGTCATTTTCCAAGGGGACGACCAGACTACACGATGTGCGCGGGGCCGAAAGCCTCGCGGCGCCGGCGGCGTGCCGGCATGCCTGGTAGGCGGGAACCGCGTCCAGCCGGTGCCGGTCGTCCCGGCGGGTGGAGCGGCAGTCGGTGACCTTGCTTAAGACCGCGCTCTCGGGCTGAATGGCGGGAGGAGGAGGGCATCGAGATGAGCCAAGACAGTCCACGGCCACTTGCCGAGATCGCCAGCTATCACGCGCATGTCTATTTCGACGGGCCGGCCGAGCGGCAGCATGCCGAATGGCTGCGGCAGCACATCGCGGAACGTTTCCGCGTGCGCCTGGGCAATTGGCACGACAGACAGGTCGGGCCGCATGACAAGGCCATGTACCAGGTCTCCTTCGCGACCGGGATCTTCGGCGCGCTGGTTCCATGGCTGATGCTGAACCATGGCGGGCTGAGCATCCTCGTCCACCCGAACACGAGCAATCCCAAGCGCGACCATCTGGTCGATCCCATCTGGATCGGCCGGCCGCTGGCGGTGCATGGCGACGTGCTTCCGGACGACCATGAGGCGGAAGAGGCGCTGGAACCCAACACCGAGCCGTCCCTGCCGGCGTAGACCGGCGTCGGTTCCACGCCGCGCGGGCATTGCGTGATGGCGTCCGGTGCGCTTCTATCCCTGCCGCGCCATGGGGAGTCATCATTTGTCTGGCAGAAACCAAACGTCCACCGGTCACGAAGCGAGCGAGGCCGGCTGGCTCGATCTTCATTTCGAATCGTCGCGGCCCGAATACGAGGCGGCCTTGCTCGACGCCGGCATCCGCCCGGGCTGGCGCGTGCTCGATGCCGGTTGCGGCAGCGGCGGCTTCCTGCCGCTCATCGCGAGCGCCGTCGGCTCCTCCGGCTTCATCGCCGCGCTCGACCTCGCGCCCGAAAACATCGGCCGGGTGGAGGCGCTCGCGGGCACGCTGCCCGAGCCGCCTGAAATTGCCACGCGTGTCGGCAGCATCCTGTCGCTGCCCTTCGCCGACGCATCGTTCGATTGCGTCTGGTCCGGCAATGTCATGCAGTATCTGACGCCGGCCGAGTTCGAGCTTGCCGTCGGCGAGGCCAGGCGCGTGCTGAAGCCGGGCGGCATCCTGGCGGTCAAGGATTTCGATTCGACCATCCTGCAGATCCTGCCCATGGACCGGGCCCTGCTGGCGCGCTTCATGGCCGCCAGGCTGCAGGGGTTTCGCGACCGGGGCGTGCTCGGCACCGATTGCGGTTCGACGCTTCCGGCGCGCCTGCGGCAGGCGGGCCTGGAGGTCGTCAGCCGCAAGGGCTGGCTGGTCGAGCGCTGGGCGCCGGCGCCTCGCTTCACGCGCGACTATGTTCGCGACCTGCTGGCCTATTTTGCCAGCGTCGCGCCGGGCTACGCCCTGCCTGACGCCGACCAGGCCTATTGGCGTGAGCTGAAGCAGCGGCCGGATCGCCTGCTCGACGATCCCGATTTCTGCTACCGCGAGTTCTTCGTCATGGCGGTCTGCCGGACCTAGCGCTCGGCCGCGACGACCGATGCCCCCGGCGGCTGCGCGAGGCCGGGGCATACCCGCTTCCGAGATCCAGGCCAAGCCAAGCCGCATTCGCCAGTCATCCAGTCGAATGGCCGGCTTTCGATCGAATTTCTTTGCAACCCGTTAATGCGGCCATGCGTCAATAAGCATCTGCTAATTATCCGGTGGCGTGGGGTACGCAATGACCAAGAATCTTGGCAATGGACGCTATGTGCCGCCCAAGGACACAAGCGTCTCCTTGTTCGGCAAGGTCGCGCCGGCGCTGTTTCCGCTCGTCGCGGCGGCGCTGGGCTACGTGATCGGGCGGCAATTCCTCGGCCTGTAGGCGCAATTCCAGGAATAGCGCGTAGCGCCCCCTCGGGGGAATCGCGTCCTCCGGCAAGGCCGACAGGCATCAAGCCCCGGTCTCGGCTGCCGCCTCCTCGGCGGTAGCTTCTGTTCGGCGGACGCGGTCGCTGGCCAGAAGCACGACCGGGCAGGCGGCGGCGGCCAGCACCGCGCTCGCCGTGTCGCCGAAGAACAGCTCGTCGCCTGGCCGCTGCGTGACGCCCATCACCACCATGGCGGCGCCCTTGGCTGCTTCCCTGGCGATCGCCCTGTCGGGCGTGGCGCGCGTCCTGATCGCTGTGTCGACGGCGACGCCATAACGGTCGGCGAGATCGGCGACGTCCTTGAGCACGGCCTCCTCGCGGCGGTGCGAAACCGAGCTCGGCCGGCTGCCCTTGCGCGCCTGCGAGACATAAAGGACTTTCACGCGCGCCCGGTGCGGCCGCGCCAAGGCGAGCGCGAAATCGGCCGCGCGCCGCGCCACCTCGGTGCCGTTGACGGGAACCAGGATGGTCGCGCCGGCGCGCAGCATCGGCATCTTGCCATCTGCCTTGGCGCCATTCAGCACCAGGCAGAGCGGGCCGTCGAAGCCGCTGGTGATGGCGTTCAGCGTGCCGCTGAAGGTGCCTTCGGCCAGCGCGTTGTCCAGCCCGACCAGCAGCAGGCCGTAGCCCTTGCGGGCTTCCGCGGCGATCGTCTCGGTGGTGGCTTCAAGCTCGGTGCGGGCCGTCAGGTGGACCTTGTCGACGGGCGTATCCTCGGCCTTCCTGACAGCCTTGGCGCTTCTGGCCGCACCCCTCTTGACCTGCTTGGAGGCCCGCTCGGGACCTTTGTCGCGGGCAGGGCCGGGCAGTTTGCCATCCTCGAGGTGGAGCAGCGTGGTCGGCATGCCGCTGCCGCCGCCGACGAGACCGGCGAGGTAGGCGGTGAACTTGCCGACCGGGCTGTCGTCGACGAGCAGCAGCAGCCGCTCCAGCTTGGAGACGAAGCCGCGCTCGTCGAGCAGTTCGCGGTCGACGCGCTGCTTTTCGGTGTCGCCGACCGGCAGCCGGCCGAGCGCCCAGCGCAGCATTGGCGGCATGGCCAGCGTGGTGATGACGGCCATGGTGACGATCATGGTGAACAGATTGTGGGAGAGGATGTTCATCGACAGGCCGATCGAAGCGACGATGACCTCGGTCGAGCCGCGCGCGTTCATGGCGCTGCCGACGGCGGTGGACTCCTTCAGCGACATGCCGGCCAGCCGGCCGCCGAGGAAAGCGCCCGAGAACTTGCCGATGCTGGCGATCGCCACCAGCGCCAGCGTCAGCAGCGCCAGCGTCGGATCGGCAAGCACGGTAAGGTCCGCCGACAGGCCGGCCATGCCGAAGAACACCGGCATGAACAGCGCCGTGATGACGCCGCGCAACTGGCCCTCGATGTGGTCCGACAGGATCGGCGATTCCCCGACCAGTATGCCCGCGACGAAGGCGCCGAGCACGGTGTGGACGCCGATCAGGTTGGTGATCAGCGCCATCACGCCCATGATGATGAGGATAACGGTGATGACGGCGTATTCGCTGCGGAAGGAATCGTTGCTCCAGCGGATCAGGGTGAATACCAGGCGGCGGCCGATGGTGAAGGAGAACACCATGAACAGCGCCACTTCGGCGACCGTCAGGACCAGTGGCAGCACCTGCAGGCTGCCATTGGTGGCGATGCCGAACGTGACGGCGATGATCAGCCAGCCGATCGTGTCCTCGATGATTGCCGAGGAGACGATGACCTGGCCGAGATTGCGGCGCATGAAGTTCATTTCGCGCACCACCATGGCGACGATCTTGACCGAGGAGATCGACAGCGCCGTGCCGAGGAACAGCCCGGCGACGATGCGCTCGCTCGGCTCGGGCAGAAGCGAATCCGGCAGGACCTGCGCCAGCGCGAAACCGCAGGCAAAGGGCAGGACGACGCCGGTGATCGAGATCGAAAAACAGGCCGCACCCACCCGCCGCACCAGCCGCAAATCCGTCTCCATGCCGGTGAGCAGCAGGAGCAGCAGGATGCCGAGCTGCGAGACGGCATCGATCATGCTTTTCTGCGCCGGATCGGTGGAGAAGATCAGATGCTGGGCGCCGGGCCAGAGCCAGCCGAACAGCGACGGCCCGAGCAGGATGCCGCCGATCAGCTGGCCCATGATCGCCGGCTGGCCATAGCGCTGGAAGATCTCACCCAAGCCACGCCCGACCAGAAGCAGAAGCACGATCTCGGCGACGAACAGCCCTTCGGCCGAGCCGCCCATGCCCGAGGCGTGGCCGGCCGGCTGCGCGGCCAGCGCCTGGCTTGCCGGGGCGAGGGCGACGATGGCCAGCGAAAGGGCGGCCGCGGTGCCGTGCGACCTTGTTGCCAGTGGGTGGATCATGGGTCCCTTCAAGACGCCGCCGCGGACTGACCATCACAACGCGCGGCCGGGGTTTGCGTTGCAGCCATCCATCACGAGGTATCGAACTCAGACGTGGACGTCGCCGAAGGAGAGTTCGCCGTCGTCGCCCGGTGTCAGGAAGGCGGCTGCCAGCAGGACGGCATAGAGGAGGGCAACCACGGCGACGATGACTACGCCCGGAATGGGACCGAGCGCCGCGGCGCCGACAGCTTCGCGCATCGTGCCGACAAAGCCGACCGGCACGGCTTGGTCAATCAGGCTCGGGGTCGACAGTTTGAGGATCCAGGCGAGCAGCAGGATCAGCATCATGTGCAGGTAGTTGCGGCGCAAGCGGCGCGCCAGCGCCACGCGCTGCGAGACCAGGAATTTTGGCGTGCGCAGGCTCTCGCCGAGGATCAGCAGCCAGTCGGAGGCAAAGTCGGGCTGCGGCGAGAAGATCTGCGCGAAATAATGGCGCTCGAACTGGCGCACGCGGGCGCGATAGACATCGAAGAAGCGGTAGCGGCGCGCCTCGATCCACAACAAGAGCAGCACCAGCAGCATGGCGAACAGCAGCACGCCGTGATGGGCACTGGCCGTCGACAGCGACACCGACAGCATCGCCGCGACAACGGTGATCGCCCAATTGCTGGTGCGGTCGAGGCGGTCGCGCCAGCCCGCCATGCGGGCGATCTCGGCGCGATGGAAATGGGACATCACGGTGACCAGCTCGCCAGGCGAAAGCGGCCTGCCGACGGGCGTTGCCGGCGCATCGTTCATGACTTCCTCCCCGCCGACAACGCTTATGAGGCAATGTCGTTCCGGCCAGCGGTCATTCGGGCCCGCCGGTCCAGTCGGCCAGCAGGGCAGCGAGACCAAAGGCGGCGCCGATGGCGCAGAGACAGGGCCAGCCGCCCAGGGTCCAGCCGATGCCGGCCAGCAAGGAGCCGATGGCGCCGCCGATGAAGAAGATGCCGACGAACAGGCCGTTGAGGCGGCCGCGCGCCTCGGGACGCAGCAGGTTGATGGCGCGGCGGCCGAGCGTCTGGTCGCCGGTGACGCCGATGTCGAGCAGCACGGCGCTGACGCCCATCAGCGCGAGCGGTGTCCATGACGCGCCGGACTGAAAGGAGCCGGCCCAGGCCGCGAGCACCAGCGCGCCGATCAGCACGAGATGGCAGAAGATCGTCGCCGCCCGCGTCCAGCCACGGTCGCCGGCGCGACCGAACAGCGGCGTAACCACGGCACCGCCGGCGCCGACGAGCGCGAAAAGCGCGATGCCGCGCTGCCCGAGGCCGAAAGGCGGCTGCGCCAGGCGCAGGGCCACCGCCGTCCAGAACAGACTGAACGCCGCCATCACCAACGCCGCGGTCAAGGCGCGGCGCCGCAGCACCGGCTCTTGGCGCAGCAGATGGAACAGTGAAGCAATCAGCGCGCCATAGGACGATTTCACCTCCGGCCGCCGTCTCGGCAGGGTGAAGGCGAGCACGATGGCGAGCAGCGTCAGGGCGGCGGCGCTGAGGCCATAGAAGGCGCGCCAGCCCCAGGCATCGGCGACGAGGCTGGCCAGCGGCCGCGCGAGCAGGATGCCGATCATCAGTCCGCTCATCACATCGCCGATGACGCGGCCGGCCTCGCCCGGCGGCGCCATCGAGGCGGCGATTGGCACCAGTATCTGGATCGCCGAACAGGCGGCGCCGAGCACGAACAGGACGATCAGCAGCGAGGCGATGGTGGGCGCCAGCGCGGCGATGCCGGCCGCAAGAGCCGCCGCGCCCAGCATGCGCAGGATCAGGGTGCGGTTTTCGCCGAGATCGGCCATCGGCACCAAGAAGAACAGGCCGGCGGCATAGCCGAGCAGCGTCGCCATGGCGACCAGACCGACGCTCGCTGTGCCGGCGCCGAGCGACGGGCCGATCAGGCCGACCAGTATCTGCGGCGCGAACAGATTGGTGACGATAATGCCGGTAGAGGCTGCAAAAAGCAGCGTCTGCGGGCCGGTGATGGTTCGAGCCGGCAGCCGTCCGGCCGATTGACCATCATTGGTATCGAGCATGAAATCCTCAATGAAGTTGCATATCTCGTGAGGACTTTATGCCGAAGTTTTATCATGCTACAATTCAATCAAATCGATAATGATTATGCGAGATGCGCATGAATATCCATGATCTCGAAGCTTTCGTCGCCGTGGTGGAAACTGGCTCGATCGTCGGCGCCTCGGCCAGGCTCAATCTCACCCAGCCGGGCGTCACGCGCCGCATCCAGAACCTCGAGGTTGGGCTGGCGACAGCATTGCTCGACCGCCAGTCGAAGCCGCTGAAGCCGACCGCCTCGGGACGGGAAGCTTATGAGCATGGCCGGCGCGTGCTGCGTTCGCTGGAGGACCTGAAGGCAGGCGTGTCGCCGCAAGGCGAGGTCAGGGGCGAATTCCGCCTGGGCATCATGCCCTATCTCTCGGATGCGGCGCTGGCACTGCCGCTCGATGGCCTGCGCGCCGCCTTCCCGCAATTGACGCTGCGCATCACCTCGGGCTGGTCGCCAAGGCTGGTCGAGCAGGTGGCGCGCAGCGAGGTCGACGCGGTGGCGGTGTGCCTCGCCGAAGGCCTGGCGCCGCCGGACGAACTGGTCTGCGACGATCTCGGCGTACAATCGGTGCTGCTGGTCGCGTCTCCCGGCCTTGGCGTGCCGAAGCAGGCGAAGCTTGCCGATCTATCGCGCTTTGCCTGGGTGATGAACGAAAACGGCTGCGGTTTTCGCGCCTTCATCCGTCAGAGCTTCGAGGCCGCGAGGCTGCCGTTCCAGGTCGGCGTCGAAGCGCTCAGCGTCGATCTCAGAATGTCGCTGGTGGCGCGCGGCCATGGCATCGGCATCGTCACGCCGGGCGCCTTCGCCGACAGTCGCTGGCGCGATGCCGTCGAGGTGATCGACTGCCCCGACTTCAAGCCGCAAGTGCGCGTCTGGCTGCTGCACCGCCCGCCTGCCGGGCGGCTGGGGCGCCCGATCGCGCTGTTCCGCGATGCGCTGATCAACGGGCTCAAGCTGCCGATGCCGCTGGTGTCATAGGCGTCAGGGACGCCGAACGCCGCCCGAATTTATCGAATCCGATCAAGCTGCTGCACGGGATGGCTCAGGTGCGGATTCCAGGTTTCGAACGGTTCTGGCTCTTGAGAATCCCCGAACCTTCAGCAACATGGCCGCCATGGCCGAGGCACGACAATGAGCAAGCCGATTTCCGCCGCACCGCGCAAATCACCGCCACGCAAGGCGCCGATGGCGCTGACCGAGGCGCTGGTGGCGCGCACCTTGCGCGCGGTTGAGGATGCCGGGCCGGTGCCGGGCATGATCCCGATGACCGATGACGACTATGCGCGGTTTCGCGACGAGATCCTGGCCTCGGCACCAACCGGACCGCTGAAACTGTTCGCCTATGGCTCATTGTTGTGGAAGCCGGCGGGCGAGGTGAGGGGCGGCGAGCGGGCGGTGGCGCGGGGCTGGCACCGGTCGTTCTGCTTCACGGTGCAGCGCTTTCGCGGCACGCTCGAGCAGCCCGGCCTGATGATGGCGCTCGACCGTGGCGGCCAGTGCCAGGGCATGGTGTTCGAGATCGCCGAACCGGTTGCCGCCAATCTGGAAGCGCTGCTGCGCCGCGAAATGACCATCCTGCCCGCCGTCAACGTGCCGCGCTGGCTGCGGGTCAGCACCGAAAGCGGGCCTTGCCTGGCGCTCGGCTTCGTCGTCGATCCCGCCAACCCGCGCTATGCCGGCAAACTGGACAAGCCCGCGGTCGCCGCGACGCTGGCCAACGCCGTCGGCCATTGGGGCTCGGGCGCGCAATATCTGTTCGAGACCATCCGCCATCTCGACGCCTGCGGCATACGCGACCGCAATCTGTGGCAATTGCAGGAACTGGTGGCGCGCGAGATCGGTCGCAGCCACGTCGCCGTCTAGCACCACCGTATTCAGGACGCTGCAATCTTTCGCTTGACGAACATATATCCGTGTGGTTATACGTTAACCAATAGCCAACGGGTTATCGATTAGAGATGCCAGACGCTCATGACACGCTCTTCAGGACGCTCGCCGACCCGACACGGCGGGCGATCTTCGAGCGGCTGTGCCGCCAGGGAGAGCAGACGGTCGGGGCGCTGACCAGCCAGTCCGGCGTCTCGCAGCCGGCGGTGTCGAAGCATCTCGGCGTGCTGAAGCAGGCCGGGCTGGTGCGCGACCGCCATCAAGGCCGCCAGACGCATTACAGCGCCCAGCTTGCCGCGCTGGCGCCGCTGATGGACTGGACACGCCATATGGCGGGGTTCTGGGAAAGCCGGTTCGACGACCTCGAGGATTTGCTCAAAAGGATGGACCAGTGAACGATAGTGCACAGCAAACCCGCACTGTCGTCGTCGAGCGGGAGATCTCCCATCCGCCCGAAAAACTCTGGCGCGCGCTGACGCAACCGCATCTCATCGAGGAGTGGCTGATGAAGAACGATTTCAAACCCGCCGTCGGCCATCGCTTCAACATCAGCGCCGACTGGGGCGGCGTGCTGGACTGCGAGGTGCTTGCCGTGGAGCCGCACAAGAGGTTGTCCTACAGCTGGAACCTCGCGCATCAGGACCCAGCGTTCGGTCTCAGGAGCGTGGTGACTTTCACGCTCACCCCGACGCCAACGGGAACCCATTTGCGCATGGAGCAGGCCGGTTTCCGGCCCGACCAGAAGCGGGCCTATGGCGGCGCCAAGGTGGGTTGGCCGCAATTCCTGGAAAAGCTGGAAGAGCTTCTGGCGCGGACGGACTGAGGCCTCGAACTGAAAGCCACACAGAAATATCAGAGGGCGGGTTCTCCGCCGGCAAAACCATGGAGAAAAAGCGATGAAGATCAAACTGACCAGCATCTATGTCGACGATCAGGAAAAGGCGCTTGCCTTCTACACCGGCGTGCTGGGCTTCACCAAAAAAGCCGATTTCAGCAATGGGCCGTTCCGTTGGCTGACGGTCGTCTCGGCCGAAGAGCCCGACGGCACCGAATTGCAGCTGGCGCTGAACGACAACCCGGCGGCAAAGGCCTACCAGCAGGCGATCTTCAAGCAGGGCCAGCCGGCGCTGATGCTCTTCACCGACGACATCAAGGGCGACCATGAGCGCATCAAGGCGAAGGGCGGTGCCTTTGCCATGGCGCCTACCGACGTGACCGGCTCGACCATCGCCAAGTTGGAGGATGGCTGCGGCAATCTCATCCAGATCACCGAACTGGCGCGCTGGTAGGGCGCCGGGTTTCAACGCATAGCACAAGAGGAGGCAGAATTGGACTGGAGCAAATGGATGCGGCAAGCGCATCGCTGGCTGTCGATCATTTTCACGATCACCGTCATCGCCAACTTCGTCACCATGGCGTTTGGGCAGCCGCCCGCCTGGGTGGTCTATTCGCCACTGCCGCCGCTCTTCCTTATGCTGTTCAGCGGCCTCTATATGTTCGTGCTGCCCTATGTCGCGAAAGGACGCAGCGCACAGCGGGCCAATGGATAGGAGGAAAGCGCATGGCCAAGGCGACCCCGGCCAAGGCTGAGCCGAAGCTGCTTTCCGGCGGCAACCCGCAGATCGCCAAGGGTTATGGCGACGCTCCGGTGCAGGCCTATATCGCGGCAATGCCGGGCTGGAAGCGCGAGATGGGCGGGCGGCTCGACGCGCTCATCGAGCGCGCCGTGCCCGGCGTAAACAAGGCGGTGAAATGGAACTCGCCTTTCTACGGCGTCGAGGGCGAGGGCTGGTTCCTCAGCTTCCATTGCTTCACCAGATACATCAAGGTGGCCTTCTTTCGCGGCATGTCGCTGGATCCGGTGCCGCCGGGCGAATCCAAAAGTCGGGACACGCGCTACCTCGACATTCATGAGGACGACGCGTTCGACGAAGCGCAGTTCAGCGCTTGGGTGAACCAGGCGAGCCTCTTGCCTGGCGAGCGCATGTAAGCGCTCTATTTTCAATTCGAAGGAGAACCACAATGACGACCACCCAGGACAGCAGATCTCCCTCCGAGCTGATCGACGGCAGGATCAAGGAATTGGGCGACTGGCGCGGCGAGATGCTGGGGCGGCTGCGCGCGCTGATCCATCAAGCCGATCCCGACGTGGTCGAGACGTGGAAATGGCGCGGCGTGCCGGTGTGGGAGGATGCCGGCATGATCTGCACCGGCGAGACCTACAAGGCCGTCGTCAAGCTGACCTTCGCCAAGGGTGCCGCGCTGCCCGATCCCTCGCGCCTGTTCAATTCCAGCCTCGAAGGCAACACACGGCGCGCCATCGATTTCCAGAAAGGCGAGGAGGTCGACGAGGAGGCCTTCAAGGCGCTGGTACGCGCGGCGGTGGCTTTGAACAAATCCAAGTCCCGAAAGTAATCGTTCATTGCGCATAGAGGTCACGGTCGGCGCTGCCCCTCACTGTCCTGCCGGACATCTCTCCCCGTAAACGGGGCGAGAGGGCTACCGCGAGGCCGACGCTCTTTCCGCAACGCCGGCGATTGGCGAAATCGGCGAGAACGGCGTCCCTCGCCCCGTTTACGGGGATGATGCCGGCAGGCAGGCGAGGGGCAGCGCCGACGGCAGATGATTGCCAACGGCTTCAACACGGCGGCCCGCGGACGCTGCCAGCTTCACCGCAAGACAGCCGCGTTTACGATCTGGAAGCTTGATGGTGCTAGACATCGCGGGATGATGGCTGGCCAGCCGGGCCGGCCGGTTTGGATTCGCCGCCATGAACAGCAGCCCGATGCGCATGCCGTGGGTGGACACGGCCAAAGGTCTCTCGATCATCCTCGTGGTCATGATGTACTCGGCCTACAACACCGGCGAGTATACGGGCGGCGTCGGCTTTCTCCACTATGTCATCGGCTTCGCGACGCCGTTCCGGATGCCCGAATTCTTCCTGATCTCGGGGCTGTTCCTGTCGCAGGTGATCGACCGGCCGTGGCTGCGCTATATCGACCGGCGCGTCGTCCATTACCTCTATTTCTACGTGCTGTGGGCGATCATCTCGATCGGGCTGAAGATCGGCATCTTCAGCCGGGATCCCGCCGGCATGCTGCACGACCTGGCAATGGCCGTCGTCCAGCCCTATGGCGTCCTGTGGTTCATCTACATGCTGGCGGTGTTCGGTCTTGCCGCGAAACTGCTGCGGCAGCTTGCCGTGCCCGCCTGGATCGTCATCCCGATCGCCGCCGGCCTGCAGATGTGGGCGCCGCATCCCGACAGCTACGCGGTCGAACAATTCGCCGCCTATTTCGTCTTTTTCTACGTTGGCTTCGTCATGGCGCCGCTGGTGTTCCGGCTCGTCGAATGGACGCAAGCCCGCCCGGCGCTGACCGTCTCCGGGCTCGTCCTGTGGGCTGTCGTCAATGGCCTGCTGGTCTATTCGCCGGGTTATGCCATGCAGCCGGTCGGCATGCAGATGGGCTTGGCGGCATGGCCGCCGCTGCATCTCGTCCTGGCCGTCGCCGGTGCCGTGGCGCTTTGCGTGCTTGGCGGTTTCCTGTCGAAATTTCCCGCCATGGAATGGCTGCGCTGGCTGGGCGAACATTCCCTGGTCGTCTATGTCGCCTTCACCATTCCGATGTCGCTGTTCCGCGGCGCCGCACTGGCAAGCGGCCTGCTGACCGACACGGGCTTGCTCAGCCTGGCGGTGCTGCTGGTCTCGATCATCAGTCCCATCGTGCTCTACTTCATCGTGCAGCGCATCGGCTTCGGCATGTTCCTGTTCGAGCGGCCGGCCTGGGCGCATATTGACGGCAGCGCCGCGAAAGCAGCGCCGAAAAAGCCGCTGACCGCCGCCGCCCAGTCAAGCCGGACATAACCGGCCGCCCCACGGCGTTGCCGCCGGTATCAACCATCCCGCAGCCAGACCAGCATCTCGCCGGGCTCGCGGTTGTCCCAGGCGAAATAGGGGATGGCGGTCAGGCGCGTCTCGACCCTGGCCGGCGGATCGGCGCGATAAAGGCCGTCCTGCCAGCCATCCCCGGCATCGGCTTGTGCCGTGGCTGAAAGCGTCACCACACCGCCGAGCAGATCCGGTTCGTCATGCGCCTCGATGCCGGCCGTGCGCGGCAGGGTCAGGCGATGCAGGCGATTGTCATTGTCGGTCGCCTCGACGCAGTAGATCAGCGGCCCGCGCGACAGTGCGACGCGGCCGGCATCCTGCCTCACCTCGGGATTGGCATAGAGCCGCTCGATCGGCATTTCGAGATCGAGCCGGACACGGTCGCCCTTCTGCCACCTGCGCCGGATCGCGGCGTAGCCGTCACTGGTCAAATCCTCGAGGTCGACCGTCTCGCCATTGACGGCCAGGCCGGCGTTGCCGCTCCAGGCCGGCACACGCAGGTGCAGCGTGAACTCTACCGGCGCCTGCGGCTCAACGGTAATCTCGACGGCACCATCCCAGGGATAGCGGCTCGCCTGCGTCAGTGTGACCGGTGTGTCTGCAATGTCGAAGCGGGCGGTGGAGTCGCCATAGAGATGAACCGCCAGCGCGTCGTCCGCCAGGCTGTAGAAATAGCTGCCGATCGAGGCGACCATGCGCCCGATATTGGGCGGGCAGCAAGGGCAGCGGTGCCATTTCCAGCGGTTATGCTTGCCCCGGCTTTCCAGCGGATTCTCGTAGAAGAACAGCGAGCCGTCGAGCGACAGGCCGGAAATGGAACCATTGTAGAGCGCGCGCTCCATCATGTCGGCGTAGCGCGCGTTCGGCCCCATGCCGAGCATGCGGCTCGCCCAGAACACCAGCCCGACCGATGCACAGGTCTCGGCATAGGCGGTTTCGTTGGGCAGGTCGTAGTCGCTGGTGAAGCCCTCATTGTGCGCCGACGGGCCGAGCCCGCCGGTGATGTAGAGGTTCTTGGTGGTGAGGTCGTCCCACAGCCGGTCGAGCGCCACCCGCAACGTGTCGTCGCCATATTCGGTCGCGATGTCGGCCATCCCCGAATAAAGGTACATGGCCCGCACCGCGTGGCCGACGACCTTGTCCTGCTCGCGCACCGGTATGTGCGACTGGCTGTATTCGTAGGTCTTGAAATGATAGGCCTTCGGGTCGGCGCCACGGGCGCGCGCCTCCTCGTCGAAATAGTGCGGCTGCTGCCCGCGCTGGTCGATGAAGTATTTGGCCAATTCCATGTACTTTTGTTCGCCCGTCACCCGCGCCAGCTTGACCAGCGCCAGCTCGATCTCCTCATGGCCGCAATAGCCCTTTTTCTTGCCGGGCTCGGGCCCCAGCACCGAAGCGATGTGGTCGGCATAGCGGCACATGATCTCGAGCAGCTTGCGCTTGCCCGTCGCCTGGTAGTAGGCGACCGCGCCCTCGATGAGGTGGCCGGCGCAATAAAGCTCATGGCAGTCGCGCAGATTGGTCCAGCGCTTGCCCGGCTGGATGCGCTGGTACCAGCTGGAGAGATAGCCGTCCTCCTGCTGCAGCCTGCCATACATGTCGATGACGGCGTCGATCTTCTTCTCCAGTTCGGGATTCTTACGCCGGTAGAGCGAATAGGCCGCGGTCTCGATCGTCTTGCCGAGATCGGAATCCCAGAACATCTGCGTGGTCACCGTCGAGCCGGTGAAGCCGGCGGAGGCCGCCTCGTCGGGCGAGGGCGAGTGGAACGGAATGACGACGCCTGGCGAGGGCTGGTCCGGATCGATCTGCTCCAGCATGCGCGCCGCCACGCAGCGGTCGTAAAGGATGTCGGCGGTGCGCGTGGCAACCGCCTCGGCGCGGTCGCCCCAGAAGCCGCGCACGTCGACCTGCGGCACCGGCAGCGGGCGGAAGGCGAGCTTCGGCTTGCCCGTCTCCTGCGATTTATTTGGGGTGGCGTGCCGGGGGGATGGCGATGCGGTCATGAACTCACTCCATTCGATCTGACGTCTATCTCTTTGTTGGAGCATGATCTTTCCGAAAACCGGTTCCCACTTTTCGGGATCATGCTCTATTTGACGGCCCCGGCCATCAGGCCGCGGATGTAGAAGCGCTGCAAAGCCAGGAACAGGATCAGGCACGGCACCATCATCACGGTGACGCCCGCCTGCACCGCGCCCCAGTCGATGGCGCCGAAGCGGCCGGACTGAAGTGCGGTCATCATCACCGGCAGCGTGAACTTGGACTGGTCGGTCATCAGCACCAGGGCAGCAAGGAATTCGTTCCAGGCGCCGAGGAAGGCAAACAGCGCGATGGTGACGACACCAGGCCAGACCAGCGGCAGCATGACCTTTATGAGCATGGTGGCGTTGCCGGCGCCGTCCATGCGCGCGGCCTCCTCGATCTCGCGCGGCACCGCGTCGAAGGCGTTGCGCATCATGAAGATCGAGAACGGCAGCTGCAGCGTCACATAGACGCCGACCAGGCCGGTCAACGTGTTGTGCAGGCCAAGCTTGGTCAGCACCAGGAAGATCGGCGTCAGGATCGACTGGAACGGGATCATGATCGTCGACAGTATGAGGACGAAGAACAAGTCCTTGAACGGGAACCGAAACCGCGAAAAACCGTAGCCGGCGAGCACGCTGACGATGACCGACAGCATGACCGTCATCACCGAGACATAGATGCTGTTCTGCGCCGAGGCCCACAGGCCGTCGCCGAAACTGTTCAGCGTTTGATAGTTCTCCAGCGAGAAGCCCGTCGTCGGCCAGGGCGGCAGCGGCGGCAGGCGCGCCTCCTGCGCCGGCTTGAAGGCCGACAGCACCGTCCACACGATCGGCGCCACGAACAGCACCGAGGCGACGATGCCGGTGGAATGCCTGGCCAAGCGCGCGGCAAGCTTGCCTGTGCCCGATATCGCCTGCGCCATCAGTCGAGCCCCTCGGGTTTGCGCAGCAACCAGAGCTGGACGAGGCTGAGCGCCACCAGGATGACCAGCAGCACCATCGAGAGTGCCGCGCCATAGCCGAGCTTGAACGAGACGAAGGACTGGTTGAAGATCCAGTACACCGCCGTCAGCGTCTGGTTGCGCGGGCCGCCGCGCAGGATGATGTAGAACTGGTCGAAGGCAAGGATGGAGCCCGCGACCGATAGGATCAGCACCAGCGCCAGGGTGCGGCGCATCAGCGGCAAGGTGATCGCCCGGAACCTGGCGAACGGCCCGGCGCCGTCGATGACGGCGGCCTCCTGCAGATCCTGCGGGATCGACTGCAGGCCGGTCATCAGGATGATCATGGTGAAGCCAGCGACCTTCCACACCACCATGGCGATGATCGACCAGAAGGCCGGTTGGAAGGTGGCGAGCAGGTTGAACTTCTTGTCGATCAGGCCGAGATCGTAGGCGGCGGGGCTGAACAGGCCGGAATCGACGTTGAGCAGCCACGACCACAAAAGGCTCGCCGAGGCAAAGCCGACCACCGCCGGCATGAAGAACATGGTGCGGTAGAGGTTGGTGAACGGGCGCGGCCGCTCGATGAAGATCGCCAGCGGAAAGGCGACGGCGAAGATCGCGATGGTGACGATCAGCGTGTAGTAACCGGTGAATCTCAGCGCGTTCCAGAACCTGGTGTCGCGCAGGATTGCCCAGTAATTGCCGAGGCCGATGAAGGAGTGCTCGCCCATCAAGGGCCAGTTGTGCAGCGACATCCAGGCCGTCATGCCGAGCGGAATGACGAAGAACAGCATGACCAGCGCCACGGCCGGCGCGACATAGAGCAGGCCAATCCATTGCCGGCGCCCGGCGCCGACGCGTTTGCGGACGCGGGGTGGGGCGGTGGTTGCGGTGATGGTGGTCATGGCTGTTTCCCTGGCGCTGCGTCCCCTCCTCCTCAAGGGGAGGGTCCGGCCGAAGGCCGGGGGTGGGGTCCTCCGCCAAGCGCGCCGACATCAAGGAACGTCGAGCACTGCCGAGACGACCCCACCCGGACCTGCGGTCCGACCTCCCCTCAAGGGGGAGGTGGAGGCGGCGCTACTTCTGCGGCGCCTGGTCGATGATCGACTGCATGGTCTCCTGGGCGTTTGCTATGGCGCCATCGACGTCGTCGCCGAAGAACACCTCGTTGATCATCTGCGTCCATGGGCCGTTGGCGGAGTTGATCAGGTCGTTGAACACCACCGAATACGGCGTCTTGCCCTTGGCCATCGCCTCGGCGGCAATCTGGTAGCGCGGGTCGAGCTCCTTCAGCGCGTCCTTGGCGATGTCGCCGCGCACCGGCAGGCTGCCGTATTTGGCCAGGATCGTCTGGCCTTCGAGCGAATAGGCGAAGTCCAGGAACTCCTTCACCACGGCGAGTTTCTTGGTGCCCTTGGTGACGACGAAATTGTCGCCGCCGGCAAAGGACGACCAGTTGCCATCCTTGCCCGGCAGGAAGGTGATGCCGTAGTCGACATCAGGATATTGCGTGTTGAGCGCGCCGATGGCGAAGGCGCCGGAGGGCGAGATGCCGATATTGCCGGCGGCGAAGGCGGCAAAGAAATTGGCGCCGGTGTCGGTCTGCGCGCCCGCCGGCACCAAATCCTTCTTGACCATCGAGCGGTAGAGATCGATGGCGCCGCGCAATTGCGGGCTGTCCAGCGTCGCCTTGGAGCCGTCCTCCGACAGGATGTCGCCGCCCGAGGCCCAGATCAGCGGCGTGAAGGTGAATATGTTGCAGCCACCGCAATTGCCGGAGAAGTAGAAGCCCTTGATGTTGCCGCCAAGCGCGTTGACCTTCTCGGCGTCGGCTTCGATCTCGGCCCAGTTGGCCGGGCCCTTTTCAGGGTCGAGGCCTGCCTGCTTGAACAGCTTCTTGTTCCAGATCAGCACCGAGGCGTCGGCCGAGAAGGGCAGGCCGTAAATGCGGTCCTTGTAGGTGCCGGTCTTCACATGCGCGGGCGACAGGCTGGCGAAATAGGGAAGCGATTTCGCCCAGTCGGTGATGTCCTCCAACTGGCCGGCGGCTGCGAAGGAGGGCGTGTAGATCAGGTCGAGCGACAGCGCGTCGGGCGCCGTGCCGCCGGCCGCGGCCGCGCCATATTTCGGGATGATCTCGGCATTGGGGATAATGTCGAGCTTGACCTGGTCCTTGTTCGCCTTGTTGAAGGCGTCGACGATCCTCGGCATGAAGTTCGAGCCGTCGGCGCGTACCCAGATGTTGGCGGTTTCGGCGGCGGCAAATTGCAGGCCGCAACCCAGAACGGCAGCCGTCAACGTCAATTTGGTCAGGGCCAATTTGGTCGGGGCCAGTTTGGCAATCAAAGTCCTCATGTTCTCCTCCTCCTCATTTAGCCGCGATGCGCGGCTTGCCGCCGATCGCGGCGCTTCGTTTCTCAGCCGTCTTTTCAGCCGTCGGGCAGGCGGCCGCAGGACTGCCGCACCACCAGCCGGCACGGCAGTTTTCTGATGCCCGGCGCGGCGGGCTTGCCGCCGACCAGGGAAAGCAGGGTCAGCCCGGCCTCGCGGCCGAGCGCTGTCAGGTTCATGTCGACCGAGGTCAGCGGCGGGCGGGTCGCCTCGGCCACGATCTCCCAATTGTCGAAGCCGATGACGCCGACATCGCCGGGAACGCTCAAGCCACGCTCGCGCAGAGCATCGATGACGCCGCGCGCGATCTGATCGTTGCCGCAGAAGACGGCGTCCGGCTTTTCTCCCCCGCCATCGAAAAGGATCGTCACCGCCTCATGCCCCCAGGCTTCCGACCAGGCGCCGAGCAGGGGTTCGATGACGGACAGGCCGTTCTCGATCAGCGCGGCGCGATAGGCCTGCGCCCGTTCATGCACCACGGCAAAACTGGCCGGGCCGGTGACATGGGCGATGCGCTTGCGGCCGAGCCGGCAGAAATGGTCGACGGCCAGCCGCGCCCCGCCGGCATCGTCGGAAACGAAGGCGACGGCGTCGGGATCGGGCTGAGTGAAGGCGTAGATCACGGGGATGCGCAAATTGGCGAGATCGATCGGCAGATGGCGGTCGATGCGCTTGCCGGTGGCGATGATGCCGTCGACGCGCTTGTCGAGCATGGCCTCGACATGGAGCTGGCCGAGACGGGGGTCCTCCTCGACATTGCACAGGAATACCGAGACGCCGGCATCGACCAGCGCATCCGAAATGCCCGACATCAGCGGCAGCGAGAAACGGCCATAGGTGTCGTTGGTGAGCAGGCCGACAGTAAAGGAGCGGCGCCTCAGCAGGCTCTGCGCCAGGCTGTTGGGCCGGAAGCCCAGGTTGCGCGCCGTCTCGCGAATGCGCTCGCGGGTCTCGGCGGTCATGCGCCCCTGATCGTTGAGCGCCTTGGATGCAGTGGCAACGCTGACGCCGGCCTGCGCGGCCACGTCGCGCAAGGTGACGGGTTTGGGAAAGACCGGAACTGGCTGGTCGTCCGATGCCATCGCGGCAGAAATCCTTGGTTGGAAAAAGGTTTTCCCTTACCGGCCGGAATTAAGCCCGGCTAACGGCCGAACCCCATCGGGACTGTCTGGAAAAACCTTTTCTCAACTTGAAGGCTAGGCCAGATCGGGGGACCGATCAAGAGGAAAATGGCCAGATCAGGGTTCCTCGGTACCATCCGCTATTTCGCGCGCGGCCGCGACGTTTCGCATCTTCGAGGCCGAAAGGCAGGTGAAAGGGAACGCGCCGCGGTGTGGAGCTGGACGCTCTTGCCCTTGGTCGGCAGGACCATTGCATGGCTGGAACGTCAGACGTGGCTTGAGCCGCCGCATTCCTTGACTTGGTGCAAGCCCAGCGGGAGACCGCTCACGTCCTTGGAGTGACTCTATGCCTTCTTGGCCACACGCTTCTTTTTCGGCGCCGGGTTCAGCGCTTCCGCCACGCGATCGGCTTCTTCCTTGGCCAGGCGCAATTCCCTCAGCCTTGCCGTCTTGATCTCCCTGGCCCTCGCCTCGGACATGTATTCGGCGGTTGCCTTGTTGCGCTCCGCGGTTTTCTTCTGCTTGTCGACAAAGCGGGCTTCAGCTTTTTGCATGATCGTCTGATTGCCGTCGGCCATTGAAGAAATCTCCTTCGCGCGTGAAATCGTGAAAATGAACTTCTCGATAAATAGGCGCCCGGAAGGAAAAATTCAATCTTTCGAATAATTTGGCCTCCTTGTCGGCGTCAGGAGACCGCGCTTCGAATACTTTTGAAATTTTTCTCCCGCCGGAATCAAATCTTGCGCCGGGAATGGAGATAGCGCCAAGGCGCCAACGGACAGAATTTCGAACGGAAAACCGTTTCGCATTTTCCTGGAATTGCCTAGGATGGTCCGGTGGTCGTTTGGTGCAGGGTTTGCGGAAACGGAACCGCGATTCCCAGTTTGGAGACAAATCATGTTCGCGGCCCAGGCCATCGATATCTCAGACAAGGCCGCGTTCTACCGCGACCTTGCCAAGCAATTGAAGGCGCTGCTCGAGGGCGAGCACGATTCGATCGCCAACGCCGCCAACACCGCGGCGCTGATCTTCCAGATGGTGCCCGACCTCAACTGGGCCGGCTTCTATTTCCTGGCGTCGGACGAAGAGTTGGTGCTGGGACCCTTCCAGGGCAAGCCGGCCTGCGTGCGCATTGCCGTCGGCCAAGGCGTATGCGGAACGGCGGTCGAGCTCGGCACCTCGATGCTGATCAAGGACGTGCATGATTTCCCCGGCCACATCGCCTGCGACGCCGCCTCGCGCTCCGAGCTGGTCGTGCTGCTTGAGGACGAGGAGGGCGTTTTCGGCGTGCTCGATCTCGACAGCCCGCTGCCCGGCCGCTTCGACAGTGCCGACCAGGCCGGCATCGAGGCGCTGGCGGCGATCTATGTCGCGGCGAGTTCGTTCCAGGATTAGTTACCCTGAGACCTTCACCAGCATCAGGCTGAAGCCGCCGATGAACAGGAAGGCGCAGAAGGCGAGCGCCAGCGGGCGCAGGCCGCGCGAGCGCAGTTGCGAAATGTCCGCCTGCAGGCCCATGGCGGCCAGCCCCATGGTGAGCATGATGGTGGTGGCCAGCACTACCGCCTGCTTCACTTCGGCTGGTATCGTAACCAGGCTGTTCAATGCCACGACGGCGACAAAGGCGGCGACGAACCACGGCATGGGCGGGCGTGCAGCCGACTGATCGTCACTTTTGCGGCGCGCCATCAGGCCGAGCGCGATGACCATCGGCGCAAGCATGGCGACGCGGGTCAGCTTGGCGACGGTGGCGATCTCGCCGGATTGGGTGCCGTTCTGGAAACCGGCGCCGATGACTTGCGCCACCTCATGGATGGAGGCGCCGGCCCACAGTCCGAAGGCGTGCTGGTCGAGGCCGAGCAGCGGCGCCAGCAGCGGGAAGCCGAGCATGGCGATGGTGCCGAACAAGGTGATCGAGGCGACGGCATAGGTGACGTCCTCGTCGCGCGCATCGGTGACGATGTTGGTGGCGACGATCGCCGAGGCACCGCAGATTGAGGTGCCGGCGGCGATCAACTGGGTGAGCTTGGCGTCGACGCCGATCAGCCGGCCGAGCGTGATGGTGAAGACGAAGGTGGCGCCAAGGGTCAGCGCGACGACACCGACGCCGCCGGTGCCGATCGAGACGACCTGGCCAAGCGTCAGCTGGAAGCCGAGCAGCACGATGGCGAAGCGCAGCAGGCGCTTTTGCGAAAAGGCGATGCCCGCCTTGGCGTGCACCGGTGTGCCGAGCACGTTGGAATAGACCATGCCGGCGACGACGGCCAGGATCATCGGGCTGAACAGGGCAAAACCGGAGACATTGCGGGCCGAGAAGGCGACGGCCGTGATCATCGCCACCAGCACGATGCCGGGAATGATGCCGTTCCCCACGAAATCGAGGCGCTTGCGACCTTGGGCCAGATCGGCGGAAATCAGGCCTTTCGGAATACCGTTTGCGATGGGAGTCAGGGACGACAATACAATTCTCCGTGCGAGTACGCCGGAGAAATGTCATTCCAAGACTAATCTTTCCAACGAATTATTTTCGTTAGAATGATCGATTTTTACGAACGGTCTTGCCCCTCGAAAGCTGAGAAAGGGGCCGGCCTACAGCTGCGCTTCGATCGCCGCCTTGTCGATCACCGACCAGACGTGCCTGATCCTGCCGTCGAGAAACTCGTAGAAGACGTTCTCGCTGAAGGACACTTTCCTGCCGTTGACCGGCAGGCCGAGAAAAGTTTCCTTCGGCGTGCAGTTGAATTGAAGGCGGCTCGCTATGAAAGGCGTATCGGCGATCAGCAGCTGGATGTCGAAATAGAGATCGGGAATTTCGCGAAAATCCCGCTCCAGCATGTCGCGGTAACCCGACAGGCCGACCCGGTCGCCATTGTAGTGCACCTCCTGGTGTACGAAGCGGTCTAGGCTCCGCCAGTCCTGGGCGTTGAGGCAGGCGATGTAACCACGATAGCTATTGGCAAGATCTTCATCGGTCATAGCATGCTCCGGTGCTTTGCCAACCGCATGTCTTCCACGACTGTTCCGGACGGCGAGAAATGCTTGTTCGGGGAAGACATAGAGCGGCGATGCCGGAATGCGAGTGCGGCATCAGGGAAGGACTTCGAATTCCGGTCCACCGATCACCTCGTCGATCGCCTGTGGGTCGACGTGCTCGCTGTCGACCGAGGCTTCGAGCTGTGACAAGGGGGCTTCAAGGGTCCAGGTAACGCCGTGGCTGTCATATTCGAGAACGCCGGTGCCACTTACAGCTGCTGGAGCGACGCGCTGGAGCACGACGGTGCCGAAACCGCCATGGCCGATGTTCTGCACCTGAGGACCATCGCGCTCTTTCCAGATCAGCTGGAACCGTTTCAGGTCGCCTGCCTGGCTCACCTTCCATTGCACCGATATCGTTCCCTCGGCGGCCGAAAGCACGCCATATTTGGCGGAATTGGTCGCCAGTTCATGAAAGGCGATGCCGAGATACTGGACGGCATTGGGGTTCAGCGTCAGGGAAGGGCCAGCCATGGAAATCCGTTCCTCGTTGCCGAACGGTTTGGCTTGTGCCAGGAGCAGCTCGAAAATCGTCGCGCCTCGCCAGTCGCCGGACACCAGCAGGTCGTGCGAGAGCGACAGCGCCATGATGCGCTCGCGCACCTGGCGTTCGAACTCCGCCGGTGTCGAGGACCTCTTGCTGGTCTCGCGGATCATAGAGATGATGACGGAATACTGGTTCTTGACCCGATGGTTGACCTCGCGCATCAGCATGCGGATGCGATATTCGCTCTCCTTGGCTATCGAGATGTCGCGGGCGATCTTGGAGGCGCCGATGATCCGGCCGACGGCATTGCGTACGGGCGAGATCGTCAGGGATACGGGCACTAGGCTGCCGTCCTTGCGGCGGCGGATGGTCTCGTAGGTCTCGACCCGCTCGCCTTTGCGGATGCGCTCCAATATGCGCGGCTCCTCGTCCAGATGGTCATCGGGTATCAGCATCGTCACGGACCTGCCGACCGCTTCGTCGGCGGTGTAACCGAACAGGCGCTGGGCGCCTGAGTTCCAGCTCTTGATGACGCCGTTCAAATCCTTGCTGACGATTGCATCGAAGGAGGATTCCACGATGGCCGACAGATGATGCCTGGCCTCGTCGGCAAGATGCCGGTCGGTGAGGTCGAACAGCATGTTGACGGCCCCGACCAGCCTGCCTTGGTCGTCATGGAGCGGCGTGGGATAGGGAAGGAAGGGCACGCGCGTGCCGTCGGGACGCTGCGAGATGGCCGACTGGTTTCTGACCGGCCGGTTCTCCCGCAACGCAATGGCCATCGGGCATTGGTCGTGCGGCAACACCTGGCCGTCGGTCGTGAACAGCTTGTGCGTTACGCACCACTGGTCTTTTCCGAGCTCGGGCTCGCGCCCGGCAAAATCGGCCGCGGCCCGGTTGAAATAGGTGATCCTGCCTTCGCTATCGGTCGTGTAGATGGCGACAGGAAGATTATCGAGGATTTGATGGGATAGATCGAGTGTCGAACTGTTCGACAGGTCCGTCATGCGCAAGGTTCCATTTAACCACCGTGAACGCTGTCCGGCTGAATTGGTTCCTGGACCCGTAGGCTAGCCGCGATAACGCAGCGCATCGACCAGCAGCGTAAAGGCGGGCGTCGCCTGGCGGCGGCTGGGATAGTAGAGGTGGTAGCCGGGAAACGGCGGGCACCAGTCGGCCATGAGCCGCAACAAACGGCCATCGGCGAGATGCGCCGTCACTTGATCCTCCGGGAGATAGGCGAGGCCGACGCCGGCCAACACGGCATTCATGCGCAGCCCCGCCGTGTTGAAGATCAACTGGCCGTCGACGCGCACCTTCAGCTCGCGTCCGGCCTTCTCGAATTCCCAGGCATAGAGCCCGCCATGGGTCGGCAGGCGCAGGTTGATGCAATTGTGATCGGTCAGGTCCTGCGGCGTGCGCGGCTTCGGCCGGCTTGCGAAATAGGCCGGAGATCCGACCACCGCCATGCGCATGTCCGGCCCGATGCGCACCGCGATCATGTCGCGCGCCACCTGTTCGCCCAGCCGCACGCCGGCGTCATAACGCCCGGCGACGATGTCGGTCAGGCCGTAGTCGACGACGATCTCGACCCGGATGTCGGGATATTGCGGCAACAGCCGGACAATGGCCGGCCACAGGACCGTGTTGGCCGAATGTTCGCCGGCGGTGATGCGGATGGTTCCGGCGGGCTTTTCTCGCAATGCGCTCAAGGCGGCGAGCTCACTTTCGATCTCGTCGAGCCTCGGTCCGACGGTGCGGGCCAGGCGTTCGCCGGCTTCGGTCGGCGAGACACTGCGCGTGGTGCGGGTCAAAAGCCGCACGCCCAGCCGCTCTTCCAACGTGCGCAAGGCATGGCTGAGCGCCGATTGGGATACGCCAAGCTTGGCCGCCGCCCTGGTGAAGCTCTTCTCGCGCGCGACGGCGAGGAAGGCGGTCAACTCATTCAGATTGTCGCGTGGCATTGATGAATTTCTCTCATAAGTACATGCCGGATATAGCAGCTACTCATGACCATCGCAGCCCCTAAATAGAACGCAATCGGCCGAACAAGCCGGCGCTCCTGGCCTGGCGGCAATGTCCTCCCGGCATCACGAAAGGACGGAAAACGTGGAGATCACACGAAGCGGCTCGCAGCCCTCGGCGAAGGGGCCCGCCGAATATTTCACCGGGGCGGTGCGCATCGATGCATCCTTCAAGGGCAGCGGCCCCGCGCGCGTCGGCGGGGCCACCGTGACCTTCGAGCCCGGCGCGCGCACGGCCTGGCACACGCACCCGCTCGGCCAGACGCTTATCGTTCTGTCGGGCGCCGGTCTGGTGCAATGCGAAGGTGGGCCGATCCAACAGATCCGTCCCGGCGACATCATCTGGTTCGCGCCGGGCGAAAAGCATTGGCATGGGGCGTCGCCGACAACGGCGATGAGCCATATCGCCATTGCCGAAGCGCTCGACGGCAAGGTCGTCGACTGGATGGAGCATGTCACCGACGAACAATACGGGATTTGACCGACCAGACCTCGCCCACCGACGACACAAGAAGGAGATCCTCATGACCCATGCCCCAGCGCCTCCCAAAAGCCCGTTTTCCGACATCGCTCCAGCACTCGGCACCTATACCGACGAGGTGCTTTTCGGCGACGTCTGGAAACGCCCCGGCCTCTCGCCGCGCGACCGCAGCCTCGTCACCGTCGCCAGCCTGGTCTCGGGATACCGGATCAACGAGATGCCGTTCCACATGAAGCGGGCGCTCGAGAATGGCGTGACCCGTGACGAGCTCATCGAGGCCATCACGCATCTTGCCTTCTATGCTGGATGGCCGCCGGCAAGCACCGCGATCGGCATCGCCCGCAAGGTCTTCGAACAGGCCGACGCCGAGAAGAAGGGACACTGACGATGCAAAAGCGCACACTTGGAAACAGCGGCCTCGAAGTCTCGGCCATCGGCCTTGGCTGCATGGGCATGAGCCAGTCATATGGGCAGCCGATGGAGACGCCGGATGCGGTCCGTCTGATCCGGGCGGCATTCGAGCGCGGTGTCACCTTCTTCGACACGGCGGAGGTCTACGGACCGTTCAGGAACGAAGAGGTCGTCGGCGAGGCGTTGCAGCCAATCCGCGACCAGGTGGTGATCGCCACCAAATTCGGCATCGACATCGCCGGTGCGGCCGGACACCAGGGCATGGACAGCCGGCCGCAGCATATTCGCGACGTCGTCGAGGCCTCTCTCAAGCGGCTGAGGACGGACTACATCGATCTTCTCTACCAGCATCGTGTCGATCCGGTCGTGCCGATCGAAGAGGTGGCTGGCGTGGTGAAGGACTTGATCAGCCAAGGCAAGGTGAAGCATTTCGGCCTCTCGGAAGCGGGCGTGCGCACCATCCGCCGCGCTCATGCGGTGCAGCCGGTCGCCGCGCTTCAGAGCGAATATTCACTCTGGTGGCGTGAGCCCGAGGAGGCGATCCTGCCGGTCCTCGAGGAACTGGGAATCGGCTTCGTGCCTTTCAGTCCGCTGGGCAAGGGTTTCCTCACCGGCGCCATCAACGCCGGGACGACGTTCGATGCCGACGATTTCCGCAACAGCGTTCCGCGGTTCACGGAGGAAGCCCGCCAGGCAAACCAGGCACTGGTCGACGCCATCGTCGCGATCGCGGCTGACAAGAACGCGACATCGGCACAGGTCGCGCTTGCCTGGCTGCTGGCGCGCAAGCCCTGGATCGTTCCGATCCCAGGTACGACCAAGCTAAACCGCCTTGAGGAAAACATCGGATCTCTCGCCGTTGCCCTGACCGCGGCCGATCTTCGCGATATCGAGAACGCGGTCTCGGCGATTGCCGTCCAGGGAGAACGATACTCCCCGCAACAGGCGGCGAGGATCGATCGCTGAGGGTCCCAGCCGTATCAGGCCAAGGCGTTGCCGACGGTTTGGCCCAATGACAGGCCGAGGCGGTGTCTTGACGCGGGACCGTTGCTGCTCCAGCTTGCCGCCATGTTCGTTCCCGCGCCCGTCATCGCCAAGCGACGCCGCTTCCGCCCAGCGCGGAGCGGCACGCTGATTGCGCGACGACAAAGGCCGGCAGGATAAATCCGCTTCGCTCGTTTCCAGCCCCGCCCGCGACAACAGCCGGCGGGGTTTTTCATGCTTGGAGCACTGTCATGATCATCGAGTCTGCCATCCGGTTTCGGCCGGCCGAACCCGCCGATGCCGCTGCCATCCGCGACATTGTGCGTGCCGCCTATGCCAAATGGGTGCCGGTGATCGGCCGCGAGCCGCTGCCGATGCGCGCCGACTACGAAAAGGCCGTCGCCGAGCATCCGTTCGACCTCGCCGTCGAGGACGGCCGCATCGTCGGCATGATCGAGACCACGCTGGCCGACGATCACCTGTGGATCGAGAACGTCTGCGTCGCGCCGGGAGCGCAGGGCAGGGGTATCGGCCGGCTCCTGCTGGAGCGTGCGGAAATCAAGGCGCGCGAGGCGGGCCGCAACGAGCTTCGCCTGTTGACCAACGGCGCCTTCGAAGCCAACGTGTCGCTCTACAAGCGGCACGGCTATACGGTCGACCGGGAAGAGCCGTTCATGAATGGCGTGACGGTCTATATGAGCAAGAGGTTGGCATGACGATCGGAGCGCGACGATGGCTGCGAGGATAACGCTGAAGCAACTGTCCGGGCTCTACGCGATTTCGCGGCTTCAGGCCGCTGACGGCATCCCTGGCTGGGCGGACGGACCAGGTTTCGTCACCATCACCAGGACCGACGACGAGCTCTCGATCACCTGCCTTCAGGATCGCGTGCCCGATGCCGTCAAGCATGACCGCGACTGGGTCGCCTTCAAATTGCAGGGGCCGTTCGCGTTCGACGAAACCGGCATCGTGCTGTCCGTCATCAGGCCGCTGTCGGAAAACGGTTTGGGCATCTTCCTGGTATCGACTTTCGATGGCGATCACCTGCTGGTGAAAGCGGCTGACGAGCCTGCGGCAAGAGGTTTGCTGGGCGAAGCCGGGCATACGCTGCTATAGTCCGCTCATCGCTGGTCTGGCTCAACCACTGGCGCGTTGGCTCAACCAGTTCGGGGGTTGCGTTTGACAGCGCCGTTTGCGCATCGTTATTTCTAGCCAGATATCACGGCCTGACCGGCCATGCGCACCCCAAGGAGAGACCATGTCACACGATCTGCAGTTCTACATCGATGGCGCGTGGGTCGATCCTGTCGTGCCCAACACGCTCGACGTCATCGATCCATCGAACGAGGACGCTTTCGCGCAGATTTCGCTCGGCTCCAGGGCCGATGTCGACAAGGCGGTGGCCGCCGCCAAGCGCGCCTTCAACACATATGGCTTCACCTCGGTCGAGGAGCGCCTCGACATCCTCAACCGCGTCATCGAGGTCTACAAGAAGCGCAGCAAGGACCTGGCGGTCGCCGTGTCGCGCGAGATGGGCGCGCCGCGCCAGATGGCGCTCGACAGCCAGGTCGGCATCGGCCTGGCGCATCTGGCCAAAATGGCCGAGACGCTGAAGAATTTCCAGTTCCGCCACGTCAAGGGCAACCATCTCGTGGTCAAGGAGCCGATCGGCGTCGTCGGCCTGATCACGCCCTGGAACTGGCCGCTGAACCAGATCACCTGCAAGGTCGGTCCGGCACTCGCCGCCGGCTGCACCATGGTGCTGAAGCCGTCGGAAATCGCGCCGCTCGATGCCATCATCTTCGCCGAGATCATCGACGAGGCCGGCGTACCGAAGGGCGTGTTCAACCTCGTCAATGGCGACGGCCTTGGCGTCGGCCAGGCGCTGTCCAGCCATCCCGACATCGACATGATGTCGTTCACCGGTTCGACGCGAGCCGGCATATTGGTGGCCAAGGCCGCCGCCGACACCGTCAAGCGCGTGCATCAGGAGCTTGGCGGCAAGTCGGCCAACATCCTGTTCCCGGATGTCGACCTCGCCACCGCCGTCAGCAAGGGCCTCGCCGGCTGCTTCAGCAACAGCGGCCAGTCCTGCAACGCGCCGACGCGCATGTTCGTGCCGCGCGACCGCCACGACGAGGCCGCGGGATATGCCAGGACGGCGGCGGAAAAGTTCACGGTCGGTCCAGCCGACGGCGCCAACACCAAGCTCGGCCCCGTCGTCAGCCAGGTCCAGTTCGACAAGATCCAGGACCTGATCCAGAGCGGCATCGACGAGGGTGCCACGCTGGTCGCCGGCGGCCCCGGCCGCCCTGCCGAACTCAATCGCGGCTACTATGTCAGGCCGACCGTGTTCGCCGACGTCACCCACGACATGCGCATCGCGCGCGAGGAGGTTTTCGGGCCGGTGTTGGCGATCCTGCCCTACGACACGGTCGAGCAGGCTGTCGAGCAGGCCAACGACACCGTCTACGGCCTTGCCTCCTACATCCAGGCCAAGGACCTACAGAAGGCGCGCGAGGTCGCGGCCCGCATGCGCTCGGGCAATGTCTACATCAACTATCCCCAATGGGACGCCGGCCTGCCCTTCGGCGGCTACAAGCAGTCGGGCAACGGCCGCGAATACGCCGAATACGGGCTCGAGGATTTCCTCGAGATCAAGGGCATCGCGGGGTACGAGGCGGCGGAGTAGTGCAGGACTTTCGGGCCGGCGCAACGCCGGCCCGGTCAGAAGGGACAGGTCCCGTCAGAAGGCTTTATTTCAGCGGCAGAAACAATTCGCAGACCACATCAGGCACCGGCACATTCGGGAACATCGAAAAGTGCCGTTGGCAATAGATCGGGAAGTCACGCGCTTCCTCGCCGCTGGCAGGAAGCCAGTCGCGATAAAGGTAGAGCGCGGCTGGCTCCAGGTTGTTGGTATTGTGGACGACGCGCAACACCGCGCAACGTCCGCCGGGGATCACGCCAGCCATCATCTGCCCGTCATCAGCGTCGATCGGCAGGTCAGTCCCGACACACAGGTCCATGCTGTAATCGGCTGGGTTGGCGGGGATCCTCTCGGAACGGAAGACGTTGAAGGTCGGGCTCGTCTCCGGCGACAGGCCGGCGGCCTTGCGCCAGGCGATGAACCGCTGAATGGTGTCGCCGAGTGTCGCCCGGTCGCCTCGATGTTCCATGATCGCCACCGGCGTCGGGGGCACATCGCGGATCGTCACGTCGTCGTGGTCATAGGTAATGTGCATGAGCTTGCTCCTCGCATTGTCCATAGGCCCGAAGGCTGCAAGCCACGGTGCCCAGTCGGGCGACTTCCGGAACGATGAAGGAGACTGCCCGAACCGTTGCCGAAAGGCGCGGGCGAAGGCGTCCGGTGCATCGTAACCGGCATCCATTGCTATGTCAGTGACGCTTTCGGCATCCCTGAAGGCCAGCCGGTATGAAGCGCGCTTCATGCGGGCAAGCTGGACATAGCGATGCACGGACAGCCCGAAGGTCGCCGTGAACTGCCGGTGGAAATGGTATTTGGAAAATGCCGCGATGCCGCTCAAAGCATCCAGGTCCAGATTGCCGTTCAAATGCTGGTCGATATGATCCAACACTCTCTGCATCCGGGCATGGTAGTTTTGAAGCGCCGCCTTCATCATTCCGTTCTCCGTGGCAGCACCAGCTAAAGCGTATGCGGACATGACGCGCTCGACCGATCTTGCGGTTTGTCACGGGTCGCGGAACCGCGCCAAGGACCGTTTAGGGGCACGCGCGACCTTAGTTGGAAATCCAACTACCGGGAAATTCGACCGTAATTGTTGATGCAATATTGTTCGGACCATCTAATCGCCATCAGTGCGGTCTTCACTGGCAATGGCTCCCCGCCTTGCCAATTGGCATATACGTGCTATATATCTGCCAATTAGCGAGGTCTAAACATGCAGCTTCAAGCCATCACCGCCACACCGGCCACGGTCGGCTCAGCCATTTCGGATGAAGAGGCAGGCGCTTTGGCGCGCACCACGGTCAACCTGTTCAAGGCCTGGAACCTCACCGACTTCGAGGCCTGCGTCCTGCTTGGCGGCATTTCGGCGCGCACCTGGGCGCGCTGGAAGGAGGGCGGCATCGGCCGGATCGACCGCGACCTGCGCACCCGCATGGCGCATCTGATGGGCATCCACAAGGGGCTGCGTTACCTCTTCACCGAGCCGGCGCGCGGCTATGCCTGGATACGCAAGCCCAATGCCACCTTTGGCGGGCAGTCGGCGCTCGACGTGATGCTGCGCGGCGACATTTCCGATCTCGCGGCGATGCGCGAATGGCTCGACGCGGAGCGTGGTGCATGGTGAGTGGGCTCGCGGTCCGGCGCCGCGTCCACTGGCCCCAGACCTATCGCATCATCCGCTCCATTCATCCGCCGATCGATCTCTTCGAGGACATCGCCGATCCGCGCGACTGGGAGGCGCTCGCCGCCGTCGAGGAGAAGACCAACCCGCGCATCCGGCTGGAGCTTGGCGATCTCGGCAAGGTGCCGGCCGCAAGGCGGGTTTCCGGTCCCGGGGCCAGTTTCGTCATGGCGCCTTTCGTGCATTGTTCCGTCCTTCGGCCCGGCCGGTTTTCGGACGGCAGCTACGGCATCTACTATGCCGGCGACAGCGAGGACGTGGCGCTGGCCGAAACCATCCACCATCACCAGAAATTCATGCGCGCCACCAACGAGGCGCCCGGCTGGACGGCCGATTTCCGCGTGCTGATCGGCAGCGTCGATCGCGACCTCGACGACGTCAACGCCGTGCCCGGCGTGCTCGATCCCGACGACTACACGGCGTCGCAGGCGGAAGGGCGGGCGCTGCGGGCCGCCGGCAGCGACGGGCTGGTGTGGAACAGCGTGCGCATGCCCGATGGGGAGTGCATCGGCATCTTCTGGCCCGACGCCATCGGTGTCCCGGTTCAGGGCCGCCACTACAGCTACCACTGGGACGGCGGCCGCGTCGATTTCGTGCGCCAGCACGACACGGGCAAGGTGCTGGAAGTGGTTTGAGCGAAGGCCGCCGCGGCAACCAGTCCCAGGCCTTTACGTGGGCTTGCGTGCCTGCGTGACGGCCAGCCATACGGCCGAGACGAGGAAATAGAAGGCGCCGAACGCGGCATAGGGCGCGATGTCGGTGATGCCAGGCGTCGCGGTGCCGATTGCCTGTTTGATGAAGAAGCCACCGGCCAGCGCCGACTGCGCACCGCTCAGCACCATCGCCCATTGCGCGCCTGCCCGCCAACGGCGCACGCCGGTCGCAAGCTGGAACAGGCCGGCGAGAACCGCCCACGCACCGAACACCGCCAGAACCGCGTGCGGGCCCTGCTCAAGTGCGATGACGACGGCAATGGCCGTGATCGTGCTGACCACCGCGTTGAGCGCCTGGCTGGGATTGGCTTTCAGGCCGCCGCTGCGCTGCGCGTCCAGAATATTGGCGATAGCGTCCCACAAGGGATAGGCGACCAGGAGTAGCGCCGCGACCGGCGGCACGCTTTTGCCAAGGGTGAAGGCCGCCGCCACCCAGGCGACCGAAAAGCCGGCCCGGAGGAAATAATAGGATTTCAGCCACTGCGATGCGGCGCCGGGCGCCTGGATGGTTTGAGTGCTCATTGGAATTTCCTGTCTTGTTGTTGGACGGTGATTGATCCGCTTGATCGATTTGGAATCACGCCCGCCGGGTTGGATGATTGGAACAGCCCGTTCTCGCAGCCTTGGCTGCGGGAATGGTTTTGATCCAAGCAAAAAACGGCGCATAATCAGCATGAAAATGCGCTATCCTCGTGAGGAATGTAGGGGAGCCGGCCGGCCGCATCCATGATGGAATCGCCTGAAAATTTGACCATTCTTCCGGATGGAGGGCCGCGTGCCGGTGTCTCCGGGGACCTTCTCTCGCATGTGCTGGCGCAGATCAGGCTTACCGGCGACGAGGTTTTCTCACGCACGCTGGCACAGGCGGAGCAACTCGATCTCGACGAGGGCCAAGCCCATATCGTCGTGGTGACCGTCGGCGCGCTGCGCATGGAGAGTGGGGATCAGGCCCCTGTCGTCATAGAGGCCGGCGACCTCGTGCTCCTGCCTCGCGGTCCCGGCACGTTGCGGCTGGTGGCGTCGCATCCGCAGGTGGCGATCGTCGCCTGCCGCTTCTGGTTCGATCCTGACAGCCTGCGGGGAATGATCTTCGCCTTGCCGCGATGCATCCATATCGAGCGTGCCCAGGGGGCAGGGTGGGTCGATGGAATGCTGCCTTTCCTGATGGTCGAAACCAGCGACGCCCAGCCCGGGGCGGCTTTGATGATTTCCCGCATCATCGATCTCATGGTCATCCGCACCTTGCGCAGTTGGGTGCATGAAGGACGCGCCACGGGCTGGCTCGGCGGGCTTTCGGATGCACGCATCGCCCGTTCCCTGAAAGCCATTCACGAAAGGCCGCTGCAGCGGTGGAGCATCAATGAACTGGCCGACAAGGCCGGCATGTCCCGTTCCAGTTTCTGCGAGCGTTTCGCCGCGCTCGTCGGGCGCTCGCCGCTGCGCTACCAGAATGAATGGCGGCTGGGCCTGGCCCGCGATCTGCTGGCCAGGCGAGACGCACGCGTGGGTGAGATCGGCTTGCGCATCGGCTACGAGTCCGAAGCCGCCTTCAGCCGCGCCTACAAACAGCTCTTCGGGCATCCGCCACGGGTTGAATATGCCCTGGCGAATGAAGCCGCACCGGTGAAACCGCGCTGACCGATGGCGCCAGCTTGAAAATATCGGGTTGTGGCCGCTACCGCACCACCAGCACCGGGATCTCGGTGTAGGACAGCACTTCCGCCGTCTGGCTGCCCAGAAGCAGCCTGCCGAGGCCCCGGCGGCCGTGCGAGGCCATGACGATCAGGTCGCAGCCTTGCGCCCGCGACAGTTCCAGGATCGCTTCGGCCGGCCTTTTGTCCTCGACATGGACCAGCGTGGCGGACACGCCGGCGGCATCGGCGGATGCCTTGCATTTGTCGAGCACTTCCTTGCCATAGCGGCGCGCTTCCTCCTGATAGGTGACCAGTTCGTCGCCGGCGGCATAGCCGGCCATGGCGCCGCCCCAGGCGAAGATCGGGAATTGTTCCGAGACGGTAACGAAGGTGACGGCGGCGCCGATGCCCTTGGCCAGTGTGAGGCCCTGGGCGACACCCTTGTCGGCCAGGTCAGAACCGTCGGTGGCGATGAGCAGATGTTTGTACATGATGGTGTTGCCTGTCGTGCCTGATGACTATCCAGCAGAGATAGTTATGCCGCACGCTCAATCATTGTGCCAATGCGGCGGGAATCAGGGCCAGGCGAGGTTTCGCCAGTACCCCGGATTCCCCTTTGCCGCATCGTCCTCTAAGGTGCCGCCGACATCGAAAGGTACCCCATGAGCAGTGCGTTCCCCCAAATCCATCTGGTCCGGCATGGCGAGACGGCATGGAGCCTTTCGGGGCAGCATACCGGGCGCACCGACATGCCGCTGACGCCGGCCGGCGAGGCGGCCGCGCGGGGTGTTGCGGAGCGGTTGAAAGGCCTATCGTTCTCAGCCGTCTGGTCGAGCCCCTCGCTGCGCGCCTACAACACCAGCGTGCTTGCCGGCTTTGGCGCGGCAAGCGTCAAGATGGACGATCTGCAGGAGTGGGACTACGGCGCCTATGAAGGGCGCACGACGAAAGAGATCCTGGCCGAGCGGCCGGGCTGGAACGTGTTTCGCGACGGCTGTCCGCAAGGCGAGCTGGCGGCCGATGTCGGCACCCGCGCCGACAGGATCATCGAGCGCCTGCGCAAGGCCAATGCCGACATACTGATCTTTTCCAGCGCGCATTTCCTGCGCGTGCTGGCCGCCCGCTGGCTGGGTCTGCCGCCGGAAGGCGGGGCGCTGTTCGTGCTCGACACGGCCAGCATCAGCGTGCTCGGCTACGAACATGATGTCGGTGAGCCGGTCGTACGCAAGTGGAACGGGAAGTAGTGCGGGCACCGGGTCGGCGCGGAAGCGCCGTCGTTTCGTCATCCCAGGGTCTCCGCCACGCCGCTTTCGCGGCTGCTCCGCCCTGGGATGACGAACGCGGGGAGGCTTCGGCAATTCCCAAACCCTAGCCAATCCCGACCGTCTCTATCTGTCAAACTTCCGGATCGCCTCGGCGGTGACGGGCTGGAAGAAATTCACCAGATTGCCGTCGGGGTCGCGAAACAGCAGCGAGCGGTTCCCCCAGGGCATGGTGGTCGGCTGCTGCACGGTCGTGCTCTTGATGAGGTCCGACAGCCGGGCGAATTCGGCATCGACGTCGCCGACGCGGAATTCGAGGATTGCCGTGTGGTTGTCGGCGGGGCGGGCGATGTCGCCGCCGAACAGCATCAAGGTGCGCGTGCTGCCGATCGCCAGCGTGCAGGCTGGCGTCGACAGTTCGGCGAAGTCTTCGGTATATACCGTCACCGGCATGCCGGTGACCTCACCGTAGAAGCGCACGAGGCGCTGGACATCCGATGTGATGATGTGGACTGAGACGAAATTCATCGCTTAGGTTCCTTGGTCACTGAAGCCCGGGCCGGGCTTTCGATCAATCTATAAAGCAGGCCTCCTGACAGCTTTCTGTCAGGAGACGGGTTCGGACCAGATGTTCGGTTCGGACCAGAGCGGCGGCAAGCATGGTCGCGCCCTCGCGCAGCGCGGCTTCCACGATCGAGCGGCCGACGCCCCGGCTGCCTCCGACCACGACGACATTTTGATCTTGCAACGATCCCATGGATCACCTCGCTCTTCCGGCGGCGGACCATTCCGGCGCCTGTAGATCAGGACAAAGCGGGTGGGGGAAAATCATCGGTGGTGGCTTTTTTCTCGAGGCATTTGTCCGCGAAAGCCAGACGCAAGATAACGCTGCCTTGGGGCTTCGCTCAGCCCGCCAGCAGCGCCAGTTCCTCCGGCGTGAGGTGCCGCGCGGCGCCCTTGGCGAGGTCGCCGAGCGTCAGGCTGCCGATGGCGACGCGGATCAGGCGCTTGACCTCGATGCCATGAGCGGCGAGCAGGCGGCGGATGTGGCGGTTCTTGCCTTCGTCGAGCACGATCTCCAGCCAGGCCGTGCGACCGCCGCTGCGCAGGAATTCGATCGAATTGGCCGCCAAGGCCTCGCCGTCGATGGTGGCGCCCGCGCGGAGTTTGTCCAGCATCGTTTCATCCGGCACCGTGGCGACCTGCACGTGATAGGTCTTGGGCAGGTGCGAGGCCGGGTCCATCAGCCGGTTGGCGAAGCGTGTGTCGTTGGTCATCAGAAGCAGGCCTTCGCTGGCCTTGTCCAGCCGGCCGACCGGCGAAACGAAGGGCAGGTCGAGCCCTTCGAGACAGGCATAGACGGTGTCGCGCTCGAGCGGGTCGTCGCGCGTGGTGACCAGCCCGCGCGGCTTGTTCACCATGAGATAGACCTCGCGCTCGGCAACCACCTCGACGCCATCGACGACGATCCTGTCGCGGTTCATGTCGACGCGCAGCGCGGCATCGCGCACCACCTTGCCGCCGACGCGCACGCGGCCTTGCGCGATCAGCGCCTCGCCCTGCGTGCGCGAGCACAGGCCGAGTTTTGAGAGCGCTCGGTTCAGGCTGACGCCAGGAGGGCCGGCGCTGCGTGGCTTGCCGGGTGGCGGCCTGCCGGGCGGTGGTGGTCGTGAAGCCATGCTGCTTGGGTCGATCCGTGGTATTGGACAGATGCCATGGGCAGCGTCAGCTTAGCAAGCTGCCGCCGAGGCCGCATCGAGGCCCCGGCGGCAAGCCGGCCAAACGGGGCCTTTCGACGCGTCACGCGGCCTGCTCGGTCTCGCCTGCTATGCCGTTCAAGACCTGGACGGCATCCGCCGGCAGCTTAAGCTCTGCGGCCGCCAGGTTCTCCCTGAGATGCCCGACTGACGAGGTGCCGGGGATAAGCAGGATGTTGGGCGAGCGCTGCAACAGCCAGGCGAGCGCCACCTGCATGGGGGTGGCGCCGAGTTTTTGCGCGACGTCGGCAAGCGTGCTCGACTGCAGCGGCGTGAAGCCGCCGAGCGGGAAGAACGGCACATAGGCGATGCCGTCGGCGGCAAGCTCGTCGATCAGCGCGTCGTCCTGGCGATGCGCGATGTTGTATTGGTTCTGCACGCAGACGATGTCGGCCATGCCGCGTCCTTGCGCGATCTGCTTGCGGGTGACATTGCTCAAACCGATATGGCGCACCAGCCCCTGGCGCTGCAACTCGGCAAGCGTGTGGAGTTGCGGCTCGAGCGAGCCTTCGGCGGGCCCGTGGATGCCATGCATGGAGCGCAGGTTCACGACCTCGATCACGTCCAGCCCGAGATTGCGCAGATTGTCGTGCACGGCCTGCGTCAGTTCCGGCGGCGACATCGCCGGGATCCACGAGGCATCCGCGCCGCGCCGCGCACTGATCTTGGTGACGATTGTGAGGTCCGCGGGGTAGGGGTGCAGCGCCTCGCGGATGATCTGGTTGGTGACGTGGGGACCATAGAAATCCGATGTGTCGATATGGTCGACGCCGCTGGCAATGGCCTCGCGCAGCACGGCGATCGCCGCGTCGCGGTCCTTCGGCGGGCCGAAGACGCCGGGTCCGGCCAGTTGCATGGCGCCATAGCCCAGGCGCTTCACTGTGCGGTCGCCGAGCTTGAAAGTTCCGGCCTTGCTGATGTCTGTCATGGGTCTCGATCTCCTTTGGATCGGCCCGATATAGACAGCCCCCGCCCGCGCGATAATATGGCGCAGTCGGCACAGGCTGTGCGGAAAGGCGAACAATGGCAACGGATCTGGGTGACCTCCAGGCATTCATGGCGGTGGCGCGCGCGGGCGGGTTTCGGCAGGCGGCGCGGACGACCGGCTTCAGCGCCTCCAGCCTGAGCGAGACGGTGCGACGGCTGGAGAGCGGGCTCGGCGTGCGGCTCCTCAACCGTACCACGCGCAGCGTCGCCCCCACTGAAGCCGGCGCGCGTCTGCTGGAGCGGCTAGGTCCCGCGCTCGGCGAGGTCGAGGCGGCGCTCGATGTGGTCAACGGTTTTCGCGGCCGTCCGGCGGGCACGCTACGGCTCAACGTGCCGGTGGTGGCGGCGAAACTGGTGCTGCCTCGCCTTCTGCCGCCCTTCCTCGCGGCCTATCCCGATATCAGGGTCGAAGTAACCGCCGAGGACAGTTTCGTCGACATACTGGCGAGCGGTTGCGATGCCGGCATCCGCTATGACGAACGGCTGGAGCAGGACATGATCGCGGTGCCGATCGGCCCGCGGCGGCAGCGCTTCGCCACCGCCGCCGCACCGGCCTATCTCGATCGGCGCGGCCGGCCCGGCCATCCACGCGACCTGCTCGATCACGCCTGCCTGCGCGGCCGCTTCGCCAGCGGCTCCATGCCGCCCTGGGACTTCGAACGCAACGGCGAGACGGTGAGCGTCGACCCGACCGGCCCGCTGCTGGTCAGCACCGGCACGGCGATGGACCTCGCTGTCAGCGTGGCGGTCGACGGCGGCGGTATCGTCTCATTGTTCGAGGACTGGCTGCGCCCCTATTTCGACGATGGCAGGCTCGAGCCCGTGCTGGAGCCTTGGTGGCAGGAATTCTCGGGTCCGTTCCTTTACTACCCCGGCCGCCGCCTGACGCCAGCGCCGCTGCGGGCATTCATCGATTTTGTCGACGGGATGCGGTGGTGAGGGGGGGCGCGACGGCCTGGCTCCTTCGACCAAAGGCAATCCCTGATGTAACACTTTGTTGTCATTGAGGGTCTATCGAGGAGGCGGTACGGCGAAAGCCCGGTAAGGGAAAGGCGCGCAATGGGTTCGCCCTGGTCCGAATTGCTGGCCAATCTCGCGGTCGTGGCGTTGTTCGTTTCGGTCTGGATCCACACCCATGTGTGGCTGGACTGTTGGCCGCCCGCCGCGAAGGCCGCCGCTTTCGGCTTGCTGATGGGCGCCGGCGCCATCATACTGATGCTCACACCCATGCAGTTGCAGCCTGGCGTTCTCGCCGATCTCAGGGCGACGATGATTGCCGTTGCCGGCTTCTTCGGCGGTCCCGTCGCCGGCGTCGTCGCCGGGGTTATGGCCGGTGCGTTCCGGACTTTCGAGGGTGGCATCGGCGCCTTCGCCGGCGCGGTGGGGATCGCGGCCGCCATGCTGGTCGGTGTTGTCGGAAACCTTGCCCTTAGGGGCCGCCGTCCCACCATGGTCGACATCATGACCCTCGGCGCGGCGGCAGCGGCGGCGTCGCTGCTTGGCCTCAGCGTCCTGCCGCGGGATGTGCTGCAAACAGTCCTGCCGAAGGTTGCGCTGCCTTCCTCCCTGCTCATCTTCGTCTCGGTGGTGCTGTCGGGGCTTACGCTTTACCAGGAGCGGCGGCGCCTCGAGGCGCTGCAGTCGCGGCGCATCTACAAGGCCGTGGTGGAGACGCTGCCGGATTGCCTGAACGTCAAGGACCTCGACGGGCGGTTCATCGCGGCCAATCCGGCAACGGCCGAACTGATGCAGGCGCCAGACGCCAAGGCGCTGATCGGCAAGACGGACTTCGACTTCTATCCGCGCGAGACGGCGAAAGGTTTCCGCGAGGACGAGCTTGCCGTGCTGGCGTCGGGCGTCTCGTCCACCATCGAACAGCACCTTCACCACGAGGATGGAACCGAAGGCTGGCTGGCGACCTTGAAGGCGCCCTTTCGCGACAGGAGCGGGGCCGTCGTCGGCCTGATCACGCACAATCGCGACATCACGGCGCGCAAGCAGCTCGAGACCGAGCTGGCGGAAAGTCGGGTCCGGCTCGGAGACGCCTTGACACACATGGCCGACGGTCTGGTGATGTTCGACCCGGACGGCAGGCTGGTGCTGTGCAACGACCAGTATCGCGCCATGTTTCCTAAGACGGCTGAGATGAGGGTGCCCGGGGCCGACTATCGCGACATCCTGCGCGCCTCGGCGGCGCGCGGCGAGGGGACCACACCGCCAGACGCGGTCGAGGGCTGGATCGACGGCATCATGGCCTCGCAGAAGCTTGTCAGCCACCGCCAGGTCCGGCTCGCCGACGGCCGCTGGCTCGACGTACGCACCCGGCCGACAGGCGACGGCGGCAGCCTCAGCGTGTTTTCCGACATCACCGAGGCCAAGCAGGTCGAGGCCGAACTGCTGGCCGTCAACGAGAAGCTGAACCTTCTGGCGCACCGCGACGGGCTGACCGAACTGTGGACGCGCCGCGCCTTCGATGAAGCGCTGGCGCGCGAATTCTCGCGCGCCAGGCGCAATGCGGCGCCGCTCAGCCTGGTGATCATCGATGTCGACTGGTTTAAGCGGTTCAACGACCATTACGGCCATCCGGCGGGCGATGATTGCCTGCGCGCCGTGAGCCGCTGCATCCAGGCGACTGCCCGCCGTCCGGCCGACGCGGCGGCCCGCTACGGCGGCGAGGAGTTCGCGCTCATCCTGCCGGAGACCGACGCCCGGGGCGCCTTCGTCATCGCCGAGACCCTCAGGAGCAAGGTGCGCGACCTTGCCATGGCGCATGCCGGCAGCGAAAAGGGTATCGTCACGGTCAGCATTGGGGTGAGCACCCTCGATGCGGACGGCGCCGCGATGGAGATTGCCGATCTTCTGAGACGCGCCGACGAGGCGCTTTACGGCGCCAAGGCCGCCGGGCGGGACCGGGTGCATGGCTGGCGCCCGCATCTCAGCGACCAACGCTCGACCGGTTCCCGGCGCAAGATATGAGACTTGCAAGGCCACTGCCGGTGGATTTGGATCAAGGCTGAGCTTGCGATTGCCTGAACGAGGGTCCGGGCGGGAAGCTCTCTCGGTGGCGCGTAAGCTCAGCCGGAGTGAGCTGAATCCGTGCTGGCGCGATCGAGCTTCACAAGACGAGCCTTCGCTTCACCGACGCGTTGTTGCGCGGATCTTATCCTGTCACAAAGCCGCAGATTGATACCGACGCCACAGTCTTCGTCCAGCATCGCGTTTGCGCGTTCAAGGGCGAGTTCCGCCCGGTTAAGTCGCTGCCTCGCCCTGGCAAGTTCCAAGGTCAAAAGTTCCATTGCTGCTTCCGTGGTTTGCGGTCCCTTCCATTGGGAAACCGCTGCCGGGTGGTTTGGTTCCGGGCCGTTCGTGAAGCTGTATTCGCTGCCGGGGTCAGGCGTCTGCCTGGAGATGCGGCGGCCGCCACGCTTCCAGGATTGGGCTGGTGATTGGCAGTCATGTCTTTGTTTATTGACCCCGCCAATGGCTGGCGTAACTTGTCAAAGGCCGTCCGCGACGCGAAGACACGTGGGCGCTTGGGAGCGATCATCCTGCTTCCACCCAAATCCAGGAGGAAGCTGTGCGCAGGCTATTACAGACGCGCCCTGGCGAATATCTCGATCACCGATTGGAGTGCCCCTTTTGCGGCACCATCCGCCTGCAAATTCCGGCCGATGCGACACCATCGACGCGGATCAGTTGCGCCGAGTGCGGCAGATATCTTGGTATCTGGGATGAGCTGCAGACCGACTTCGAGCAACAAGGCGGCAACGATGGCGTGTTCCGTCTCGACAAAGGGCGCATCCAGAAGCTCGATTAGGCTTGCCGCGAGCAGCGCTCGATAGCGCCGGCTAGGGTCGGCTCACCATCGCCGATGCCCATCAGGACGGCCTTGGATGGGCAAGGCCGGTGTCGAAGGTGCCTGGCAGCGCGGGTGGGCCACGGCGGCTGGTCGAGGCTGTCGCCATCGCGTCAACCGGCACGATGATGATCATGCGGGCATGCTGCTCCGGCCACAATGGCTTTCCGAAAAGGAAGAATGTGCTGGCGAGAAAACAGACCAGCAAGAGGATGGCCAAGGTGTTGGCGATGATCTCACCAAGCTGCATTGCTCTTCTCCAATTCACGCGTCCCTCTCGGCAACGAGCGCCAGCAAACTATGTTCAATGTTTGGGACCAATGCGCCTGGTTCGCAGGACTTCAGTCCGAGTTGCGGGTCGAGCGATAAACGCACAACCTGCCTTTGCACCGGCCCGAGCCTCCGCCAAGTGTGGCAGCCGGAGCATAGCCCGGCCTGCTCGCAACGTGCCGAGCCCTCCGCCAAAGCAGGCCGGGCTCCTTTCTGAAAGGGTCACAAACGGACCGCGATTTCCACGGGCAGCGGTAAGCGCTGGTTGTGCAGCGAGGGCAAGGCCCGATCAGCGGGGTGGCGGAAAGCGCGCCGGTACCGTCCGCCTTGCTCCACGGCGACAAAGGCGCGATTCTCCTCCCTTTGGCGGCTAGCCAGCATGGTCAGATCGGGCCAGCATGGTCAGGTTGGGATTGCATGGACGGATCTGTTGTCCCACAGCCTCAACTCGACCCCACGATTGGCGATAAAGGCAGCAAGGGCTGCTACCAGTTCAAAGTAAGGCTGACGAGCAGGACGGCGATCAAGGCCGACAACGGGACCGCCATCACCAGCGCCGCCTCCATAAGGCGGGTTTCCTTGTCGCTGAACATTAAACCTCCTCACTTATCGGCTGACGCCGAGGTTTAGGGTTCGCTCACCGCCTGAAGCAGTGAGCGAACCCTATTGGCGCAGGAAGGGACGTAGCTGCGCCAATTCGCAAAAAACACACCCGCAGTACTGCCCGACATCCGTCAGGTATCCGCGATGAACTTGCAGCGAACAACGAGCGCGAAAGACGGCCGTTCCCGGCGGCGGCGCCGGCAGGACTATTGCGTTTTTCGATGGGACCTAAGTCCGGTGCTGGCCGGACCGAAGCCCAAGCCCGGAACATTCAATCATGCCTGAAGTTCGATCCGGCAGCGCGGTGACAATGTTGTGCTGTGCAGGTTTCAGATGGAGGTACTCATGAAAAAAGATCTTGCCGCCGTAGCCGCCGTTCTCTTGCTCGCAGGTGTCGGCGCAGCCGCTGCCGAGGACGTCGTCATCCAGCCCGAGCAGGAAACAGTGATCAAGGAGTATGTGCATAAGCAGCCGCTGGCTTCGGTCAAGGTTCCCGGCGTGGAACTCAACGTCGGCACGGCCTTGCCCGATACCGTCGAGCTTCACGAAGTCCCCAACGTCAAGTATCGCTACACCGTCGTCGACGACCGGACCGTGATCGTCGATCCAAGCACCCGCAAGATCGTCAAGATCATCCAGTAGCGGCGCCTGGCCCGCTGCCGGCTGGCGGCGGGCCACCGTGCAAATGCGTTGCCTGACAATCAGATTTGCGTGGGTGGATGCCGACCTTGCGCAAGCTGAACGGGTGTGCGAACGCCGCCTTGAATCGGATCCAGAGTCAACGCGACAGGTCCGCCTCTCGCTCATTATGCCGCCGGGCGAGATCGCGGATCCGGTCGGCGACCTTGCTGTCCACCGGGTTGTAGACGGTCAGGCTCAGATCCGGCCGCCCATCCACCGCGAAGGCTGAATATTCCAGCTCGATGTCGCCGAGTTCGGGATGCTTCAGGCGCTTTGTCCCGTCGCCATGGCTGAGCACGTCGTTTTCCCGCCACAGCGCGTCGAATTCCGGGCTGGCGCTGCAAAGCTCCTCCACCAGTTGGGCGACCTCTGACACCGCGCCGGCGCGCGCCGCATCGGCCCGGAACGCGCCGACCACGAAACGGGCGAGGTTCTCCCAATCGTGCTGCTTGGCGCGGATGGTGGGGCTCAGGAACATAAACCGCAGGATGTTGCGCTGGCCAGCGGGCAAGGTGCTGTAATCGGTCATCACGACTTGCGCGGCGCGGTTCCAGGCGACGACATCCCAGGTCGCCGTCTTGATCAGGGCCGGGCTTGCCTCGAGCGTGTCGATAAGGCGCTGCAGCCTGGGGCTGACGCCGTCGGCGCCGATGTAGCGGACCTCGGGCGGGCGCCCGAGCCCCAGCATGAAAAGATGTTCGCGCTCGGCCTCGGTCAGCAGCAGGCCCTTGGCGATCCGGTTCAGCACGTCGGCCGAAGGCGCGCCGCCGCGTCCCTGTTCCAGCCATGTGTACCAGGTCGGGCTGATGTTGGCGCGTTGCGCGACCTCTTCCCGGCGCAGTCCCGGCGTGCGCCTGCGCCCGGAAAAGCCGAACGAAGATGGGTCGAGCCGGGTGCGTCTGTCTTTCAGGAATGCCGCGAGCGAACCGGCGGAAGTGTTGGGCATCCTGTTAGCCATTATACCATGATAAGATCACTACTTTAATGGAATAATAGAGCAGCGATAGTACGCGGGCAACTGTGCAGGAGATTTTGCATGCGTATCTTTTTAACCGGCGCGACCGGTTTCATCGGTTCGGCCATCGTTCCCGAACTTCTTCAGGCCGGCCATCAGGTCGTCGGCGTCACCCGCTCCGATGCCGGTGCCGAGGCGTTGGCCGCCGCCGGCGCCGAGGTGTACCGCGGAACCCTTGAGAATCCCCAAGGCCTGCGCGACGGCGCGGCGGAGGCGGAAGCCGTGATCCACACCGCGTTCGACCATGATTTTTCGCGGTTCGCCGAGAATTGCGAAAAGGACAGCCGTGTCATCGCCGCGCTCGGCCAGGCACTCGCCGGCTCCGACCGGCCGCTGGTGATCACCTCGGGCGTCGGCATGGGCAGTCCCGGCCATGGCCAACTGGCCGTCGAGGATGTCTTCAACCCCGATCACCCCAATCCGCGCATCGCCTCGGAACTCGCCGGGAATGCGTTGCTGGAGGCGGGCATCAACCTGTCGGTGATGCGCCTGCCGCAGGTCCACAACACCCTTAAGCAGGGGCTGATTTCGCCGCTCATCGAGATCGCGCGCCAGAAGGGCACCTCGGCCTATGTCGGCGAGGGCCGCAACCGCTATTCGGCCGGCCATGTCGCGGACGCCGCGCGTCTCTACCGGCTCGCGGTGGAAAAGCGACAGCCCGGCGCGCGCTATCACGCCGTCGGCGAGGAAGGCGTCGAGGTGCGCGCGATCGCCGAGGCGCTTGGCCGGGGACTGAACCTGCCGGTGGTTTCGATCGCGCCGGAAAAGGCGGCGGAGCATTTCGGCTGGATGGCGATGTTCGCCCCCATGGACCTGCCGGCGTCCAGCGCCCTGACCCAGGCACGGCTCGGCTGGCGTCCGACCGGCCCGACGCTGATCGCCGATCTGGACGCGATGCGATACTGAGGCGCGTAAGAGGCGGCCTTAGCCCGGGGTGACGGCGTAGCGCAAATGGACGAGCCCGTGCGCGAGGGCTTTGCAATCCTTGAGCGACAACCGCACCTTGTCGGCAAGGCCGCTTTCACCGAACTCGACAAAGCCCTGGTTTGCCGCCCGCGCATCGAGCGCGGGAGCAATGAGAAGGCTGAGTTCATCGACCAGCCCCGCCGCCAGGAAGGAGCCGTTGATGCCGGCGCCGCCTTCGAGCAGCAGGCGGCGGATGCCGAACTCACGCCCGAGCACGTCCAGCATGGCGGCGAGATCGATGCCGGGCGTTTGCGACACGATATAGGATACCCCGTCGGTGGCGAGCTCGGCCAGATGGCTGTCGGCCACATCATACCCGAGCAGCACCACGACATGGTCGCCGCCGATATCGGGTTTGGCGAAGTGCAGCTTGCCCGAGGCATCGAGCGCCACGGCAAAGCTGCCCGCGTCGCGCCGCGCGAAATGATGCGGCCGATCGACCTTGCCCACATGCTCGGGCGGATGCGCGGCGGCCTTGCTCATCTCGGCCATGGTGACGCGGCCGACGATCCAGGCGTCACCTTCGAGGTCGTTGTGGATCTTTTCATAGAGGCCCGACCACTCCGCCCGGCTGCCGTCGGGGCTTTCAGTATAGCGGCTTGGATGAAGGCTGCCGTCGAGCGAGGCAAGCATGTGGCAGATGATGCGCGGCTTCATATGGTGTCTCCATTTCGTCGGCCTGGCCGTCCCAAAGGTAGTGGCGCACCGGGAAAATGGAAGCCGATGCGGTGTGCCTTGAGGCTGCACGCCCCGGCAGGTAAAAAATGACTGGATCTGCGCGACCTAGGGGCCGGTGCATGACGGACATCATCCTGTTTCACTCGGTTCTTGGCCTTCGCCCGATCGAGCGTCATCTTGCGGAATGCCTTCGCGCCTGCGGCCATGCGGTCGCACTGCCAGATCTTTATCAGGGTGCGGCGACGGATGATCTGGATGAAGGTTTCGCGATCAAGGCGCGGATCGGCTGGGGTGCCATCTGCCTGAAGGCGCGAGAGGCTCTGGCCTCGACGCCGGGGGATGCGGTGCTGGCGGGTATCTCGATGGGAGCCGGCGTGGTGGCGGAATTCTGGGCGTCGCGGCCGCTGGCAACGGGTGTTCTGCTGTTGCATGGTTTGGCGACCGTGCCTGCCAACACACGACCCGGCTTGCCCATCCAACTGCATGTCGCGGACACCGATCCACTGTTCCCCGAGCCCGACGTCACTGCCTGGCAGGAAAGCGCGGAGGCAGCGAGAGCGGATGTGCAGGTTTTCCGCTATCCAAACGCGGGACATTATTTTTCCGACCCGGCACTGTCCGATTACAATGCAACGGCGGCCGCGCAGCTCTGGAGCCGCTCCTTGGCGTTCCTGACGTAGAAGGCCTTCGGACCGAAGAGTCCAAAATTCAGACAATTCCGACAAGTTGCTGTCCAGGCTGTTATATCGATGTTGCACAAATGGTTGACCCTGGGTTAGCATCCTCTTGTTGACGCCGATCGGAGGAGTTTAGGCGGCGGTCAGCTGGAGCGGCATGCGTTCTTGGCGCAAGGAGGATGCTCCAACACTTTAACCGGCGCATGATCCTTCCTGAAACCGGTCCCGGTTTTTAGGGGCCGTGCGCTTCTGTGGAGGAGGAAACCCATGAACAGACGCGAATTCCTGATGACGTCCGTGGCCGCGGGCGCCATGATGCTCGCCGCACGCTCGGCTTTCGCCGAGGACAAACTCACCATACTGGGCTCGGTGCCCAGTCTCGGCTTTCCGTTCTTCGTGCACATGCTGAATGAGATCAAGGCCGAAGCGCAGGCGCAAGGCGTCAACCTGACCGAGAGCGACGGCCAGAACTCGGCCACCAAGCAGACCGCCGACATCGAGGCGGCGCTGGTGCAGAAGGTCAACGCCATCGTCATCTCGCCGCTCGACGTCAACGCGCTGGCGCCAGCCATCGAGGAAGCGGTGAAGGCCGGCGTTCCCGTGGTGACGATCGACCGCCGCGTCGACGGTGTCCAGGGCATTCTGGCCCATGTCGGCGCCGACAATGTCAAGGGCGGCGAGGCGGAAGCCCAGGCCGTGGTGGCGGCGTTCCCCAATGGCGCCAAGCTGTTCCACCTGCAGGGCCAGCCGGGCGCGGGTCCCGCGATCGACCGCAACAAGGGCGTGCACAATGTGCTCGATCCGCTGAAGGACAAGTACCAGATCGTCTACGAGCAGACCGCCAACTTCGCCCGCGCCGAGGCGCTGACGGTGACGGAAGCCGGCCTTGCCGCCAACGGCAAGCCGGACGCCATCATCTGCGCCAATGACGACATGGCGCTGGGCGCGCTCGAAGCGTGTGCCGCGCGCAATTTCAGCGACGTCAAGATCTACGGCTTCGACGCGCTGCCGGAAGCGCTGGTGGCCGTGCGTGACGGCAAGCTCGCCGGCACGGTCGAACAGTTCCCAGGCAAGCAGTCGCGCACCGCCGTGCAGATCGCGGTCGCCTACGCCAAGGACAAGACGGAGCCGAAGGAGAAGCTGGTGCTGCTCACGCCCATCGTCATCGGCAAGGACAATCTCGACAAGGCGGAGAGGCTGAACGAGACGAAGTAGGGGCGGGTGGACATCGGCCGATTGGCGAGGCGGGCAGGACAGCACCCCCCTCTGTCCTGCCGGACATCTCCCCCGCAAGGGGGGAGATTGACTGTTCGTCTCCTTTCGCCAACCTCAAACGTTGCAGGAAAAGCGCGGTCAGAGACACTGGTGATCTCCCCCCTTGCGGGGGAGATGGCCGGCAGGCCAGAGGGGGGTGTTCAAGCGCAGCCTGAACCGCATCAAGGAGCCACCCTTGTCTCCGTCTGAAGCCGCATCGCCGATCCTGCTTGCCGTCGAGGGCGTCACCAAGCATTTCGCCGGGGTGACCGCGCTGAGCGATGTCTCGCTCGATGTCCGCGCCGGCGAAATCCTCGGCCTGCTTGGCGAAAACGGCGCGGGGAAATCGACGCTTCTGAAAATCCTGTCGGGGGTCATGCCACCGTCCGGCGGCCGCATCACCTTCGACGGCGCCGAGTACCAGCCGGCGAGCCCGCAGGAGGCCAAGCGGCTGGGCATCGTCACCATCTACCAGGAACTCAGCCTGATCCCGACGCTGACAGTGGCGGAGAACATTTTCATCGGCCGCGCGCCGATCGGCCGGCTTGGGCTGGTGAGTTGGCGCAAGATGGAACAGGATTCCCGCGCCATCATTGCCCGTGTAGGCCTTACCATCGATCCGATGACGCCGGTTTCGGCGCTGTCGGTGGCCGAGCAGCAGCTGGTCGAGATCGCCCGTGCGTTGTCCTTGAAAAGCCGGCTGATCATCATGGACGAGCCGACCTCGGCGCTGACCGAGACGGAGGTGCAGAGGCTGCTGTCGATCATGGACCGGCTGCGCAAGGACCATGTCGCGATCATGTTCGTCACCCACCGGCTGGAAGAGGCATCCGCCATCTGCGACCGCATGACGGTGCTGCGCGACGGCAGGCTGGCGGGACATCTCGAGCGTCAGGGTGGGCCGGTCAAATTGCCCGCCATCATCGAAAAGATGGTCGGCCGCGCCGCTTCCGAACTTTACGCCCGTCCGGCGCAACGCGCGGCGGCCGGCGATGTGGTGCTGTCGGTTCGGGGCTTGCGCACCGTGCGCGATCCCGAAGCGCCGCACGCCATCGTGCTCGACGGTGTCGATATCGACCTCAAGGCGGGAGAGATCCTCGGCGTTGCCGGCCTCGTCGGCTCTGGCCGCACGGAGCTGGCGCGCGCCATTTTCGGCGCCGACCGCATCGCGGCGGGAACGATCACGCTCGACGGCAAGCAGATCGCGCCCGCATCGCCGGCCGACGCCATCGCGCTCGGCATTGGGCTGGTGCCGGAAGACCGCAAGCACCAGGCGATCTTCGCGGCACTTGGTATCCTGCCGAATTTCTCCGTCGCGTCCCTCGGGCGCTTCAGCAACGGCTTCGGCTTCATGGCCGAGCGGCGCGAGCGCGACGCGCTGTCGGGGTTCAGGAAGATGCTGTCGATCCGCATGGCTTCGGCCGAGCAGGCGATCGAGGGCCTGTCGGGCGGCAACCAGCAGAAGGTGATCCTGGCGCGCTGGCTGGCGCGCGACCCGAAAGTGCTGATCGTCGACGAGCCGACGCGCGGCGTCGATGTCGGCGCCAAGGCGGAGGTGCACCAGATCCTTGTGCAACTGGCGGCGCGCGGCATCGCGGTGATGATGATCTCGTCCGAATTGCCCGAGGTGCTGGCGGTGTCGGACCGCATCGTCACCATGCGCAAGGGGCGCATCACCGGCGAAATGCCGGGCGTCGAGGCAAACGAGGAAAGATTGATGGAACTGATGGCGCTCGACAGGCAGGATACGCCGGCACAGGATGCGGAGGGGCAGGCACGATGAGCATCGCCGAGGAACAGAGCCAGCGCGGCGGCGTGACGATCGCGCGGCTTTTGATGAGCTTTGGGCCGCTGCTGTTCCTGGCGGCGCTGGTCGTCGTCTTCACCGTGCTGAAGCCGAGCTTCATCGACCCGATCAACCTGTTCAACATCACCAGGCAGATCTCGATCACCGGGCTGATCGCGCTCGGCATGACCTTCGTCATCCTCACTGCCGGCATCGATCTTTCCGTCGGCTCGCTGCTCGCCTTCTGTGGCATGGTGGCGGCCGTGGTCGCCAAGGGCGGCACCGCCAACACGCTGTCGCTGTCCACGTCAGGCACGCAAGGTTTTGGCTGGTTCGCGGCGTTGCTCGCTGCTGTCGTGGTCGGTGCGCTCGCCGGCGGCGTGCAGGGGTTCGCCATCACAAGGCTGAAAGTGCCGCCCTTCGTCGTCACGCTGGGTGGGCTGACGGTGTTCCGCGGGCTGACGCTGACCATTTCCAATGGTGGCCCGATCTCCGGCTTCGACGCCTCGATGCGCTGGTTCGGCACCGGGCTGATCGGTCCGGTGCCGGTGCCGGCGATCATCTTCGCCATCGCCGCCATCCTGTGCCATATCGTGCTGCGCTACACCCGCTATGGCCGCGCCGTCTATGCCGTCGGCGGCAATGCCGAGGCGGCACGGCTGTCGGGCCTGCGCGTCGACCGTATCCTGGTCTCGGTCTATGTCATCGTCGGCTTCTTCGCCGGGCTCGCCGCCTTCGTGCTGTCGGCCAGGCTGAATTCTTCCGAAGCGGTGGCCGGCATCGGCTACGAATTGACTGTGATCTCCGCCGTCGTCATCGGCGGCACCTCGCTGTTCGGCGGCATCGGCTCGGTCGGCGGCACGGTGGTGGGTGCTGCCCTGATCGGCGTGCTGCAGAACGGCCTGCAGTTCAACAACGTCTCGTCCTACACGCAAAGCATCGTCATTGGGCTGATCCTGATCCTGGCGGTGGCGTTCGACCGCTGGCTGAAGTCGCGGGTGAGGCGATAGGAGCGAGAGGTTGTGCGCTCACCCCAGCCATTTGCCAGGAAGCTGCCCCATTTCTTGCAAAACATCCGCGCCTTGCTAGAAAGGCTTCGCGCGGGGCAGCGTGAAAGAATCTCATGGTTGCCGACATCATCGGGCCGATCAGCTTGAGTTTTTCGCTGCTGCGGCGCTTCTGGCCGCAGCTCGTGGCGCTGGTGCTGGCCGGGGTGCTGGCCGGCGATCTCCTGCTGCAGCTGGCTGCCAGGGTGGCGCTCGCCAACCATTTCGCCGGGCTTGCCATGCTGACGCTGGTGGCGCTGGCGCAGCTGGTGGTGACGGTTGCGATGTTCCATGTGCTACGGCCAGGCCTGCCCAATGTGCTGGCCGCGCAGCGCGGCGCGGACAAGGCCGCGGCCTCCGAGAGCGAAGTCGCTGGCAAGGAGGCGAGAGGTACTGACCGGCGCGGCTCGCGGCTGGTGCGCATGATCACCATCGCGCTGCTGCCGTTCTTTGCCTATTACGCCGCCTGGGGGTTCCTCGGCGATATCGTGCGCCAATATTCGCGCGCCTCGCTCGAACAGGCCGATTTCGGCCAGAGCGGCAATGTGCTCGACGTGCTCGATTCGCGCTGGCTGCTGATTTCCGTCGCCGTGTCATGGCTGATCCGCCGGTTGGCCAAGTTCATGCAGACGAAGACGACGGCAACGTCGTTCTGGCAGATCGTGGTCGTGATCTGCGAGACCAACTGGATCTTCGTCGGTCTCTACGTCATCAGCCGCTGGAAGGACAGCGCGCTGCAATGGCTGATGAGCCGCAATCTCTGGTCCGTGCTGCAGGCGTCCATCGACGGGCTGGCGAGCCCGGTGACGGCGACGAGCGCCGCATCTGTGGTGCCGGTCGAGATCACCTCGATCGCGCCCTCGACGGTGGCGGTCAATCTGTTTTTCTACATGCTTTTGCCGCTGATCTGGCTGGTGATGGCGGCGCTGATCTATGGCTATGATGTGCGCGACGACGCGGCGTTGATGCGGGTCGACAGCCGCGTCGAGCGGTTCGGCCGGCGCTATGCCGGACTGCCGAAATTCCTGCGCGATTTCGTCGAGCATTTCATCGCCGGCTACCGTTCGCGCTACCTGCCGATCGCCAATGGCGTGCGGCTGACGGTGAGTTCCAGCCTGGTGCTTTTGTGCACGCTGATCGTCGGCTACCGCCTGCTCGACTGGGGCGCGGCCTGGCTGTGGCTTGGCGCGACGCGGCTGATTGGCCCGCACGAGCTCGATGTCTGGCAGATTTTCTCCCATGGACTGACGCTGCTGTTCGGCAGCCCGTTCCAGGATTCCTCCACCGGCATTTTGATCGAGCCGATCAGGATATGTTTTCTCGCCGCCGTGCTGGAGACGGCGTTCTCGCTGCCCAAGCGGGTGACCGGGACTGTCGAAGCGCGGAAGTAGAGGATTTGTTGGCGCCGGCCTTGCAGAGCCGAGCCTGGGGCGTTGTCACTTCGGCGGCCGCTGGAAACGCAGATACCACGGCCGTTCGCTGCCCAGCCCGACGGCGGGGCGAATGGTTTTCACCGCGTCCTCGGGCACGATGAAGGTGTCGCCGACGGTGATGACATCGCCTTTTTTGGCGCCGGAGAAGATGGCCGAAGCGCAATTCATCACGCCGTCGGGCAGGCTGACGCCGCTGATGAAATCGGGCAGCCATCGGCGCCCGGCGGCATCGGTCAGCATAAGTTTGCAGCCCAGCCATTGTTTCTGCAGGTCTGGGTCGCCAATGGTCACGGTGAAGGTAGCGATGACGGCGTAGGCGTGGTTGGGCAGGCGGCCAGCCTTGCCGCCGCGCAAATCGGCCAGTTTCCAGCCGCTGCCGCCGAACGGCACGGATTGGCCGAACTCGACATCCCTGGCGATAAGGTCCTCGCCATGCAGCCATTCGCGGACGCTGTCATGGCTGGTCTCGGCCAGTGTCAGCGGCAGCAGGATGGCGAGCGCCATCAAGCCGCGCCGGCGCCATCGTCGCTCGGATTGCCGGTCCACGGTCGGGGTGTCTGTCGAAACGGCGCTCATGTCTTGCCCTGCGGTGTCTTGTCCTGCGGTGTCAGGCCCGGCGCCGCGTCGAGGTCGAATTCCGGCAGGATGTCGGCCGGCTGGCCGTCAGCGCCGGTCGGCAGCGCGTCGAGGCTGATGCGGGCCTGCGCGTCGAGCGGGCCGAACTGGCGCGCTGATATCAGCAGCCTGGCGCCGCGGATCTGGTCCGGTGGTACCTCGAAGACGAACAGGCTATGGTTGTCCAGGCCCGGATCGACGCCGTGCGGCGGCATGTCGGGGCGGTAGCCCAGCCGCTCCGTCTGGTGATAACGCAGCCCGGTCGGGCCTTGCCAGAAGCCGTCGGCGACCGCGGTGGAGGTGCTGGTCGCGGTGAGGTTTGTTGTTACCACCGCCCATAGGCCGCTGGTCGTCAAAAGCTTCTCCTGGCCGAACTGATTGGTCTTGAGCTGGCGCGCGAAGATCACCTTGTCCAAGCTGACAACGAAGCTGCGCGCGCGCACCGTGTCATGCATCGAACCATCGATGGGGATAGGTGCGGTAAGGTCGGCATAATGCGGCTTCGTCATCTGCATGCCGTAGCTCAGCACCACGGTGGCGCAAAGGATCGCGAGATTGCTAAGCACGCGTATCCTCATGGGCCGCTTTCCGGCTGCCCACTCTGAGACTGCCCACTCTGCGACTGCCCGGCCGTCGGCAGGTCGGCGACCGGCAAGGTGACGGTGCCGAGCCGGTAGGGGTTGTACCAGCCTGGTGTGCCATAGAGATTGTCGCGCGGCTTGAAGATCTCGGCGGTGACGCCGAAGGCGAGGCTTGCCGGCACGGCGGCGTCCCCGGCAAGCGGCCAGACATAGGCCATGCGCTCGGTCATGCCGGGATGCAGTTCCGGCGTCATCGTGGAATCGCGTGTCAACACGATCATCGGCACGGGATCGGACAGGATCACGCCGTCCGGCGCGAAGACGTTGAAATAGCCCTTGTCGGATTGCGCGGTGCGGTTGGTCATGTCGACTTCCAGCACCAGTGCCTTCTGGCCCGGCTTCAGCGGCACGCCGTGGACCCCGGCATGGCCGACATAGGCGCGCACCGGCTGCAGGCGCCAGCGGCCGGCCTCGATGACGGCGTCTGGCGGCAATTGTGGTGGATCATGGGCGGGCAGGGCGCCGAATGCCCCCATCAGGCCGGCGACGAACAAGGCGGCAATGGTCCCCGCGCCGGCCGTTATCCAGGTCTGAACTTTTGAGCGGGCAGTCTTGAACATTCCAAATTATGTGCGTCGAACGAACAGGCACCCCAGGCGCAATCTAGAAAGAAAAATCAGGGATTGAAACCGCAAATGGCTCGGTCCAGCCGTGCTCGGGCCTCAGGCTGCTTCAAGTGCCCAAAGACGATGGCCGAAACGGCGGAAGAAGCGCGCCACGAGCCGCTGCTGCTTCGCCCTGGCAAGATCGGCCAGGCGCCGTTCCTGGCGCCAGCGCGGCATGTTGCGCCAGCCGGCGATGAAACGGGCTGCATCCTCGACGGCTTCGTGCGCCGACAGCGCCGGGTCGATCGCGGCCAGGAACAGCGGCTCGGCGCGCTTCAACTCGTCGATGACGGCCTTGCGCCTGAAATGATCCAGGCGGGCCTGCGCGATGCCGGTGCGGCGGATCGCCTCGAAGGCTTCGAGCAAGGCGGGACTGTCGCCGGTGTAGCCGCAGGCGCGGGCGAAATCGGCGGCATCCATTCTTGCTCCCGGATCTGGCGCGAGGTGATCCCGCGCCGACTCACATTTGCAAGTGTGATATAAGCATAACTCAAACATACATAGAAGGGAGACTTTTGGATGAGTTTGGAAACTGCGACTCGACTCCTGCTTCGAAACACGGGAAGATAGGAACAAAGCACGAACAAAAGGACGGAGAAGTGATGGCGTTGCCAGGCAGGGAAGCAGTGATCGCGCAGGTCGCCTCGCTGTCGGTCGAGTGCGCCGATTGCGGCCGCAACAGGTGGTGGCGGCCCGATCAGTTGAAGCGCTTCGGTGTGAATGGGAGCACGCCGCTGGCCGCGCTGTCGGGCCGCATTGTCTGCTCGGCCTGCCGGGCCGACGGGCTGCCTGGCACGGCGATCTCGATCCAGGCCGCTTTCATCGACGAGCGCCAGCGCGTGCGCTCGGAAGCGCGCATGCTGAGCGGCCGCGACGTGCCGCTGGAGGGGTCGAGGCGGGCTTGAGGGCGCCGGCTGGCCAAGTCGTCAGCAGACGTCGTCTTCGTCGAAGAGGGCAACGTCTCGCCCTGCGTGAAAGGCTTGCAAGATCGTCACGGTGTTGTCCTTGACGCTGAATGCTATCGTGGCTCGCGGGCGATAGCCCGCGGTACGCAGGCCCGGCCTAGTATCCCAGCAGTTCCTTCAGCGGAATCACCCGCCAGACGTGCTTGATGGCGTAGCGATTGAAGGTCAGCGTCTTGGGCGGATTGTACTGCTCGACCACCAGCTCACCCGCCGTGCGCCGGACCAGTTTCTTGATGAAGGCCTTGCCGTTCTTCTCGTTCTCGTCGGGAAAGGTCTCGATCACCACATGGTCGCCCGGCACCGCGTCGCGGCCGCCGCAATAGATCATGTCGCCGGGTTCGTAGCGCGGCACCATGGAATCCGAGAGGACATGGAGCGCGAATACTCTCGGCAGGTTGCGGACCCCTGGCGGACGCTGCACGTATCCTGCCGGCTCGCCGTTGAAGGTGAAGTCGCCGTCGTCGCCGCCGACGGCGGCGCCCAGCACCGGAATGTCCATCGCTCCGGCCGGCAGCGGGCCGGCGTCGGTGACGATCTCGGCGTCCGCCACCGGGCCGGCATCGTCGAGGAAGACGACCTGCCCTTGGCCCAGCGCCACGGGGTCGACGCGCAGGAAGGCGGCGGTCTTCAGCAAGTTTTCGGTCTTGGGCAGGTTGCGCCCGGTTTCCCAGTTGCCGACGGCGGCGACATCGGTGTCGTTGTGCTCGGCGATGTGGCGCATGACCAGGCCACGCTGCTTGCGTGCCTGGCGGATCGCGGCCCCGACCCTGATCGACAGTTGCGTTTTCACCATGGCCTCATGTGAGCGGCAAGTCCTGCTTTCGTCCATGAAAGAATGGCTTGCATCAATTTTTGAGTTATGCTTATATCAACTCATGCAAAAGCTCAACCCTCTCAGAGTCGACAGCACCTCCAGACCGGCCTTGCCGGCCTGCCCTTTCCCTTCCGCCCCGGCCGCCTCCTCCCCGGCCGGGGCGAAGCGCGAAGCCGATTGCCTTGGTGCATCGGCCTTGCGTCCGGTCCGCCCGTTCCCGGCGGCCGGAACGGCCGGAGCCGCCGCTCCCCGCGGCTCCGGCCCCCCATTCGACCCGGCCGCGGGTGTTGCCTGTCGCACGCAGAACGGCACCGTAGATCCTGTACGAGCCGATGACGGGCAGGGCTGGTTCGGCCCCCCGATAGAGACCTGGCGCGGGCGCGGCTTGCGCGCCTCGCCGCAGGTCGCCCGGCGAGGCTGAGAGCCGGCTCGTCCACAGCAATCCCAGCGGCCGACAGGCCGACCAGGCCCGACAGCGCCCATGACGGCCGCGGGCAAACCGACGCTTGCCTGACGGCGCCGTCCACGGCGGCCGCTGGCCGCGCAATGGAGACGGACATGGCAAGCTACAGTGACAGCGAATTGCAGGCGATTGCCGCCTGGCTCGGGGATGGGCTTTCGGCCTCCAGGATCGCGGCGGCGTTCAGCGCACAGCGCGGCAGCCCAGTATCGCGCAACGCCATTATCGGCATCGTCCATCGCAATGCCATGCTGGGCGCGATCGGCTTCGCCAATGGCAAGGGCCCGTCGGCAGCCGGCACGGCGATGGCCAAGGCGGCGAGCCGAGCCGCCAAGGCGGAACCTCCAACGAGCCGTGCCGGCGCCATCCCGCAGCCGGGGAGCACACCGGCCGTGCGGCCGAAGCAGGCCCCTTCGCCCGTCCGGCCACGGCTTTTCCAACGCGAGGCGGGCGTGCTGATCGCTGATGGGCAAACCTACCGCTTCAAGGTGCCGGCGTCGCCGCGCGGTCCTATCGGCCGGCAGCCGCATGGCGTGGCCATGCGCTTCATCGATTGCCTGTTCACCCGCTGCCGCGCACCGCTCGACCTGGCGCTGGAGGAAGATGCTAAAAATGGTCAGCCCCGCGGACGGCCCGGCCAGGACATGCTGTGCTGCGGCATGCGCACCACGGCGTTGAAAAGCTACTGCAGCTATCATCAGGCGCGCTTTCACCGCCCTGTTTGCGAAGCCGGGTGAAGCTCGGTCCCTTCTCCCCGTTGAATGGAGGAAAAGGCGCTTCTCACGCCGCCGTCACCAGTTTCGATCGCCGCCAATACCGGGAGAATTACCGTGAACGCCTATCGCGCCGCACCGCTATTTCGGCATCTGGCGCCCTTGTTTGGGCGGCTGCACCGCCCGTCGCTCCAGCATCGTCGCCGGGCCGCCGCCGGCAACCAGAATGCCGGCAACCCGGGCAAAGCCGGTGAACACTTTCATTGCATCGGATTGCGAGATCTGCGCCGCGATGGCGGCGCTGCAGGCGTTGAGGGCGCTGCGATAGACGTGGCCCCGCCGCTCGATCGGCCAGCGCTGCAGGAAATCGGCGGCCTCGCTGACAGTCTCGATCTCCTCGACATGGCCGTCCAGGGAGACTTTGAGCGGCACTCCGGTCTTCATCGTACCCACGGCATTCACCTTCGGTCCGGGCGCGGCTTTCGAGCCGACGCTCATAAACGCACAAGGCCTGCCGCCGGTTGCATCGCGGCCGTCTCAGGGGCTCGCCGCCGCGTCGAGCCACTCATGCGCGCGGCTTCTTGGCTTGGCCACCAATATGCCTTGTTGCCTGGCCGCCTCGCGGAAGGCCTCGAAGGCGGGGCGCGGACAGCAAGTACCCTCGACCGCGAGCCGGACGAGCCGTGCCGCCTCGAGATAGCCCGGCGCGGTTTTGTCGGGCCATTGGTGACGAAGCGCCATCGCCGCATCGGCCACCGAGCCGACCAGCATGGTCTTGTTGTCGCAGAAACGCAGGGTCACCGGCATGAAAGCCGTCATGGGCAATCCTCCCCTTGGGCATGGACGCGTCACAACGTCCGGACCGGCGGCGGGTTCCATTAGCGCGGCTGTAAGAACGAGGTGGTGCGCGGCATGAGCGAACGGCCCTTCATGCAGCTCTACGTCTCCGATTTCGTCGGCGACACGCTGCAACTCTCGACCGAGCAGATCGGCGCCTACATGCTGCTGCTGATGGCGATGTGGAACGCCGGGGGAAGCCTGCCCGAGGATGACGCGAGGCTGGCGCGCGTGGCGCGCCTGCCGTTGAAGCGATGGCGCGCGATCAGTGCCGAGCTGCTCGCCTTCTTCGAGCGCGAGGGCGACGAGATCGGACACAAGAGACTGACGAAGGAGCTGCGCAAGGCGCGGCTCAAGAGCGAGGCGAGAGCGGCCGCCGGCGCGCGCGGCGGAGCCGCCACCGCCTTGAAAACAAAGGCGCATACCCAAGCAAATGCCGATGTTTTGACGCGGCATTCTCCAGAGTCCAGAAACCAGATGGAAAAAGCTTCGGCTTTTTCAGCGCGCGAAGGGCGCGAAAGACCGGGCCGGCTCAAAAAGCCGCCGGGCTGGACCAGGCCGAAAACCCACGGGGACGCCGCCAACGCCATCATCGAGGAGATCCGCGGATATGACCACGGTCGAACTGCAGCAGGCAACGAAGGCGCTGGCGGCAATGTTCTCCTGCTTCCCGCAATCCGCCCTGACTGACGTCGAGATGCAACTGCGCGGCTACCTCGGCGCGATCAGGGATGCCGAGCTGGGCGACCTGCAGGCCGCCATCCAGCGCTTCGTGCGCGGCGAGGTGAGGAGCGGCAACGCGCAGTTCTGCCCTTCGAGCGCGCAGCTCTGCATCGAAGTGCGCGAGCGGCGGGTGATGCGGGAGTTGCTGGCGCGGAGGGGCGCCGGCCTGGTTTCCTCGCCTGTGCGAAGCGGCGGGCAGGTGGCCCGGCGAAGCCCGGACGGAGAGGGGGACGCCCTCGGCCATGCCAGAGCCGACTGAGAATTGGCCACCACTCGAACACAACCAAGGAGCCACCCATGCCCAAAAAAACCTGCCAGGCCGCAAGCGCCGAAACTGCCGAGAGGCGAGGCCGAGCAGGTGCGCATCCGTCGCGAGGTCGGCCATGATTTCGCGCTGAAGGACGATGCCTTCGGCCGCAAGCGGCTGACACCGGGCACGGCCGAGGCGCGGCGCGTCTACGAGGTGTCGAATGACGGCCACACTTCCACCGGCGGCATCGTGCGGGTGCGCAATGTCGACCCGCTGCTGGGCATCACCTCGCTGACCCGCCAACAGCGCGAGGCCGGCATGCGCTACCGCGAGCACTTCCGGTGCAGCCAGCAGGCCGATATCAAGCCGATGCGCTGGACGGAGCGCGTCGACGGCGGCCGCATCGGCGGCGGCATCGCCGACAGCGTGCTCAACGCCGGCCGCGCGCACGCCGCCGCAACACGGGCCCTCGGGCATTGGGATGTGGCGGCAATCGTGCATAAGGTCGTGTGCCTGGAACAGCCGGTGAAGACCGTGGCCGAACAGGATGGCGAAGGCCGCGACGTGGTGACGAAGCTGTTGAAGGTAGGGCTCGACCTGCTGGCCGTGCACTATGGGATGATGATGGGGCGTTAGGGTTGTTCAACCCCGACGATGCGGGCGCGCCGGCAGATGCTGGTGTTTTACGCAAGCCGGACGGCAATATTGATCCGGCCGGCTAACGCCGGCCGGGCCAAATCCCAAGGTCAGTAGCCGCAGACCCGCACTCTCTCGATTACACGGTGGTGGTGGCGCCAATGCTTCACCAGCTCGGTGTGGCAGCGGCGATGGTACATGCCGTAATAGCGCGGCCGGTAGCCGTCGTCGTACACGCCATAACGATAGTGGTGACGGCGGTAATAGGCACCATCGTCGGAGTAGCCACCGAAATAGTCGCTATCGTCGGAGTAGTGACGGTAATAGTCGCGATGTCTGGGAACGTAGTAGTCGTCATCATAGCCGTTCCCGATGCCGAGCGTGATACTGGCGGCATTTGCCGGAGCGATCACCGCCACCGCCGAAGCGACCGCGATCACGGATGCAAGCAAGAGCTTTTTCATGACAACCTCCTTCTTAAGGTGCGCCTAATAAACGCTGCAGCCGCGGCCCTGTTCCCATAAATCGGTGGATCGATCGTTCGAGCTGTTTGCCGGGGCGCGAAAGGACCTGTCCGGCGATGCCGCCCTGGCCGTACCTGTCAGCATGCTGGGGGGCGTTTTGAACCTTGGCCGCCGCCGTCCATTTCCCCTGGATGCAACGGGGGCCGAGTAAGCGGGCGCGCTTCCTTTTCCCACAAGGGGAAAGGAACCCTCTAAAACAGCGCCTTTTCCAGCGGTCCTGCCAATGTCTCGGCAAAGGCCGTCGCCAGATGATGCCTGTCGCGGAAGGCGAGCTTGCCGTCGATGAAGACGTGGCATTCGGTCGGGCCGCAGAAGCGGTCGGTGAGGTCGACATAGAGCGTGTCGGGGATGCTTTTCACCACCGCGCGCTCGGCGGCGGCCACGTCGTCATTGGCGGCCTCGGCCCTCGGCGTGTCGCACAGCGACGGCGCCTCGCGCCACCACAGCGCGCGGGCGACGCAGGCGTTCGCGAAGCTGTCGCCGATCGGCGTGTCGCGGATGACGGCGGCCTCGACGCCTGCCTGGCTGAAGGCCTCCAAGGTGGAGCGCAGGCCAGCCTGCCAGCGAGCTATCTCGGCCTTGCGGCTGGCGGCGGACATGTCGCGTGTCAGATTGCCGATCGAGAATTCCGAGATCACCACCAGGCGCGGCTTGCTGCGGATAATGTCTGAAATCGCCTGTTCGCGCCAGGCGTCGCATTCGGTGTAGTCGCGCTTGAGCACGGCGTTGAAGGTCGACAGGCGTGAAGCGCGGCACGAGGATTTGAGGTAGGTGATCACTTTGGTGTCGTTGCGTTTTGCTGCCTCGACCAGCGGCGTCGACCAGTGGTCGGCATGCGAATCGCCGAACAGCACGATGGTGTGGGCGGCGTCGGCCGGCCCGAAGGTGCAAGGTTTCGGCTCCACCGTGTGAAAATCGAGCAGGCAGTCCTTGTCGACGGCGCGCGCGATGGACGGCTGTTCGGCGGCCTCTTCAATGCCGCGCTGGGTGGGGTCGATGTTGCGCGTGGCCAGATGCGCGTTGGCGTAGGCCGCAGCCACGCCGGCGGCGGTCAGCACGAGGGCCGGGGCGAGGGCAAGCCCGGGGAAAAGCCGAAGCGGTCCTGCGGCCGGGCTGGCGACGAAGCGAAAGGCTCTGGCTGTCGCCGCCAGCCAGTCGCCGCGCCGCGCGGGGTTTTCGATCAGCCGGTAGGTGGCCGCCGACAGCGCCAGCGCCAGCACGGCGCAGCCGATGCGCTGCGCCACGCCGAGGTGGGGCTGCAGCATGGTGGCATAGACGATGACGGGCCAATGCCAGAGATAGAGCGAATAGGAGAGCGTGCCGACCCACTGCAAGGGCGGCAGCGAGAGCATGGCGGCGGGCGCCGAGGCTCGCCAGCGAGTCCTGGCCGGGGCATCGCCCTGCTCGCCGGCGCCGTTCAACAGCACCAGCACGGAGCCGGCAACCGGCAGCAGCGCGTACCAGCCGGGGAAGGGCAGGTCTTCGCTCAAACAGAGATAGGCGACGGCGATCAGCGCCAAGCCCAGCCATCCCTGTGCCGCCCGCAGCCAGGACTGATGCCGCCACAAGATTGGCGCGGCAAAGGTCGCCAGGCCGCCGGCGGCGAATTCCCAGGCCCGCAGCGGCGAGAAATAGAAAGCCCAGGCCGGCGAGAGACTGGTGAGCCAGAGACAAGCCGCGAAGGAGGCGAGGCCGACGGTACCGATCACGAGCACCGTCATGCGCCGGCCCCGATGCAGCCAGGCGGCGAAGACAAGCAGTGCCGGCCAGACGAGATAGAACTGCTCCTCCACCGACAGCGACCAGAAGTGGATGAAGGGGTTGCTCAAGGCATCGGCGGCGAAATAGTCGAACGACCAGCGCAGCAGCCACAGATTGATGGTGTAGGCCGCGGCATACATGGCGCCGCGCGAATAGAGCGCCTGTTCCTGCGGCGCCATGATGAAGGTGCCGACGGCGAGCGTGACCAGGATGACGAAGATGGCGGCCGGCAGAAGGCGCCGTGCGCGCCTGGCATAGAAGCGCCAGAGGTCGAGCCGGCCGGTCTCGGTGATCTCCTGCATCAAATGCGTGGTGATCAGCCAGCCGGAAATGACAAAGAAGATGTCGACCCCGGCAAAGCCGCCAGGCAGCGCCGTGAGGCCGAAATGGTAGGCGACGACGCCGCCAACCGCCAGCGCGCGCAAGCCCTGTATGTCAGGCCGAAACGATGCCGCCACCACAGCTCCTTCGTTTGCGCCCAGCCGTCACCTGTCCGGCCGGGTAGCCGATATTGCAATGCAGCATATATTTCGCAGTGCAACATGGCCAGAGCAAGGACGCTGTTTTTTCCTCTTCTTGAAAAAAGCGGGAAATGTGTTGATCGAGGCAAAAACTCGTGGGGTCAGGCACTTGGAGTGGGGGCCGAATGAGTAGCGGCAGGGCAAAGCACGGCGGTCACGAAAACAGCCCCGCGAACGGGGCTGTTTTCACGGCTGCGGCGCGTTATCAACTGCCGCCGTTCAATTTCACGCTGCTGCAGAACTCCGGATGCGTGTTGGTCGGGTTGGCGTTCTTGGCCTCGTCGGCGCAGGCGGTCTTCATGGCGGTCTGGTCCTCGGGCGTGAGGGCCTTCCAGGCTTTGACGAAGTCATCATTGCCGACCATCTTCTTCATGCCTGAGTCCGTGTAGAACGGCTTCATCTTGGCAGGATCGTCGAGAGCGGATGTTCCCGTGCTGCCTCCCGCGAGAGCCGAACCGGTGGCCATCGAAAGCGCCATCGCGCCAAGACAGATCATCTTGATGTTCATGACTGGATCCTTCCCTGTTGCTTTGTGATCGTCGAAGCAACGATCAAGGTTAGAAATATTTGCGGTATTTGGAACGCGAGCCACGGCTCCAGGCGACTGCTTGGTTTTGAGCAATCTTCCCCGCTGCTGCTCATCGCCGCTGACGCTGGACGACCAGGCTTCAGGTCGTCTGGACAACTTCGCGGCTCGCGGATGGTTCCGGGTTCCGGCAGGACGGCCTTGTCGCCGCACAAAAAAGGCCTCGCGGGCGCAGCCAGCGAGGCATTGATTGGAGGGACTTGTCATCGCCTCAGGAAGCGATTGCGCAGCAACGAGGCCGGCTTGCGGAAAGTTTCAGCGCCCAGCGACCGTCAAGCGCCTCTGCTACGAAAGCCAAGATCAGCTTGCCGGCACCTTGCAGACTTCGTCTGAGCCTACAACTTCGCTCGAACCTAGGAGGAAGCCTCGCTATCCCGCTGGATCAGCGTGCGCGCCGCGTCTGCCCCTGCCGCCAGGATGCGTTCCGAGAGTTCCGTTCCGTCCACGGCGCGGGCCATCTGAAGGGCGCCGATAAGGGTCGCAAAGATGCCCAGCGCAACGCTTTCCCGATTCCGGGTCCGCGGCGGCAGTTCCGCCGCCACCTGGCGCACCTGGGTCAGCAAGCGCTCGGTATAGAGTTGACGTGTTTCGGAAGGCTCGCGTGCGATCTCCGGCAGCAATGCGGCGGACGCGCAGCCCTGTCCCGGATTGTCCCGGTGTGCCGTCGACAGATAAGCGTCGATGGCCATATCCAGGCCGCCGGCAGCCAAAGCTTCGCGGATCTGGTCCGACTGATCCTCCAAGGCCGCTGCCACGGTTTCACGGACAAGCGCCGCCTTGGATTGAAAGTGCGGATAGAAGGCCCCGTTGGTCAGGCCGGCGTCTTTCATGATGGTTGCGAGCCCGGACGCAGCGATACCGTCACCGCGAAAACGGTTGGCGGCAACCTCCATGATCCGGCTGCGCGAGGCGTCCTTCCGGCCTTTTTCATAGCGCATGGCTGCGATTCCTTTCTTCTATTGCATTATGAGTGTAATATGATATTACGAGCGTAATTCTAACGAGGCGAAAAAGCTAGCCCTCATGATTTTGGAGCACCAAATGAACAGGAATTCGGGAAAGACCGCGCTCGTCACGGGAGCCTCCTCGGGCATCGGCCGCGCCAGCGCGGAAGCGCTGGCGCGAGCGGGATTTACCGTGTTCGGCACAAGCCGCCGCAAGCTCGGCGACAGCCCGAACGGAGTAACCATGCTGGTTTGCGATGTGACCGACGACAAGGCCATCGATGCACTCGTTTCAACCATACACGCGCAGACCGGCCGCATCGATCTGCTGGTCAACAATGCCGGCGTCGGCATGTTTGGAGGAGCCGAAGAATCCTCGATCTCGCAGGTGCAGGCGCTGTTCGACGTCAATCTGTTCGGCGTCATGCGCGTGACCAATGCGGTGTTGCCGTCGATGCGGCGGCAGGGCGTAGGACGCATCATAAATATCGGCTCGATCCTGGGATTGGTACCCGCGCCATATTCGGCGCATTACTCCGCGGTCAAGCACGCGCTCGAAGGTTATTCGGAATCGCTCGATCATGAGATTCGTGCCTTCAATATTCGCGTCTCGGTCATCGAGCCGGCATTCGTGCGCACCGTCTTCGACCAGAATGGAATAGAACCGGATTCCGTGCTGAAGGAATACGATCGGGCGCGAGCCGGCTTCAAGGCGTTGCTTGCCGATGTGATGCCCAAAGCCGATCGGCCGGAAGTGGTGGCGGATGTGGTCGTCAAAGCGGCGACCGCCAGCCAGCCGCGCCGGCGCTACACCGCGGGCAAGGCGGCCCGGCAGGTCAGCCTGCTGCGTCGCTTCGCGCCCGCCGGGATGTTCGACAAGACCTTGCGCAAGCAGTTCCGCTTGCCTGCCTGAGCAAACGATTTTCAGAAAGTGACCATGATGAAAGCCTTTGTCGTCGACAAATATCAGAAGAAGGGCGCCCTGCGGCTGGCCGAAATGCCAGAGCCGGATCCGCGGGACGATGATGTCCTGGTCGAGATCCATGCCGCCGCCGTGAACCTCCTGGATGCCAAAGTCCGGGACGGAGAGTTCAAACCCATCCTGCCCTATCGCCCGCCCTTCATTCTGGGCCACGACGTGGCAGGGATCGTCGTGCGGGTCGGATCGAAAGTCCGCGGCTTCAAGCCAGGCGACGAAGTCTATGCCCGGCCGCGCGATGGCCGGATCGGGACATTCGCGCAATCCATAGCCATGAACGAAGCCGACGTGGCCCTGAAGCCAAAAAACCTCAGCATGGAAGAGGCCGCCTCGATCCCGCTCGTCGGCCTGACTGCCTGGCAGGTGCTGGTCGAGAAAGCCAAACTGAGGAAGGGCCAGAAAGTCTTCATCCAGGCCGGTTCCGGCGGTGTGGGGACCTTCGCCATCCAGCTGGCGAAGCATCTTGGCGCGACGGTCGCGACAACAGCGAGCGCGGCGAGCACCGATCTGGTCAAAAGTCTCGGCGCCGATATCGTCGTCGATTACAAGAAGGACGATTTCGAAAACGTCCTGCAGGGCTACGACGTTGTCCTGAACAGCCAGGACGCCAAGACGCTCGAAAAATCGCTGCGCGTTCTGAAGCCGGGCGGCAAGCTGATCTCCATCTCCGGTCCCCCGGATTCCGACTTTGCCAGGAAACAAGGCCTCAACATCGTCCTGAGGCTGATCGTGGGCCTGCTCAGCCGTGGCATACGCCGCAAGGCAAAACGCGCCGGTGTCGACTATTCGTTCCTGTTCATGTGGGCGCAGGGCGACCAGCTGGGCAAGATCACGTCGCTCATCGAATCCGGCGCCGTACGCCCCGTCGTCGATCGGGTCTTCCCATTCGAACAGACCAACGAAGCATTGACCTATGTCGGGACCGGACGGGCAAAAGGCAAGGTCGTCATCAAGGTCAGATAGAATGGCGCGGCAGCGCGTCACCTGTCCCCGGCGCTGCCCGTCATCATCCTTGGCCGGCGTCGCGGCCCACCGGTCCCATCTCGACCTCCCTGAGATAAAACGCCTTGCTCGGCTGCAGGTGGTCGACGCAGAGCTGCGCCAGCACCCAATTGTCGCTGCGCTTCAGTGCCTCGATCATCATCAGATGATGCTGGCGCGAGATTTCGAGCTTGTCCCGGTCGGCCAGCGAATTCGCCCGTACCGGCAGGCTGAGGCGCATATAGTGCTCGATCGAGGAGACGAGATAGGCGTTGCCGCAGGCCGAGAACATGGTGAGGTGGAAGCGGTCGTTGGCCTCATGGATGCCTCTGAGGTAGCCGGCGTCGACATGGGCGCTGTAGACGCGGTGGATCTCGATCAGCTCGGCGATCAGCGCCTCGCTCGCCGGCAGCCGGATCATCAGCGCGGCCTGGCGCTGCAGCATCTCGCGCACCTCGTATATCTGGCGGACTTCCTCGGGGGCGAGCCGGCGCACCGTGGCGCCCTTATTGCGCTCGCGCGTGGCGACGCCAAGCCTTTCCAGCTGGTAGAGGGCCTGGCGGATGGTGTGGCGCGAGACCGGGAAGCGGGCCAGCAGCACGTCCTCGACCAGCCGCGTGCCGGGCGCCAGCCGGCCAAAGATGATGTCTTCCTCCAGCGCATGGACGATATCGGCTTCCTTGCCGCCATAGTCGACCGTGTTGAGCATCGCGATCCTCTTGCTGGCCCGGCCAAATCGTCATTGGCCCCGACCACTCTAGCGTTCGCGCGCGAGGCTGGCCACAAGCTGGTCGAGGCGCGTGTCATCGAGGCTGACGACGCCGCACATCCGCATCGCGTGGCGCAGGCTGATCCTGCCGACTTGCTGGCGCATGATGACCGGCAGGCAGCCCGGCCCCGCTCCGGTCAGCACGAAGGCCTGGCCGACCAGGACCGGTTCGGAGAAGGGCGCCCACTGCACGGCCACGAATGGGGCCTTCGGCCAATATCGCTGCTGGACATGGAAAGGCCCGCCACCGACGCGACTCGTGACGGGCCTTCCGAGTACGCCGGGCTTCCCACCGCCCGGCCATTTGCAAAACCAGCCGGCGGCGCGATCGTTCCATCAGGAAGCGCGGGCATCTCTGGGAGACGGGCTCACGGACCTTTGCGGGTCACTATTTGTGGATGAGCCATTCTATCAAGCCGGTCTCGACCAGCTCGCAGCCGGTAAACTCGTGAACCAGGCTTTTGGCCAGATCGCGCCATTGACACTCGGGCACGTTCGCTTCGGAGACCAGATCTCGAAACACAGCGCGCAGAATGTCGGCATCGAACGCTGAGACGGCAAAGGGAACCGGGTCTGTAGCTTCCCAGGCTCGACTGTTGCCATCGCGCTGGCGTTGGCGAAGGCGTTTCAGAAGCTCGCGCGCTTGCGCGATCGCGCGCCTGGAATGGTCCATTTCGCGGCGAAAGGCGATGTTTCCAGCAATGGAACGATGTCGTAGCAGGAAGCTGGCTTCGATAGCTGCCCGCGCCACGTCTATATGGCTTCCAACCATCGCTACCTCCCTGAGGTTGTTTTTTACGCCTCCGAAGGTGCATCTCAAAGGGGATTCAGCGTACGGTTTGGTACAAAACCCGCCTATGCGGTTGAGCACACCCGCGCGGTTGCTCAATTCCTGTCGGACGGCTTCGAGCGCATCCTCGACACCGTCTCGCGCTCGGCGCGTTTGGAGCGCAGCGGCGGCAGGCCACGGTCGATCAGGTCCATGTCCTCCAGCACCATGTCGCCCATGCGTTTGAAGGCGATGTCGAGGGCGCCGGCGCGATGGGCGGAGCGCAGGAAGCCGGGCAGCGCGCGCACGGGATGGTCGACTGCCAGCGGCTCCTCGGGAAAGACATCGCTGGCGGCAAGGATGTGGCCGCTCTTCACAGCCGCCATCAAGGCGGGGAAATCGACCACGCCGGCACGGCTGAGCAGGATGAAGGCGGCTCCCTTGCGCATCCTGCCAAAAGCATCGGCGCCCAGAAACCCCTGGTTCTCGGAGGTTACTGAGGCGACGACGAAGACGAAGTCGCTTGATGACAGCACCTCGTCCAGCGAGGCCGGCTCGACGCCGTTTTCCCTCAGGATCGACGGCGGCAGCCAGGGGTCGAACACCTTCGTGTGGGTGCGGAAGCCCGACAGCAGGCGGTTGAGGGCGCGGCCGAGATCGCCAAAGCCGATGATGCCGACATCGGCTCCTGAAAGCAGCCGCGCCGTCTGGTTGCCGTCGCCGCCCCACAGTTCTTCGCCTTTGCGGAAAGCAAGATCGGCATCGACGATGCCGCGGGCAAGGTTGAGCGCCATGGCCAGGCCGAGCTCGGCTACCGGCTCGGCGAAGACCAGGCCCGTCGTGACGACATGGATACCCCGTGCGAACAGTGTTTCGTAGGGCATGTTGTCGAGGAGGTTGCTCTCGACATTGAAGACGCAGCGCAGCGCCTTCATCGCCTCAAGCGTCCGCGGGGAGATCGGCGGCTGGCCGACGATGTAGCGGGCCTCGGCCAGCACCTCGGCCGGCAGCCGCGCCACGCCGTCGGGCGTCGTCTCGACGATGCGATAATGCGCCTTGAGGCGCGCCAGCTGCGGCGGCGTGAAGATCAGTTCGAGCGTGCGCGGCTCGGGCGCGCTGATCACCAGCGGCAAGGCGGTGTCTGACATTGGCAAGGTCCTCCCACGCGGCTTGTGGCGCTTTCTCGGTCCTAAATCTATCCCGTACCGGCGGATTTGAAAGTACGGTGGACCGATTCGCCCGGCGCGGGGCGTTTCGAACAATCACCACGGTCGTCATGGTACAATTGACATTGGCGGCGAAGCCGGTGTTCTCTGCGGTATCCAACAAGGGGAGATAGCTGGTGAAGAAATACGAGAAGCCAACCTGGCAGAAGCGCGAACGGCTTTCGGCCGTCACTGCTCTAAGCGGATCTTCAGGGTTACCGACCACGCTCTGAATGGGCTACTGCATTCGCCGGTCGAACAAAGGCGCGATCGACCGATCGCGCCTTTTGCCTTTGCGAACGAGCAGGCCGTCACCCACGCCGCTTCGGCGGTGCGGGCTTCTGTCGCTCGCCGCTTGGCTCGGCGGACAGTCGCTGCTTGCGAAGGCGCTCGGTCTTTGCGTCGCGGGCCTGCCGTTCGGCGTCGAGGATGAGCCGCGACTCGCGATCGGCTCTCTCAAGCTTATGCTTGTCGACCAATCGGGCCACTTTGTCCTCCGGCAGCGTGTCGCATTCCATGAAACCAACGCCGTTCGGCAAGGTTCCGTTGGGTCCGAGCTTTGAGATCGCGTCAGGATTCTGCGTGGTCCGATCGCTCGGCGCGATGACCGGTCTGCCAACTGGTGAGTTGGCGCTCGGCCTCCGATATGGTCACGCTCATCAAGCCGTCAAATTCGGCCATGGCTTCCATATGCCCATGATCAATGATGGATTTGCGAAGAATGCGCATTGCCAGAATAGCATCCTGCAACGCGCGGTCGATATTCTTGACCATGACAGGATCTCCTGCGGGAATAACCTGTCGGCAAGCCGCTTGTTCCCACCGAACGGCACTGGATCTGCTTTTTGAGCGCGATGTCGCTGTCCCGGTGAAGCGCTCCAGCGGTTTCCTTCTCCGGGAGGGGTGGAGGCAGGTTAGAGGTACGGCCCTCAGGACAGAACCACGATGACGATAGAGGGTGGAAAGCCCCCTCACGCCATGCCCGGCTCCCGCCGCATTCCCAAATGGCGCACCTTGCGGCCGATGATCATCAGCCTGCGTGCCGTGTTGTTGCGCAGGCGCCGCGCGCGCCATTCCAGCCCGGTTTCGGTGGTGATCCGCCTGGCATAGACACTCACACGCATGCCGGCCTCATCGGAGGCCAGCTTGACCGGATCGTCATAGAAAGCGGCGATCTTGTCCGCCGCCATGCCTGGCGTTTCCAGCCAGCGTGGAATGTGAACGGAATGGAGCTGATCGACGTCGATCATGACCCGCCCTATGCCGACGCCCGGCGTCGGGCATGTCGTCCAGAACGCGTCACCGATGAAGACGACCCCGTCGCGGCGATGGCCTTGCGTCGTGGTCAGGTTGATCTGCCGGACCTCGACGGGACTTGAGACAGCGAAGTTGCCGCATTGCGCCGATATTTCAGGCATCAATTCGCAAAGCATTTTCTGCGGATTGGCCCGAAAGTCCCTCGTCCATTGTTCGGCCACGGTGCGATAGACGAACATGTTGGCCCGCATCTTGTCGCCGAGAGGAAAGACGGTGATGTAGGCGACGCGGTCGCTGGCCCGCCTGCCGTAGCAGGTGACGGCCTGGTAGCCGCATTCGCGCGGCGGAATGGCGAGGTCGAAACCCATCGACAGCGAATGAGCTTTCGATTGCTCGACCCGCTCGACGCCGATGGCGCGCCGCACCGCTTCGCTGTGACCGGTGGCGACCACCAGCAGGCGAGCCGTGATGACCCTGCCGTCGTTCAGCACAAGGCGCTGCCGGTCCGGTCCGGTCGAGACCTCGGCGACCTTGCCGACCGTTATCGGCACTTGCGGGGGAAGGGCATCGCGCAGCCCGTTGATCAACGCTCCATAGGAAAATGCGTATTCGGGCCTGCGCTCACGCGCGAACAACTGGCCAAGGCGGAAGACATGAATGTCGTCAAACGGCGTGACGAGCCGCATGATCGTTTTGTCGAGGCCGAGCTTCTCGAACAGCCGTATCTGATCGGTACCGATTTTTTCGGCCCGGAACTCGTCGTGATGAACGCGGTGCGGATCGATCAGTGCCACCTTGCGGCCGGCTTTTGCCAACACGGTTGCCAGCGTGGTGCCGGCCATTCCGGCGCCAACGATCGCCACGTCGACTTCGATGGGGTCAGCGTCGGCGGGGGTGATTTCGCTGCCCTTCATGCTGGTCATCTTCTGTCTCCACAATCCGTGGTGGAAAATATCTTCCGGACCATAATCAACCTCAAGCAACCAGCGCGGGTGGCCGGTAGTAACAAACGTTTAGGTTAACCACCGCCACCTCTTTTCCAGCGCGGCGCGATCGCCGAGCCGTCGATGAACTCCAGGCCGCCCGCCTCGTTGAGCGTGTGCAGCTTACGCCCACTCCATAGCGCGCCGGGGGTTAAGATCGTCTCGACACGCTGCTCCATGCCGTTCAAATCAAGGTGAGTGACGCGTGCGATGCCAAGGGCGCCGCCGTAGCTCCTGCGGCAGTCCTGTACCGGACGCAGCAACTGGCCGTCACGTTCGACCATGCGTCCGGCCGGCCGCGCCGAGGCGATGTCGATCAGCACCGGATTCCTGGGATGCGGCGTCCAGGGGCCGCGAAAGTCAGGCGCCGACCACAGATGCAGCGCGTCCGAGAAGGCGCCGCCGCCGTCCCGGGCGCTGCCTTCACCGTCCCGGACGGTGGCGAACAGCCACCACGAGCCGCCATGCTCGACCAAGGTGGCGTCGCTGGCGACGATGTCGGACAGCAGCGTCGCTTCCTTGACCCATCCGCCCGGGAAGGCCGTGGCGCGGTAGAGATCCACCGTCCGGTTGGCGCAGCTTTCCGGCACCATCCAAACCTCGCCATCACGCTCGAAGACGAAGGGGTAGGAGAGATGGTAGGGCAGATCGAGCACCGGCTCCGGACGGCCGATCGGCCCCGACGGACCAAACGGCACGGCGGAAATGATGGCTCGGCCCAGGCGGTGGATATAGTCCTCGACGAACAGGGTTACCTGTCCCTGATGAAGGATCGGGAACGGATCGGCGTAGAAGCGGCTGCCGTCGTCGGGCAATTCTCGCCAGCCAGAGGCCGGATGCGCGCGCAGGTCGAACAGATCCCGCCCGCCGGTCTGGCGCCAGCCGACCTTCCAGTGCGGGGCGTTGTAGCAGAGATGGTAGATCTTCTGGACGACGCGGCGCGCCAATGCCTTGCCCGCCCTGACGCCGAGCTTGCCGGCCGAGGGCAGCGATGGCGGCCCCCTGCCGTCCTCCGGCTCGGGCAGGGCGGGCAGGGCGCCCCGCGCCGCGCCCGTCACCGCCGCCAGGATCAGGCTTGCCGTGCGCGCCACCATGTCTTGGAACGAGGCGAGCGCAATGCCGCCATATTCGGTGCCCAGGCGTCCTTCGGCGACGACGGCGCCGTTCTCCTCGATGCAGGCCCGCGGGGTCCGGCCATCGAGGATCGACGCCAGCAGGGCCGCTTCGCCGCCGGCGCCGTCATAGGTCACATGCCAGACGCGTGTTCCTTCCATTCGCACATCGCCGCAGAGGTCGAGCACGAGGTCGGGCGCGGCGGCGGGCTGCGTGCGGTAGGGTGCCAGCGCCGACAACGGCAGGCGCTTGGCCAGTCCGTCCGCGGGCAAGCCATGGATGACCGTTTCAAGCTGGAACAGTGCCGCGACGCTGCCTGGAATGCCGCTCCCGGCTGGGCGTGCGTCGACGCTGACCGCGACCTCGGCGAGCGCGGCCAGGCGCTGCAGCAGCAGCAGGTGAAAGGCACGGAGGCAGTCGCTGTCCAGGCGCAGGCTCACCTGCATGTCGCACCCCTAGAATTCTGATGTTCGGTATTGGCCGGTGTTCGATTTTTAGGCACGATCGGTGGGCGACGGTCGGACTGGAGGAAGATGTTGCTCCATTTCCATTCGTTTCCCACTCGCTTGCGCCCTGTCAACACGGCCCATGCCTCTGCTACGCAAACTCCGTGCCAAAAATCAGAGGAGCTCCCAACATAATTAACAGTGTTTTAACAGTTGGAGTAATAGCTAAGCTTAAGCCGCAATTTAAGCTTTTGGGGCACATGGAGTGTTGTCGGAGCGACCTTTGCAATCATCCCTGCTCTCGTTGCCGCAACAACACGCTCCAGAGGTGATGCAATATGCGCCGGAGCCACCGCCGGCCGCGTCCTATCCGTCCTCGACCGTCGAGCTGGGTGACCTGAAGCGCATTCTGGTGCGCCGCCGTTTCCTGATCCTTGCCACCGCCGCGCTGCTGACCCTCGGGGCGCTGCTCTATGGACTGTTCACGCCGGCGCTTTACAGCTCGGTGGCGGAGATCATCGTCGATCCGCAGGACCTGCAGGTGGTCACCAACGACGTCAATCCGAGCCGCGTTCCGCCCGATGGCGGCATCACCATGGTGGAAAGCCAGGTTGCCGTCGTCCAGTCGAGCGGCGTGCTGCTCAGGGCAATCGCGGCGACCAACCTGACCGAGGACCCGGAATTCAACGGGCAGGGCGGGTTGTTGAGCCGCTTGCTCGGCGGCGTGCTGGGCTCGGGCTCGGCCGAAACCGACAAGACGGGCAAGACGCTCGATGCGCTGCGCCGGCGGCTTGCGGTCAAGCGGGCCGACAAGGTGCTGGTCCTCGACGTGATCGTCACCGCCAAGAGCGCCGACAAGGCGGCGAAGCTCGCCAATGCCATCGCGCAGGCTTACCTGGCGGATCAGGCGAGCGCGCGCGCGAAGATGGCCACGGATGCTTCCGACTCGATCACGGCGCGGCTGGACGAGCAGCGCAAGCGCGTCCAGCGGGCCGAGAATGCGGTCGAGGCCTACAGGTCGGCCAACAACATGGTCATGGCCGCCGGCAATCTGGTCAGCGACCAGGAACTGACCGAGATCAACACGCAGCTCGCCGCCGCGCAGAGCCGCACCGCGACGCTGAAGGCGCAGGTCGACCAGTTGCGCCGGTCCGGCGGCGCGCCGGACGCGACCTCGGAAGCGATGCGCTCGGCGGTGATTTCGAGCCTGCGGGCGCAGGAGGCGACACTTGTCGACCAGGTTTCGCAGCTCGGCACGGAGCTCGGGCCGCGCCATCCTTCGATGATGGCGGCCCAGCAGCAATTGCGCGACACGCGCGCGCTCATCGCGCGCGAACTCGGTCGTATCGCCGCCGCCGCCGAAACCGACTACGAGCGCGCGCTGGCCAACCAGCAGGCGCTGGAAGCGAAGGTCGCGGGCATGAAGAGCAAGTCGCTCGACACCGACCAGGCCTCGGTCAAGCTGCGCGAACTGCAACGCGATCTCGAGGCGGTGCGCTCCGTCTATGCCACTTATCTGCAACGGGCGCAGGAAACGCGCGAGCAGGTCAATGTCGACAGCACCAATGCGCGCATCATCTCCGACGCCATGCCGGCCCTGAAGAAGAGCTGGCCGCCGCTGTTGCTGCTGGTGTTCGGCGCGTTCTTCGGCGGGCTGGGGCTCGGCACCGGCATGGCGCTGATCGCGGAATATTCATCGCCGACGGTGCTTTCCAGCGCGCAGATGCAATCGGCCATCGACGCGCCCGTGGTGGGCGTGCTGCCGGCAAAATCAGCGCGCCGCCGCTGGTGGCCTTTCGGCGGCGCCGCCGCGCCGGCCGGACAGAAGATGGACGCCGTCGCCGGCCTGGCGTTGAGACGCCTGTTCTCCTCCAGCCGGCGTCCGCCGAACTGGCCACTGGTACCGTCGATCCTGGTGACGTCGGCGCCAGAGGACGCCGCGCAGCGGGGCCGGGTGGCGCGCCTGCTGGCCAACGCGGCGGCTGCCAGGGGCAGCCGTGTCCTGTTCATCGACACTAACAATGCCGGCGGCAGCCAGAAGGAGCCGCAGCCAGGTCTCCTCGACGTGCTGCGCGGCGAATACGCCTTCGAAGCGCTCAGCCAGTACGCGCCCGGCAGCAACGTCGCGCTTCTGGGCAAGGGTCGGCCGAAGGCTGCTTTTTCCGAGGCGCAGGGCGTCTATTTCACACAGCATATGCTGGCCCAGGCGAGCCGCAATTTCGAACTCGTCGTCGTCGATGGCGGCGCGCTGGCCGACAATCTCAACGCCTCACCGCTGGTCGCCATGGTCGACGAGATCGTGCTCGTCGCCACGCTGAACGCGACGCCGATGCGCGACGTCACGGCGGCCTCGCAAGCCATTTCGGTCATGGGGCGGTTGCCGACCGGCGCCTTGCTGGTCGACGAGGCGGCCTGACATGGCTGCCATCCGGGGCGCCGCCCGGTCCGCCACCCCGGCGGCCGGCTGGGCTGGCCAGGGTCAAGCCCCGACCGCGCCCCGCACCGGCAATTCCGTCGACTGGGTGACCGGCTACGGCCTGGTCGCGGTGGTGGCGCTGCTGTTCAGCATTTCGGGCGGCATGCTGTGGCTGGTGGGCTACAATTACGACGGCCTGACGGGCAATCCGGCGACCAAGATCCATCCTTCCACCTATCTGCTCGTGCTGATGTTTGCCTGGCGCGCCTGCACGTTCGGCAACCCGGTCGGCTATACGCTGGCCATCGCCGACAGGCGGCCTGCCAGCGCGCTGCTGGCCGTCATGTCGATCATGCTGCTGGTCGTCGTCATCGTCAGGCAGCGCCCCGGCATGGCCGGCATGATCGACACGTTCGTGGCGGCGGCGCTGCTGGTGATGATGCTGGCCGAGGCCGACGAAAAGACGTTCGCCCGCATGCAAACCGTGGTGCACGCGGTGATGACGGTCAACGCGCTGCTGGCGCTGTTCGAGTTCGCCACCAAGACGCTGGTCTTCCCCTACCGGCTCGACGGCGAGGTGTTCATGAACGACCTGCGCTCGACGGCGCTCCAGGGCCATCCTCTGTCCAACGCCACGATCACCTCGATCTATGTGCTGGCGCTGCTCTCCGGTTCGAAATCCCTGTCCATGCCGCTGCGGCTCGGGCTGATCGGCCTGCAATGCGCGGCGCTGGTGGTATTTGGCGGGCGCTCGGCGATGGTGACGACGATCGCGCTCGGCGGCATCTATCTGCTTTTCAGTGGCGTGGCTTATCTGCGGCGAGGACGCATCAGCCTGCCGGGTGCCGCCCTTGCCGTCATGCTCGCCTCGCTGCTGCCGGTCGTGGTGGTCATGCTGTTCTCCTACGGCTTCTTCGACGCGCTGCTGGAGCGCTTCGTGTCCGACAGCGGCAGCGCCAACGCCCGCGTCGAAATGTTCGAGCTGTTCAAGCATTTCGAACTGCGCGACCTGATCGTGGGGCCCGACATCGATCTCATCGAAAGCCTGCGCCGCATCAACGGCCTCGAACAGGGCATCGAGAACCCGATCATCCGCCTGCTCCTCTATCAGGGCGCCTTCTTCACCCTGCTGTTGTTTTTCGGCTTCGCGCTGTTCATGCACGAAGTGGCACGCCGCTGCCATCCCGGCATCTGGCTGCCGATGCTGGGCTGGCTGATCCTGCTCAACACCTCCGAAAGCCTGGCGTCCAAGACGACGCTGATGACCAAGTTCGTGGTGATCGCGCTGGCGCTTTACAGGCCGGTGCGGCCAGCGCGGACGGCGGGGCGTCCGGGCGCACAAGGGGTGCCGAGGTAGCGCTGCTCTACGGCGACAAGGAACTCGGCCGCATTTGGAAGGCGGTTATTCCGGCATCCTCAACCCGAGTGCATCCACCATCGCCGGGTCGAGCGAGCGGGTTTTGTCGTCCATCATGCCCATGCCGTCGAACAGGTCCCAGAAGGCCCAGGGGAAGCCGGATGCCTCGGCGCTCTGCCTGACATCGGCGATGTAGCGGGCGCGGTCGGGATTGGGGGCGGCGACGTAGCGGGCGTCGGTGCGCAGCGCGCCGAATTCGCCCATGATGACGCGCGTCGGGGCGATGCCGTGGCTGTCGGCCCAATCGCGCGCCTGGCCGATATATTTGTCGACGAACCAGCGATCTGGCCTGGCGTCGAAATAGACCTTCAGCACGCGTTCGGTTTCGGCATAAGCGGCCTGCTTGTCCGCTTCCGAGGTTTCGGTGTCCCCGGCCATGCGGGCCCTGACCGAGGCCAGCGTCCGTTCGAGCGAACCGGCGGAGGCTGGCCATGGCACGTTGTTGAGCGCGCGGTAGACCGGCTCGCGCATCCAGGGTGCGCCCTGATGGCTGAACAGATAGGGTTCGTAGAAATGGAAGGTGAACAGGATCGGCTCGAAGGCCGCCAGCGGTTCCGGATCGAGCGCGGCAAGCCCGCTCACCATCGAGCCGCAGCCGCCGGTGACGACCAATGGCAACGTCTGGGATGACGCCCTGGCCGCCGCCAGGAGGGCCGCCTGGACGTTCGACCAGACGTTGGAGGAGCAGGATTGCGGCGGTTCGTTGACCGGCTCCAGCGCCACCATGCCCGACGGGAACCGCTGCAGCCTGCCGGCAAGCGTGCCGACCAGCGCGCGATAGGCTTCGAATTCGGGCGCGGCGGTGCTGGAGACCATGCGGTCGGGATTCCAGTAATGGGTGGCGCCGTTGGCCTGCACGTTAACGATGATGCCGAGATCCGCATCGATGACTGCCGCGACGGCATCGTCCAGCATCGCCAGCAATTTTGCGCGCGTGGCGGCATCGGCGGCCAGGAACGGGCCGGGATCGACCGGCAGGCGGACGAAGTCGAGCCCGGTCCGGCGCAGCCGGCGAAGGTCGTCCGGTGTCGGCACCGGCCGCTGCGACTGGAAGGGCGGCCAGTCATAGTCGGTGCGCGGCGCGGGAAACTCACGCGTCAGCGCGAACCAGGGCCAGGCGTTGACGCCGCGGCCAAAACGCCATTCGCCGGTGGCGGCCAGCGCGGGCGATGCGGACGAGAGTGCTGCCGTTGCGGGCACCAGCGCCGTCGACAGCGCGGTCCTCAGCAGCCGCCGTCGCGACCAGCCCGTCATACGGCGCCGGCCGAGGGACGGTCGACGGGCTGGGCTGCGGCGGCGCTCACGCCCAGAAGCCGGTAAGCTTCGGTTTCATAGGCAAGCAGGACATCGTCCCAGCGGAAAGCTTCGTTGGCGCGGGCTCTCGCGGCCGCGCCGCAGGTCCTGACCAACGCGTCATCCTCCATCGCCTGCCGCATCCGCTCGGCGCAACTCTGCCGGTCGGTGAAATAGATGGCGGCCGCGCCGGCGGTCCATCTGTTATAGGGGTTGTCGTGAGCGATCACCATGTTGCCGGCGGCCAGGGCCTCGACCAGCGACGGGTTGGTGCCGCCGACGGTGTGGCCATGCAGATAGGCGCGCGCGTGAAAACGCAGCGCCTTCACCGCCGCCTGGTCGTAGATGGCGCCGGGCAGCACCACCGAGGCGTTCGCCGCCTTGCGGACGGCGACATGGTAAGGGATATCGGGGGAAAGCGTGCCCAGCACCACCAGCTTCATGTCGCGCTTCTGGCTGCAGAAGGCCTCGACCATGGGCAGAATGTTGTTGTCGGGCTCGATACGCGCGATCGAGATCAGGTAGTTGCCAGGCTCAAGGCCGAGCGCGCGCACCGGCGCCTCCGGTGCCGATGTCACCGGGTCGGCGCCATAGGTGATGGTGGCGATGGCGCTGCGCGGCCGGCGCGTCGCCAGGTGGTCCGCGATCACCGGATGGTCGGCGACCAGGCGGTGCGAGGCCCAGGCGCCGATCCATTCGTTTAGCCAGAACCATGTGCGCGCAGCCATACCCCATTTTGGCCGGCGCCACTCGATGCCGTCCATGTTGGTGATGATCTTGCGCCGCATCAGCCTCAGCCAGGTCAGGAAGACCGCGCCATTATAGCCGAGCACCAGGCAGATGCCGGGCCGCCGGGCGGCGTCGAGCACGCATTGCCAGTCGAATTCCAGCGTCGCGCGGGGACCTTTCGAGGCGACCTGGACGTGGATGAGATCGATACCGTTCCAGGTGTCGACACGCACCCTTTGGTCGACCCGCTCGACCTCCTCCTGGCAATAGACGCCGACCTTCCAGCCGCGCCCGGCAAGAAACAGCGCCAGCTTCTCGGCGAAGGTTTCAAAGCCACCATGGGCCGCTGGAATGCCGCGCGTCCCGAGGATCAGGATGGTGGGCATTTCAGGTTTCATGGCTGCTGGCGCTTTCAAGTCCGCTCGATTCCGCAATGCGCGGCCGTCCCTCTGGAAACCACAGCCCAGCGAATATCCGTGCCAGACTCAGTTCCAGCCATCATCGCACCGGGGTGTAAAATATTTCTTCCAGCGGCCGGAGTTGTTTCACTATCGGTCAACTATCCCAGCGTATGTGTATCGAAACAAGGCAATGCCGCGACCGGGCGACCTGCAGACGGAGAAATCAGGGCCGGCATGATCCTTGCTCATGGACTTCTGTGCGCCACACCGGCGGAGGACGTGCAGCATTTGGTATGGTGATCCGGGTTCTACATCCGCTCGTCACCATGCCGGCAACAAGTGAAGTCCAAAGGGGTGTTGGGCTTGAAGTCTCCAGTCGCCTGTTCTGTCAGGCGGCGGGATCGTCAAACTACCCCTGGCAGAAAGATGCATGGGAATATGTGGATTGCATGCGTCCATCAGGGCTATGAACTCTATGGTTCCGATCGCAGCTTCGCGGAGAGCGTCGCCGCGTTGCGCGCCGCGTTTCCTTCAGCCGATATCGAGGTCGTCCTGCCGCGCAGCGGACCGATCGTGCGGATCCTCGAACCGCATGCGACCCGGATCGTCTTCGAGCCGCTCTGGGTGCTGAGGCGCCAGGCGATTGCGCGCCTTGCCACCATCGAGATGGCGCGGCTGCCGGTCGCGGTGCTGAGGGCCTGGCGGCGGCTCCGGGATTGCGATCTCACCTATGTCAACACCTCGATCGTGGCCGACTATGCGCTGGCCGCGCGCCTGCTGCCGCACAAGGCCGTGCTGCACATCCACGAAATTCCCGAAGGCGCCATGCGCAGGATCCTTGTTGGCCTGATGCACTGGAGCCATGCCGATCTCATCTTCAACTCGCGCGCCACGCGCGCCGCGTTCGGCGAGCCTAGATCCGCGCGCTCCCATGTGGTCTATAACGGCGTTGCCGGCCCGGCCGCGGCCGAAGCGACGACCTATGACGGCAAGCGGCCGCTCAAGGTGCTGCTGCTTGGCCGCATCAACAGGATCAAGGGCCAGGAAGTGCTCTTGGAGGCGATCGCCTCGTTGCCGGCGGAACTCAAGTCGAGGATCGAGGTGCGGCTGGTCGGCGGCGCCTTCGAAAGTACCGAGCGCGAACGTGCGCTCGCCGAACTGGTTGGCAGCATGGGATTCGGCGGACGCGTCAGCGTGCTGCCCTTCATCCCCGATCCCTCCGAGCATTATCGCTGGGCCGATATCGTCACCGTCCCCTCGCGGCGTCCCGAGTCGCTCGGCCGCGTCGCCATCGAGGCGATGGCCTATGGCCGGCCGCCGCTGGTGTCGGCGATCGGCGGGCTGGTCGAGGTGGTGAGCGACGGTGAGACCGGCTGGCATGTTCCGCCCGGCGATGCCGCCGCCCTTGCAGCCAAACTCGAGGAGATCATCCTGCGGCCCGAGGCCTGGCGCTCCTTTGTCGCTGCCGGGCGGGCGCGCTACGAGGCGGTCTTCAGCGAACCGGTCGCGGCGGCGGCGATCGCGGCGATAGCCGCCGACAAGCTGAAGACACCCATCGCGAGGCCGGGGCGGGCGGCAACCGCCCGCCAGGCGGAGACACGGCCGTGAAACTTCCTGGCCATCTGGTGCGGCGTCTCGTGCTGATGATCGGCGGCGAGGCGATGCAGAGCGGCTTCCACTTCGCCCTCAACATCGCGCTGCTGCACATGCTTTCGGCGCAAGGCTACGGCCTCTTTGCCATCGGCATGGTGATGGGCGGCGTCGGCCTGTCCTACATCAGGTCGCTCACCGCCGTTCCGGCCTCGATATGGATGGGCAAGAGCACCAACAGCGCCGGCGTCGATGCCTATGACGTTGCCTTCGGGACGGCGGCGCTGGTTGTTGCCTTGCTGATGGCCGTCGGCACGGCGATCGTGATGCGTCTCTTGGGCGACCCCAGCGGAATTGCCGCGGGCTGTTTCGTCGGCGCATGGTCGCTGCGCAGCCACATGCGCACGGCCTTCTTCGCGCGCCGCCAGCAGGTGATCGTTTCCGTCAGCGATGCCGCCTTCACGATCGCCGGCACGGTCATGGCCGGCCTGGCGATCTGGCTGGCCAAGGACGCGCTGCAGACCGTGTTCTATGCGCTTGCGGCGGCCAATGTGTTTGGCATCTTCGTCCTGGTCAGGCTGGCGCGCCGCACGATGCGCATCAGCTTCCGCATGCCGACACGGCGGCGCTATGCTAGGCTGTGGTCCCAGCTCTGCTGGTCGGCATTCAGCGCCACCACCACCAACATCCAGGGGCAATGCTTGGCGCTGCTGGTCGCGGGCATTGCCGGGCCGGCCGCCTATGCGCCGCTGGCGGCGGTGCTGGTGCTGTTCGCGCCGCTGCGCATCAGCAGTCTTGCCTTCGTGAACATGACGCAGCCCGAACTCGCCAAGCTGATGCGCAACAACGAAACGCGCCGTGTCTGGGCGCAGGCAAAGCTGTGGGCCGTTGTCATGGGCGTTGGCGCGGTTGTCTATGGATGCGCCATCCTGTTCGTCCTGCCGATGATAAAGTCCCAGGCTCTCCAGGACGCGTCGGTGGGATTCATCGGGTTTTTCGTGATCGCGAATTTCGTTCCGATCATGCTCTACATCATGCCCCGCATCGTGCTCGAGATAATGGGTGACTTCCGCATCGTCGCCTTCATCACCCTGGGCGGCGCCATCGTCGGGCTGGCGTTGATCGCCATCCTGCTGTCGATCGCCTCCCCGCCATGGGCGCTGCTGGGTTCGGCGGTGTCCGAGATCTTCGTGCTCGTGGCATCATGGTATTTCGTGCATCACCGCATGTGGAACATCGAACACCCGGACCAGCAGCGCGACAGCCGCCTGGGCTCCTGGCGACGGGCGGTTTCGTTCGCCGCGGTCAAGCGATAGGAGAAGGATGTGACAGGCCACGCAGTGCAAATTGCCGCGATGACCGACTTGCCTGGCGGGCAGGTCTCGCATCCCACCTCCGTCGCGGCGAACGACGCCTATACGGCAAAACTGCACACCAGCCTCGAGGCGGTCAGGCCACTCTGGCTGCGCCTCCAGGAAAGCGGTGTGTGCACCGGCCACCAGAATTACGCCTGGGCGGAAGGGATCGCCACGCGGCTGCTGCCGGAAGGCGCCGAACTCCTCATCGTCGAGGTGGGCGACGCCACGACTGGCGAACCCAGGATGCTGGTGCCGCTGATGCGGCGCAGGGCCTTCCATCATTGGGTGGTCGAATGGTTGAGCTGTGGCGTCTGCGACTATTCGGCACCGCTGCTGGCCGATGCCAGCCCGTGGGCGCGACAATCCGCGCAGGCTGCGTGGGCGGCGGTGCGCTCGGCGCTGCCGCCGGCGGACCGCGTCCACATCGTGGGGATTCCCCGACAGATTCAGGGCGTCGCCAATCCGCTGGCCTTGCTGTCGGCCACACGCGATTCCATCCAGACCACTTTCGGCCTCGCCATCGACGGCGATCCCGAAACAGTGCTCAAGCGTCTCTGCAGGCCATCCTTCGTCAAGGAATTCGGCAAGGACTGGCGCCGCCTCGAACGGCTTGGCAGCGTGGAACTGGTCGAGGCCGGGGCGCCGGCCGAGGTTGACCGTATCTTCGGCGAACTGGTGCGGATGCGGCTCGACCGCTTTCGCGAGCTTGGTCGCTTCGATCTGCTGACCCAGGAGAACATCGTCGAATTTTACCGGAACGCGGCTGTTCAGGGCCTGTTGGACGGTTCGGTGCGGCTTTTCGGGCTGCTCGTCGGCGAGGCTCTGATCGCGGTTCAATATCTGCTCGTGCATCAAGGGACTGTTCATGCTCTGCTGATAGCAATGGACCAGGGCGTCGTGCCCAATGTCTCGCCGGGGCTTGCAATCATGGGCAGGTTGATCGGCTGGGCGCGCGAACGAGGCTTTGGATATTTCGACCTGTCGGTCGGCAACCAGAGCTACAAGGAACATATGGGCGCCAAGGGTTCGGTATTGGTCGAACTCTGCCATGGGTTCACGATGCGGGGCAGTGTGGCGACCACCGCCATCGAGTTCCGCAGGCGGATCGAGGCTTTCGTACGCTCCAGCCCAAGGCTGCTCAACGCGGTCCAGGGAACAATGCGGGGTTTTCGGCGCTTGCGTGGATAATGCCCATGCGCCCCAGAACGAATGGGAGAGGCATGTGGCAAGCCAGGCAGTGCGGTTGGTCGCGACAGCGGATGCACCGGTTCAACCGATTTCGCCGGTTAGAGCAGGCATGGGCGCCACCGCGCGCTATACGGCGCGGCTGCACACCAGCTTCGACACCGTAAGGCAGCTCTGGCAGCGTCTTGAGGAGACCGGTTTGTGCACCGGCCACCAGGGCCTTGCCTGGGTGGAAGGGATCGCCGGGCGGCTGATGCCCAAAAGCGCCGAGCTGCTCGTCGTCGAGGTCAATGATGCCGCCACGGGCGCGCATGTCATGCTGCTGCCGCTGATGCGGCGCCGGGCGCTCGGCCACTCCGTGATCGAATGGCTGAGCTGCGGGGTGTGCGATTATTCGGCGCCGCTGCTGGCCGATGCCAGGCCTTGGACCAGGCAAAACGCCGACGCCGCCTGGGCCGCGGTCCGCGCCGTGCTGCCGCCGGCCGACCGCATCCATATTGCGGGGATTCCGCGGGAAATCCACGGCGTGGCCAATCCGCTGGCGCTGCTTTCGGCGGCGCGCGACTCCATTCAGATCGCCTCGGGTCTGGTCATGGATGGCGAGCCGGAGACGCTGGTCAAGCGTATCTGCAAATCCTCGTTCACCAAGAATTTCAACAAGCACTGCCGCCGCTTCGAACAACTCGGAGGCCTCGCACTGGTCGAAGCCGAGACGCCTGAGATGATCGAGGAGCAGTTCGGCAGGCTGCTCGACCTCAGGCTCAACCGCTTTCGCGAACTCGGGCGCTTCGACCTTTTGACGCAGGCGCCGATCGTGGAGTTCTACCGCAACGCCGCGCTGCAGGGGCTTTCCGACGGCTCGGTGCGGCTGTTCGGGCTGCGCGTCGGCCAGGCCTATCTCGCTGTCATGTACGTGCTGGTCATGAAGGGCACCTTGCACGCCCTGCTGCTCGGGATCGACCAGGACGCGGTGGCCAACGTCGCGCCGGGCCTGACGATGATCGGCAAGCTGATGGTGTGGGCACGGGCGCAAGGGCTCGGCTATTTCGACCTCTCGGTCGGCGGACAGGGATACAAGCAGCATATCGGCGCCTCGAACTCGGTGCTGGCCGAACTGTGCGAGGCGATGACGCTGAAGGGCAGGGGCTCGACCGCCTATATCAGGCTGCGCTGCAAGGCCGAGCTGTTTGTGCGCTCCAAGCCGCGGCTTTACAAGGCCGTGCAGGGCGTGATGCGCCGTTTCCGGCGGTTGAAGACCTGAAGGACGCCGCCCGCGAAATTGACAGGCGCGCGTGTCTCCGCCATCCTTGGGGCCAGTCGCCGGGCCGCCAAAAGCGGCCGAGTTCCGTGTCAGGCGACCGAGGGCGAAGCGCATGTCCACTGCCGTGAACGGCCAGAACTCCAAGCGCGCCGCGGTGCGCAAGGCACTTGACCGCCACAAGGTCTACGTCACCGCGCAGCGTTTCTCAGGCGGCACCTACAGTGCGCGCGTGCTGGTCGACGGCGAGGCCTACTGGGTGGATGAGTTCCGGCTGAGCCAGTTGCAGCAGGGTTTGTCGCCGGCCGAGCTGGAGCTGACGCCGGCGACGGACGACTGAGACCACGTGATAAATCGCGAGCGGTGCCAGGGTAGCGCCCCACGGCGCGAAGGAACAAGGCGGTTGTTGGTTTCCGCCAGGCTCGGCTTTTGACATGCCGCCCGCCAAGCTCGGATCCTATCGCGCCAAGCGCGAATTCTCGAAGACGCCGGAGCCGGCCGGCGGGCTGATGACTGGGGGCGGCAACCGCTTCGTCATCCATAAGCATCACGCCACGGCGGACCACTACGATCTGCGCCTGCAGGTTGGCGATGTCTTGAAAAGCTGGGCGGTGCCGCGCGGGCCATCGCTCAACCCAGCCGACAAAAGGCTGGCGGTGGAGACCGAGGACCATCCGCTCGAATACATCGATTTCGAGGGCGTCATTCCCGAAGGCGAATATGGCGGCGGGCCGATGATCGTCTGGGACACCGGCAGCTGGGCGCCGATGGACGACGTCGACAAAAGCCTGCGCACCGGCGCCTTCAAATTCCGGCTGGCCGGCGAAAAGCTCAATGGCGGCTGGATGTTGACCCGGCTGAAGCCAAAGCCCGGCGAAGACGAGAACAAGAAGAACTGGCTGCTGTTCAAGGAGCGCGACCTCGCCGCCGACACGGGGCTGAATATCCTCGAAGCGCGGCCGGAAAGCGTGAAATCCGGCCTGCGCATCGAGGAGCTGGCAGCGCCACCTAAGCCGGCCGCGAAGTCCGCGCCAAAGCCCGGTTCGCTGAAGCCGAGCGACCTGCCGGGCGCGGCCAAGGCGCCAGCGCTGAGCCGCATCGAGCCGCAACTGGCGAGCCAGGTGCCGAAGCCGCCGGGCGGCGAAGGCCTTGCCGAGAATACGAACGAGCCCTGGCTGCACGAGATCAAATTCGACGGCTACCGCACCATGGCGCATATCTCCGACGGGGAGGTGCGGCTGATCACGCGCGGTGGCATCGACTGGACGAGACGCTATGGCGACTTGCCACATGCGTTCGCCAAGCTGCCGTGCCGCGAGGCGATCGTCGACGGTGAGATCGTCGTGCTCGATGCCAAGGGCATTTCCCGCTTTGCGCTGTTGCAGGACGCGCTGGCAGCGGGCGCCGGCAGCAAGCTGCATTTCTACGCCTTCGACCTGCTGCATCTCGACGGCTGGGACCTGATGAAGGTGCCGCTCATCCGGCGCAAGGCGCTGTTGGCCGAACTGCTTGGCGGGCTTGGCGCCAACTCCGCGATCCAGTTCTCCGACCATGTCGAGGGTTCCGGGCAAGCGCTTTACGACCAGGTGACGGAACTCGGCCTGGAGGGCGTGGTCTCCAAACGCGCCACCGCGATCTATCAGAGCGGCCGCACCAAGAGCTGGACCAAGACCAAGGCGCTCGAAAAGGACGATTTCGTCATCGCCGGCTACACCATTTCGGACGCGGCCGAGGGGCTGGCCGCGCTCGGCATGGCCGAGTGGGTGGACGGCGAACTGCACTATCGCGGCAAGGTCGGCACCGGCTTCGATGCCGGGACCGCGGCCGACCTGCTGGCCCGGCTTGGGCCGCTCACATCCGGCGCCACGCCGCCGGAAGGCGTGCCGCGCGAAATCATGCGCGAGATGCACTGGGTCAAGCCGCTGTTTTCGGCGCGCATCCATTTTGCCAACCGAACCGCGGACAATTCGTTGCGCCACGGTGTGTTCCGGGGCCTCAGGGATGTCGGCCTGTCGACGCCGGTGTCGGCCAAGCGCAAACGGCTGATCTCCGAGGCCGACCTCGCCACCATCTGGGTGACCAACCCGACGCGTCGGCTGTTCGGCAAGACCGGCCCGACCAAGCTCGACATCGCCGTCTATTACGCGCTGGTCGGCGACTTCATGCTGCCGCACATCCTTGGCCGCCCGGTGTCGCTGGTGCGCTGCCCGACCGGCCTGCCCAAGGACTGCTTCTTCCAGCGTCATGCGTTCACCGGCATGCCGCCTTCGGTGGTGACGTTCCAGGCGACCAATTCCGAGGGCGAGACCAAGTCCTATCTCTCGGTCGAGGGCGCGAAAGGATACCTGGCGCTGGCGCAGTTCGGCGTCGTCGAGTTCCACACCTGGGGCACGCATCGCTCGAGCCTCGACAAGCCCGACCAGATCGTCCTCGACCTCGACCCGGGCGAGGGGATTTCCTGGCGCGAGGTGGTGGAGGCCGCCGTGCACATCAAGGGCGAGCTGGAGGGGCTTGGCCTGGTGCCGTTCGCAAAAACCTCCGGCGGCAGCGGTATCCACATCACCGTGCCGGTGACGCAAAAGCAGAACTGGAAGAAGCTGCATCAGGCAACCAGCGCCATATCAACGCATCTAGCGGCCACCGCGCCCGACACCTTCACCACCACAATGGGCAAGGAAAACCGCAAGCGGCGCATCTTCATCGACTATCACCGCAACGCGCGCGGCCACACCTCCGCCGCCCCCTATTCGCTGCGCGCCCGCACCAACCTGCCGGCCTCGACACCGGTGAGCTGGGCCGATCTGGAGGCGATCGATGCACCGCAGGATTTAAATTATGCGTCGCTGCCGGGGTTGCTGGAGACGTCGGGCGATCCGTGGGCTGAGATCGACGACTTCGCCAGGGATTTGCCGGTGGTCTCGGGAAAGGTAAACGGGCTTTGAGGCACCCTTCGACGACCAGGGCTCCTGAACTTCGTCATCCTAGGGCGAAGCAGGAGCGAAGCTCCGTCGCGAAGACCCTAGGATGACGAAGCGTGGAGCGTTCGCTGTGGTCGCCGGCGTGTCGGCTCAAACGCCATCGACGCTTTCGACAATTTGAATTATCTTGTCGCCGGTCCTCTCGCAGCCCCGGCGGGAAGATTTCGTCAGGGATTTGTCGGTATTGTGCGGGGTCGGTGTAGGATTTGCGCAGCCTTGTTCGTCCTTCGGACGAAGCGCTGCGAAGTAACAGTCAGTGCATGGCCGCGTAGGAGTTCATCATGGCGCCCAGGGCAAGTTGGAAGGGTTACCTCAAACTCAGTCTCGTCAGCTGTCCGGTGCGGCTATATCCCGCCACCAGCGCCAGCGAGCGCATCTCGTTCAACCAGCTGCACAAGAAGACCCACAACCGCATCAACATGAAGCCGGTCGACCCTGAACTGGGGCTCGTCGAGCGGGCGGATCTGGTCAAGGGCTACGAGTACGAGGACAAGCAGTACATCATCATTGACGATACCGACCTCGACGCGGTGCGCATCGAATCCAACCACACGATGAACATCGAGGCCTTCGTCGATGAGGACGAGGTCGACGTCATCTATCAGGACGCGCCCTATTACATGGCGCCGGACGGGGCGATGGCGGAAGAGACTTTCGCCGTGCTGCGCGAAGCGATGCGCAAATCCGGCAAGCTCGCCATCGCCAGGCTGGTGCTGTCCAGCCGCGAGCGCGTGGTGACGATCGGCGCGCGCGAGAACGGGATGTTCGTGTGCACGTTGAGGAACCCGAACGAAGTGCGTGGCACGGCTGAATATTTCGGCAACATTCCAGCCGGCAAGCCTGACCCGGAAATGCTGCAGCTTGCCGAAGCGCTGATCAAGCAGAAGGAAACCACCTTCGATCCGAAGAATTACGAGGACCGCTACGAGGTCGCGCTGATGACGATGATCCGCGAGAAGCTGAAGGGCCACAAGCCGATCATCGCGGCGGCACCGGAGCGCGGCAACGTCATCAACCTGATGGATGCGCTGAAGGCCAGCCTGTCTCAGTCGAAGCCGCCGGCCAAGTCGAAGAGCAAGGCCGACGAGCCCGCCAAGCCCGCCGCGAAGAAGGCGGCCGCGGGTGGTGCGCCTGAAAATCCGCTCAAGGCCAACCTGCTCAAGGCGGTCGGCAAGAGCAAGAAATGACGGCTCCGGCCGTTCCGGGCGCTGTCTTCGGCACGATCGGCGCACTGGCGGCGTTTCCGCTCAGGCTTGCCACACGCGAGGTGGAGCGCCAGCACGGCCAGCTCAGGCGCGGCGTCACCCGCCGCACTACGCATGTCGTGTTCGGACGCGCATTGTTGGTCAAGGCGGGACTGACCAAGGCCGGACTCACCAAAAATAGCGATAGCGAGATCGAACGTCGCGTTGGCGCCGAGCGCGCGGCCGGGCGCATTCTCATGAGCGAGAACGGTTTCCTGCGGCTGCTCGGGCTGATGAAGGCGCCCGAGGCCTCTTCGCTGTCGCGCCAATCGCTGATCGATCAGTCAAAGCTGTCCGGCGCCGATCTCGACAGGCTCAGCCTGTTCGACGCCTTCGAGCATGATGGCGAGCCCTTTTCCTTCCGCGACCTGATCCTGGCGCGCAAATATGCGGGGCTGATCGCCGGGGGCGCGACATGGGGCGCGATCGCGCGCTCCGTCCACCGCTCCGGCCCGGTGGCTTCGCTGACCGCCAAGTCGCTCAATGTCGGCTCGCAGCACGGCCGCCCCGACGCGATCTACCTCGAAGGCGGCCAGAGCGAGCTCGACGGGCAGCTGCTGTTCGATCTCGGCGCCGCGGCACAAGGCGACGACACGCTGGAAGATTTGTTCGCCGAGGCGGAAGCCGCCGAGGAGGGCGGCGACCATGACGGGGCCGCCGCACTCTACCAGCGCTGCCTCGCCATCGATCCCACCGACGCCATCGCCGCCTTCAACCGCGCCAACTGTTTGCGCGGGTCCGGGCGCGTGGCGGAAGCCGCGCATGATTATGCCAGGGCGATCAAGCTCGATCCGGTCTTCGTCGAAGCCTGGTTCAACCTGGCCGGGCTGATGAGCGAGCAAGGGCGCGACGCTTCGGCGCGAAGGCATTTGCAGAAGGCGATCGCGCTCGACAAGACTTATGCCGACCCGGTGTTCAATCTGGCGCGGCTGGAGTTTGACGCCGGCAATCTGCTTGAGGCGCGGCGGCTGTGGTCTCGTTATCTGGAACTCGACTCCAAGTCCGAGTGGGCCGGGGTCGCCGCCAAAGGCGTGCAGTTCGTGGATATGGAGCTGGCGCAGAAGTCGGCGGGCTGAAATGTTTGCGCTTGAACACCGGGAACTCGGCCTTCATGAGGAAGACACCCATGACCAGCTTCCTCTTTGACGGCCACGAGACCGCTCCCGTCACCATCCTGCTTGCCCATGGCGCCGGCGCTTCAATGGACTCTCCCTCCATGACAGCCGCCGCCAAGGCGCTCGCCGCCGCGGGCTTCCAGGTCGCACGCTTCGAGTTCCACTATATGGCCGCGCGCCGCTACGGGCAGCGCAAGCCGCCGCCGCGTGCCGAAACTGTGAACCCGGAATACATCAAGGCGATCGCCGACCTCAGGGCGAAGGGTGTAACGGGCAAGCTCATCATCGGCGGCAAGTCGATGGGTGGGCGCGTCGCCTCGATGATTGCCGAGGAGATGTTTTCCAAGGGCGAGATCTTAGGATTGATCTGCCTCGGCTATCCCTTCCATCCGCCTGGCAAGCCCGAGCAATTGCGGACAAAACATCTCACCGGGCTGAAGACGCCGACGCTGATCTTCCAAGGCACGCGCGACGAGTTCGGCACCAAGGACGAGGTCGCGACCTACAACCTTTCCGATGCCATCGAAGTGATCTGGCTGGAGGACGGCGACCATGATTTGAAGCCGCGCAAGAGTATTTCGGGTTTCTCTACCGCGGATCATCTGACGACGCTGGCGGAGACGGTGAAGGCTTGGATGGGCAGGATCGCGCCCTGATCCAATGAAGATCGCCAGCTTCAACATCAACAACATCAACAGCAGGCTGGACAACCTGCTGTCGTGGCTCGGCTCCGCAAAACCCGATGTGGTCTGCCTGCAGGAACTGAAGGCGCGCGACACACAGTTTCCGCGTACCGCGCTTGCCGATGCCGGCTATGGCGCGGTGTGGAAAGGCGAGCCGACCTGGAACGGCGTCGCCATACTCGCGCGCGGTGCCGAGCCGGTGCTGACCCGCGATGTGTTGCCCGGCGACGATGCCGACCGGCAGAGCCGCTACATCGAGGCGGCGGTGAACGGCATCGTCATCGCCTGTCTCTATGCGCCCAACGGCAACCCGCAACCGGGGCCGAAATTCACCTACAAGCTCGCCTGGCACGCAAGGCTGGAAGCGCATGCCGAACAGCTCATCGACACCGGCCTGCCGGTAGTGCTGGCCGGCGACTACAACATCGTGCCCGAACCGCGCGACATCTACGCCACACGCTCCTATGACGACAACGCGCTGGTGCAGCCGGAAAGCCGCGCCGCCTTCGCCGCGCTGCTCGAACAAGGCTGGACCGATGCGTTGCGCAAGAAATACCCGAAGGAGACGCTCTACACCTTCTGGGATTACCGACGGAACCGCTGGCCACGCAACGCGGGCCTGCGGCTCGACCATATCCTGTTGTCGACGACGCTGGTGCGCAAGCTCAAGGCGGCAGGCATCGATCGTGACGTGCGCGGACAGGACGGCGCCAGCGACCACGCGCCGGTCTGGGTGGAATTGGGGTGAAGGCCGTCGCGACAGTCGTCGCGTAAACCACGCGACGGCAACGCTGTCACGGCCTCAAGAAAGACAGAGCATCCCTGCCTGCCGATCGGACAGTGCCCCCAACATTATTGGCGGATATGTTCCGGGTACTGAAATCAGCCCGGCAGTATCGGCGCCGAGGGCCCGGCCGTGACCGACTTCAGATTACCCTTCTTGACCAGGACGGGTCGTTCATAAATCTTCTTCATAGTGCAAGCTCTCCACTATATCCCGTCGCGATAGTGACACATTACGGTCATCTGTCAATGTTGTGAGGGCGATAGTCGAGGTTATCCCACCGAAGCATCGCGGACTCTGGGCTCCAGGAGGCCGGGTGCCCTGGCGCAAATCCGAATCCTGCGATCGGTATACATCAGGGCAGGAAACAAGAGCGGCGCTTTGCGGCATCCACCGACGCTGATAATCTTGTCCAGATCGGCGGGCGGAGGGCGCGATGAACAGGTTGGCTGACAAGGTGCTGGCGCTTGTCCTGGCCGTGGTCGCGGCTGCCTGTCTGGCCCAGGTCTATCCGCTGATCGACATCCTGGCCGGGCGTGGCCTTGCCGGGCTCGACGTTGCCATGCTGCGGCCGGCGGCATATTCGGCGGCGGCACTTGCCTGTTTCATCGGTGCGTTGCTGTTCCTGGCGGGCCAATTGCCCGGCCGGCCCGTGCACGCGGCCGGGGTGCCGCTGTTCGGCAGGGACGCCGAATTGGAGCCGGCGGGCCGCCCACGCCTGCGCCAAACTTTCCTGGTGCTGCCAGTGGTTGTCTTGCTGGCGCTGCTTGGCGACGGGTTCGGCTCGTGGCGGCCGCATGAGGGTGGCGAGCATGTCGCCAGCGCGCCGCCCATGGAATCCGTGCCAAAGCCGGAATCGCCGGCGCCGGTTGCTCGGACACCGCCCTTGCCGCCGGCCCTGCCGCCCGAGCAGGCGGCCACGCCGCCAGCCGCTGCAAACCCGCCGGCTTTGCCGGTGCAACCAGCTCCGCCGGTGGCCGAGCCTGCTGTTCCGCCGGCGTCTACGGCCCCGATGCCGCCGGAGGTCACGGTCATTCCGCCGCCGACGGTGGCGCCGTTGCCGCCGTCGCCGCCGGCGGCACCAACGCAGCCCGACGGCCATCGCGATGCGGTCGTCTGGCTGGCGGTGGCGCCGGATGGGCGTTCGATCATGAGCGCCAGCACCGACCACACGATCAAGCTCTGGGACATGGGCGGCAAGCACCTGATGCGCAATCTCGGCGTTCACAAGGACATGGCGCGCACCGCGCTCTACATGCCCGACGGCGTCAGTGCGCTGACGGCCGGCGACAACGGTGAGATCGTGCAGCGAAAACTCGCCGACGGCGCGGTGCTGCACGTCTTCCAATCCGGCCAGAATGGTGGCGTCAACAAGCTGGCGATCAGCCCGGACGGCAGGCGCGCCGTCAGCGGGCACGACACCGGCAACGTCATTATCTGGGACTTCGTCAACGGGTCCGTGCTGCATGTGCTGACCGGCCACGACTGGTCGATCAGCGCGGTCGCCGTCTCGCCCGATGGCAAGCAGGCCCTCTCGGGCAGCATCGACGGGACGCTGAAACTCTGGGACATCGACAGCGGCAAGCAGTTGCGCAGCTGGCACGGCCATGAGCAAGGCACCTATGGCGCCGTCTTCACCGCCGACGGGCATCATCTGATCACCGGTAGCGGCGACCTGACGATCAAGGTCTGGGACGTCGACAGCGGCCGCGAGGTGAAGCGCTTCGAGGGCCACGAGGGCACGGTTTACGCACTGGTGCTATCGGCCGACGGCAAACGCCTGCTGTCGGGATCACTCGACGGCACAGCAAGGCTGTGGGACATGGCGAGTGGGAATCAGATCGCCATGTTCGACAGCCAGACCGGACCGATCTACGCCGTCGCCTTCGCCGCCGATGGCACGGTGCTGACCGGCGGCTCCGACCGCACCATCAGGGATTGGCCGGCGGCCGGTGGTGACGGCGTCGTGCTGTTTGGAGGGGCGCCGGGGTGAATGCCTGGAGAGGCTGGGCCGGGGCATGGACGCTGGTCAAGTAACCGGGCGCTTGCCATGGTCGACGCGGACGGGGGGGCGCATTGTTGGGGTGTGCTCGGCGCCCGCGCCAACCAGGGCGGCTCGTACCGCCGCAACAACACCATCGCACATCGCCCAAACCTCGGAAACTTCCGCGAAAGCGGAATAGGCAGGGGCTGCAAGGCCCGGCATTGTAAGCCGGTATGATCGGCCAACCGCCAGACGGCTTGGCGAGGTGGCAACGCAGTATGGCAAAGTGCTGGTCCATGGATTGACCGGGGACGTTGCGTCGCTATCTGACTCGATAGGCTGCGCGCCTGCGGATCGAACTGATCGGTTTTCCTTGTAGGACCAAGGTCTTGTTTCGTGCACCCGAAAGTCCGAGAGGCCCCGTTCGGTTCCGGCAATGTCCATTGGACGTTCCGCTATTTTATCCAATCGAGATATGATCACCCGGCCTCGCCGCCAGGTTCAAGAACGGTAGCCTGCTCGGACAGGCATGGGCTGGTGGCTGCCCGGCAGGCAAAGACAAGCGCAAAATTCCGGCGAGAGCCGCTGCCAGCCAGCCTGCCCGCGTGAAAGCGGGTAGCTGCGGGTAGCTCTTGAGGTCGTTTGTTTCGGAGCGAAAAACTTGACCGCTCCATGCAGGCAAGGGATCGAACTGCCTGGGCTTGCCGTTACCCCAGCCACCACCACAATGCCGCGATCACCGCCGCGATGGCGGCCATCGTCAGCCCCAGCATGATGTAGGAGCCTTTGATGATGTCGCGGATGATCTTCTTGATCGTTTCGCGGTCGTTCAGGTTGGGGAAGGTTTCGTTTGGCTGGGCGACGTCGAGGAAATGGCAGAGCGGCCCCCAGCCTTCGCTGACGTTGAACACCAGCAGCTTTTCCGGCGGCACGGCTGCTTTCACTTCGTCGACATAGCTGGCGTAGCGGGCAACCGCCTTGTCGCGGTCACCCATGACGCCGGCCAATGTGCGGCCCCAGATGAGCTTGCGCGACATGTCGCCGAACTTGCGGCCGAACGGTGTGAGCCATTCCAGGACCTTGAACTGCCACAGGTTCTCGGTGAAGTAGATCGTGTCGATGGTGCTTTCATACCAGGCCTCGGCGCCGCGTGGGTGTAATGTCAGCAGCACCTTGGCGTCGGGGTAGGCAGCCATCAATTCCTTCCAGACGCAGCAGCCTGGATTGTCGACGGTGGCCGTATAGCTTGCGAACACGCGGTTCCAGTCGTGCTGGGTGCCGGGCGGGCTGTTGGCCACCGCGCGCCAGAAATCAAGATGGCCCTTATTGGCCTTGTTCATGATCACTTCCTGCATGTGATAGCAGGGCAGGCCGAGCCTGTTAAGCGCTGCAAAGGTCGACCATGTGCCGGTGCGGCCGAAACCGGCGCCGATAAGCTTGAGCGTCATTTCCAATCCCCACCGGACTTCTTTTCCCTGATATCGCGGTCCGTGAGCATCAAACTGCTCCTGCCGGGGCCGCCCCGCAACAAACTTCTACATGGATGCCTAGGCGGACGCCATACTTGCGTAGTTGCTAAAATAATGAAAGCCTGTGCGCGGGTGTGGAGATGGGCAGGGAGTCGCCGGACCGGAATCGGTTCGGCGATCTTGATGGTCGATGTATTTTGGGTCTTTTCTCGTCGGGATGTCGGCGACCACGATCGTTGTCGCAGTGTGGACCTATATTGCTACCGGTTCGTTCTGGGTGGCGCTTGGCTGGACAGTGGTGGTCCTGGTCGTCCTGCAGGTCGGCTATTTCGTGCTCGTCGTGGGGCTGATCTACAGGCGCGCGCAAGACGTCGCGATGAGCCCGGATGCAGTCAACCCGGTGCCGCCGCTCCATCGGGACGGCGTCCGATTCTGACGAAGAGCTCCCGCTCCGGTATCGAGCGTTGCGCACCTTCCGCCAAATCGCGGCGGCCGGTGGAACGAAGCTGTGATGCGTGCGTTTTTCCTGCCGCGATCGGTGAGGCGCCACCTCCACCGGTCCGTTGAAGGCCCGTTCTGCTCCCGGCAGGGCGGGCCTTTTTTGGAGGCCCGGTAGAGCATTTGGAACGACACTCTCCGCTATACGTTAGTTGTTCCCAAGGAGCGGGTAATCCGAGAAAGAGGCGACATTGCTTGCGCTGCAACGCGCGATGCTTTTGCTATTTCCGCAAATTAGAAGAAGTTTCTTCAGAAAAGCAAAGCATACCGGTGCTTATCTTTACATGTGTGCATAATAAAATGTGGCATGTTTCTGGTTTCGCGCCACATTTATTTCACAAACAAGGATGGAACCTCCCAGTTGCGTGAGAGTTTTCCCTGAGGCGGAGCGAAATACCAAATCATGGAGGTTGTTATGAAACATTATCTTACGAGCGCCGCGGCTGCCATCGTCCTGCTGGGCGGCGTCGGAGCGGCCCTGGCGGACACGATCGTGGTCCAGCCGGAACAGGAGACGGTGGTTCGCGAATACATCAAGAAGGAGCCGCTGGCGTCGGTGAACCTTCTGGGCGTCGAGCTCAAGCTCGGCTCGTCCGTGCCGGACAAGGTCGAACTGCGCGAGGTCCCCAATGTCAAGTATCGCGTTGCGGTGATCAACGATCAGACCGTGCTGGTCGACCCGGACACCCGTCAGATCGTGGAAGTTCTTCACTGATCCGTCTCATGCATCAAGCAAAAAGCCCATCACCGATTTAATCCGGTGATGGGCTTTTTGCTTGTCGCCCGCCAGTTCTCCAGAATTTACTCGGCGGCCAGCTTGTCCTGCGTCCTGGTGTCGAAGTCGCTGGCGTCATGGCGTTCGTGCAGTTGCATGGACGGTTCGCCAAAGGCGCGGTTGACCATGCGGCCACGCTGGACAGCCGGCCGTTCGTCGATCGCCTTTGCCCAGCGCTGAACGTGCTTGTAATCCTGAACCGACAGGAATTCGGCGGAATCATTGTACATCCGGCCGAGCGCCAACCCGCCATACCAGGGCCAGACCGCCATATCGGCGACCGAATAATCCTTGCCACCGAGATACTCGACCTCGGCCAACCGGCGGTCGAGTACGTCCATCTGCCGCTTCACCTCCATCGAGAAGCGGTCGATGGCGTATTCGAACTTCTCCGGCGCATAGGCGTAGAAATGGCCAAAACCGCCGCCGAGATAAGGCGCAGAACCCATCTGCCAAAACAGCCAGGACAGCACTTCCGCCCGGGCCGGCTGTTCAGTGGGCAGGAATTCACCGAATTTTTCGGCGAGATAGACCAGGATCGAGCCGGATTCGAAGACGCGCAGCGGGGTCTTGCCGCTGCGATCCATCAGGGCGGGGATCTTGGAATTGGGATTGACCTCGACAAAGCCGCTGCCGAACTGGTCGCCATCGTTGATCCGGATCAGCCAGGCGTCGTATTCGGCGCCCTTGTGGCCAAGCGCCAGAAGCTCCTCCAGCATCACCGTTACCTTGACGCCGTTCGGCGTCGCCAGCGAATAAAGCTGCAGCGGGTGCTTGCCGACGGGTAGGTCCTTGTCATGCGTCGGACCGGCGATCGGCCGGTTGATGCTGGCAAAGGTGCCGCCATTGGCCTTGTTCCAGGTCCATACTTTCGGCGGGGTGTATTCGGTCATTGCGCGGCCTCGTGTCGTGGGAAGGATGGATAGGCGTTTATAGGTAGGGCTGTGGAGGGGGAAGTTCAACTTGTGTTGAACTATGTTAATCTTGGGCCGCCGCATTGTCCTGCCGGGCGTTCGAACCTCGAAAGGCCAAGTGATTGGCTTCGTGGTCCATGGCCACCGTTCTCACCCCTTGCGCCTTCTCCCGCGTGGCATACCTATACAGCAAGCCGCCAGGCATTCGCATCGCAGGACAAAATCATGACCATCAATCCCAATCCGCGCTCCGTGGTTGCCGTGCGGGCGACCGTTCCGGAGGATGCCTTCACGGCCGGGGCCCTCGGTACGCTCAGGGAAGGCAGCGGCGTCGTCATCCGCGATGACGGGCTGGTGCTGACCATCGGCTATCTCATCACCGAGGCGGAAGAGGTCTGGCTGACCTCGCATGACGGCCGTGTCATTCCCGCGCATGCGCTGGCCTACGACCAGGAATCAGGCTTTGGCCTCGTCCAGGCGCTGGCGCCGACCGGCCTGCCGGCCGTGGCGCTGGGCGATGCCGGCAAGGCCAGGATTGGCGACGCGGTGGTGCTTGCCGACGGCATCGGCCGGGCAGTCGAGGCCAAGATCGTCACCAAGCAGGAATTCGCCGGCTATTGGGAGTATCTGCTGGACGAGGCGATCTTCATCGCGCCGGCGCATCCGTCCTGGGGCGGCGCGCCCTTGTTCAGCGCCGAGGGCGCACTGCTCGGCATCGGTTCGCTGCGCCTGCAGATGAGCCGCGCCGGCGAGGTGGCCGATATCAACATGGTGGTGCCGATCGACCTGTTGCCGCCGATCCTCGACGACCTGCTGACGCGTGGCCAGGTGGCTAAGCCGCCGCGCCCGTGGCTCGGGGCGCTGTCGGCCGAAAGCGACGGCAAGGTGGTGGTGATGAGCGTGACCGAGGGCGGCCCGGCCGCCAAGGCCGGCCTGCGCGAAGGGGACGTCATCTCCGAGGTCCGTGACGGCGCGGTCGACGGGCTCGCCGATTTCTATCGCAAGCTGTGGGAAAGCGGTTCGGCCGGTGCCGAGATCCCGATGCGGGTGGTGCGCGATGGCCGCGAAACGTGGCTGCGTGTGAAATCCGCCGACCGCGGCAGTTTCCTGAAAAAGCCGCAGCTGCAGTAGGCCGGGCGATTTCGGCCAGCCGATGCATCCAAGACTGCTCAAGACCTTCCTCGTGGTGGCGCGCTGCCGTACCGTCACGCGCGCCGCCGAGACGGTTCATCTCGCCCAGTCGAGTGTGAGCGACCAGATCCAGTCGCTGGAGGCCGAGCTGGGCGCTGTCTTGTTCACGCGCTTGAAGTCGGGCCTGGAACTGACCTCGGCGGGACTGGCGTTGAAGCCCATCGCCGAGGAACTGCTGCGGCTCGATGCCGAAGCGCGGGCGGCGGTGCTCGCGGCGGCGGGACAGACCAGCGGAGCGCTGACCATCGGCGCGCTGGAGACGATCGCCTCGGCCCGGCTGGCGCCCTGGCTGCCGGGGTTCCAGGCCAGTTGTCCTGATATCGCCGTGCGCATGAAAGTGACTGATAGCGGCGCGCTGCTGCGCCTGCTGGAGGAGGGCGACATCGATGTCGCCTTCTGTTTCGAGCGCCGCGATATGTCCAACGGCGGCGCCGATCAGCGCTTCGCCAGGCGCACGATTTTGGCCGAACCGCTGGCGCTGGTCACCGCGCCGGGGCAGAAGCCGGTTCCGTGCGACCTGGCCGCCCTTGCCGCGCTGCGCTTCGTGGCAACGGAGCCTGGATGCATCTACCGGCACATGTTCGACACCGCCTTTGCCGAGGCGGGCACTGGTACGCCTGAACTTGCCGCCGAAGTCGGCAGCATCGGTGCCATTGCCCGGCTGGTGGCGGCCGGCGCGGGGCTGGGCCTCATTCCACGTCTGGCCGTCAGCGACGCGCTCAAGCGTCGTGAGCTGATCGAACTGCCTTGGCCTGGCCCGGAACAGGCGGCGCCGCTGACGATGATCTGGCGGCGTCGGCGCGTCCAGCCGCCGGCATTGCGCCGACTGCTCGCCGCCGCGCGCGACATGCAGGCGCCGGCATCCTCGAAAGCCAGTTCAGACGCTGAATCCTCAAGCCGCTCCAAGGCCCTGCTTTAACAGCATTTCGCAGAGCCGTCCGTTTTAGACGAGACGATGTCCGCCCTCGACGTGGAGCGTCGTGCCGGTGGCAAAGCCATTGCCGATGAGGAAGGCGATCGCGTCGGCGATGTCCTCGGGCTGGCCGATCCTGCCGACCGGCAGCCGCTCGGCCATCGCCGCAAGCGTGTCTGCCTTCCTGTCGCCCGCCACTTGCGCCCAAATTTCGGTATCGACCCAGCCGGGTGACACCGCGTTGACGCGGAGCGGCGCGAGTTCTATGGCCAACGCCCGCACCAGCCCTTCGAGCGCGGCATTGACGGCGGCGACGACCGAGCCGCGCGCGGCCGGCCGGTAGGCGGCGATGCCGGAGACGAAGGTCATCGATCCAGCCACTGCCAACCGTGGCGCACCATGCTTGGCAAGCAGCAGCGGGCCGAAGAGCTTGCTGTCGACCACGCGTTGCGCCGCCTCGAGACCGAGCTCCGGCAGCAGCCGGTAGGCGCCTTCGATGTCGGCGGCGGTGCTGACGATATGGTCGAGGCCGCCGATCCCGGCGAACAACGCCCCGACCTGGTCTTCCCGCGTAATGTCGACAGTGGCCATCCCCAGCCCTGCGGGATTGCCCAGCGCCTCACGCGCCTGCCGCAGCCTGTTCTCGCCGCGCCCGGCGATGATGACTTCGGCCCCGGCTGCCAGGCAGCGCCTTGCAAGCGCGAGGCCCATGCCGGATCCGCCGCCGACGATCAGGATTCTCTGGTTCGAAATGCTCATTCCGCTCTGCCTTCGTTGGTTGGACAAGGGCAGGGAATTGGCAGCTCGATGCGGTGAGGGGAAACGGAAGAAACCGATGGTGCTATCGGAGATGCCGATTGGTCCGACGCCGTGCGGATTGGAAACCCGATTGCCTCGATGGCCGGAGCTTGGTCAACGGGCCAGCGGGCTATCCCAGACTGCGAACAAGAGCGCCTTAAGTTCGGCGAAGCGCTTCGGCCCAAGTTCGGTGCGCCAGTCCTCCTCGATGTCGCGCAATATGTCGACCATTTTCCAGAAAGCGGCGTGGCCGCGCTCGGTGGACCGCACCACGCGCGCGCTGCCTTCGCCGTCGGAGCGGACGAGATAGCCGTAGCCTTCCAGACTGGTGAGCAGCTGGTTGATGGCCTGCTTGCTCATGCCGGCACGCTCGGCGATCGTGCCGGGCCGCGCGCCGTCCGGGCCGGGAAACTGCAGCACGGCCATATGCGGCAGACGCAGTTCGTCGAAGCCGGCGGCATTGAGCTCCCTGATCAGCCGGCGCTGGATCGCCTGGGCTGGCACGCGCAGCAGGGCGCCGATCAAAAGATCCTCGGTCTTGGTCTGCAGAACTTCGGTGGAGGTGGCCATTGACGATCCGGTAAATTGAATTTACTGATAGCTAGTAAATGTAATTTACCGGAGGGGTTTGCGCAATGTCATCCATGAATCCTGGGGTCAACCCAGCCGATGAAACCATCGGCACCAAGGGGCTGTCGGTCCGTTTCCTGGTGTCGGGCGAAAATTCGAACGGCAGCGTCGCCGCTTTCGAACTGATGGTGCCAAGCGCGCAGCGCTTGCCCGCGCCGGCGCACAGCCACGACCATTACGAGGAAACGATCTACGGCATTGACGGGGTTTTGACCTGGACCGTGAACGGCAAGCCGATCGAGGTTGGGCCGGGGGAGGCGCTGTGCATTCCACGCGGCGCCGTCCACCGCTTCGACAATAACGGCACCCGGGATGCCAAGACGCTGTGCGTCATCACGCCGGCGGCAATTGGCCCGGACTATTTCCGCGAGGCATTCGGTCTGCTTAACGCCGCTGCCGGCGGGCCGCCCGACAAAGCTGCGATGATGGAGATCATGCGCCGTCACGGCCTGACGCCGGCAATGCCGCCACCGGCCTGATGCCGGCCGAAGCCCAGCGAGCCATTATTCCTGGCAAGCAGCGAAGGCGTCGCCCGAGTTCCAGTCCCGGAATGCGATGGTCTTGCCTTCCGCCGACACGGTCTTGTGCTTCGTGCTGCCGTCCGGCTGCTGCTTCGAGCTGGTGCCCTTGCCGGTCAGCACATTGTAGTCACAGGCGCTGGCGGCATTCTCCTGCAGGTAATCATCGGAATCGTAGGCGAAGCCGGCAACGATGAAGGCGCCGTTGCGGTAGGCGACGGTCAGAGTCTGGTTGGTGCGCTCGCTGCCGATCTCCGGCGCCGGCAGATGGAATTTGATCGACCCGTTGGGCAGCATTGTCAGCTCCGGCTCGGCGTTGGAGTTCTCGTAGCCCGGTCGGTCGTAGCCGTTCCACTCGCCACCGATCTGTTCGCGCACGATCTCGACAGGCTTGAGGTAATTGTGCTCCTTGTCCCCGAGGAAGAAATGGATGTCCATCGGGTCGGTCGGGCCGGTCTCGACCACCATGGCAAGGTCGGGAGCGCCGTCGCCGTTGAAGTCGCCGGTCAGCGCGGTGATGATCTTGCGGGTTTCGATCGGTTCGGCCAGCGCCACGCCCGGCAGCAACAAGGCAAGGCCGAAGAGCAGAGATTTCATTGCGGCATATCCCCCGCGTGGCATTTGTGGTCCTATAGCACGGTGGGGAAGCGTCGTGCTCCTCCATCTGGTCGGGCGCGCTTCAGCCGCAACGCGGCAATCCATGGTGTGTTTCCAACTTCATGACAGCGTCTCCACTGCTGACGGGAATTGGGTGTGATGCCATGATGCCGGGCCGCAGGATGACGGAGGCAAGATGACAGGGGCCCCAGCGACAACAATTCTGAACCGGCAGGCCCGCTGATGGCTCCGGTCAAGGTCGATCCCGAAAAGGTCAGGGAATTTCCCGACGCGGCCCGTTTCCATACCTGGCTCGGCCAGCACCACGCCACGGAAACCGAAGTGTGGATCAAGGTTTACAAGGTAGGCTCGGGACTGAAGTCGATCACACCGAAGGAAGCCATCGACGTCGCGCTGTGCTTCGGCTGGATCGACGCCGTGCGCAAGGGGCTGGACGAGAACAGTTTCCTGCAGCGCTACACGCCGCGCGGCAAAAAAAGCATCTGGAGCAAGATCAACATCGACAATGTCGCGCGGCTCATCGAGGAGGGCCGCATGACCGAGCACGGGCTGAAACAGGTCGAGGCGGCCAAGGCCGACGGGCGCTGGGCACGTGCCTATGGCAGCGGCAAGGAGATGAAAATCCCCGATGATTTGCAAGCGGCGATCGATGCCGAGCCGGCGGCCAAGGCGATGTTGGAAAAGCTCAGCGCACAGAACCGCTTCTCGCTCGCCTTCCGCACCCACAACATGAAGACCGAAGCCGGGCGCAAGAAGAAGATCGAAGCCTTCGTGGCGATGCTGAAGCGCGGCGAGACGATCTATCCGCAGGGAAAGAAATAGCAGCCTTCAGACGCGGTAGTGTGGGTCAAGGGTCCGGGAATTGTCCGCACGGGCGCCGACGACGCCATCAAGACATCGCCGCGGACGGCCTGGATAAGAAAGTCGAGCACCGTTGTCACACGCAGCGGGATATTCCGGCGGGACGGGTAGACGACATTGATCGGCAGGCGCGTCGGCGGAAAATCCGGCATCAGCTTGACCAGCCTGCCCGCTTCGATGTCCGATCCGGCGAGGATGTGGGAAAGCACCGCAAGCCCGGCTCCCGCCAGGGTCGCGCGATGGACGGCCATCGAATTGTTGGCGACGAGGCGGGGCTCAATCCGCAGAACCACTTCCTCCGCTCCACTAGAGAACGACCACGACCGGCCGTCCCCGCCACGGCTGTAGCAAATGCAGGAGTGATCCTTGATGTCTTGCGGCGTTCGCGGTGTGTCGCGCCCCTCGATGTAGGCTGGCGAGGCCACGAGAAAGGCTGTTGTCCAGCCGATCCGGCGGCAGATCAGGCTGCTGTCACAGACCGGCCCGAGGCGTACCTCTAGATCGATCGCATTCGCGACCACGTCCGACGGTTCATCCCGAAGGAGCAGTTCGACCTGAAGTGCCGGATGGCGCTCCAACAGCCCTGCCAGACGGTCGCTGAGGAAGAAGCCGAGGGGCGTCGGCAGGCTGAGCCTAACCTTTCCGGATATGGCTGCCGCTTCGGCGCCGCTGGCTTCGCCGAGCGCTTCGACCGCTTCGATGACGCGCAGCGCCATCGGCAGCATCCGTTCACCCTCCGCCGTCAAGGCGAGCGCGCTCGTCGTGCGATGCAGGAGGCGCGTCTTGAGATGCGATTCCAGCGCGGAGACCTGCCGGGATACAGCCGGCTGCGTCAGATTGAGGTCGATGGCGGCCGCTGAGAAGGATTTTGTCTGCGCCACCCGCAGGAACGTTCGCAACGCCGATACGACGTCCATCCTCGCCCTCATACTTTTCGACATAAGCCTTATGTTCGCATCGTAGGCGGGTGGCGCTTTACTGTCCAGTCATTATGGATATTGATTGTCCTTAAGGACACAAGATATCCAAAAAAGGAAAAGCCATGACGCAGCGCCTGAACGCCGCCCAGCAATCGCCTGAACTCTTCAAGAAGCTCCTCGATTTCAGCATGGCCGAGACACATGGCGCGATCGAAGAGAAGCTCCGCGATCTGGTCCACGTCAGGGCATCCCAGATCAATGGCTGCGCCTTCTGCCTCGACATGCACGTCAAGGAAGCAAAGATCCACGGCGAGAGCGAGCTGCGGCTGTACCATCTCGCCGTCTGGCGCGAATCGATCCTATTCATTCCCCGAGAACGTGCCGCCCTTGCCTGGACCGAAGCCGTCACCAAACTCCCCGAAGGCGGTATCCCGGACGAGCTCTATGAACGCGTGCGCGGGCAGCTTTCGGAGAAGGAAATCTCCGACCTCACCTTCTCGATCATGGCCATCAACGCCTGGAACCGTGTCAGCGTCGCCTTCAAGACCGTGCCCGGCTCCGCGGACAAGCTCTACGGCCTCGACAAGGCCGGCCTGAACTGACCTCTCCCTCAACGAAACCAGCAACGACGCGGCGCGGCCGCGAACGGAGACTATCATGAAAATCGTCATCATCGGGGGCACCGGGCTTATCGGCTCCAAGACGGTCGAACGGCTGCGCAAGCAGGGCTGCGAGGTGGTTGCCGCCGCCCCGAATACCGGCGTCAACACCATCACGGGCGAAGGCCTGGAGGCGGCGCTGGCTGGCGCCGAGGTCGTCATCGACCTCGCCAATTCACCTTCGTTCGAGGACCAGCCCGCCATGGATTTCTTCACCACTTCAGGCCGCAACCTGCTCGCCGCGGGCAAAGTTGCCGGGGTCAGGCACCACATCGCGCTCTCGGTTGTCGGGACCGAACGCCTGCAGGACTGCGGCTATTTTCGCGCCAAGCTCGTCCAGGAAGAGCTGATCAAGGCCTCCGGCATCCCCTACACCATCGTTCATTCGACGCAGTTCATGGAATTCGTGGCCAGCATCGCCAAGTCCGGCACGGTCGGCGAGGCCGTGCACCTGTCGCCGGCCTATGTGCAGCCTATCGCATCGGACGACGTCGCCGATGCGATGGCCGGGATCGCGCTCGGCGCGCCGATCAACGGCATGATCGAGATTTCCGGTCCGGAGCGTGCGCGCATGAGCGAACTCGTCGCCCGCTACCTCAAGGCTGTCGGCGATCCCCGCGAGGTCGTGGCTGATCCGGAGGCGCTCTACTTCGGCGCGAGGCTGAACGACACTTCGCTCGTCTCCGACAACAATCCGCGCCTTGGCCGCATCACCTTCGAGCAATGGTTCGCCACCGCGGCGCGGAAATGACTGCCAGGATGCGCCGTAGCTCAACACACAAAGGAGTTTTCGAATGATCAAGTCAATCGCCATCGCGCTCGCCCTGACGGCGGCACTGGCCGGCCCGGTTGGAGCCAAGGAGGCCCATCGCGCCGGCGAGAAGGCCGCCAAGGTCACCCTCGTCTATGAGCATGAACTGCCGAATGCCCCCGGCAAGAGCATCAAGGGCATCCTCGTCGAATATGGCCCGGGCGGCTATTCGGAGGCGCATACGCATCCAAGCTCCGCTTTCATCTATGCCACCGTTCTGGAAGGCTCCATCCGCAGCCAGGTCAACGACGATCCGGTCAAGGTCTACAAGGCCGGCGAGAGCTTTTCGGAGATGCCGGGTGATCGCCACAGCGTTAGCGAAAACGGCAGCGAGACGAAGCCCGCGAAGCTGCTGGCGGTGTTCGTGGTCGATAGCGCCCAGAAGGAATTGACCTATCCGGCCAAGAAATAGGGGCGCAAGGCCGGTCGCCCTTCCTCGCGTCCGGCCCTGCCGCCAGCCAAAATACTGTCGGTGAGCCCATGTTCGGCGATCACCATTTCCTGGCCCTGGTCTCGATCAACCTTCTCGGGCTTGCCGGCATCGTGTCTGGTATTTCCAGGGCCGTGGGCGTCCCATGGCACGCCTGAGGCCGCGAGAAGCGCGCCTGCTCCAGGACCTGGTGGTCGCCGCCATCTATCTCGGCGTGGCGCTGTCGATAACGGGCGCCCGGAACGATGCGGGCATGGCTAGCCGCCTGCATGCCGGCGACGGGAGACCGGCCGCCCGCGACGGTCATGCGGCCACGTTCATCCGGCGCGCTCTAGCACCCATTCGAAGCTGTTTTTCCAAAGCTCCGCGGGGATGTCGAGCGCCAACGCTTCGGTGAGGTCGGAAAGCCTGACGGCGCGCAATTTTGCGCGCCAGGCCTCATCGGCCTCCCACATGATGCGCGCCACCGGGCAAGGATTGCTTTCGCAATAGCCCTGGGGACGACACGGATTGTTCTCGCGGATATTGTTGCAGACAAACGTCCGCGCCTTGCCCTCAACCGCCTCCACGATGTCGAGGAAGGTCAGCTCTGCCGGCGTCCGCGCCAACCGGTATCCACCCGACGGCCCCAGCGTCGTGTGCACCAGTCCCGCCTGCGACAGGCTTTGCAGTGCCTTGGAGAGATATTCCTTGGGAAGGCCGTGGAACTCGGCAAGCGCTTTTGTGGAGAGATACCGCCCCTCGGGCAGACCGGCGAGAATGGCGCAGCAGTGCAGTGCCCATTCGACTTGGCTTTTCAGGATCATCCACGGGTTCCCGGGCCGGTACCGACCGACCTATTAAGGATAAAAAGTATCCCTATTCCACCGTGGTGTAAACAGAGACGGATTCTGGCGGGAGCCAGATCCGTCAGCGCATGCGCTCAGGCTCCGGAATGCGGATCGATGCCGTAGGGGTGGACGGGGTAGCCGGGTCCGATGGCATCGCGCACGCGCTCCGTCCATACGGCGAACGCCGGATAGTCCGCGAGCGAAAAGCCGCAATCCCCAGCGCGGTGGCTGTAGGCATAGACGGCGATGTCGGCGACGGTGAAGTCGCTGCCGGCGAGGAACGGCGTCTCGCCGAGGCTGCGGTCCAGGGCGGCGAGCGTACGGGCTCCGGCTTCGCGTTTTCCGGCAACCATGGCCTGGTTGCGCTCGAGCCGTCCCGTCAAGGTCCAGAAGCGCAGCGAGCCGATGACGGGCTCGATATTGTACTGTTCGAAGAACAGCCATTGCATGACCTTGGCACGCCGATAGCGGTCCGACGGCAGGAAGGACGTGCCTTCGGCGAGGTAGGTGAGGATCGCATTGGATTCAGCAATGGCGCTGCCGTCTCGGAGTTGAAGTACGGGAACAGCGCCTGCCGGGTTGAGCGCCAGGAAGGCGTCGGTATGGCTCTCGCCCTCGAAAATCGAGACGGGATGACTGTCGTAGGGAATCTCAAGCAATCCGAGCAGGACCCGGACCTTCCAGCCGTTCTGCGATGGCAGATAATCGTGGAGCGTGAGCATGACCGGTCCTCATGATGGATCAACGATCGCATGGCGCAGCGCCGGCCGACACCCGATTCCTGCGCAAACCAATCCATGCAATCGATCGCACAATGACTGCGATCTCCGCCGCCTAATAAATCAATTCCCTCCGTGCCATCTTCGCTTCGATGATCGGCAGCCACAAAGGCATGACAGATGAACACCCATTCCGACAAAGTCGCCCTCGTCACAGGTGCCAATCGCGGCATCGGTCAGGAAACCGGCCGGCAATTGGCCAAGCTCGGCTTCACCGTACTGCTCGGCGTGCGCGATATCGCCAAGGGCGAGGCGGCGGCCAAGGCGCTCGATGGCCATGTCGAGGTCATCGCGCTCGATGTCGCCGCGCCTGACGCGGCTCAGACGGCAGCCGAAGAGGTGCAGCGGCGGTTCGGCCGGCTCGACGTGCTGATCAACAATGCCGCCATCCATTACGACACCGGCTCGCGCGCCTCGCGGCCCGACTGGACCGTCATCCGCGAGGCGTTCGAGACCAACGTCTTCGGCGCCTGGCGGGCGGGCGCCGCCTTCGCGCCGCTGCTCGGGGCGGGCGGCCATGGCCGACTGGTCAATGTGTCGTCCGAAGGCGGTTCGCTGGCCTCAATGGGGGCGGGGGCGCCGGCCTATTCGACCTCGAAGGCGACGCTCAACGCGCTGACGCGCGTGCTGGCGGCGGAGCTGCGCGGCTCCGGCGTGCTGGTCAATGCCGTCTGCCCTGGCTGGGTCGCCACCGACATGGGCGGACCGGGCGGACGCCCGGTCGCGCAAGGGGCGGCCGGCATCGTGTGGGCCGCGACCTTGCCGGACGACGGCCCGACCGGCGGCTTTTTTCGCGATGGCAGGAGATTGCCGTGGTGACGGCGGGACTGCCGTGGTGACGGCGGGACTGCCGTGGTGACGGCGGGACTGCCGTGGTGACGCCGTGCAGAATTCCTCGACCGCGTTCTACCCGGATTCCACCCAGATCCGTCATCAGAACTTTGCCGCCATCCAGCAAGGGCAAGACATGCTGCGCGAGGGCGGACCGCTCGCGGCATTGCTCGCAGGAAAAAGCCGACCTTTTCGTGACGGTCTTCAAGGGTGATGACTGCTCGTCACTGGTTGAGGTCGACCGGTGTCACACCGAGGAGCTTCAGGGCGTTGGCGTAGGTCCGGATGCCTTGCGCCTGTTTGCTCTCGGCACAGAACCGGTTCGCCTTGTCCTGCAGTGCCGTTGCCTGCGCGATCTGGCTCGCACTGGCACCCGGCCTGGTCCTGGTCTGGATGGCGCCGTCGAGTTGAAGACCGAGCCGGCTGCAATATTCGCTTCGGGTGACCGCCGCCTCCGCACCCGACTGTGCGACCGCGAGCATGGCCAGCGAAATGCCTGCTAGGGCACTCATCCATCCGGTCGAATGTCGTTGCATCGCGGGCAGCATCCCTTTGCATTGGTGGCGACCGCTGTCCGGTTGCCACGAACATGTTATGCCCGACGATGTTTTCCTCAGTTTTTCCCGGATGTTGAATCTTGTTTCTGGAGTGTTTCTGGCGGTCGGGATCACACCTCGTCGGCGTCGAACAACAGCATCGTCAGATCGTCGTCGCCTGGAGCCAGTATCCGCCGGTCGGCGGCGCAGGCGACGCCGACTTCCGAGGCGAAGGCGGCGCGGATGTCTTCGAGGCTGTCGAAATACAATGTTCCCACCAGATAAGGCATCTCGCCCGCCGAGAGCTTGACGATGGGCCGCCTGCTGACATCATAGCGCCGCAGCCCGGGAAGCTTCTTGGCAAGCGGTATGTGAACGTCGAAATAGTGGCGGTCGAAGGCGGCCGGATCGGCCGGGGTTTTGTAGATCACGAGCATCTTGGCCATTGCCATGGTCCTGTCCTGTTGGCGTTTCTGGTCTGGCCGTGCAGGCCACCGCGCCAAAGTCGTTCGAGAAGGGCGGATTTCGACCGCCCGCCGATTTTTCATGGACGCCGGCAGGCAGGAGCAGCCATGCAAACCGCCGATTTCCGCCAGTTGAGGAAATCGGCGCCTCGTGCTCCGCCAGGCATCTGCGGCGCTTCTGCCTCTTCCCCTGGCATCTTCATTCGCGTAAGGGCGCGGGCAAATCCTCCAATCTCCTTTGAGCCTCCCGGATCACCATGATCAGACTTGAAAACATCGGCAAGCAGAACGGCCGTCAGCTTGTCTTCATCGAGGCGTCGGCCACGCTGCAGAAGGGCGAGAAGATCGGCCTCGTCGGGCCGAACGGCGCCGGCAAGACGACCTTGTTTCGCATGATCACCGGCCAGGAGCAGCCTGACGAGGGCCAGGTGCAGGTCGATCGTGGCGTCACCATCGGCTATTTCAGCCAGGATGTCGGCGACATGGCGGGCCACAGCGCGGTCGCGGAAGTGATGAACGGTGCTGGGCCAGTGAGCGACGTGGCGGCCGAAATGGCGGAACTCGAGGCTGCGATGGCCGACCCCGACCAGGCCGACCGGATGGATGAGATCATCGAAAAGTATGGCGAGGCGCAGCATCGCTTCGAGGAACTCGACGGTTATGCGCTGGACGGGCGCGCCCGCGAGGTGCTGGACGGTCTGGGCTTCAGCCAGGAGATGATGGACGGCGACGTCGGCAAACTCTCGGGCGGCTGGAAGATGCGCGTGGCGCTGGCCCGCATCCTGCTGATGCGGCCAGACGCCATGCTGCTCGACGAACCGTCGAACCATCTCGACCTGGAAAGCCTGATCTGGCTGGAGCAGTTCCTGAAAGGCTATGACGGCGCGCTGCTGATGACCTCGCACGACCGCGAGTTCATGAACCGAATCGTCAACAAGATCGTCGAGATCGACGCGGGATCGCTCACCGCCTATTCCGGCAATTACGAATTCTACCAGCAGCAGCGGGCGATCGCTGACAAGCAGCAGCAGGCTCAGTTCGAACGTCAGCAGGCGATGCTGGCCAAGGAGATCGCCTTCATCGAGCGCTTCAAGGCGCGTGCCTCGCATGCCGCGCAGGTGCAGAGCCGGGTGAAGAAGCTAGACAAAATCGACCGCGTCGAGCCGCCAAAGCGCCGCCAGGTGGTGAATTTCGAGTTCCAGCCGGCGCCGCGCTGCGGCGAGGACGTCGTCACATTGAAGAACGTGCACAAGGCCTATGGCAGCCGCACCATCTATGAAGGGCTCGACTTCCAGGTCCGCCGCCGCGAGCGCTGGTGCATCATGGGCGTCAATGGCGCGGGGAAATCGACGCTGCTGAAGCTGGTGGCCGGCGCTTCCGATCCCGATACCGGCACGGTGGCGAGGGGACCGAGTGTGAAAATGGGCTATTTCGCCCAGCACGCCATGGAGTTGCTCGAAGGCGAGCGCACCGTGTTCCAGACGCTGGAGGATAATTTTCCGCAGGCCGGCCAGGCGCCGCTTCGGGCACTTGCCGGCTGTTTCGGCTTTTCCGGCGACGAGATCGAGAAGAAATGCCGGGTGCTGTCGGGCGGCGAGAAGGCGCGGCTGGTGATGGCGCTGATGCTGTTCGACCCGCCCAACCTCCTGGTGCTGGACGAACCGACCAACCATCTGGACATCACCACCAAGCAGATGCTGATCGAGGCGCTGTCGCAGTATGAAGGCACGATGCTGTTCGTCTCGCACGACCGGCATTTCCTGGCCGCGCTGTCGAACCGCGTGCTCGAACTGACGCCGGAAGGCATCCACACCTATGGTGGCGGCTATACGGAATATGTCGAGCGCACTGGACAGGAAGCACCCGGGCTGAGGAGCTGATTTCCAGTTTCAAAATGTGCGCCGGAGCGCGTCGCACGGTCATGGCGACGCGCTTCACGCCACGAGGCTTATCTCAGCGAGATGGCGAGCCCACTCAGATCGGCGTTGACCTGCAGGCCAACCTGTCGGCCCGTGAGTTCAAGCTGGGCGCCCTTGTCGTTGGTCATCACGATCACCTGGGCGCCTTTGCCGAGCGTGCCGCCGCCGCCGGCGGCGCCGTATACGCCAGTCACATCCCGGACGCGCTTGATGTGGCGCACGGTGCCCTGGAAATAGGTCTTGGAGACCCCGAAGGCGAGGCCGCCCGAGACGCCGCCGATCGAGATCGGGTATTTGCGGCCATGGAAAGTCAGCGTGCCCTCGCCACCGGAGCCGCCGACAAAGAAGGCCGCCTTGTAGACGGAGAAGCGGATTTTACCGCTGTCGGCATGCGCGGCGCTGGCCAGGCTGACGCCCGCAGCGGCGATCGCGGCAATGGCGATTGAACGAAATCCGGACGAAATAGTCATGATGGGAACTCCTGAAGATGTCCGCCTTGCCCGCCGGCAAGAATGTCAGCGTCGTATCAAGTTACAACTGAACAGTCTCGCCCATCATTGGTTCCCAGCTGCGGTCCAAATCTGGCGACGGGCGGCCCCCAGGAAACGAGGCCGGGCTCTCTGGTCGCAACGCTCCCCTTGTGAGATGAAGGCGTCCATGTACTCTCCACGGTGGTTGGCAAAGGGATTCTGCATGAAAATTGCGGTGGGGCTTGCAACGTCCGCATTGGCCGCGACGATGGCCGGATGCGCGACCTCTCCAGTCGATTACGGAGCCTCTCTTTCGCAGCAGGACCAGAAATGGGCGTCGCCGCAATGCCAGCAAGCTCGAGCGGCGGCTTCGGACTACGCGGTCCGCGAAAAAACGCATCCGGGTTGGGAATTCGTTGCACTTGGCCCGTATGGATTGGGGATCATAGCGGCTACCAAGGAGCACGAGCAGAAGCAGCGAAAGCTGCTCGCCCGCGACGTCCATCTGCAATGTTCGAGCCTTCCCCTGCCCAAGGAATTGCAGGGCGATATCGGCGCTGCCGGCCCCGGTAAGGCGCAATATCCGTAGACGGGAATGGGGCGCGAGCGCGATCCTCGCCGGAAAATCGTTTTCCTGGGGTTGCTCTACCGCAGCAATCCTTCCGCCTCGAACGTGTCCCAGCCCTCGAGCTTTGGCGCATCGTCTTTTCCCGAATTCCTGGTCTTGCGGGCGTTGCCCGTCCGCTTGCCTGCTCGCGTCAGCGCGGCCTTGCCAGCTCCGCGCCTCCTGTTTTCGGATGTTTCCCGCGCGTCCTCCTCCCGCCAGGCGGTCGCCAGGTCACGATCAAGGACGTCCTCGATGTGGCGTGGATCGAAGACATGGAAGGTCACGGCCTTGGATCGCCCGCGCATCTTCACGGTGCGCGTGCCGATGCTTTTCAGGCGACCGTCCCTGAGCCACCTGTGCCGCTCGCGCGACGAGATGGTGAGAATGTCCTCCGCTTCTCGCGGAAGCACGGCCAGCGCTTCGATCCCCTCCAGCGTCCTGGAGATGGTCGCCGAGGCGGCCCGGAACGCATCCGCGTCGGCTTGCAGCATGCGCAAGACGATGCGGCCGGTCTCGGCCTTGGCAAATTTCCTCACTGTCCAGGGTAGCCTGGCTCGTACTTCGCGTTCGATCCCTTTCAGGCGCAAGGAGGAGCCAAGCGTCGCAGATGGCGGCAGCGGCCATTCGGCAACCATTGACGCGGTGCTCGCGCCTTGCTCGGCCCTCCGGTCAGGGGTGGTCGCAATCGCCGCTGCGATGCCACCTAGGACCTTCCGCAGGGAACCACGCCGCTTGGCTGCAGGTTTCATCTCTCATCTTCGCTCGTCAGGTGCCTGCCGTGCAACGATCGTTCGCACAACAGACAACCGAAACCAGGCTCGATCAGTTCCCCCTGGCATGGGACCCGGCGGGTGTTCGGTTTCATCGGCGGGGCAGTTGGATTCGCCGCCCGACGGACACGCTTCATCGGGTTCGCCAAACCACCGCGCCGCGGCCTTGGCAATTCCCTCGAGGTCCGGATCAGCGTCGGTGGCCCTGGGGCCGCCACCGCAGCCAATAAGCCAGCGCGCGCGAAGTGTCTCGCCGCCGGCGCGGACGGTCGTGCTCATCCGACTGCTCGAAGTCCTCGACTCCGAGGCCGCGCCTGATCTCGGCGCTGATCGCGCTTGCCCGCGCGGCGAGAAGGGTTGCGATCGCCTTCATGTCGGACGCGACGGGCGCTTGAGCAGCGTCCGATGTCGTCGCGGGGATCTCGTGCACGAAGCCGAAGACCAGAACTTTCCCGGCGAAAGGAATTCGCTGGCGAAAGGAGTTGGGCTTGCCAAACCAACTCTGCCTTTTCCGACACGGGCTATATAAGGGGGTGGCGATTGATGCGCAGCAGGGTGCAATCAGAGGGCACGAGGACGGTTCCGAACAACAATGGCCAGGCGTTTTGCGTTTCTCCTCGTTCGCGACTTCACGCTGTCGCCGCTATCGTTGTTCATCGACACGCTGCGGCTGGCGGGCGATGAGGGCGACCGCAGCCGCAGGATAGAGTTCGACTGGGAGATCGTCGGCGAACGCGGCCTGCCGATCCGGGCAAGTTGCGGCGTCGAATTGCTGCCGACCGGGGGGATCGGCAACCCCGAGGATTTCGATAACGTGGTCGTGGTCGGCGGCCTGCTCGACACAAACCGCAGCCTGAGTTCCGAGAAGGAGGCGTTTCTTTTGCGTGCCGCCGGCAAGGGAGTGCCGCTGACGGCGCTCTGCACGGGAAGCTTCGTGCTGGCGCGCTACGGGTTGCTCGACGGCTACAGCGCTGCCGTCAGCTGGTTCCACATCAAGGATTTCCGCAGCCGGTTCCCGGAGGTCAACGCGCATGCCGACAGCCTTTTTACCGTCGACCGGGGCCGCGCGACATGCGCGGGCGGCACGGGTGCCGCCGACCTCGCGGGCCATTTCGTGTCCCAGTTCATCGGCCAGAAGGCGGCCGAGAAGGCCGCCAAGATCCTGGTGCTCGACCGGATCAGGAGCAGCCGCGACGTGCAGCCCGTCGGCGACCTGTTTCCGGCGGCGTCGAGCCGGGCGGTGAAGCGGGCCTTGCTGTTGATGGAGAGCAACCTGCAGGAGACGCTGTCGGTGGCCGAGATCGCAAGCCGCCTGAACTGCTCGCGGCGCCAGCTCGAACGGCTCTTCGGGTTGGAACTGGGAATCGGCCCGATGGCGGCATATCTGGCGCTCAGGGTGCATCATGCGAAGTCGCTGCTGGAAGGCAGCGACTTGCAGATCGGCGACATCGCCTACCGCTGCGGCTTCACCAATGCCGGCCATTTCAGCCGTGTGTTCCGCCAGCAGACCGGCATCACGCCAACCCACCTCAGGCATCCGAACCGGGCAGTGGCGGCGGGAGGATAATTGTCAGTGACGGCCTGGTCGTGTCGCATACTCCGCCTGGCCGATTGCGTCGGTGCAGAAGCTGGCCATAGCATTGCGACGAGCGGCGGTGCCGCCGCCGCCTTGACGGTCAAATTCGCCAGCGAGAGCCATGCCGCATTATCCCGACGCCATGCCTGGATCAAAGAGCCTCTTCGAGCGCGCCAAGAAGGTGATGCCGGGCGGCAATACGCGCACCACCGTCTTTGTCGATCCGTTTCCGATCTATGCCGCGCGAGGCGAGGGGTGCAGGGTCTGGGATGTCGACGGCAACGTCTACTATGACTGCATCAACAATTTCACGTCGATGATCCATGGCTACACGCATCCCGATGTCGCTGCCGCCGTGGTCGAGCAACTGCCGTTCGGCACGGCCTTCGGCGCCCCGACGCTCAGCGAGATCGAGCTTGCCGAGCTTCTCGTCGACCGGCTGCCCTCCGTCGACCGGATTCGCTTCACCAACTCCGGCACGGAGGGGGTGATGATGGCCATCAAGGCCGCGCGCGCCTTCACCGGGCGGCCGAAGATCGTCAAGATCGAAGGCGCCTACCATGGGTCGTATGATTTCGCCGAGGTGAGCCTGGACAGTTCCCCGTCCAATTGGGGCGACATGCCAAGCTCGACGCCTTACGCAAAGGGAACGCCGCGCGGGGTGCTGGACGATGTGATTGCCGTGCCCTTCAACGATGTCGAGGCGCTTCGCGCCGTCTTCGCCACCCAGGGCGACAGCATAGCAGGCGTGCTGATCGATCCTATACCCAATCGTGCCGGCCTCATCCCGGCACGCCGGGACTATCTGCACGCAATGGTCGAGATCGCCTGGGCGGCCGGGGCCCTGATTGTCTTCGACGAAGTCATCTCGTTTCGCCTTGGCTGGTCGGGCGCGCAGGGGTTGTGGGGCATCGAGCCCGACCTGACCGCGCTCGGAAAGATCATCGGCGGCGGCTTCCCCGTGGGCGCCGTTGGCGGGCGCGCCGATGTCATGGCGGTGTTCGATCCGACCAGGGGCAAGCCCGCTCTTCCCCATGGCGGCACGTTCACCGCCAATCCGGTGACCATGCGGGCCGGGCTCGCCTCGATGCGGGCGCTGACGAAGGAGAGCTTTGCCCATCTCGATACACTGGGCGCATTCCTGCGCGAAGGGGTGTCCGCCTCGTTCGACAGGCATGGCCTTGCCGGCCAATGCGTGGGCCTCGGTTCGCTGTTCAAGGTTCATTTTACCTCGCATCCGGTTACGGACTATAGATCCGTCTATCCGGGCCATGCCGAGCACCGGAGGTTCGATACATTCCACAAGGGCTTGCTCGGCCGCGGCGTCCTGTCTGCCAGCTACGGCCTGTTCGCGCTCTCGACGCCCATGACACAGGCGGACGCGCGCAGCATTCTGCATGCGATCGACGACACCCTGGGCGAGATCGCCGCGCAGCGTGGATCAGGATGACGTTTGGTCGATTCGCCTCCCTATCTCTTTGTCGAAGCATGAGCTCTGGAACATCGGGGATCATGCCTGAAAGCAGGTGACCCTATATGACAGCTTCCCTCCATGTCGTGGTGATCGGTGCGGGCACGCTGGGCCTATGCACGGCGCTCAACCTCCTCGAACAGGGCGCGCGCGTGACGGTGCTGGAAGCGCAGTCGATCGCTTCAGGCTCGAGCGGCAGGTCGGTCGGCGTTGTCGGGTCGCAATTTACCGATCCGTTCGAGATCATGCTTCGCGTTCAATCGTTCCGCCGGTTTCGCCAGTGGGAGGGGCAGGGGCTTCAATTCAACCACATCGGTTATCTTCGGCTCGCGCGCACGCCCGCGCAGATGGAGCTGTTCGCGAAATCAGTCGAGATTCAGGGCGGGGCCGGCCTGAAGTCGCGCCTGATCCGTGCGAACGAACTCAGGGACCTTGTTCCCCACCTCAGCCCCGACGGGCTCGAAGGCGGTTTGTTCGGACCCGACAACGGCTTTCTCGATCCCTATGACATGTGCAATTTCCTGGCGCGGATCGTCCGCGAAAAGGCCGGCGACATTCACCAGTACCGCAAGGTGCTCGGGGTGGGAAGGCGGCCAGGCGGCTACAGGCTGGAGACCAATGGCGATCCGGTCGAATGCGATGCCGTGGTCAACGCAGGCGGCGCCTGGGCGCCGCGGGTCGCCGAGCTCTTCGGCCAGCGCCTGCACATATGGCCCGAGCGCCATGAGGCGGTCGTCATCCATCTGGACAGGCCGCTCGACTATACGATGCCGATGGTCATGGACCTCGTGGACGGCGAGGGCAGCGGCCTTAATTTCCGCCACGACAAGCCAGGCGCGCTGATTGCCGAGATCCACAAGGTGACGTCCATCGCTCCCGAGGATCCGGACAATTACAACGACCAGTGCGAGGAGCAATCGAAGGTCCACCTGGCCGAACTGCTGCTGGAACGGCTGCCCGATCTGCCGGGCGCGCGGCTTGGCCGTGGCTGGGCCGGCCTTTATCCTGTCACGGCCGATCATCGGCCGCTCGTCGGACCGATCGATGCCTCGGAACCGGCATTGGTCACCGCCGCCGGCGCCGGAGGCTATGGCATCCAGCTGGCGCCGGCGATCGGGCAGATCGCGGCGGATTGGGTTCTTCAAGGCGCGCCGGCTTCAGTGCCCGGAGCCGGGAGCCTTGCACCCACGGCCGAGCGCAACATCCGCAAAGTCGATCACTGACCGGTGCGAGTTGAAACCAGACCGGCGCTGCCGGAATTGCGCAAAACAAGCGTTTAGAGCCCCGATGGGGATCTGCAGACCCACGCCTTCAGGCGGCTGGGATCTGGGCTGTTGCGCGAGACGGCACGGGGTGGCTGAACCGCACCAAGCGCCCGCGACCTTCAGGAAATCCGCTTCCCGGCCCCGTCCAGCAGCACGCAGCCGTCCGGGGCAAAACCCAATTCGATCGTCTCGCCTTCGCGAAGCACGCGGCCAGTGATCGGTGTATTGGCGCGGAGGCTGGTCTTGCCGCCGATGTCGATCTCGTAGATCGCGCTGCCGCCCAGATAGGAGGCCGAGATCACGCGGCCGGACAGCCGATTGGCGCTCGTTCCAGCACCGACCGAAAATTTCTGCGGCCGCACCACGACGGTGACCTTGCTGCCGTCGGCAAGCGGCCTTGGACAAGCCACGCTGACCGTCTGGCTGGTGCCAAGCACCACCGTTACCGTTCCTTGGCCGGACCGGCTCACGGTCCCTGCAAGCATGTTGGCCTTGCCGAGGAAGTCGGCGACGAAGGCTGTCGCCGGCGCCTCGTAGACCTCCTCCGGAGTGCCGATCTGCTCCACCGCGCCCGCGTTCATCACCACGATGCGATCCGACATGGAAAGGGCTTCTTCCTGGTCGTGCGTGACGAAGATGGCGGTGATGCCGGTTTCCTTCTGGATCTTCTTGATCTCGACGCGCATCTCCTCGCGCATGTTGGCGTCCAGCGCCGACAACGGCTCATCCAGCAGCAGCACCTGCGGCTCGAAGACGATGGCGCGGGCGAGCGCGATGCGCTGCTGCTGCCCGCCTGACAGTTGCGACGGCAGCTTCTTCTCGCTGCCCGGCAGCCGCACCATTTCGAGCGCCTTGCCGACCTTGCGCACGATCTCGGGCTTCGGCACGTTGCGGTACTTCAGGCCGAAGGCGACGTTGTCGAATACGTTCTTGTGCGGGAAGAGCGCGTAGCTCTGGAAGACCAGCCCGATGTTGCGCTTGTAGATCGGGACGTCGTCGACGCGCCGCCCGTCGATCATGATTTGGCCGCCCGAAATATCGACCAGGCCGGCGATGGAGCGCAGGATCGTGGTCTTGCCGCAACCCGAAGGCCCGAGCAGGGTGACGAAGCTGCCCTTGCGGATCGAGAGCGAGAAATCGCGCACCGCGACGAACTTGCCGTAGGCGATGTCGATGTCGCGGAACTCGACCGCCGGGCTGTTCGCCTCGGCGGCCGCGCTCGCGCCGGCTGCCCCGGCCTGAACAGGCCGGGGATGGAGTGTCGTTTCCTGGCTGTCAGGCACCCTTCGAGATCCTGTTCCACTGCTTGGTCCAGGCGTCCTCGTTGGTCGCCCAGTAGGTCGGATCGGCAAAGGTCAGCGACTTCATCGTGCCCGTCTTGTCGAATGCCGGCAGCTTCTCGATCTTCTCGGTCAGCTTGACCTTGTTCGGATCGAGCGACGGCGGATAGCTCTGGCCTTCGGCCACCGCGATCGAGGTCGCCGGGTCGAGCATGAAGTTGATGAGTTCCTCGCATTCGGCCATGGGCGAACCCTTCAGAATCAGCATGTCCTCCATCCAGGCGTAGGAGCCGGCCGGATCGAGATAGCCGATAGGATGGCCCTGGTCCTGCAGCGCGGCGACGCGGCCCGACCAGGCATCGGTCACCACGATCTCACCCTTGGAAAGCAGGTCCATCAGCTCCGCGCCGGAACTCCAGAACTTCTTGGCGAGGTCGCGCGTCTCGCGCACCTTGGCCCAGATGGCGTCCATGTCCTTGAGGTTGTTGGGGTCCTGCCCGGTGGCGAGCGCCGCATACCAGACGCGCGTCGTCATGTCGGAATAGCCGCCGACCTTGCCGGCATATTTCTTGTCGAGCAGGAGCCCGGCGCCCTTTTCCTTGGCTTCCTCAGGCGAGATCACCTTGGTGTTGTAGGCGATGCCGGTGGTGCCGTAGTCGTAGGGCACGGCCGATAGCTTTGGCGTCAGCTTGCGGAACGGCTCGATCATCGGCTGCAGCACGTTCGCCATGTTGGGAATGTTGGCCTCGTTGATTTCCGAGGTCAGGCCGGCGTTCACGTATTTGATGTAGTAGTTGACGCCGGAGGAATGGATGACCTGGTAGTCGCCGGGCTTGGCGGTCTTGATCTTGGTGATGATCTCGTCCTCGTCGCCGAACGTGCCCTGGACCACCTTGATCTTGGTCTTGGTCGTGTAGGGCTGGAAGGCGAACTTGTCGATCGCATCCTGCACCGTGCCGCCCCAACCGTCGAAGCGAACCTCCTGGACCGCGGCGAGCGCCCGGCCCATCCAGGGCATCGAAAGGCCCGCCGATGCTGCCGCGGCTGCGGTCAGCGTCAGGAACGTGCGGCGGCTCAGGTCGCCATTGGCGTATCGATCGTGCAGCCGTTCCAGCCGCTTGGTGGTGGTGAGTTTCATTGTATTTCCTCCTTTGGTTCGCCACGTCTTCTCAGTTTTGTCAGGCTTTGCAGGATCAGGCCACCGATCAGCGGGATGCCGACGGTCACCAGGATCATCACGGTGCCGAGCGCGTTGATCTCCGGGCTGATCGAAATCTTGAGCATGGAAAGGATCTGGGTCGGCATGGTCTCGACGCCGGCCGGCCGCCAGAACAGGCTGGCCGAGGTGTTGTCGAACGAAATGGTGAAGGCGAGCAGGGCGCCGCCGACAACGGCCGGGATGAGCAGCGGCAGCGTGATCTCGCGGAAGGACGAGTAGCGAGAGGCGCCAAGCGACAGTGCCGCCTCCTCGTAGACGCGCCGGATGCCGATCATGCGCGCCTGGGCGATCAGCACCACATAGGGCACGGCGAGCAGGATATGGCCAAGCACCAGGAGCAGCATGGTCCTCGGCTGGTCGATGGCCTTGATCAGCACCAGCAGGCCGACGCCGAGGATGGTTTCCGGCACCAATGCCGGCAGGATCACCAGCGTGCTCAGCGCCTGCTTGCCGCGAAATTCGAAGCGGACCAAGGCAAACGCCGTGGTGACGCCGATGGCGGTGGTGACGATGGCGGTGACCAATGCGATCCACAAGGATGTTCGAAAGGCAGCCAGCACCGCCTCGTTGGCCATCAGCTTGCCGTACCATTGCAGGCTGAAGCCGGTCATCGGGAAGCCGCCGAACATCGAGGCGTTGAACGACAGGACCACCGTCGCCACGATCGGCGCGAACATGAAGACGTAGACGCAGACCGTGACAAAGCCGGTCAGCCGCCAGGCCCATCTCCCTTCCTGCCTGCGCCGTGTTCCCCTCATCCTGCAAGCCCCGTCATCCGCCAAGCCCTTTGACGATCTGCGACATGCCCATGTAGCGCGTGTAGACGGCGGCGAAGAAGCCGAGCACGATGAACAGCACGATCGAAAGCGTGGCTCCCATCGGCCAGTTCAATTCGCCCATGATGGTGTCGTAGATCAGGTTGCCGAACAGAGCGTCGCGGCCCGAGCCGAGAAGCTGCGGCGTCACATAGCTGCCGGCGGCCAGCACGAAGCAAAGCAGCAGGCCCGCCGCCAGGCCGGGCAGCGACAGCGGCAGCGTGACCTCCCGGAACGCCTGCGCACTCGTGCAGCCCATCGAGCGGGCCGCCGAAATCAACGTGCGATCAATGCTCTCCAGGCTGACATAGACGTTGAGGATCATGTAGGGCAGCAGGAAGTGCAGCATGCCCAGGATGACCGCGCCTTCGTTGTAGAGCATCTGCAGCGGCTCATGGATGATGCCCATTTTGAGCAGCGCGACGTTGATGACGCCCTGTTCCCCCAGGATGTTGATCCAGGAAAAGGTGCGGATGGTGAAGCTGATCCAGAACGGCACGATCAGCAAAAGCAGCAGCAGCCATTTGTGCTTGAAGGTCGTGGCCCAGATGAAATAGGCGGGGAAGTAGCCGAGCACGCCGCACAGCAGCGCCGTCATGGCTCCGACCCTCAGCGTCTTCAGGAGGAAGCCGTGATAGTAGCTGTCGGTGAGGAATTCGTGCCAGTTCGCGGTCGTCAGCGCGCTCGTTTCCACGCCGGCGGTGACAAAGGTGAAGAAGGTATAGCCGGCCATCACGGCGATCGGCAGCACTAGGAAAAAGATCAGCAGCAAGAGCACCGGCGCGACCAGCATCCAGGCCAGCCGTGGATCATACAATGTCCATCGTCGTTTCATGAGCACCCGGTGCGCTCTCTTTGAAGCGCCTGTTTTGTTCCCGGGCCAAGATTGAGGGATTGCAGGCGCGATGTCCACAGTCGGCGATTGAGCCAGCGGACTTCAGTGTCGCCGGGTGCGAGAGATGCCGAAATTTGTCGGGAGACGGGGTCGCCACGCAACCCCGTTCGACCACACGTCGGGAACGGCTGGCCGGCGTCTCCTCAGCCCTTCGAAATACCGCGCGCGAGCAGCCGGGCGAGGCGCTCCGAAAACGCCCTTGCGTCGGCCGGCTTGTCGCCGTCGAGGACGCGCGCCTCGTCGTAGAGAAGGTGGGCGGCATCCTCCTTGAAGGCCTGTTCGTCTTCGCCGAGGCTGGCGAGTGCCAGGACGCGCTGGTGGCGGGGGTTGATCTCAAGGATCGGTTTGGCCGTCTTGTCGAGGCGGCCGGCGGCGTTGAGCAGCCGCTCGAACTGCCGGTCGGGACCGTGTTCGGGCGCCACCAGGCAGACCGCGCTTTCGGTCAGGCGGTCGGAGGCCTTCACGTCCGACACTGCATCGCCAAGCGCCGCCTTGACGAAGGCCAGGAAGCCATCGACCTCGGGCGCCGCCGCCGCATCCGGCTTGTTCGCCTCGTCGAGCAGCGGGATCTCGGAAAGTTCGGCCACGCCCTGCGTCACCGACCTGAACGGTTTGCCGTCGAATTCGGGCGCCATCGACGTCCAGAAACTGTCGACCGGGTCGGTGAGCAGCAGCACCTCGATGCCGCGTGCCTTGAAACCTTCGAGCTGCGGCGAGGCTTCGAGCCGTGCACGGTCGTCGCCGGCCATGAAGAAGATCGCCTTCTGCCCTTCCTTCATCGCCGAGACGTAGTCGGCAAGGCCGCGCCAGCCTTCGCCGGAGGCGGTTGAGCGGAAGCGGGCGAGCTTCAAGAGCTGCTCGCGCCGCTCATGGTCCTCGTAGAGTCCTTCCTTGAGGACGACGCCGAAGTTTTCCCAGATTTTCGCATAGGCCTCGGTCTCGTTCTCCGCCAGCTTGGCGAGATCGCCAAGCACGCGGTTGGTCAGGCCCTTGCGGATCGCGGCCAGCAGCGGGCTTTCCTGGATCATCTCGCGCGAGACGTTGAGCGGCAGGTCGGCGGAATCGACCAGGCCGCGCATGAAGCGCAGGTAGCGCGGCAACAGATCGGCATCATCGGTGATGAAGACGCGGCGCACATAGAGCTTCATGCGGCCCTTCCGGTCCTGATCGAACAGATCGAAGGGACGCGAGCCGGGCACGAAGGCCAGCACGCTATATTCCTGCCGGCCTTCGGCGCGGAAATGGATGGTGGCGGCCGGCTCGTCATACTGGCCGGAGACGCCGCGGTAGAAATCGGTGTATTCCTCGGGCTTGATCTCGCTTTTCGGCCTGACCCAAAGGGCCGTGCCATCGGCAATGTCGCGCGCCTCGGCACCGGGCTTCTCGATGAGCGTGATCGGCACCGGCACATGGCCCGACTGCGACTTGGCCAATTGCTCGAGCCGATAGGATCCGGTGTAGGACGTGGCGTCGTCCATCAGATGCAGCACGACGCGGGTGCCGCGTTTGGGCGCTGCTTCGAGCGGGGCGGGCGCGATCTCGTAGGAACCCTTGCCGTCGGACGACCAGCGCCAGGCTTCTTCGCTTCCCGCCAGGCGGCTGATGACGTCGACGCGGGTCGCGACCATGAAGGCGGAGTAGAAGCCGACGCCGAACTGGCCGATGAGCTGCGTGTCCTCGCTCGAATTGCCGGCGCCGACGCGCTCGATGAAAGCGCGCGTGCCCGAGCGCGCGATCGTGCCCAGCGCCTCCGTCATGTCGTCGCGGCTCATGCCGATGCCGTTGTCCTCGACGGTGATCAGCTTGCCGTCGGGATCGGCTGAAATCGAGATGCGGGGCTTCGGATCGTCGGCCAGCAATTCGGGGCGACTGACGGCCTCGAAGCGCAGCTTCTCGCAGGCGTCGGCGGCGTTGGAAATCAGTTCGCGCAGGAAGACGTCCTTATCGGAATAGACCGAATGCACCATCATGTGCAGCAGCCGCGAAACATCCGCCTCGAATGCCTTGGTTTCCGTCGCTTTCGTGTCTGTCGTCATTCCGAGTTTCCCACGCTTTCATCCGCCCGTCGCGCCATGCGCGATCAGGACTTCCTTTCACCAATTTTCAACTGTGCTGGCAACTGCCGTCAGCAAGGCCAACGCGCCGACAATATCGTGATGGGATGCTGGGGCCGCAAGGGGGTGGAAACGGTGCTGACGACGAAACAGCCAATCTCCCCCGCGAAGGGGGAGATTGGCAGCGTCGGCGCCGCGCCGGTCCTGCGCGCCCTACTTCCCCGCCATCTGGTCGGCAAGCGCCTGCGCCTGGGCAAGCAGCGTGGGGAAGGCCGGGTTGTCGCGCAGGTTCTTGCCCATGCAGGCGCGGAAGTCGCTGTCGCCTTTTGCCCAGGCGGCGTCGGCGGCATCGGATGTATTTTCGTCGCTGTCGTCGGTGGCCTGCTTGACCAGTTTCTGGGCGGCGGCGTCAGCCGCGGTCCACACCGCGTCGCAGGCCGCGATCCTTGGGACGGGCGGTGTCGCGGGCGCCTCGGCGATCATGACACTGTTGCCCTTGACCAGCGTGACGACGATTTCCTGGTCGTAGTTAGGTCCGACATCCTGTGCCCAGCCGCCAAGGCGGGCGATCGCCATGTCGGCGCCGTCGGGCGTCTTCAGGGTGAAATCGAGCGTGCCTGTGAAAGCGGCGTCGCTGCCGATCGCCTGGGTGTAGAACGCATCGAGCTTCAGCGCCGCGTCGAAGCTGGTGGGCAGTTTGAGATCGGCGTCCGTCTCCGCCGCACGCGATTGCAGCCAGCGCTCGACCAGCCCGCGTGTCGACGCGACGATGCTGGGGCCGTCCTCGGTGCCGTGACGCAGCCCGTCCAGCATGCCGAAGCCGACATCGGAGGAACTGAGGCTTTCGATATTGATCCTGCCGGCCGCCGGAAAACCCTTGACCGTGAAAGGTCCAAGAAGCGTCGAAAGGCGCTGTTCGAGATCGGCGCGGGCCTTCTCATTGGCGGCGTCGAGCGTTTCCACGGGAGCGTTCGCGCTTTCCATCGCGGCGATGGCCGCGATCGCCTTGTCGCGCGCGGCGATGTAGTCGTCCTCCGGCGAAGCCGCATACGCCGCACCGCTCGCCAGCGCGAACACCAAAGTCCAGACCAGACGCATCGTGAAAACCTCCGTTTTACAAGCTCTTCGCGTGGCTTGGTGGCGATTGTGCGGCGGTGAACTCATGGCGAGACGTGGCGGATATCGGGGCACCAGGACAGCCCTGGCAAGGTCGCAAGCCCTCATGATGAAACCTTCCGATACCCAGGCCGTTATGGCCGTTGTGGCAGACATCAAACCCAAACAGAGGCCGGCCGGCGGCGCCAAGCCAAACGGTGCCAGGAAGCCCCGCCGGGAGAAGGTACCCGATGTCGAGGCCGCATCCGAGGTCGTCGGCGAGGCGGCGCCGCCGCCAGCGGCGGTGGAACCTGATCCGCAGCTGAGCCCCGAGCAGGCCGAACAGGCGCGCAAGAAATACCTGCTGAAGCGCTTCTGGATCAGCGCGCGCGGCTATTGGAGCCGGCGGGGCGACAAGCTCGCCTGGCCGTGCACGATCGCGCTCCTGATCCTGATCTGCGTCAATGTCGGCTTCCAGTACGGGATCAATGTCTGGAACCGCTCGATCTTCGACGCCATCGAACAGCGCAATGCGCCGACCGTCTATTTCCTGAGCGCCGTGTTCGTGCCGCTGGTGCTTGGAAGCGTCGGCCTCGTCGTTGCGCAGGTCTATCTGCGCATGACGATCCAGCGCCGCTGGCGCTCCTGGCTCACTACATCCATCATCGGCCGCTGGCTCACCAACGGCCGCTACTACCAGCTCAATCTCGTCAGCGGCGATCACCAGAACCCGGAAGCCCGCATCGCCGACGATTTGCGGATCGCCACCGAATCGCCTGTTGATTTCGTCTCCGGCGTGCTCAACGCGTTCCTGGCGGCCTCGACCTTCATCGTCGTCTTGTGGACCATCGGCGGCGCGCTGACGCTGCCGATCGGCTCCTCGACCGTCACCATTCCGGGCTTTCTCGTCATCACCGCGGTCATCTATGCCGGCATCACCTCCACCTCGATGGTGGTCATCGGCCGGCATTTCGTCGAACTCTCCGAGCAGAAGAACCAGGCGGAAGCGGAATTTCGCTACACGCTGATGCGCGTGCGCGAAAACGGCGAGAGCATCGCCCTGCTCGGCGGCGAGGAGGAGGAGCGCAGCGGCATCGACAGGACCTTCGCCGGCGTGCTGGGGAAGTGGGCGATGCTTGCTGGCCAGCACATGCGCACGGCGCTGGTCTCGCAGGGATCGAGCCTGTTCGCGCCGGTGGTGCCGGTGCTTTTGTGCGCGCCAAAATTCCTCGACGGCTCGATGTCGCTTGGGCAGGTCATGCAGGCGGCATCCGCCTTTGCCATCGTGCAGGGCGCGTTCGGATGGCTGGTCGACAATTACCCGCGCCTGGCCGACTGGAACGCCTCGGCACGGCGCATCGCCTCGCTGATGATGTCGCTGGATGGGCTCGAGCGCGCGGAAGAGAGCGACGCGCTCGGACGCATCAATCGCGGCGAGACCAAGGACGACACGATGCTCAACCTCAACAATCTGTCCGTGTCGCTCGATGACGGCACCGCCGTGGTCAAGGAAACCGAGGTGGTGATCCAGCCGGGCGAGCGTCTGCTGGTGGCCGGCGAATCCGGTTCGGGCAAGAGCACGCTGGTGCGGGCGATAGCGGGCTTGTGGCCGTGGGGCGGCGGCAGCGTCGATTTCCACCCGGGCAAGCGCATGTTCATGCTGCCGCAGCGCCCCTACATCCCCTCGGGCACGCTGCGCCGGGCCGCTGCCTATCCAGGCGCCGCCGAGGATTGGACGATCCCGCAGATCAGGGCTGCCCTCGACAAGGTTGGGCTCGGTCATCTTGGCGACCGGATCGAGGAAGACGCGCCGTGGGACCAGACCCTGTCGGGCGGCGAGAAGCAGCGCCTGGCCTTCGCGCGGCTGCTCCTGCACGCGCCCGATATCATCGTGCTGGACGAGGCGACGGCGGCACTCGACGAGAAGAGCCAGGACAGGATGATGGAGACCATCATCCACGAATTGCCTAATGTGACCATCTTGAGCGTGGCGCACCGCGCCGAGCTGGAGGCCTTCCACAGCCGCAAGATCACGCTCGAGCGGCGCAAGGGTGGCGCCAAGCTGGTCAGCGATATCGACCTCGCCCCGCGCAAACGCAGGGGCTTGCTCGGCCGCGCCCTGTGGGGTTCCGGCACTTCCGCCGAAAAGCGCGGCGCCGCCCGTAAAAAGAGTTGATGACGCTCAGGCGAGTTCCGGTTTCAGCTCAAGGGATGACCTTCTATCAGCCGCCCAATTCTTCCTGATGCGCCTTGGCGAGGTCGGCCATGCTGTCGAAGCGGAAGTCCACCTTCGGCATCTCGCCGGGATCAATCGTGGCGCCGAAACCCTGATCGGCATGCCGGCGGTGGATCCAGCACGATTTAAGGCCCAGGCGATTGGTCACGGCATGGTCATGGAACAGGCTTTCGGCGGTGTGCAGGACTTGCTTGTCGCCGATCCCGAGCGTCGCCAGTTTTTCCAGCATATAGTCGAAATTCCGGGACGACGGCTTGTAGGAGCCGATGTCCTCCGCCGTGTATATCGCATCGAAATCGACGCCGAGCTTCCTGTTGCTGAAGGAGAAGCTGGTGTTGTCGACGTTGGAGAGGATGACGAGCTTGTAGTGCTGCTTGAGGTATTGCAAGGCGGCGGCTGTATCGGCAAAGGCCGGCCAGTCCTTCACGCTTTGGCCATAGGCGATGCATTCCTCCGGCGTGGTCACGACGCCCCATTCCTCGGCGAGCCGCTTGTAGACGACAGCCAGAAGGTCGCAGTAGCGCTTTTGCGGCGTCCAGTCCTGCTGGCTGGATTCGTGCCTGGCATGCGCCTGCAGGATCTCGTCGCGGCCGAGGCCGCGGCTAACCCGCCCGGTCAGCGGCTTCAGTGCGTCGATCATGCCGGATTCCCAATCGATCAGCGTACCGTAGCAGTCGAAGGTCAAGGCCTTGAAATCAGTCAGCTTCATGGTTCACTCCCTTGAGTTGGATAATTGGCTGGCGTTTGCGTGGATCGCGATCAATCGGCCGGCTGCCCGGCTGGGCGCAAACCTGCCTCGCCCTTCGATGTGGTGCCACGCGACGATGTCAGCCAGACGCCGAACAGCGTCACCGCGAGGCCGAGGACCATCGCCGCCGAAAGCGGCTCGCCGAAGAGCAGCCAGGCCCAAAGCATCGTCACCGGCGGGCTGAGATAGATCACGCTGCTGACCTGCGCGGCGCTGTGGAGGCGCAGGCTCGCATAATAGACGCCGTAGCAGAAGAAGGTCGAAAACAGCACCAGCCAGGCGATGCCGAACTCGAACCGGCCATCAAGGGGCGGCATCAGCCCGCCTTTCCATTCGGCGCAAACGGCAAAAAACAGCGCCGCCGTCAGGCATTGGATGCACAGGCTCTGGTGGATGGGCATGTTGATCGTCCCCATCCGCTTCTGCAGCACGGTCGCCAGGGCGAAGACCATCATGGAAGCGATCGTGACCACGTACGCCCAGGCCGGCGCGGTGCCGAGACTGAGGCTGTTCAGCGAAACGATCAGCACGCCCAACACGCCGAGAGCCGTTCCGGTCCACTGCCTCGATGGCAGCCGGTGGCCGAGAACGGGCTGCGACAGTGCCGCGATGGCGAGGGGGACGAGGTCCGAGATCAGCGCGACAAGGCCGGTCGGCACGCGCTGGCCGATGGCAAGCGCGAAGCCGCCGAGATAGAGGAACATCATCGCCACGCCGAACGCCATCTGCTGGAGCAGCGCCCGGACGCCGATGCGCGGCCCGACCATGAGCGCGAAGGGCAGAAGGACCAGCCCTGACATCAAGGTTCGCCAGAACAGCACGAGCATGACGTCGGCGCTCTCGCTGGCGTAACGGATGCCGACAAAGCCCGAGCTCCAGCTTACGACCAGGGCTGCCGCCAGAAGCGGCCAGGCCAGGCAACGGGACGGAGGTTTCGGGAGCGTCATGCGGTCTCTTCGTCGAAGCGGGTTCGCCAGCGGATTACGGCCGATCTCGGATGCGGGATTTATGGCGGCGCGCAAGCGCCTTTGCACATGACAAATTTCGATGTATTCATGAAATAGGCGCGAGATGTGGCATATCTGATTGACCTCAAAGCCCGTTCTCTGCCGAAACCTTGAAGCGCTGCTTTCGTTTCAAACGAGGATTGTCATGGCTGGAGTGATGAGCCGCCGCCTGGATGTCGATGCCTTGCGGGCGATGGTGGCGATCGAGAAACATGGCGGTGTTACCCGGGCTGCCGAGATGCTCGGCCTGTCGCAATCGGCCGTCAGCCACAAGATCAGGCGGCTGGAAGCAAGTCTCGACTGCGAAATCCTCAGCCGCAAGGCGAATGCGCCGATGTTCACCAGTTCAGGGCAGGATCTGCTGGGCTATGCCAGGCGGATCCTGGGCATCCATGACGAGGCGATCCTGAGCCTGTCGAAGAGCACGCTGCAAGGCAAGATCGCTTTGGGGATGACCGAGGATACGACCTGCACGGACCTTTCGCGCATCCTTGGCCGGTTTCGCCGGCTGTACCCTGAGGTGAGCGTGCGCACGCAGGTGCGCATGAGCCTGGCCTTGCAGAAGCTGTTGGGCGAGGGCGCGCTCGACGCGGCCATCATCCAGGTGTTCCAGCACGACGTCCGCCCCACCGATGTCCTGCTGTTCCGCGAGACCCTGCATTGGGTGAAGTCGCCCGAGCTGACCCTTGGGAAAGGCGACCCGGTGCCGTTCCTGTCCTTCGACGAGAACTGCTTCTATCGCCGTTGGGGCCTCGATCTCGGCCAGGACGAGGGAACGGTGTTCGAGATCGTGTTCGAATGTTCGAGCGCGGCCGGCATCATCGCCGGCGTGACCTCCGGCCTCGGCGTGGCGCTGCTCAGCCAGCGCCATCTGCGGCCCGGCATGGAGATCGTCGACAAGTCGTTCCCCAAGCCTCCGGACCTCGCCTACGTCATTCGCCGCGCCCGCAACGTCCGCAATCCCGCGCTGGAGACGCTGGTGCGGGAGATAGAGGCTGAGGTGAAGCGCCACGGGACCCTGCAGATCGCGATGTGAGGGGTGTGATTAGCGCTTTCGCCCATGCGCCCGGTCGATGATATCGCGCGCTCGAGCCTCTCTCCTCATTTCCGGAGTATCTTCTCCATCGCTTTCCCCTTCGCAAGCTCGTCGATCAGCTTATCGAGGTAGCGAATTTCCTTCATCAGCGGATCCTCAATATCTTCCACGCGGACGCCGCAGACCACCCCTGTAATCAAATTCCGCAAAGGATTCAGTCGAGAGGCCTGACCAAAGAACTCCTCGAAGCTGGTTTTCTTCTCCAGTTCGGCGTCGAGTTCCTTCTCGGTGTAGCCCGTCAGCCAGCAGATGATCTCATCGACCTCGGCTCTGGTGCGTCCTTTCCTTTGCGCCTTGGCGACATAGTGCGGATAGACGCTGGCAAAGCTTGTGGAATAGATTCGATGCTCCTTCATGACGTGCCCTTACCGGTGGCGCCTATCGCCCGCACTCAACTTTGCCTCCAATGCGCAGGTCTCAGCAATTGGCGCAGGACCGACTCCAATCTTCCCGCCGCCCTTCACCCGTTCCTTTTCTCCACCTCAGCCTTGCGCAACAAGAACCGTTGGATCTTGCCGCTAGGGGTCTTCGGCAATTCCCCGACGAAGTCGATCTCGCGCGGATAGGCATGGGCCGAGAGGCGTTTGCGGACATGCTGCGCCAATTCTTCGGCGAGTTCCGGGCTGCCCTCGTAGGCGGGCGCCAGGATGACGAAGGCCTTGACGATCTCGGTGCGCTGCGGGTCGGGTACGCCGACCACCGCCGCCTCGTTGACGGCGGGATGTTCGATCAGCGCGCTTTCGACGTCGAAGGGGCCGATGCGGTAGCCTGACGAGGTGATGACGTCGTCGGCGCGGCCGATGAAGGAGACCGAGCCGTCCGGCTCGTATTCCACCGTGTCGCCGGTGCGGTAGTAGCCGCCCGATATGGCCGGCGTTTCGGCCTGGTGGTAGCCGTCGAACCAGCGCAACGGCGAGTTGGCGATGTCGACGGCGAGGATGCCGGGCTGGTTGGGGCCGAGCTCGTTGCCGGCCTCGTCCAGCACCACCATGCGATAGCCCGGCATGGCAAAGCCCGCCGAGCCGGCGCGGACAGGGTGCGCCAGGCCGTGATGGTTGTTGACCATCATGCCGTTCTCGGTCTGGCCGTAATGGTCGTGGATGGGCGCGGCGAGATGGGCGTCGAACCAGCGGATCACTTCCGGGTTGAGCGGCTCGCCGGCGCTGCTCACCACACGCAGCCGGCCTTTTGCACGCGCGGCGGCGTCGGGACCTTCGGCGAGCAGCAGGCGGAAGGCGGTGGGCGAGCCGGCAAGGCTGGTGACGCCAAGCCGCTCGATGACATCATAGGTGTTTTTGGCGGTGAAGGCGCCCTCGTTGAAGGTCGTGGCGATGCCGAGCAGCAGGGGTCCCGTGATGGCGTAGTAGAGGCCATAGGCCCAACCCGGATCGGCGATGTTCCAGAAGATGTCGTCTGGGCGCAGGCCGATCGCGTCGCGCATATAGGCGCCGAAGGCGAGCAGCGCGTTGAGCGGCACCGGCACGCCCTTCGGCAGGCCGGTGGTGCCCGAGGTCGACATCATCATGAACAGGTCTTCGCCCTTGCGCATCACCGGGTCGCAGTTGGGTGAGGCGGCGGCAAGCGCGGCACGGAAATCGATGTCGCCCGGGGACAGGGCGTCGCCAGCACCGAGGATGGTGGCGATTTGCGGAGGGTTCGCGACCTCGTCGAGCTTGCCGCGATTGGCCGGATTGGTCACCACCAGCCTGGCGCCGCTGTAGCCGAGCCGGTGTTCGATCGCCTTCGGGCCGAAGGCCGTGAACAGCGGCTGGTAGACCGCGCCGATGCGCCAGGCGCCGAGGATCAGCGCCACCAGTTCGGGGATGCGCGGCAGCATGCCGGCCACGACATCGCCCGGGCCGACGCCCAACTCCTTCAGCAGAGTGCCGACGCGGCCGGACATGTCGGCGAGATCCTCGAAGCTGAATTCGCTGAGTTCGCCGCCGGCAGAGATGGCGCGCAGCGCCAGGCGGTTTCCGCCGGTGTGCCGGCCGCAGCATTCGACATAGGCGTTGATGCCGGTCGCGGGGTCGCCCTGCAGTCTCGCGATCTTATCCTCAATACGAAAGCTTGCAACGGCATCGTCATAGCGCGGCAAGCCGGCTTGCTGCTTGGTCATGAAAATCCTCCCTGGCGGTGCGCCATCTCCCCATGGCGCGCTGTCGCGGCGACATTGACATCAGATGGCGCCGATGGGCAACGGCGAGTGCCTGTTCCTTTGTATTGACGCTCCGGACGAAAAACCGCTACACACTTTTCCCGGAATTGCGCTTACAGGTTCGCCTCGGCGAAAATGCGTGCCGCCCAGTCGAGAAAGACGCGCAGGCGCGGCGAAAGCTGCCGGTTCTGCGGATAGAGCGCCGAGAGCGGTGTCGGCGAGGGCGGATACTCGGCCAGCACCTCGACCAGTGTTCCCTCTGCCAAATCCTTCTCGAAGCGATAGCGCGGCGCCTGGATGAGGCCGAGGCCAAGCCGGGCGAGGTCGGCGGCGGTGTCGGAATTGTTAGCGGCGACGCGGCCGGGCAGCCTGACCTCGCGCGTCTTGCCGCCGACGGTGAATTCGAAGGGCAGCACTTCGCCGGTGCGGGAGGAGACGAAGCCGATCGCCTGATGGCCGTCCAGCGCATCGGGGGAGGCCGGCGTGCCGTGGCGAGAGAGATAGGCGGGGCTGGCGCAGGTCATCTCGCGGATCATGCCAAGCCGGCGCATGATCATGCCGCTGTCAGGCGGCTCGCCGACGCGGATGACGCAGTCGACACCCTCACGCACCAAGTCGACCAGCCGGTCGCTCTGGCCGATCTGCAGGTCGATCCTGGCATAGCGGGCGAGGAATTCCGGCAGGCGCGGCAACAGGAAGGTGCGTGTGAGCAGCGTGCTGGCGTCGATGCGCAGCAGGCCGAACGGTTCGGCATTGCGGAAGGCGGCCTCGGCATCCTCGATCTCGGCCAGGATGGACAGGCAGCGCCGGTAATAGGCCTCGCCATCCTGCGTGGCGTTCACCTGGCGCGTGGTGCGCTCGAGCAGCCTTGCGCCGAGATGTTCTTCCAGCCGCCGGACCGCTTCCGTCGCGGTCGAGCGCGGCAGGCCAAGATCGGCGGCGGCAGCGGTGAAGCTGCGCCGCTCCAGCACGCGAACGAAGAGCCGCATCGTGTCCAGGCGATCCATGGTCTTTGTTCGCAGTTTCCGAATAGTGATGTCAAGACAAGGCTGATTATCCGGAAGTTGGTTCGGCCTATATCCGTCTCACCAACAAGAAGGAGAGACTTCCATGACTTCAGGCCAAACGAGCACGGGCCAAACTAAAGCGGCGATCGTGACCGGCGCCTCCAAGGGCATCGGCGCGGCGATCGCGCGGCGGCTGGCCCGCGACGGCATCGCCGTCGTCGTCAATTACGCGCGGGGACAGGCCCAGGCCGAGGCGCTGGTGCGCGCCATCGAAGCCGATGGCGGCAAGGCGATCGCCGTGCAAGCCGATATCGCGGTTCCGGCCGGTATCGCCAGCCTCTTCGACGCCGGCGAGAAGGCGTTCGGAGGCATCGATATACTGGTCAACAATGCCGGCATCATGAAGCTTTCGCCGATCGCACAGGCCGATGATGCCTTCTTCGACACCCAGGTCGCGATCAATCTCGGCGGCGTGTTCCGTGGCATGCGCGAAGGCGCAAAACGCATTCGCGATGGCGGCCGCATCGTCAATTTTTCGAGCAGCGTGGTCGGCCTCTACCAGCCGGGTTACGGCGTCTATGCCGCCACCAAGGCGGCGGTCGAGGCGATGACGCACATCTTGGCCAAGGAGCTTGGCGCGCGCGGCATCACCGTCAACGCGGTGGCGCCCGGACCGGTCGAGACGGCGCTGTTCACCGATGGCAAGAGCGCGGCGCAGATCGAGGCCACGGCCAAGATGATCCCGCTCGGCAGGCTCGGCCAGCCCGACGACATTGCCGGCGTGGTCTCGTTCCTGGCCGGGCCGGACAGTGCCTGGGTCAACGGGCAAATCATCCGCGCCAATGGCGGCGTGATCTGAAGGAGGCTGGCCGCTGCTGCTGTGGCGGCCTGCCTCCCGTTCCATTCGAAACCTAGCCCAAACGATTGAGAAGACAAGGAAAAGACCATGCCATTCGCCAATATCAAGATGCCGCAGGCGGCGCTCTCCAAGGCACAGAAAGAAGACCTCATCCATCGCACGACCGCCATGTTCGTCGACTTTTTCGGCGAGGGCGTGCGGCCCTACACGATGGTGCTTGTGGAGGAAGTCGCCGATGGCGGCTATGGCCGCGCCGACGAAGTGTTCGTGGTGCCGGACGCTTTTCGCGCCAAGGACTAAGGTTGCCGATGTCCGGCCGGCCTGCACATGGCTCACGCCCGCGCTTCCGGTACTCACATGCTCAAAAGCACCCTCTTCTTTTCCTCCTCCAGCCAGCGGTCGCGCGGCTTGCAACTCGCTGGCCGTGGCGCAAGCGCGACATGCACGGCGCCGTCGGCCAGCCGGGGCAGGGCGGCCCGGTAGAGCTGCATCGGGCGCACGCCGTCGCTGACCTCGAAGGTCAGCTTGGCCGCCTGGTCGAGACCGACATGCTCGGTCACTTTCCGGATGATCGCCGCGAATTTTCCAGCCGGCATATGGGTGCGGTCCTCATTGACGTCCCATAGCTGCACGAAGATCTCCGACCATGATTCCGGATTCCCGCCGCAGTCGAGCGCGTCGAAGCGGCCGGCCTTGACCTCGGTGACATGGTAGCCCGGCAACACTGGCCTGCCTTCATGGAAAAACACCAGTGGCTTTTCCCTGTGATCCGCCAGAAAGCCCAGCAAGCCGGCCATGGTGATGTCCCGCGGGTCGGCCGTGATCACGGGATCAAATTCCCGATTGTCAGAGGCGAGCATGTGCGATAATCCTTGCTTCAATATTCATAGGATTGTTGAAATATGAATGAACGTCAAGCCCTGTCGGCCTTCGCGGCGCTGTCGCAGGAAACACGGCTGCGCGTGCTGCGCCATCTGGTGATCGCCGGCCCCGACGGCATCGCCGCCGGGGCGATCGCCGAAAAGGTCGAAGTTTCGGCGTCCAACGTCAGCTTCCACCTTAAGGAGCTTGAACGCGCGGGGCTGGTGAGCGTGCGCCGCGATTCCCGCTCCATGGTCTACAGCGCCGAGTATGACATGCTGAGCGGTCTTATCCGCTTCCTGATGGAGGATTGTTGCTCCGGCCGGCCGGAAATCTGCGCGCCGGCGGTGTTGCCGGGCTGCTGTGCGGCCGACACGCGGGAGCCTGCCCGATGACTGGCGACCACCCTGTGCCTGGCGCGTCCTCCATCAGGGACACGGCCGGTTTTGATTTGCCGCGCCGGCTCACGGCGGAAGCTCTCGGCACCGGCTTGCTGGTGGCCACGGTGGTCGGTTCCGGTATCATGGCGCAGTCGCTGACGCCCGATCGCGCGCTGGCGCTGCTTGGCAACACCTTGCCGACGGGGGCAATCCTCGTGGTGCTCATCACCATACTGGGGCCGGTCTCGGGCGCCCATTTCAATCCGGCCGTTTCAATGGCCCTGGCGCTGTCGCGCCGGCTGCCGGCGAGCGACTGCGCCTGGTATGTGCTCGCCCAATTCTCGGGCGGCGTCGCCGGCACGGTCGGCGCGCACCTGATGTTCGGGCTTTCGCCGCTCGCCTTGTCGACGCATGACCGAACGGGACCCGCGCTCTGGCTTTCGGAAGGGATTGCGACCTTCGGGTTGCTGGCGGTCATTCTCGCCGGCCTGCGTTTCAAGCGCTCGGCCATCCCCTGGCTAGTCGGCCTCTATATCACCGCCGCCTACTGGTTCACCGCATCGACATCGTTCGCCAACCCAGCGGTCGCGGCCGCACGGTCACTGACGGACAGTTTTTCCGGAATCAGTCCGGCAAGCCTGCCGGGCTTCATCGCCGCCGAACTGGCCGGCGCGGGCATTGCCCTGGCGCTGACGACATGGCTGCTGCAGCCGCACGTTCAACCGTTCCCCATCGAGGCCAGGCCATGACGATCACCATCTACCACAATCCGGACTGCGGCACCTCGCGCAACACGCTCGCCATGATCAGGGCGAGCGGCGAGGAGCCGACCATCGTCGAATATCTGAAACATCCGCCGCCACGTGCGCGGCTGGAGCAGTTGATAGCGACGCTCGAAATTCCCGTGCGCGCCCTGCTGCGTGAAAAGGGCACCCCCTACGCCGAACTGGGCCTGGCCGATCCAAAATGGTCCGACGGCCAACTGCTCGATGCCATGCTCGAGCATCCGATCCTGATCAACCGGCCGATCGTCGAAACGCCGAGAGGGACACGGCTGTGCCGTCCGTCCGAGCTTGTGCTGGATCTGCTCGACCACCCGGTGAGCCGGTTCACCAAGGAAGACGGCGAGGTGGTGAGCCATGACCGCGGTGGGCAATGATGGAAGCCTTGCAAAAGCCGAAACCGCGGAGCGTGCGCCGATAGCGGCTGTCGCCGCGCTCGGGATCACCCAGATTATCGGCTACGGCACGCTCTATTACAGTTTCAGCATCCTTGCCGGCGACATGGCGAAGGATATGGGCTGGCCAACCGAATGGATATTCGGCGCGCTATCGGCCGCGCTGCTGGCCGGCGGGCTGACCGCACCCTTGCTCGGCGGCTGGATCGACCGTTTTGGCGCGGGACGGATCATGACCGCCGGCTCGGCCGTTGCTGCCGCTGCGCTTGCCGCCTGTGCCTATGCGCCCAACGGTCCAGCCTTCGTCGCCGCGCTGATTGCCCTGGAGGCAGCATCGAACCTTGTCCAATACGGCGCGGCCTTCGCGCTGCTGGTCCAGATCCGGCCGCGTGCCGCGCAGCGCAGCATAACCTATCTCACCCTCATCGCCGGTTTCGCATCGACCGTCTTCTGGCCGATCACATCGGCGCTGCATGGGCATTTGCCTTGGCGAGACGTCTACCTCGTCTTTGCCGGGCTGAACCTGCTGGTCTGCCTGCCGCTGCACGCCTGGCTATCGCAGGGGCTGGCCAGGAGCAGGCGCGCGGCGATCGAGCCGCCACGGCACGTCGCGGGATCGCTGCCGGCCCCGGCGCGGCCGCTCGGCTTTGCCTTGATGGTTGTCGCTTTCTCGCTCCAGAACCTGGTCAGCGCCGCCGTGCTGGTCCATATGGTGCCGCTGCTGTCCGGGCTCGGTCTGGGTGCCGCCGCCGCCATCGTTGGAACGCTGTTCGGGCCGTCGCAGGTGCTCAGCCGTTTCATCAATATGGTCTTCGGGATCAACCTGCCGCCGCTGCGGCTCGCCATCATCTCAGCCGTGCTGATGACGGCGGGCGTGGTCATCCTGCTTGGCACCGCGCCTTCGATCGCCGGCGCGATGGCGTTCGCCGTCGTCTTCGGAATGGGCAACGGGCTGTTCAGCATCGTCACCGGGGCACTGCCACTGATGCTGTTCGGCAGCGAAGGCTATGGCCGGCTGCAGGGACGCGCCATGTCCGCCCGCCTGATCGTCTCGGCGGTCGCGCCGTTCGCCCTGGCATTGGCGATGGCCCATATCGGCATTTCCTGGTCGCTGGGCCTGATGGCGCTTGTTGGCTGTCTGGCTCTGCTGGTGCTGGCGGCGATCGCGAAAGTGTCGAACGCCACCTGAAACCGGGCAGGGATGCCCAGAGGCGGTTTGGCGCCACTCCGCCGGCTCAACCCCTCTCGGAACCGTCGTGGATCGGCTTGTGATGCGTCAAATCGTCGGCCGCAGCAGCGGATGTCTGGCGTCTCAAAACTGGCCCGCCGAACAGTGGCTACGCGCCTTTGTCACGACGGCAGGTTCATCTGTTTTCGGAGGCTTTTGTCGAAGGCATGCGCGGGAACAAACCGTCGCAGCAGGTATAGGCGATGCGCCTGCTTGCTGGTGGGATAGCGCAGCTTCGGCGATGTCGCGGTGGCCGCGGTGACGACCGCCTGGCCGACTACCTCGGGAGCATCGCCGGTTTCGATCGCCCTGTTCCAGACCGCGGTTGCCGTTGCCCGCGCCTGGTCATAGACACTCATCATCCTGTCCGGCTTCGTCGCATTGTGATCGAGAGCCGTACGGGTGAAGGCCGGTTCGACCAGCAGGACGCGAATACCGAAGGGGCGGACCTCATGGTCCAGCGACTCGGAGTAGCCCTCGACGGCATGTTTCGTGGATGTGTAGAGCGCGCTGAACGGGCTGGGGACAAAGCCGACAACCGAGCTGATGTTGACGATCCGGCCGCCGCCCTGACGTCGCATGATCGGCAGCACCTCGTTTGTGACGCGGATGAGACCGAAGACGTTGACGTCGAAAAGGGTCTTTGCCTGTTCAACGGACGATTCTTCCGCACCCGCGATCAGTGCATTGCCAGCATTGTTGACCAGCAGGTCGATGCGCCCGGCCTGGCTTATCACTTGCGACACCATGCTTGCGACGGAGTCCGCGTCGGTCACGTCGCAGCTCAGCATCGTGATCCCGGGCGGTGACCCGGTCGCGGCTTTCCGGCTCGTGCCGAAGACGCGGTAGCCGGCCGACTGAAGGGCTTTGGCTGTCGCAAGCCCGATGCCGCCCGCTGCTCCGGTGACGACGGCGACGCCGCGATTTTTGTTGTTCATTTCAATATCCTTCGAGATGCATGATCATGACGCTTTGTGCCGACGGACTTGTCAGCCGTGTACGCTCAGATGAAGCATGGGGTGATGTTCGTAATGGCCGGCGCCATTTCTCACGATGGGGTCTTGTGAGGTTATCGCCTGGATGTCCTGGTCGTCGGCGATCCGGTATAGTGACAAGCCATAGCCGCCGCCTGGATCCATCACCGGACCGTGGGCGACGATCAGTCCGCGGTCGAGCAACTCGTCCAAGAAGGCGCCATGCTGCCTCATCCATTCCCGCTCGTCGCCGGTCATGGATGCAAGAAAGTCGGCACGGGGCGGGATGTACTTGCACAGATAGAATTTCATTTGGGACTCCCAGCGGCGCGATGACCGGCCGTCACCATCATTTTTCGGTGGAACGGCCTCGCGAGATCAGATACTATCAAATTAATAGTAAGTCACTATCAAAATGGTATCGACGTGAAGAATCTTTCCAACCAGCCCTGTTTGATCGCCCGCAGCCTCGGCACGGTGGGCGACACGTGGAGCATGCTGATCATGCGCGATGCCCATGCGGGGCTCAGCCGCTTCGACGAATTCCGCAAGAACCTCGGCATCGCTCCGACGATGCTGACCAGCCGGTTGGCGACCTTGACGCAGGAAGGGCTGCTGGAGAAACGGCGATATTCGGAGCGGCCGCCACGGGATGAATATGTGCTGACCGAGGCCGGTCGGGATTTGCTTCCGGTGCTGTTCTCGCTCGCCGCCTGGGGCAGCAAGCACCGGGGCGGTGGCAATTTCACCCGGTTCTTCGACGCCGAGACAGGAACCGAAATCGACCCAGTCAGCATCGATCGCGGGACCGGGGCGCCGATCGGCAGTCGTCCCATACAGATCGTGACGCCCAAGCTGTCTGACGGCCCGTCGGACTGACTGGATGCGCCGGAGCGAACGGCGATATCTGGCCGGCAAGAGAGGGAATTCAGGTGGGCCTTCCTCGGATCAGCCGCTCTTCTTCGCACCAATCCAGTCGGCGGCCACTTCGGCGAACAGCCAGTCGCGGAACGCCCTGATCTTTTTCTGGCGCAGCGCGCCTTCGGGATAGACGACGTAGTAGCTGGCCGCCGATTTCAGCGCGAGATCGAAGGGCCGGACCAGCCGGCCTGCCGCGAGGTCGGCCGAGACCAGCGCGCTGCGGCCGAGCAGTACGCCTTCGCCATGCACGGCGGCCTCGACGGCGAAGGTGGCGGAATCGAAGCGCACGCCGCGTGTGGGGTCGATGCCTTCGACACCGGCGTGCTCAAGCCATGTCGCCCAGTCGATGCGAAAGGCGTCGTGGATCAGCTTGTGGTGCCTCAAATCGTCCGGCTGTCGCAGCGGATGCTCGCCTTGCTGCAGTTCCGGGCTGCAGACCGGGAAAACCTCCTCGTCGGCGAGGAATTCCGCCGTCACCCCGCTATAGCCGCCGCGGCCGTAGCGGATGGATATGTCGATGCCGTCGCTGACGAAATCGGCCAGCACGCCCGAAGTCGCCAGCCGCACGTCGATATCGGGATTGGCGCGATGGAAACGATGCAGCCTCGGCACCAGCCAGCGGCCGGCGAAACCGTCGGACGTGCTGACATTGAGGATGCGCGTCGAGCGGTCGGGCGTGGCGGCGATCTGGTCGAGCGCCTTGCCGACCTCCGCCGCATAGGCCGCGCCGACGCCCGTGAGGCGCACGGAGCGTGTGCCGCGATCGAAGAGCTGGATGCCCAGCCTGTCCTCGATGTTGCGGATGGCGCGGCTGACCGCGCCATGGGTGAGGTTGAGCTCCTCCGCGGCCTTGGAGAAACTCAAATGCCTGGCCGCCGCGTCGAAGGCGGGCAAAGCGGTGAGGGGCGGCAGTCTGCGCGGCATCGGATCGACCTGTGAGTGTTACTCACAAATCCTGCACAAAGAGTCGTTTGTCGTCCAGCCCTCAATGGCCCAATATTCAGGCGTACCAAGCATCCACACCGGCTTTCCGGTTCATCGATGCGCTGAATTGACCAGACAAATGTGAGCAATCGTCATGCTCGCCCCACTCGGGCGACATAGGCAGGCTTGCGCCCAGTGAAACACAGGAGACGGATTATGACCTTGACCCTTCGACCCATCGGCGCCGCGATGAGCGGCCTTGCCATGCGAAGCGCGGCAGCGTTCGAGCGCCGCCGCACGTTGCGCCGGATCTCCCGGCTTTCCGATCGCCGTTTGCATGACATCGGCCTCGAACGCGACTGGGACGGTTCGATCCTTGCTAACGGAATTCTGGCCAATGGGAGGACGATATGACCAGCACCCTGATCATCGGCGCGACCGGACTGCTCGGCAGCGAGATGGCCAAGGCCAGCGCGCGCAATGGCGACAGCCTCCATGTTCTGGTCCGGCAGGCAACGTCGGCCAATGAAGCGCGGATGCGCCCGCTGAAGGATCTCGGCGCCACGGTGCATGTCGGCGATCTCGACGACTATGACAGCCTCGTGCGCGCCGTCGGCAAGGTCGACCGCGTCATCAGCTCGGTGCATGTGGGGTCGGCCAGCGAGATGACGCTGGTGCGCGCCATCAGGGATGCCGGTATCTCCCGCTATGTGCCGTCCGCCGGTTTCGGCCTCGACTTTGCCGCCGCCGCACCCGGCTCGATCGAACCGCTCGACATCAAGCGGGCCGTCTTCGACGCGGTCCGGGAGGCCGACCTGCCCTATACGGTGATCTACACCAACGGCTTCTTCTCGACCTGGGTGGCGACGCTGGGCGACCTGACGCGCTTCGGCTCGTCGCCGCTGCCGCCCGACGAGGTGACGCTCTATGGCGAGGGCAACGTTCCGGCGACCTTCGTCAGCGAGAAGGATATCGCTGCGGTCACCATGCGCGCACTGGAGGATGCCAATGCTGTTCGCAGCGAGATACGGATCGCGCAAAACAAGATCACCCAAGGTGAAATGATCGAGCTGTGGCGGCAAGTGAGCGGCCGTTCGCCCCGCGTCAAGCAGATGAGCGCCGAGGAGCTGGAGGCGCTGATCGCGGCGGTTCCCGGCCTTGGATTGCTGCGCGCATTCTGGATCCGCGGCGAGACCGCGCTCGAGACGGCCACCCCGGAAGCCGGGACGCTTTATCCGGAGCTGAGGTTTGAAAGCATCGAAAGCGCTTTTGTGGCGATGGCTGGCGCGGGTGGGCATAGGTTGTGAAGGCGGCGGACATGGCTGGCGTTGCGACAGCGGTTGACCGCGCTGTCCATCCGGCCGATAGGTCCGCGCAAACAGCCGAGACGCCCGATGCCCAATCTCAAAGATGCGACCCGCGCCGCCGACAGCGCCTGGCAGGAGGATGTCCGCGCCGGCGTGCGCCATGTGCGCGACCTCGCTTCCCTGCCGCTCTCGCCGGCCGAGCGCGAAGCCGCGCAAGCCGCCGCGGCGCTTCACAAAGTGCGGGCGCCAAAGGCCTATCTCGACTTGATCGACTGGAACGATCCCGCCGATCCGATCCGGGCGCAGGTGATCCCGTCGCCTGGGGAATTGGACGAGGCTGAGGGTGAGCTTGGCGACCCGATCGCCGATCATGAATTCAGCCCGGTGCCGCGGCTGACGCATCGCCATGCGGATAGGGTACTGTTGTTCCCGACCTATCAATGCGCGGTCTATTGCCGGTTCTGCTTCCGCAAGGAATCGCTGACGTCGATCGGCCGTGGTTATACGCGCGAGGCGCTGGAGCCGGCGCTGGCCTATATATCGGACCATCCCGAAATCCGCGAAGTGATCCTGACCGGCGGCGATCCGCTGTCGCTGCCCGACAAGGCACTGGCCGAGATCCGGGCGCGCATCGAGGACATTGCCCATGTGCGGTTGCTGCGCCTCCACACGCGCGTGCCGGTGGCACTGCCGTCGCGCATCACGCCAGGGCTGGTCGCGGCGCTGCAGGGTCGGCTGATGGTGACGGTGGTCACCCACTTCAACCACGCGCGCGAGATCACCGACGCCACCGAAGTGGCCTGCCGCGCCTTGCGACAGGCCGGCTTCGTGATGCTCAACCAGAGCGTTCTGCTGAAGGGCGTCAACGATACGGTCGAAGCGCTGGAAGAGCTCTGCCGCGAGCTGATGTACCGGCTGGGGATAAAACCCTACTACCTCCACCATGGCGATCTCGCACGCGGCATGGCACACAGGCGCACCACGATCGCGCAGGGGCAGGCGCTGGTGGAAGCGCTGCGCGCGCGCCTGTCGGGCATCTGCAACCCTGTCTATGTGCTCGACCTGCCCGACGGGGGAGGGAAAGTGCCGCTTGGACCTTGCCATGTCGAGGAACAGGACGGGCAGCGCTGGCGCATACGTGGGCTGGATGGTGCGGTGAGGGCCTATCGAGAGGTGGTTGGCGAATAGGCCAACGCCTATCTGGCAACAAACGCCAGCACGACCACGCGCGGGGCGATACAGTGTGCGAGGCTGACCTTGCGGCCCGTCCTCGTTGTCGCGTGGCCGGTTTCGAGGTCCACGGCGATATCCTCATAGCCCAGCACCTCGCGATCCAGCGGATAGGCGGCCTTGTAGACCGCTTCCTTGGCGGCGAAAAGGATGCGGCCGGCAAGCTGCCGGTCGGCGGCGTCGATCCGGTCTTCGGGAATTGCCACGAGCGAGAAAATCTCATCGGGCAGGGGCAGCGCCGGCTCGACGTCGATGCCGAGCGAGGCGATGCGGCCAACAGGCGCGACCGCCGCCACGGCCATGTCGTCGTCATGCGCGAGCGAGCCCGTTATCCCGTCCGGCCATGCGGGTGCACCGGACGGCGTGCGCAAGAGGGCGAAACCGTCGAAGCCGGCATCCGTCAGCAGTCGGTGCGCGAGCAATCGCGCCGCGCCGCTGGCCCGCCGCATGGACGGCTGGCGAGCGGGGATGGAGCGTGCTTCCGCCGGCAACAGATGGGTCTCGTCGCCTTCGCGGATGATCCGGCAACCGGTGCGGACCCCGGCAGGAGCCATGGCGGCCATGGCGCGCGCCATGGCGATTTCCTCGGACGGATCGGCGGGCGGCGTCATCGGTCGCCGGTGGGCAGAATGAGATCCGCGATCATTTCGCCGTCCTCGTCGAGCCCCTGTTCGACGAAACCGGCACTGCGATAGAGCTGCCGTGCCGCCTCGTTCTCCGGTTCGTAGCAGATCGACACGTGCCTGATGTGGCCGAGCCCGTCGATTTCCTCCAGCACTTCACGCAACGCGGCCTTGCCGTAACCCCGGCCTTGCGAGGCACGGTCGATCATGAAGCGGTAGATGCGCGCCTCGTCATCGTCCCGCGGCGCCTCGTACATCAGGAACCCGACGATCTGGTCGCCTGCCATGACGGCGCGTGGCCGCGCGTCACGATCGGATCTGGCCTCACGCAGGGAGGCTGCATTGCTGGCGACGAAATCCATCTGCTCCGGCGCCAGCTGCAATGCGGTGACCAAAGCGCGATTGGCTGGGGTCACCGGGCCGATCCGGATGTCCGCGGTGCTTCCGGATCGCTCTGCCATGTGGCCTCCGACGATATCGGGATCGAGCGTCAGGACGACGCCCTGGAGCCGTCTTCCATGACCGGCTCGACGAACCGGTGCAGCTTGGCCGGATTGCCGCGCCAGATCGAGTTGGGCTCCAACTCCTCGCCCTTCATCACGAAGGAATCGGCATCGACCATCGATCCCTTGCCCATCACCACGCCGTAATGGACAAAGGCGGAAGGTCCGAGCGTGCAGCCATCGCCGATACGGATGAAGTCGGACTTGAACGCACCTTCTTCCAGCGAGTGGGCCTGGATGACGCAGCCTTCATTGAGCGTGACGTCATCGCCGATCACCACGAGGGAACGCTCGGTCAGGTTGGCGCCGCCGTCATAGACGCGCTTGCCCACCTTGACCCCAAGCATGCGCAGGATCATCGGCCGGAACGGGGTGCCGGCGAACAGGCGCACAACAGGCGAATCCGCGAGCTTCCAGTGGCGCTCGTGGCGCCAGAATGTGACGTCGTAGATCGTCGTTATCTGCGGCTTCAGCTTGCGAAAACCGAGGCTTGCCCGCTCGACAAAGATGTAGAACGGAATGGTGATCGCCGAGGTCAAAAGCACCGCCACGAAGAGGGCGATCTCAGCCCATTCGGTGTAGTAGTTCAGTGCCCGGTCCCAGATCGCAAGCGTGGCGAACAGCATGACCCATTGCGTTGCCATGAACAGGAGGATCGTCACCAGATTGTGACGGTTCTTGAGCGGGATGCGCTGGCGTCGGTCTTGCTCGTCGATGCCGGCGATGAGTTCCTTGTCGCGGTTCACCATGCGCGGGATTTCAAAGGGCGGCGAGCCCAGAAGGCCGACATTCTCGCGCAGTGGCCCGTCGATGGGGACCATCACCTTGGTGCCGAGCAGGACGTTGTCGCCCGTGCGTCCATCCGGCGGATAGTAGATGTTGTTGCCGAGATAGTTGCGCTCGCCGATCCGGGTCGGCTCGAGCCGGAACGCGGAAGCGGACTTGTGCATGTTGATCATGAAAAGCCCGTCCGACACCATGGTCTGGGTGCCGATCTCGCACAGGAGCGGGTTTTCGTGCTGCTGGTTGGAGCCGAAATTGGAGCCCGTCTGCACCACCTTATTGAGGTTCCAGCCGATGGCGCTCATGTAATGGACGATGGCCGAGCTATCACCGAACAGCAGCCCGAGCACGCGGGAGTTGCTCGAGAACTCGGCAACCGTCTGCAGCCAGTAGCGGAAGCCATAAAGCGTGTAAGTACGGCCGGGTTTCAGGATCAGGCTGAACAGGCGCGGCACCACCGTGGCGGCGAAAAAGGCCGCGGCGATGTAGCCGAACAGTGTGACCGTGGTGCCGATCGCCACAATGCCGATGGTCTCCTGATAGTCGTCGCCGACATTCTCCCAATAGCTGTGGAACAAAAGCGGCAGCGGGGTGACGATGGCAAACAGGCCTATTAGCTGCACGGCCTCATAGAGGAAGCGCCGGATGCGGGGAGGATTGACGTTGCGCACCTTGCAATAGTCCGCCGTGGTCGGCACCGCGGGCGATCCATGCCAGTGTTCGCCGTCGGGGATGCTTTGCCCGTGCTGCAGCGAGGAAGAATGACCGAGCTGGCCGCCGTCGCCGATCGCGGTGTCGATGTCGAGCGTGCAGCCGACGCCGACGAAGGCGTCGCGGCCGATGGTCAGCGGCCCGGTGTGGATATAGCCGGCCTGGGCGCGATAGCCGAGGATCAATGATTCCTTGCGCAGGATCGTTCGGTCGCCGATCGAAATCAGGTCCGTGCACACCGGCACGGCCCGGGATTCGATGACCACGTTCTTGCCGATCCTGGTTCCCAGAAGCTGCAGGTAGAGGCTGTAGAGCGGGCTTCCGCGGAACAGCACGACGGGTGCCGTGCGGATCAAGGTTTTGACCACCCAGAAGCGATAGTAGCGCAGGCCCCAGATCGGGAACGCTTCCGCCTTCCAGCGGCCCACCAGCACCCATTTGGCGGCAATGGCGAAGCCCGACATGCCGAAGAACACGCCGGCAGAGAGCACCACGCACCTGACGTAAAGCTGCAGCGGGTCGTCGAGCGTGTCATAGACCCAGTTGAGGCCGTCATTGATCGCCCACAGCGCCACGTAGCTGTAGAGCGCGTAAAACAGCAACTGCGCCGCGCCGCAGGTCCAGTAGACGAAATTGGACGCCTGGCGGGTGAGAACGGGCTCGTTGGTGGCCGTCGTCATCTCTTCCGCGACGCTCAGGTGCTTGGCCAGGCGCGCCACCGTCGGATAGAGATAGATGTCGCGCATCGACGTCGTCGCCCATTCCTTGCGGGTGCGCACACGCGCGCAAAAATGCGCCATCAGCAACGAGTTGGCGCCGAGATCGTCGAAGAAATTGTCCTCGACGGACACGTCGTCGAACTTCAGCACGGCGCATAGCGCGTCGGCCAGGAAACGCTCGTCGTCATTGCCGGGCGGCACCATGGCGCGATCGGCCGAGAGCCGGATGCTGGTTGGTTTGGGCAACTGGCGAAGGTCGACCTTGTTGGAGACCGTCATCGGGATCGCCGGCAGTTCCTCCAGATAGGAGGGCACCATGTAGTCGGGCAGCCGCCGCTTCATCGTCTGGGCAATGTCGGCGCGCGAGAGCGCCGGCTGGCCGACCTTGGGCGCGTAATAGGCAACGAGTTCGACGCGGCCGGGCTCGATCTCCCAGGTGGTGACGGCGGCCTGCGCGATCTCGGGCTGGTCGAGCAGCACGGCCTCGATCTCGCCGAGTTCAATGCGATAGCCGCGGATCTTCACTTGGGTATCGATGCGCCCGGCATACTCGATCTCGCCGGCGTCACTGATCCGGCCAAGGTCGCCGGTGCGGTAGATGCGCTTCGACGGGTTGTTCGGCAGGCCGAGGAAATCGGCGATGAACTTCTGTTCGGTCAGGTCCGGCCGGTTGAGATAGCCGGCCGCCAGCCCGATGCCTGCAATGCCGATCTCGCCCAGTTCGCCAGGTTCGGCGAGCCGCGGCAGCGAAGGGTCGAGAATGACGATCGAGTAGGTGGGCAGCGGCGCGCCGATCGTCACCGGCCGGTCCGGCGTCAATGCACCCATGGTTGCCGTGACGGTCGCCTCGGTGGGGCCATAGGTGTTGAGGATCTGCCGGCCGGGCTTCGACCAGCGCACCACCAGATTGTGCGGGCAGGCCTCGCCGCCGACCAGCAGCGTGCGCAGGCTGGGCACGTCCGATGTCATGGACGACAGAAGCGTCGGGCTGCAGGCCATGCAGGTGATGTCGTGATGGCGCAGGAAATCGCCGAGCTCTTCGCCCACGAGAGGCATCTGGCCTGGTGCCGGCACGACCGTCGCGCCGGCGACGAACGGCACCCAGATCTCCTCGGAGGAAAAATCGAAGGCGATGGTCATGCCCTGGTAGACGCGATCGCCCGGCCGGTAGCCGTAGGATGCGGCGGCGACGCGGATGAAGTTGACGAAGCTCTGGTGGCGGATGGCCACGCCCTTCGGCCTGCCAGTCGTGCCGGACGTATAGAGGATGTAACAGATGTCTTCGACCGCCGTGGGGGCCGGCGCCTTGTGCGTCTTCAGCGGCGCGTCGGACTGGGCTGATATTTCGGCGGCGGCGCTGTCGATCAACAGGTGCGGAACCGGCAGCTGGTCGGCCCGCGAAGCGTAGGTGGCGATGGTGACGACCAGGCTGACGCTGGCGTCTTCGATGATGAGCGCCATGCGCTCTTGCGGAAAGGCGGTGGCCAGCGGCACGAAGGCGGCACCCGCCTTCGCCACGGCGAGCAGGGCCACATAGGTTTCCGCGGACCGGTCGAGGATGAGCCCGACACGGTGACCCGGCCGCACGCCGCGCTTGACCAGCAGGCGAGCAAATTGGTTGGCGCGCTTGTCCAGCTCCCGATAGGTCCAGGTGCGGCCCTCGGAGATCACCGCCGGCAGCGTGGCGAATGTTCCGGCGAGTTGCTCGAAGACTTTGTCGAGCCGCTCGTCCGGTTGGCCTGCCCGGGCAAAATCGGCGCCCGCCAGGACCTGGCCGTGCGCTCCGGAGGCAATTCCCGCAAGTGCATCGACGCTGTCGGAGCTGGTCTCGGGCCCTGCGCCCAATCGTGCCGCTTCCCTGTCCAGTTCGGCGATATCGATACCGTGGTCCATTTCCAAACTTTCTCGTCCTGGCAAGCCGTTACAGGCACATCTCGGTCACGCCGCCGCGCCGGCGGGCATTGCCGGCTGTACCGTCGCTGCAATTTGATCGTTGTTCATGGAGGGGGAACGACTGAAGCTTCCAGAACGGAAGATTCCGGAATTCAGACCGGCGATCGCCGGCCGCACCCTCTTTGGCCGGGCGGTTATCACGGAATCGACCGCCCTGTCTTCACAGTTTCGGGAGCACGGGCGTAGGGCGCAAGCGCGCGCATTGCCTGGGCGCTGCCGGCGGCGAGCGACATGCCAGGCAGGGCACCCATCGATCCGTTCGAACCTCGTTGCATTGCCGTACCCAATTCCGTGCCCCTGTGTCCGTGCGCCTGCATCCGTGCACTTGTGCGGCGGCCAGATTTCCGGCCGTTGAGGGATGCTTATGCCATCCGATCTTTTCGCCAGTTTTTCCGAACTGTTGAATCTTGTTTCTGAATTGTGTCTGGGCAGCTTTCCGTAGGGCCGCTTTCTGCGGTTTCAGCCCTTCCAGAAAAATCTCATAGCGCCCGGGAATAAAGCGCGGCCCTTGCGGGTCTTCTCTGCAAGCGGGGCAATCTTGCGGTCCGCGACCCATAGAAAACGAAACAAGGATTTACCGAAATGACCAAGCTCGCTCTCAGCGTGGCTGCGATGTTGCTTGCCTCGACTTCTGCCTTTGCCGGCAGCGACCATTTCAACGCCAATGCCCCCAACCAGCCGGGCGTCGCCGTCGACACCAATGCCACCGCCTCGATCCCCTACACGGCACGTCCTCACGGCGTCGACACCAAGGTGACGACCAAGCCGAGCCGGCCGGCGACCAAATCCGATGCGGACGAACCCGGCCAGGGCATCTGGGGCAACTGAGTTCACGGGTCGACACCCGATCCCGGCGGCGCCAATCCGATCCGCGACCAGCGACGGAGGGCCAGGGCTTGGCGCTCCGTCATTCCCTTCGACCTTTCGCCTTAGCCACCACTCAACAGAGGAGATCATCATGTTCAGCATGTCACGCCGCACAGTGCTTCAATCCGCCGCCGCCGCTGCCGCCTTCGGCCTTGCCGGCAAGCTGGAATTCACCCGTCCCGCTTTCGCGCAGACGCCGGTGGAACCCACCGTCGGTTTCTACAAATACACGGTCGGCGATATCGAGGTGACCGCCGTCTATGACGGCATCTGGAAGAAGCCGCACGACCCGGCCTTCATCAAGGATGTTTCGGTCGACGATACCAAGGCAGCGCTCGCCAAGGCGGGGCTGACGACCGACTTCATGCCCATTCCGCTCACCGTAGCCGTGCTCAAGATGGGCGGCAGGCTGATCATGATGGATGCCGGCTCGGGCGTCGGCCAGTGGCAGGCCAACGCCACGCACCTGCCGGCCAACATGGCCGCCGCCGGAATCGACTACAAGGCGATCGACACCATCATGATCTCGCATTTCCACCCCGACCATGTCTGGGGCCTCATGGAGAAGGGCACCAACACGCCGGTGTTCCCCAATGCCGAGCTCATCGTCAACGCCACCGAATACAATTGGTGGACCGACCCGAGCAGGCTGGCGAAGCTGCCCGAGGGCCGCAAGCCGGCGGGCAAGCGCATCGCCGAAAACTTCCCGAAATGGAAGAACTGGAAGCTGGTCGAGGATGGCGCCGAGGTCGCGCCCGGCATCCAGATCATCGCCGCCCCCGGCCACACGCCCGGCCATTCGGTGTACCTCGCCAATTCCGGCAAGGAACAACTGATGATCTCGGCCGACACCATGTATGTGCCGGCGCTTCTCGCACCGCATCCGGAATGGCAGGGCGCCTATGACCAGGACGGGCCGACGGCGATCGCCACGCGCCACAAGATCATCGACCGGGTGATCGCGGACAACATCCGCATTTCCGGTTCGCACTTCCCGTTCCCGGGCACCGGCGTCTTCGTCAAGGACGGCAATGCCTACGGCTTCACGCCTGTCGAAATCTGAGCGCGAGCTCCCAACCCAAGCGAGACAGACAATGAAACAATCCTTTTTGGGCAAGCACGCCCTGTTCGGCCTGCTCGGCGCCATTGCCGTGCTGACCGTGGTTCCCGTCGCAACCATCATCCCAGCCTATGCGGTCGACGACATCGAGGGCGCCGACGCGCCCGACCTCACCGCCGTCAAGGCCAAGATCGACGCCAAGGATTACAAGGGCGCGCTGGCGGACCTGCGCGACCTCGCGCAGGACAACCAGCAGGCCGACGTCTACAATTTGCTCGGCTTCACGCTGCGCAAGACCGGCGACTTCACCACCGCGCTGACCTACTACAACAAGGCACTGGAGCTGAAACCCGACCACAAGGCCGCCCGCGAATATCTGGGCGAGCTCTATGTCGAAACCGGCGACATGGCCAAGGCCGATGAGCAACTGGCCTCGCTGCAGAAACTGTGCCCGACCGGCTGCGACGAGCTTTCCGACCTGCGGAAAGCCATCGATACCAAGGTGACGAAGTAAGTTCTCCCCCCGGATTGCCCCCACTTGCGAAGGGCAATTCGGGGCAATCCGACCTCCCCCTCGGGGAGAGGAGGCGCCGCCTTTCTCTTCTCCCCGCTGGGGAGAGGTGGCCGCGAAGCGCCCGGATGAGGGGCTTGGCGCTAACCCACCAAAGTTCGGGCGCTCGTGGCTGGCGCCCATTGCCGGAGCCGGCGCCTCTCCCTCGAGCCGGCTCCGGCCCTTTCAAGCATCACATTCGGCAGGCGCCGTCCTCGCGCGGCGCATGCACGGTGTCAAAATATCGGAGGCTGACCATGACCCTGAACGAACGCGCCGAGAAGCTGCACGCCCTCGCCATCAAACTCTATGTCAGGGATCTGACCCTGCTTGTCGGACGCCTGCTCATGTCCTTCATCTTCCTGCATGAGGGGGTGACACTGGCCACCCATTTCGACGGCGCCACCAAGGCGATGGCCGCGCAAGGCGTCGGTCTGCCGCTGTTTGTCGCCACCATCGCGTTGCAACTGGGGGCAGGGCTCTCGGTGGCAACGGGCGTGCTGACGCGGCTGGGGGCGATCGGCCTCGGCCTCTTCTGCCTGGCAACGGCCACACTGTTCCACACCAACTTCGCCAGCCAGAGCGAGCTGCTGAATTTCGAAAAGGATCTGGCGATCGCCGGCGGCATGTTCGTTCTGGCCGTCGCCGGCGCCGGCCGGATCTCGCTGGATTGGCTGCTGGCCCGTACCCTGCAGCAGCGCCAGCGCGATAGGGAAACGGTGGCGTCGCTGCTGGCGGTCGAGAACCAGTTTTCCCCAGAGGTGAGGCTGCCGGTCTGAGGAGGAGCTGAGCCCGCGCGACCCGTTCAAGCGCCTGCGACACGTACTTTGCTGGAACCAGCCTTGATGCTCCGCATTCTATAAGCAGGGGCTGAAGGAGCGTGACGTGAAAGCGATTTTGGCATTGGTCGGCGGCTTTGTCTTGACCCTTGCGGTCTTCGGCAGCGGGCTGGGCTTTGCCGCCTGGCTGCTCGCCGCCAAGCCCGCGCATGAGGCAAGGCCGACTGTCAGCGTGGCGGAACTGTGGACCAGGGACGCGCGGCCGGTGAACAAGGCGGCGCAAAATCTGCAACGCTTGCCAGCCGACCAGCCCGCGCCGCCCGATATCGCCGTCAAGCCGCGGGCACCCGATCCGGCCGCGACCGGATCGATCGCGCCGGCTGCTGGAGCCGACGCGCTGCCGGCGTCCCATGTCAGTTGGTGCGCGAACCGCTACCGCTCCTACAATCCGGACGACAACAGCTACATGTCTTATAGCGGGCAGCAGCGCCCCTGCGTCTCGCCCTATCTCGACGCCGGCGACGACCAGGGCGCGCAGCCATCGGCAGCCGTCAGCTATGTCGAGGGGGGTGTCGCCCCGGCGGTCGCCACGACGGCGCTTTCCGCCGACCATGTCGATTCCTGCTTCAGCCGCTACCGCTCCTACAGGCCCGACGACAACAGCTATCAGCCATATTCCGGGGGACCCAGGCGCCAGTGCGAGTAGCCGCCGGTGCCATGCAGGCCTGGCTGAAGGGTTGCATCTTGTCATCCCGACGATCACGCAAATTTTTTGGATCGTTCGCACCGGCGCGGCGTTCATGCCTCACATGAGTGGAGGAATGACATGAGCGACGACGACCGCGACGACAAGATCAGGAACCGCGCCTACGAGATCTGGCAACGCGAAGGCGGCGGCGATGGCGACCATGAGCGGCACTGGAGCCGGGCCGAGATGGAGATCGACAGGGAAGCCGCCCTGCCGCTGACGGCGGATGACGCGCTGCCACAAACCGGCGAGATCGCGAGCTCCGACGTTCTGACGGTGGAGGAACTGGCGATCCGCGCGGGCATATCGGGCGAGGAGGCGCAGGAGCTGATCGACCGTCTCGGCACCGACCGCGCCGCGATCGAGCAAGCCGCGCGCAGCCTCAAGCCAAAGCGCGGGCGCTGAACGCGCGAGCCTTTCGAAACAACGCGTTGGTGCAACTCGATGACAAGATGATTCATCGAGCCACCGAGCGCAAAACCATGATCGCCCCGAAGCCGGCGCTCTCTTGGAGCACTATCCCTGGTCATCTCCGACAATGTCGGAACCCTTGGCCGCCTCGGAGGTTCACCCTGTCCCACCGCAAAGGAGATGCACTCATGGACCACGCCAATCACGTAAGGCTCAGCCGCGCCGAACTGACCCCGGATACGCTTGAAGGCGCGACCATCTACGGCCCCAACGACGAGAAGATCGGCTCCGTCGACCATATGCATGGCAGCAGCCAGGTCGTCATCGACGTCGGCGGCTTCCTCGGCATCGGCGCCAAGCCGGTCGCCGTCGCCGCCAACGAACTCGATTTCATGCGCGACGAGGACGGCGACGTTCACGCCGTGACCAGCTGGACCAAGGACCAGCTGAAAGCCATGCCCGAACACCGCGACTGACAATAGGAAGGGCTCGGCGATCGTCGGGCCCTTCGTCCTTTCCTGAGGAGAGACCGATGATCAGGAAGTTGAAAGACGGAAAATATCGGCTTTATTCAAGGAAAAAGGACGAGAAGACGGGCAAGCGGCGGAATCTGGGCACGTTCGACAGCCGCGAAGCGGCGGAGAAGCACGAAAGGGAAGTGCAGTATTTCAAGCGGCATTGAAGGGATCGCTGTTGCATAGCGGTACACAGAGACCGAGGCCGCTGTAGGCCTGTCGGCCTCCTAGGGGGCCAGCAAAGCGCGGCGGACCTTTCAGCCGCGCTTGCAAGCCATATGGAACCAAATACGCGGCCACGCGTTAAGGGCTTCGGCCTGATCCGGCCGGGGGTTCGCGTGGAGGGGTTTTTGGGCGCATCTCGGTTACCAAAAGAACAACTGGACTCTCGACAAATCCTTAGCGCTCTCAAAGCTTTTCGAAACGGCGATTTCTCCGTCCGCATCGAAAACGTCTATGATGGGCTGAGTGGCGAGATTGCAGACACGTTCAATCAAATCGTCGAACTCAATGACCAGGTGACGCGGGAATTCGCGCGGCTCAGCCGGGTGGTCGGCAAGGACGGGCGCATCAGCGAGCGCGGCCATGTCAGGAACGCCAAAGGTAGCTGGGAATCGAGCGTCCGATCGGTCAACGACCTGATCGAGGACATGGTGCAACCGACCGCCGAGGTGGCCCGGGTCATCGGCGCCGTCGCCAAGGGCGATCTGTCCCAGACCATGATGGTGGAGATCGACGGCAGGCCGCTGCGCGGCGAATTCCTGCGGATCGGCAAGATCGTCAACACAATGGTCGAGCAACTCGCCTCGTTCACTTCGGAGGTGACGCGCGTGGCGCGCGAGGTCGGCACCGAGGGCAAGCTAGGCGGTCAGGCCCGGGTCAAGGGGGTGGCGGGCACCTGGAAGGATCTGACCGACAATGTGAACGCGATGGCGACCAACCTGACGAGCCAGGTGCGCAACATCGCGGAGGTGACCACCGCAGTCGCTTCGGGCGATTTGTCGAAGAAGATCACCGTCGACGTGAAGGGCGAGATCCTGGAGCTGAAGTCGACCATCAACACCATGGTCGACCAGCTCAACTCGTTTGCCGGCGAGGTGACGCGCGTCGCGCGCGAAGTCGGCACCGAGGGAAAGCTCGGCGGCCAAGCCCGCGTCGAGGGCGTCGGTGGCACCTGGAAGGACCTGACGGACAGCGTGAACCTGATGGCCGCCAATTTGACCGGCCAGGTCCGCAATATCGCCGATGTGACGACCGCGGTCGCGCTCGGCGACCTGTCGAAGAAGATCACCGTCGACGTGAAGGGAGAGATTCTGGAGCTGAAGTCCACCATCAATACGATGGTCGACCAGCTCAACTCATTTGCCGGCGAGGTGACGCGCGTTGCACGCGAGGTCGGCACGGAGGGAAAGCTCGGCGGGCAGGCGCAGGTGCGGGGTGTCGCCGGAACCTGGAAAGATTTGACCGATAACGTCAATTCTATGGCGGCCAACCTGACCGGCCAGGTGCGCAACATCGCCGAAGTGACCACCGCGGTGGCTCTTGGCGATCTGTCGAAGAAGATCACGGTCGACGTGAAGGGCGAGATCCTGGAGCTCAAGAACACCATCAACACGATGGTGGACCAGCTGAATTCCTTCGCCTCGGAAGTGACGCGCGTCGCGCGCGAAGTCGGCACCGAGGGAAAGCTCGGCGGTCAGGCGGAAGTCCGTGGCGTCGGAGGCACCTGGAAAGACCTGACCGACAACGTCAATCTGATGGCCGCCAATCTCACCGGCCAGGTGCGCAACATCGCCGATGTGACGACGGCCGTCGCGCGGGGTGATCTCTCCAAGAAGATCACGGTCGACGTGAAGGGCGAAATCCTCGAGCTCAAGAACACCGTCAACACGATGGTGGACCAGCTCAACTCATTCGCCTCCGAAGTCACGCGCGTTGCCCGCGAAGTGGGCTCGGAGGGAAAACTCGGCGGCCAGGCCCATGTCGAGGGGGTCGGCGGCACCTGGAAGGACCTGACCGACAACGTCAACGCCATGGCCGGCAACCTGACCGTGCAGTTGCGCGATGTCTCCAAGGTCGCGACCGCGATCGCGACCGGCGATCTCACCCAGAAAATCACCGTCGATGCGCTGGGAGAGATTCTGCAGATCAAGGACGTCATCAACACGATGGTGGACCAGCTGAACTCCTTCGCATCCGAGGTGACGCGCGTGGCCCGCGAAGTGGGGTCGGACGGCAAGCTTGGCGGCCAGGCACAGGTCCGCGGTGTCGCCGGTACGTGGAAGGACCTGACGGATAACGTCAACGCCATGGCCGCCAATCTGACGGGCCAGGTCCGCAACATCGCGGAAGTGACGACCGCCGTTGCGCTGGGCGACCTGTCGAAAAAGATCACGGTCGACGTTCGCGGCGAAATTCTCGAGCTCAAGGACACCATCAACACGATGGTGGATCAGCTCAACTCTTTTGCCTCGGAAGTGACGCGTGTCGCGCGCGAAGTCGGCACCGAGGGGAAGCTTGGCGGCCAGGCACAGGTGCGCGGCGTCGCCGGCACCTGGAAGGACCTGACCGACAACGTCAATTCGATGGCCGAGAATCTGACCGGCCAGGTGCGCAACATCGCCGATGTGACGACCGCGGTGGCGCGAGGCGATCTGTCGAAGAAGATCACCGTCGACGTCAAGGGCGAGATCCTGGAGCTGAAGTCCACCATCAACACCATGGTAGACCAGCTCAACTCATTCGCGGGCGAGGTGACGCGTGTGGCGCGCGAAGTCGGCACCGAGGGCAAGCTCGGCGGCCAGGCACAGGTCGAGGGCGTGGCGGGCACCTGGAAGGACCTGACCGACAACGTCAACCTCATGGCGACCAACCTGACCAACCAGGTGCGCGGCATCGCCGATGTCGTCACCGCCGTGGCGCAGGGCAATCTCAAGCGCAAACTCGCCGTCGATGCCAAGGGCGAGATCGCGTCCCTGGCGGACACCATCAACGGCATGATCGAAACGCTGGCGACCTTCGCCGATCAGGTGACCAACGTCGCCCGCGAGGTCGGCATCGAGGGCAAGCTCGGCGGCCAGGCGAGGGTGCCTGGCGCCGCCGGCCTGTGGCGCGACCTGACCGACAACGTCAACCAGCTGGCGGCGAACCTGACCACCCAGGTGCGGGCCATCGCCGAGGTGTCGACCGCGGTCACCAAGGGCGATCTTACGCGTTCCATCAGCGTCCAGGCTTCCGGGGAGGTCGCGGCGCTCAAGGACAACATCAACGAGATGATCCGCAACCTGAAGGATCAGACGCTCAAGAATGCCGAGCAGGATTGGCTGAAGACCAACCTCGCGCGGTTCTCGCGCATGCTGCAGGGCGAGCGCGATTTGGCCACGGTGTCGCGCATGATCATATCGGAACTCGCGCCGCTGGTGAATGCGCAGTATGGTGTTTTCTACGTGACCAATCGCGACGAGGAAGAATCTTATCTGGAACTGGCCGCGTCCTACGCCGCCGAGGGCAAAGCCAAGATCCGCCAGCGTGTGGACTTCCGGGAAGGCCTGATCGGTCAAAGCGCGGCCGACAAACGGGCGATCATGCTCGACGAGGTTCCCTCGAGCTTCCTGCGCATCAGCTCGGGCCTCGGTGAAGCGCCGCCGGCCAGCGCCATCGTTCTGCCGGCATTGTTCGAGGAAGAGGTCAAGGCGGTCATCGAACTCGCTTCGTTCAGCCGCTTCAGCGACACGCATCGCCTGTTCCTCGAGCAATTGATGGAGTCGGTCGGTATCGTGCTCAACACGATCGCCGCGACCATGCGCACGGAAGGGCTTCTCAAGCAGTCACAGCTTCTGACGTCCGAACTGCAGTCGCGCCAGACCGAGCTCACCAAGAAACAGGAAGAGCTTCACGCCACCAACGAGGAATTGCAGGAGAAGGCGCAGCTTCTCGAGAACGAGAAAAAGCAGGTCGAGAACAAGAATCTCGAGATCGAAATGGCCAGACGCGCACTCGAGGAGAAAGCGGAACAGCTGGCGCTGACGTCCAAGTACAAGTCCGAATTCCTGGCCAATATGAGCCACGAGCTGAGGACGCCGCTGAACTCGCTGCTGATCCTGTCCAACCTGCTCGCGACCAACCAGCAGGGCAACCTGAACGACAAGCAGATCGAGTTCGCTCGCACGATCAACTCGGCGGGCACGGATCTGCTCAGCCTCATCAACGACATACTCGATCTTTCGAAAATCGAATCCGGCACGGTTTCGATCGAGCTCAACGACATGCCGCTCGCACATCTGCGCCAGCATATGGAGCGAACCTTCCGGCAGCTTGCGGCCGACAAGGGGCTTGGGTTTACGATCAAGATCGATCAGATCCTGCCCGAGACGATCCGCACGGACGAAAAACGGCTGCAGCAGATCGTCCTCAACCTTTTGTCCAACGCCTTCAAGTTTACCTCTCAAGGCGACGTGACGCTCAGCATCCATGCCGAGCGGACCGGCCGCGCAAACGGCGCGGCGGCACTGCCGCAAGCGCTGGCCATCGCCGTCACCGACACGGGCATCGGCATTCCGGAGGACAAGCAAAAGCTGATCTTCGAGGCGTTCCAACAAGCCGACGGCACCACCAGCCGCAAATATGGCGGCACTGGCCTCGGCCTCTCGATCAGCCGGGAAATCGCCCGCCTGCTCGGCGGCGAGTTGCGCGTCGAAAGCCAGCCTGGAACGGGATCGACCTTCACGCTTGTCATTCCCTTCGACGGCCCGCGCAGCAGCAGTCTTGCACCGCAGGTCGAGCTTTCGCCGGCCGCCGTTTCCGTTGCGGCCAGCAGCACGACAGGAACGCCGGAACTCGCCGACGACCGTGATGCGATCGATCCATCGGACAGGGTGGTGCTGATCGTGGAGGACGACCCCACTTTTGGCGGGCTGCTGCTTGGTCTTGCGCGATCGGCCGGATTGAAAGGCGTGCTCTCCACGGCCGGCTCGGGAACGCTGGCGCTTACGCGCAAGCTCATGCCCGATGCGATCACGTTGGATCTCGGCCTTTCGGACATTGATGGCTGGGTGCTTTTCGACCTTTTACGGCACGATCCGAAGACCAGGAACATACCCATCCACGTTATCTCCGGCGCCGAAGACATCGAGCTCCTCACGCGCCGAGGCGCCGCAAGCGTTTCCAGCAAGCCGGTGTCCGCCGGCGAACTTTCGCGTGTCTTCGACGACATTCAGTCGAGGACGCTCAGGACACAACGCAATGTGCTGGTCGCGGATCCGGACCCCGAGCGTCGCCTGGCGCTGGTCGAAGCCATTCGCGACGGCGTCACGTCGGTCACCGCCATCGGCCGTGTCGCGGCCAATGCCGACGGGGGTGGTATTGCCGGATATGATGCCGTCGTGTTCGGTTTTGGCCGTTCGGCCAAGGACAACGCCCAGATGCTCGATGAGATCATGTCGCAGTTCGGCGATTTTGTCCCGCGCCTGCTCTTCTTCACGCCCCATCCGGACGCCTTTCAACAGCAGATCGCCCTGCATCCGCCGCTCAGCGATGTTCCGCGTGCCGACAACTTTGCCCAGCTTGGCTTGTTGATGTCCGCAGCCCTTCCAGGCGACAGGCCCGACAAGGAAATCCTGGCTTCCGAACAACTCGACAACGCCGATCTGGCCGGGGCCAAGGTTCTGATCGTCGACGACGACATTCGCAACATCTATTCGCTGACCAGCGTGCTGGAAACCTACGGTATCGAGGTGCAGCATGCCGAGCGGGGGCGGGACGGCATAGCCATGCTTGAAGAGGCACCGGACGTCGACGTCGCCCTGATCGACATCATGATGCCCGAGATGGACGGGTACGAGACAATGCGCCGGATACGCTCCCAGCCGGAAATCGCGCACATTCCGCTGATTTCCGTCACGGCCAAGGCGATGAAAGGAGATCGCCAGAAATGTCTGGACGCCGGCGCGTCCGACTACATCGCCAAGCCCGTCGACCTCGACCTGCTCCTCGCCCTGCTGCGGGTTTGGGTCGGTCGCTCGCGCTCGCGAGTGGGGACATCGCGGGCAGACGGCGACGACCGCAATCTGATCGCGCCCCGGCGGATTTAGCCAATGGCGGCGATGGAAGCAGAAAGCAGCGAACCGTTCGAAAAGCTGGGGCCGGTTCGCGTTCTCGCTGTCGACGACGACGCGCGAAATCTCCTTGCCATTGAGGAGGCACTTGACGGGGTCGGGCAGGTGATTTGCGCCCAGTCGGGCGACGAGGCGCTGCGCTTTCTGCTCAAGGACGACTTCGCCGTCATTCTGCTGGATGTGCTGATGCCCGGTCTCGACGGCTACGAAACCGCTTCGCTGATCCGGAGGCGCGAACGTTCGAACGCCACGCCGATCATCTTCCTGACCGCCATCAACAAGGAAGAAGCACATATGTTGCGCGGCTATGACGCCGGCGCGGTGGATTATCTGTTCAAGCCATTCGACCCGTCGATGCTGCGGTCCAAGGTCATGGTCTTCGTCGATCTCTATGAAAAGACGAGGGAAATCGAACGGAATGCTGCCAGGGAGCAACTGCTGCTTGAGCGAGCGCTGAAGGCGACCTCCGACAAGCTCGACGCCGAGCGGGCGCTGCGGCATTCCGAGGCCCGGCAGGAGGCGATCCTCGCTTCGCTGCCGATCTGTTTTCACGCCCGCGCGGCCGAGGCGCCATTCGCCGCAAGCTATGTTTCCAAGGGGGTCGAGCGGTTGACGGGATTTTCTCCGGACCGGTTCATGGCGGATCCAGATTTCGGCATCAGCCGGGTCCATCCGGCTGATAGGGACGCGGTGACAAGATCGCTTTCGGCCGCCCACGAGACCGGCTCTTATGCGTGCGAGTTCCGCTGGCGATGCGCCAATGAGGAATACCGGATATTCCTCGACCAGGGAGTGGTCGCCAGGGATGGCGCCGGGCTCGAACTGCTGGGCACCATGCAGGACATCACCGAGCAGCGCCATCTGGAAAGCCAATTGCTGCAATCGCAGCGGCTCGATGCGATCGGCAAGCTGACCGGCGGACTTGCCCACGATTTCAACAATCTGCTTGCGGCGATCCTCTCCGGGCTGAGCCTGCTGGAAAGGCAAGTGAGCCTCGACGGCAAGGCGGCCCAGGTTCTCGACATGACGCGCCGCTCCGCTTCCCAGGGCAAGGACCTCATCCAGCGCATGCTCGCCTTTTCAAGGCGCCAGGATCTGAAACCGGTTGCCGTGCGGATGTCGAGCCTGGGAGACACGATGACCGGCCTTGTGGCGCCGATCCTGGGCGGCCTGGTGCGCTTCGACTGGCATGTCGGTGACGACATATGGCCGGTGCATGCGGACCCGGCGCAGCTTGAGCTTGCTTTGATGAACCTGGTCTTCAATGCCCACGACGCGATGCCTTCCGGCGGGACAATCTGCGTCAAGGCCCACAATCGCAGCGTCGGCCACACCGGCCAGGGGCTTGCCGCGGGCGACTATGTCAGGCTTGCGGTCGAGGACACCGGGACAGGTATCGCCGCGGATGTCATCAGCAAGGTGATCGAGCCGTTCTTCACGACAAAGCCGATCGGGAAGGGCACGGGTCTGGGCCTCAGCACTGTCTATGGTTTCGCCAAGCAATCGGGTGGCACGCTCAGGATTGACAGCGAGCTTGGTCACGGCACCACCATGGAGCTCTGGCTGCCCCGTTCACGCGAGGCGCAAGACGTCACCGCCAGGGATGAGCCCGTTTTCGAAGCCAGTGCCGCGAACGATGCCGGCACGGACCTCCCGACGGCGGCCGAGGATCAGTTGCCGACTGTTCTGCTCGTCGACGACAGTCAATCCCTGCGGGAGTTGACGGCGATGTCGCTGCGGCAATCGGGTTTCGACGTGACGGCGTTTTCCGGCGGCGCCCAGGCACTGGCCGCCATCGAAAAGGAACCGGACCGTTTCGACGTCATCGTAACCGACTTCGCCATGCCGCTGATTTCGGGCATCGACGTCATCCGCTTCGCCCGAAGCCTGCGCGCGGATTGGCCGGCACTCATCGTCACGGGCTACGCCGATGCCGAGAAGATCTCGGACCGCCCTCACGACGTGGCGTTGATCAGCAAGCCCTTCGAAGATGCCCACCTGGTAGCAGCCATTCGATCAGCTTCGCGCCGCCGCTGATGCCCTTGCTTCGGAGGAGCCGCACCTGCCGTCGGTCTTCGCAGGCGCTTAGCCGACCTCCCAATTTCTCGCACCAGCTGCCGAGTTGCCCTCTCCACGTTAACCATTCGTTAACCATTAACCCCCTAGCGTTTACCTCTCAGTAAGGATTCGCTGGCCGTGACCTTTGCCGCCCCCGTCGAAACAAAATCCATTCGTTTTCGCGCCCGTTCTTTCGTGGCCTTTACGCTCACGCCGGAGGCGCCGATTTCCGCCTGGCTGGAGGGGCTGGATCACTGGATCGGCAATTCGCCGGGGTATTTTGCGGGACGGCCGGTGGTGCTCGATCTGAACGTGCTGAAGCCCGAAATCGCCGACATCGGGCTGCTGGTTGCTTCGCTCGGTGCGCGAGGCATCCGGGTCTATGCGATAGAGCTTGAAGGCGCCTCGCTCGGGCTTGACCTGCCGCCGTTGCTTAGCGGCGCCAAGGAGGCCACCACGGATGGCCTGCTGTCGCAGCCCGGCCGCAAGGGCAAGGCGGAGGCGGCTGATGAAGCCGGCAAGCTGGAAACGGTGTTTTCGGATCGCGGCAAGGATGCCGGCAAGGCCGGCGAAGTCAAGGCAGGCGAGGGCAAGGCCGGCGAAGCCAGGGCCGAGGCGGGCAAGGGCAAGGCAGCCAAGGCCGCGGAAGCAGGCGCGATCGAAACGGTCCAGGCCGGCACGCTGATGGTCAAGTCGCCGATCCGCTCGGGTCAGTCGATCTTCCATCCGCATGGCGATGTCATCGTTTTGGGCTCGGTCGCGTCCGGCTCCGAAATCATCGCGGCGGGCTCTATCCATGTCTATGGCACCTTACGCGGCCGCGCCATCGCCGGCTCGCAGGGCAATCGCTCGGCACGCATCTTCTGCCGCAAGAACGAGGCTGAGCTGATTTCGGTCGACGGCTGGTACACCACCGCCGAAGAGATGGAAGGCGTCTCGCGCGGCAAGGCCGTGCAGGCCTTCCTCGAAGGCGACATGCTCGCCGTCGTGCCGCTGAACTAGGGCGGCGCGATGCTGACGCCCGGCTTCACGGTTCCGGCCCGGACAAGCGCCGAGGCACCATCGCCGCGCGCAAGCCTCGGACCGGTTTGGGATGGCATGATGGCAGGCTCTGACAACAGCCGTGCGGCGCACGGCACAACAAACGACAACAGGCAACGGAGGCTTTTTCCATGGGCAAGGTAGTGGTCGTCACATCGGGCAAGGGGGGCGTCGGCAAGACCACCTCGACGGCCGCGCTGGGTGCCGCGGTCGCCAAGACCGGCAAGAAGGTGGCGCTGGTCGATTTCGATGTAGGCCTGCGCAATCTCGACCTGATCATGGGCGCCGAGCGGCGCGTCGTGTTCGACCTCGTCAACGTCATCCAGGGTCAGGCCAAGCTGTCGCAGGCACTGATCCGCGACAAGCGCGTCGACACGCTGTTCCTGCTGCCGGCGTCGCAGACGCGCGACAAGGACGCGCTGACCGAGGACGGCGTCGGCGAGGTGATCGACAAGCTGCGCTCGGTCTTCGACTATGTCTTCTGCGACAGCCCGGCCGGCATCGAGCGCGGCGCGCAGCTCGCCATGCGCTTTGCCGACGAGGCCGTCATCGTCACCAATCCGGAAGTGTCGTCGGTGCGCGATTCCGACCGCATCATCGGTCTGCTCGACGCCCGCACCATGCGCGCCGAACAGGGCGAGCAGATCGCCAAGCATGTGCTGGTCACGCGCTATGACGCGGCGCGCGCCGCGCGGGGAGAAATGCTCTCGATCGACGACGTGCTGGAAATCCTGTCGGTGCCGCTGCTCGGCATCATCCCGGAAAGCCAGGATGTGCTGCGCGCCTCCAACCTCGGTTCGCCGGTGACGCTGTCGGAACCGCTCAACAACGCCGCCAAGGCCTATCTCGAAGCGGCACGGCGGCTTGAAGGCGAAGACTTACCGGTGGTGGTTCCCTTCGAACGCAAGGGTTTCCTCGACCGTCTGCTCGGAAGGAGGGCCGCATGAGCATCCTCGACCTCTTCAAGCGGCGCACCAGCGCGCCGGTGGCGCGCGAGCGGCTGCAGGTGCTGCTCGCCTATGAGCGCCGCAGCCGTGGCCAGCCCGACCTCGTCTCCATTCTGCGCGAGGAAATCATGGCTGTGATCGCCAAGCATGTGCAGATCGACCAGGACTATCTCCAGGTGTCGATGGATCGGGGCGAGACCATGTCGACGCTGGAAATCGACATCCAGATCCCCAACAAGAGCGCCGTGCCGCTGGCCATGGCGGGGTAAAAAACGGTGCGCCTTTTCCTCGCCCCGCTCCACAGGGGGCGAGGAACCCGGATTGCCGGGCCGGCAGCGCCGGTTTTCGTCCAGATCAGTTCAGCAAAAATCTCGACCTGAAGCCCGCGGCGCTGTTGCGATTGGGATAATCCTGATCCGGTATCGCAACGCCCAGATGAGTGCACAGCGGTTCCCAGCCGTCGCCAAGAGCGTGGACCAGCAGCCGCTCCCGTGGCACTTCGGCGTACACGGCACGGACATTGGCCTCGTAGCAGGCAATGGCATGCGCTCGATCGCCGGGCCGGCCGCCGAACACCTGCCTGGCGATCAGGGCGAGGCCCAGCGATTCTTGATCGACGCTTTGCTCAAGTCCCGCCGCGATCGTTTTTTCAAAACTTTCCCACCAGCTTTCGGCCGAGCGGTAGGTCAGGATCACCCTGGCATTCGGATAGAATTCGATTAGGTCGCGCCAGTAGTACGCCGAAGGCCAGTCCAGGCAGGAGACATAGCCCGACAGCAGCTGGTTCCAGTCCGGCGCGGCACCTTGGGCCAGCGCACGCCACATCCGTTTCTGCTCCTCGTTGCCGATCACTTCATGCATGTGATGACAGGGGCCGTAGCCGAGAATGGCCAGCGCCTCACGCATCGAATCCGTGCCCGTTCGGCCAAAGCCGGTTCCGATCACCTTGATCGACATCTCCATCCCCTCCCGTTCGACCTGCAAGCCGTTTGCTGGCAGCATATCAGGCTGCACACCGAATATGCACGAGAAGCGTTGACATCGCCGCGAACGCTACGGTCTGTGCCAGCCCGGGACCCGGCACTGGCTGTCGCGGCGGTGCAAATCCCCAAATGTCTGAAATTTACATTTCCCTAGGGGGGCTTCCCCTGCGGAATAAGCGGATGTAAGGATACATATTAGCAGTTTGTTAAATATCTGGTTTTCTTTGCGTAAGAGGGAGTTCCGTATGAACTTCAAGAGCCTGATCAAGCGTGCTGAAGACGTAGACGACGCACTCCAGGAGTTGCAGGACGATCTGGCGGACGCCCTGGATGCCAGCCTCGACAGCGAATTCGAGGCACCGCCGCAGGGCGACGATATCCCCGATGACGCGTCAACCGTCTCGCCACCCCAAGCCGATGCGGCGCAAGCGGAGGGCGCGGACAATCCCGACGATGCGGGCAACACCGACACCGCCGAAACCACGCCACGACTGACGCCCCATGCCCAGACCCGGCTCGCGGCGTTGAACGCCTTCGAAGGAATGTTCCACGACGCCAGGGATTATCTGGATGAGATCAACGGCAAATTGTCGGAAATCTCGACCTCGCATCATCTGACGCGCGAATTCCTCAACATCCTCCACACCGACATTCTTCGCGCCAATGAGCTGGAGCTCGCAAATGCCGGCCTGATCGCCGAGCAAAGAGCGCTGTCGGAAAAGCTGCACGACACGGCGGCGAAGCTGCGCGAGCGTGACAGCACGTGCGAAGTGCTGCAGCAGCGCGAGACAGACCTGGTCCAGGACCGGGACGCGCTTCGCACAGCGCTCGCGGCGGCAAGGCTCGAGCTCGCCGAGATGGGCAATGCCAGCGCCAAACGCGACGCGGAATTCGGCGACATCGCCAACCGGCTGACGGCAAGGACGGTCGAGGCCAACAGGCGCTTGCGCGAGAGCAAGATGCTGCGGGAAAAACACGTCAGCCTGTCGGTCGAGCTCGACAAGGTGCTGAAGCGGGAGAGCCAGGCGCGCCACAGGCTGGACGAGCTTTCGGCAGTCCACGCCAGCGAAGCGGCGCGCCTTGCCGAACTGATGGCGGCGCTTGGCAAGAGCGAGAAAGAGGAGATCCGGCTGCAGAAGGCGCTCGAGGCCACACAGGCGAAGCTGGCGGAAAAGACCGAAACGGCCAGCCTGATGGAAGGCGACTGGGAAGCCGAACGGGCTCGCGGCCAGACGGAGATGCGCGGATTGCGGTCCGAGATCCAAGACCTGGAATCGCGGCTGGAGCGGGCCTCGAACGAGAACAGTGCGGCCGCCGCCGAAATCGCCAGGCTCAAGACCGACCTGGACGACGCAGTGGCCGAAAAGAAAATCGCCGATGAAAGATTGTCCGCGCTCGCCGACGAGAACGAAGCCGACAAGCTGAGCCTTTCGAAAGCGAACGCCAATCTTTCGCAACTTGCGCTGCAACAGGCATCGGAGGACATACAACGGGATGTCCAGCGGCAGGAATGCGAGGATTTGCGGGCCGAAATCGCGTCGCTCAATGCCCGGATCAAGGAATTGCTGCCCTACGAGCGGCTCCACAAAGCCACCAACGGCAAATCGCGCGAGGGCGAGGTGGTGGAGATCGCTGCCGTGGTGGCCGAGAAAGCCCGTGCAACGGGCAGGCGTCCCATCCGCAGGAATCTGCGCGCCACGTCGTAACGCGCTTCGCAGGCCTCGTTGCTTGGCAGTCCCCGCATTGGGCTGCCTTTCGCGATGTGGACGGGCCTGACCCAATCACACCGCCGCGAACACCACCGTCTGCGCCAGCCCGCCGCCCTGGCGGTTCTCCAGCGTCACGGTGCCGCCGTAGCGCTCGATGATCTCCTTGGCGATGGCGAGGCCGAGGCCGGCGCCTGGAATGGATTGCTGGCGGCCGGGGTCGACGCGGAAGAAGGGCTCGAAGGCCTTGTTGATGAGGTCGGGCGGAATGCCCGGGCCGACGTCCGATATGGAGAGCACGGCGCGCCTGTCGGCGAGGTCGAGCGCGATCGTGCAGGCCTTGCCGTGGGTGGCGGCGTTGACGACCAGATTGCGCAGGGCGCGGCGCAGGCCGAGCGCGCCGGCGCGGACCGCAACCCTGTCCAGATGCCCGATCGAGACGGAATGGCCGAGCGTGACCATCTCGGCAGATATGTCGCGCACCATCTTTTCAAGGTCGAGCGGTTCGACGGCATCCTGGTTCACCTCCTCGCGCACCAGGCGGATGGCGCTGTCGGCGATGCGGTCGAGCTCGTCGAGGTCGTGCAGCCACTTGTCGCGCTCCTCGTCGAGGAATTCGGCGCGCAGCCGCATGCGCGTCATCGGCGTGCGCAGATCGTGGCCGGCGGCGGCCACCAGCCGCATGCGGCTTTCCATGGCGGTCTTCAGCCTGGACGAGAGCTGGTTCAGTGCGTGCGCCGTGGCCTTGACCTCGGCCGAGCCCACCTCCGGCACCGGCGCCAGCACGCCGTCCCTGCCGATCTTGGAGACGGTGGCCTCCAGCATTTCGAGCGGCCGGATCAGCACCGAGGTGAAATAGACAGAGACGGCGGTGGCGCCGGCCACGATCAGCGAGATCCAGCCGGCCAGAACCAGCCATTCGCGCCTGGGCGGGTCGATATGTGCTATTTCGAGGATCGCCCACCGGCTGTCGGGCAGGCGCATCGAGGCACGTTGGCTGGGTTCACCCGGTTTGTCGCTGACGATGGCCAGCACGTCGAAGCCGCGGCGGCGCAGCAGATCATTGAGCATCGCCGTCTCCTGCCGGTCCACCTTGCCATCCGCCGGCCGGTCGCTGAATTGCACCCGCAGCACATCGGGTATGGGCCCCGGCAGCAGCCGCACCACGAGTTCCATCTGCTGGGCAACCCAGGGCACGACGAGTTCCGGCGGCGGCCCGCCGCCGCGCACGCTGAGGACCGCCGCCGTCGCCAGGCCGACGACGCCGACGATAGAGGCGACCAGCAACAGGATGAGGCGGCGGCGCAGCGAGTTCACGCCTGCGCCTCCACCGTCTCGACGCGCGCGGTCAGCTGGTAGCCGCCATTGCGCACCGTCTTGAACAGCGGCCCGTCGCCGGTGTCGGTGAATTTGCGGCGCAGCCGGCTCATCAGCACGTCGACCGAGCGTTCGAGCGGGTCGCGTTCGCGGCCTTGTGTGAGATCAAGCAGCTGGTCGCGCGAAAGCAGCCGGCCGGGGCGGTCGAGGAACACCTGCAACAGGTCGAATTCGGCGCCGGTGAGATCGACGGCCGCGCCCTGCGCATCCGTCACCTTGCGGGTGTCCGGCTCCAGCCTGTAGCTGGCGAAGCGGTAGGCGCGGGGCGGAGGCGCGGGCGCCGCTTCTTCCGGCGTCGAGCGCCTGAGCACGGCGCGGATGCGGGCGGTGAGCTCGCGGGGGTTGAACGGCTTGCCGAGATAGTCGTCGGCGCCGAGTTCCAGCCCGATGATGCGGTCGACATCCTCCTTCAGCGCCGTCAGCAGGATGACGGGAATATGCGGCTTGCGATCGCGCAAGCCCCGGCAGATGTCGAGCCCCGAACCATCCGGCAGCATGACGTCGAGCACGGCCAGGTCGAACTGGCCAGTGGCCAGCTTCTGCTCGCATTCGCGCCTGTCGGCCGCTACCGAGACGCGAAAACCCTGGCCGTCGAGATAGCGCCCGAGCAGCGTGCGGATTTCGCGATCGTCGTCGACGACGAGGATGTGGGGTTGTGACTGCATTATCGTGCCCTTGCCCATGATCCCGGGTTTGTCCTGATTATAGGGAGCGCCCGTGCAAGCGGCATGGAAAATTGCAACCCAATGTTTCTGGCCGGGGGATGGCAACATTCGGAAACAAATTGCCCTTTTGCGGAAACCTTCGGCAACATGCCGACGCGAAGCAGACAAACACGCTTCCTATCCTCCTGACGTCCAAAGCATGGATGAAAGGAATACCGTATGCGAAGCAGACTTCTTGCGCTCGGCCTGTTTTCCGCCGCCGCCATCCACCCCGCGCTGGCGGCGCAGCCCGACCCGGGCGCGGCGCCAGGCGGGCCGCCGCCTGCCATGGCAATGCAGGATGGAACGGACCATGGCTCGATGCCGCATCCTTCGCAAGGATGGGGTCCGCAAGGTTTTGGCCCGCACAGTTTCGGCCCGCAAGGCTTCGGCCCCCGCCGCGTGGGGCCGCCGCCGGAATTCATGCTGGCCGCCCGGCTCGCCGCGCTCGAAACACGCGTCGGCATCCGCAGCGAACAGCTCGACGCCTGGCGCGACTACACCAGCGCGCTGCAGGCGGTGCTTTCGCCACCGCGGCCGGACCGTGGTCCGGGTGGCACTGGCGGGCCTGGAGGGCCGGATGGCGGGCCGCAGGCGAAAGGCCCCGATGCAGGGCCGGCCGGCAAGCCCGATCCGTTCGCCTTCCAGGAAAGGCTGGCAGACGACGTCACGGCGCGTGCGGCTTCGGCCGCCAAGCTGAAGGACGCGATCGCCGAGCTGCGCGCCAAGCTCACGCCTGAACAGCTCGAAATCCTCGTTTCGGCGGAACGCCCCCATGGACCACCCCCCGGTCCATGGGGCGGCCCGCCGAATGACGCAGTCGGTCCGGCAGGCCCGCCCAATGATGGCCCGATGCCGCCGCCCCAGCCCGGGAACGGCTGACAACCGACCGGCTGCGCCGGCCGGCCCCGGTACCCAACCCGTTCCCGGGCCGGCCGGGTTTCCTTCTCCGGGATGGCGGATCGCGCCTTCCCGGATTCACCCCATGCAACAAGGCACGACAATGTGGGAAGCCCTGATGCTGCTGCGGCTGATCGCATCGGCCAGCCCGAAATATTCGTTCGGCCGGCGCATCGATCATGCCGCAACGCCGCCGGCCTTGCCGGTCGACACGCTGCAAGGCGCGATCCGGCTGGAATTCGCCGCCTGGCGCCTGTCGCTGCCGATCTCGCGGCACGCCGATGGCCACGGAAACCATGACCGCAAGATCGCGTGAGACCTGGCAAGGCGCTTGGCATGTCGGTGCTGATCGGCATAATGGCGCGGAGGGCATCGCGGCCAGCCATCCGATCCTCGGGTGCGCTCCAGCCACGAAGAAGGAGCGCGACATGAGCCGCTTCGAAGCACTGCTCGACGCCGCCCGCAAGTGGGCGCGACCCCTCGTCACGACATCGTCCGTCTCAAGCCTCACCTGCGACCGCCGGCGTTCGGCCTCGCTTTGCATTGGCCAACGCCCATGCGGTCACCGCACCTCCAGCGAAAGATCATTCAGCCATGTCCATGCAGTCTAGGCAGTCCTCCCCGCCAGTTCGCCGACTCGCGTCCTGGACGGCGCTTGCCGCGGCTCTTCTCCTGGCGGCCTGCTCACAAGAGGGCGGCAAGGCTCCCGCAGGCATGGGCGGCGTCGGCAAACCGGAAGTCGGCGTCGTCACGCTGCATCCGCAATCGGTGGCGATCACAGCCGAACTGTCGGGGCGCACGGCGGCCTCGCTGATCGCCGAGGTGCGTCCACAAGTGAACGGCATCATCCAGCAACGACTGTTCAAGGAAGGCAGCGAGGTGGCGGCGGGACAGCCGCTCTACCTCATCGACCCGGCGAGCTACAAGGCGGCTTATGACAGCGCGGTCGCGGCGCAGCAGAAGGCGGCGGCGGCGGTGCCTACCGCGCAGGCCAAGTTCGACAGATACGCCGGCCTGTTGAAGCAGAACGTTGTTTCCAAACAGGATTATGATGACGCTGCCGCCACGCTTGCGCAGGCGCAGGCGGATGTGGCTTCCGCCAAGGCGAGCGCCGAAACCGCGCGCATCAGCCTCGACCGCACCTCGATCACCGCGCCGATCGCCGGCCGCATCGACAAGTCCACGCTGACACCGGGCGCGCTGGTGACCGCCAACCAGGAGACGGTGCTGACCACGATCCGCTCGCTCGATCCGATCAATGTCGACGTCACGCAGTCGAGCACCAATTTGCTCAACCTGCGCCAGGCGATCTCGGAAGGGCGGCTGAAGTTCAGCGGCCCCAATGTCAGCGTCAAGCTGAAGCTCGAGAACGGCACCATCTACGCGCAGACCGGCAAGCTGGAATTCGCCGGCGCCAATGTCGACCAGACCACCGGCACGTTCGCGCTCAGGGCCGAGTTTCCCAATCCCGACCGCCTGCTTCTGCCGGGCATGTATGTGCGGGCGCTGGTCGAGGAGGGCGTTGCCCAGAACAGTTTTCTCGTGCCGCAGCGCGCCGTCACCCGCAATACGAAGGGTGAGGCGACGGCCATGGTCATCAATGCGCAGGGCAAGGTCGAGACGCGCGTGCTTGCCGTGCGCAACACCGTCGGCAACAGCTGGCTGGTCGACAGCGGCGTGGGCGATGGTGACCGTGTCGTCGTCGAGGGCCTGCAGCTCGTGCGCCCCGGCGGCGATGCGACCGGCGTCGAAGTGACGATCGACGAGGCGACCGGTGAGATCAAGGATCGCGGCCAGACCTCCGCCTTGCCGGCCCCATCCAAGATGGCCAGCACCGGCCGGCAACCCGCCGCGTCGACCGGGAACTGAGACGATGTCAGCATTTTTCATCAACGGGCCGATCTTCGCCTGGGTGATCGCCATCGTGATCATGCTGGGCGGTCTGCTCGCACTCACCACGCTGCCGATCTCGCAATATCCGCAGATCGCGCCGACCACCGTCAATATCAGCGCTACCTATCCGGGCGCGGACGCCCAGACGGTCGAGAACTCGGTGACCAAGGTCATCGAGCAAGGCATGACCGGCATCGACAATCTCGACTACATGACGGCGACCTCGACCGCGACCGGTTCGGCGTCGATCACGCTGACCTTCACCAGTTCGGCCGACCCCGACACCGCCCAGGTGCAGACGCAGAACAAGCTGCAGCTGGTGCAGTCGCAATTGCCGCAGGTGGTGCAGAGCAACGGCATCACCGTCTCCAAATCCTCGACCGGCTTCCTGATGGTCATCGGCTTCGTCTCCAGCGACGGCAAGATGAACTCGACCGACCTCGCCGACTATGTCGACGCCACCGTCAACGACACGCTGAAGCGCGTCGAAGGCGTGGGCTCGACGCAGCTCTTCGGCTCGGGCTATGCGATGCGGATCTGGCTCGACCCCGACAAGCTGGCCAAATACGCGCTGATGCCAAGCGACGTGGCGAGCGCCATCGAGGCGCAGAACACGCAGGTTTCGGCCGGCCAGCTCGGCGGTCTGCCGGCGCGCAAGGGCCAGCAGCTCAACGCCACGGTGACCGCCAAGAGCCGGCTGCAAACCGCCGAACAGTTCCGCAACATCATCCTGAAGAGCCAGACGGACGGCTCGCTGGTCCGGCTGAACGACGTCGCCACCGTCGAACTCGGCGCCGAAAGCTATACGACGCAAGCCAACTACAACGGCAAGCCGGCGGCGGGCGTCGCCGTCAACCTGGCGACCGGTGCCAACGCGATCAGCACCGCCGAAGCGGTGCGCTCGACGATAAACCGGCTGAGCTCGACCTTCCCGCAAGGCGTCGAGGTCGTCTATCCCTACGACACCTCGCCCTTCGTGCGGCTGTCGATCGAGGAGGTGGTCAAGACGCTGGCCGAGGCGATCGTGCTGGTGTTCCTGGTGATGTTCATCTTCCTGCAGAATTTGCGGGCGACGATCATCCCGACCATCGCGGTGCCGGTGGTGCTGCTGGGCACGTTCGGCGTGCTGTCGCTGTTCGGCTATTCGGTCAACACGCTGACCATGTTCGCCATGGTGCTGGCCATCGGCCTGCTCGTCGACGACGCCATCGTCGTGGTCGAGAATGTCGAACGCGTCATGCAGGAGGAAGATCTGTCGCCGAAGGAGGCGACGCGAAAATCGATGAACGAGATCACCGGCGCGCTGGTCGGCATCGCCACCGTGCTGTCGGCGGTGTTCGTGCCGATGGCCTTCTTCGGCGGCTCGACCGGCATCATCTACCGGCAGTTCTCGGTGACCATCGTCTCGGCCATGGTGCTGTCCGTGCTGGTGGCTCTGGTGCTGACGCCGGCATTGTGCGCCACGATCCTGCGGCGGCCGAAGGACCATGCCACGCAGATCGGTCCGTTCGGCTGGTTCAACAGGATGTTCGATCGCGGCACGACGGCCTATCGCGACGGCTCGCACGGCATCATCAACCGGTCGTGGCGATTTCTTGCCATCTTCCTCGCCATTGTCGTCGCCATGGGCTGGATGTTTGCGCGGTTGCCGAGCTCGTTCCTGCCGGAAGAGGACCAGGGCATCCTGATCACCAGCGTGCAATTGCCGGTCGGCGCCACGCAGGACCGCACGGAGCGCGTGCTGAAGCAAGTCACCGACCATTATCTCAACGACGAAAAGGGCGCCGTCGACGGGGTCTTCACCGCGTCGGGCTTCGGCTTCGGCGGAGCCGGGCAGAATGTCGGCATCGGCTTTGTGCGGCTGAAGGATTTCGCCCAGCGCAAGTCGCCCGCAATGGCCGCGCAGGCGATCGCCGGCCGCGCCATGGGCGCGTTCTCCAAGATCAGGGATGCGCAGGTCTTCGCGCTGGCGCCCCCGGCCATCCAGGGCTTCGGCAACACCAACGGCTTCGATTTCTACCTGCAGGACGTCAACGGCGCCGGCCATGACGCGCTGATCCAGACGCGCAACCAGCTTCTGGCCTTGGCTGGGCAGAGCAAGGTGCTCGCAAACACGCGTCCCAACGGCCAGGAGGACCAGCCGCAATTCTCGGTCGACATCGACCAGGAGAAGGCGAGCGCGCTGGGCGTCAGCCTTGCCGACATCAACAACACGTTGTCCAGCGCCTGGGGCAGCGATTACGTCAACGACTTCATCGATCGCGGACGGGTGAAGCCGGTCTACATGCAATCGGACGCGAATTTCCGCATGCAGCCGGAGGATCTCGACAAATGGCAGGTCCGCAATTCAAGCGGCGCCATGGTGCCGTTCTCGGCCTTTGCCTCCAGCCACTGGACATTCGGTTCGCCCCGGCTCGAACGCTATAATGGTTCGGCCGCGGTCGAGATCCAGGGCGCGGCGGCAGCGGGCGTGAGCTCGGGTGCGGCGATGGACGAGATCGACAAACTCGTCGCGCAACTGCCGGCCGGCTATTCGCATGAATGGACCGGGCTGTCGCATCAGGAGCGGCTTTCGGGCAACCAGGCGATGTCGCTCTATGCGATCTCGGCCTTGGTCGTGTTCCTGTGCCTGGCCGCGCTCTATGAGAGCTGGTCGATCCCGTTCGCGGTGATGCTGTCGGTACCGATCGGCATCTTCGGCGCGCTGCTGGCGGCAAGCCTGTTCGGCCAGACCAACGACGTCTATTTCAAGGTCGGCCTGCTGACCACGATCGGCCTCGCCGCCAAGAACGCCATCCTGATCGTCGAGTTCGCCATTGAACGGCAGGCGGCCGGCATGGGGCTGGTGGAGGCAACGCTCGAGGCGGCGCGACAGCGGTTGCGGCCGATCCTGATGACGTCGCTGGCCTTCATCCTCGGCGTCACGCCGCTTGCGATCGCCAGCGGCGCCGGCTCGGGCGCGCAGAACTCCGTCGGCATCGGCGTGATGGGCGGCATGATCGCCGCGACCGTGATCGGTGTGTTCCTGGTGCCGCTGCTGTTCGTCACGGTGCGGCGCATCTTCAAGGGCAGGGTGGCCAAACCAGATCCCGGGCAGGATAAGGGCGAAACGCCGGTGACGGCCAACCAGCAGTAAGGGTTCTTCACATGAGAGGTTTTGAACGTGGCTCGGTGGCCGCGAGGCCCAGCGCTCGCTCTACTCGGCCGAGGATTCGCTGTTGCAGAGCCGCGTCCTTCTGGCGACCGACTACATCGCCCTCAACAAGGCGCTCTGCGGCGGCTGGGACGGCGCGGTCGACAGCGCCAGGCCCGAAATCGTCGACGGCAAGACCGGTCCGCGGCTGGCGAAGGTGGCCGGCCAGAGTTGACCGGTTCGGGTTCCTGCAGGGGTTCCAGGCTGGGGAACGCTTGCAATGCGATGCCATCATCAAGGTGAATTATCTTGGCGACGGCCTGGATTTCACCATGGCGCTGCCGTTGCGCGGGACCAGGCCGGCGCGGGCCTAGTCCTGATGCCGGTGAAAGTGGCACTTTTGGCGATAGCTCGCGCATCGCTTCGCTGATATTGGTGGCGTCCAGAAAATTCCTGGATGCAAGAGATGATATCGAATTCAGATAAGGCGGAAACGGTCGAGCAGTTGCTGGAAACGCCCGACCTTGCCAGCGCGCTGGAAAGCGAACAGTTCAAGAAGTTCCTCGACCAGGTGCCGATTGCCATCGCCGTTTCGGACCTCGGCGGGCAGGAACGTGTCGTCTATGCCAATCCGGAGTTCGAGAAACTGTCGGGCCTGAAGGCGGCCAGCCTCGCCCAGAAGCATTGGGCGGCACTTTCCGGCATTGGCCTGCACCAGCAGAAGGACAGCGCGCTGTCTGATGCGGTGGTCGACGGGACCGATTTCGTCGGCACGTTCCGGCTCGAGCGGGCCGAGGACAAGCCTGCGATCGTCGACGTCTATTCCAACGTCATCGAGGATGACAACGGCAAGGCCTGCTTCCGGCTGGTGGCACTGGTCGACGTCTCGGCCCATGGCGAGACCGAAGATGCGCGCTCGATCGAGGAGCGCGTCCGCGAGAAAGACACGCTGCTGCGGGAGTTGCAGCACCGGGTGAAGAACAATCTGCAGATGATCACCGCCCTGATCCGCCTCGAAACGCGCAATGCGACCGAGCCGGACCGGAAACGCTTCGAAAGACTGGCCGGCCGCGTCGACGCCTTGGCCATCCTCTATCAAACGCTATCGGGCGAGGAGCACAAGGAGGAGGTCGATCTCGGCGTCTATCTGAGCCAGATCGCGTCAGCCGTGATGAGTTCGCATGCTGTCGAGGGCATTCGCCTCGACATGAAGGTGGACACCTACCCGGTTTCGATCAACGTTGCCATGCCCACCGGCCTGGTGGTCAACGAATTGCTGACCAATGCGCTCAAGCATGCATTTCGCGGGCGTGACAGCGGCACGATCACGTTGCACAGCGTCGTGAACGGGGATGGCTGCCGCGTCGTCGTCGCCGATGACGGGATCGGGTTGCCGGAAGGCGAGAGCTGGCCCAAGCAAGGCAAGCTCGGCGCGCTCATCGCACAATCGCTGACAGAGAACGCCAAGGCTGAGTTCGACGTGACTTCCAGCGCCGACGAAGGCACGCGGGTCACGATCGTGTTCAAGCGCTCCGCCGCCGCGGCCTAGGGCAATTCCAGGAAACCAACTGGTTAGGGCGGGTTCGGCGTTCTGCCAAATCCAGTCTGGAGCGGCGATCCTGCGCATGCTGCGCGACGACGATCCACAGTCGTGCCGAACTGGCGCGGCGCACGGCGCTTTCGCCCACCACGCTGACCGACTACGGCGCATCTGCTCAGGGCAGGGACCGTCGTCGAACTCAACCAGGCCGCCGCCAGCGACGCGTCCGTGGGCCGGCGGCCATCGGTGTCGCGCCGGTGCCCGATGGGCTGTCGGTGGCGGAATCGCCCTACGGCATCGGCCGCCTCTGGCCGTGCCCCTATCGAGGCATCCGCGCTGTCTCACGACAGCCGGGCCGGTTCATCCTATTGCATGCTGCCGGGCAGGTTTTCGCCTCGCGGCATGGAGGATGAAGCACAAGTGACATCAATGCCGGTTGCCAGCCGCGAAGCCGCACCCTTGCCGGTCGCGGCGCTGATGGGCGCCATGGTGTCGATCCAGATCGGCGCCACCTTCGCCAAGACGCTGTTTCCGGTGATCGGCGCGCAAGGCACGACGACGCTCAGGCTGGTCATCGGCGCGCTGATGCTGATCGCGGTGCTGCGGCCCTGGCAGGTACGGCCCTCGCGCGCCACCATGCCGTGGCTCATCGCCTATGGGGTGACGCTGTGCGCGCTCAACCTTCTGTTCTACGCGGCACTTGCCAGGATCCCGCTTGGCGTCGCGGTGGCGCTGGAGTTTTCCGGTCCGCTGCTGGTGGCGACACTGACCTCTCGGCGGGCCAGCGACTTTGCCTGGATCGCGCTTGCGGTCGCCGGCATCGTGCTGTTGTCGCCCTTCATCCACTCGCTCAAGCCGCTCGACCCGATCGGCGTGATGCTGGCGCTGGCGGCCGGCGGGTTCTGGGCGCTCTATATCGTTCTGGCGCAGAAGGCGGGCGCGGAACTCGGCACCCGCACCACCGCCTATGGCATGGCGATCGCCGCCCTGCTGGTGCTGCCCTTTGGCATTGCCGAGGCGGGAAGCGGCCTGCTCGCGCCGTCGATCCTGGTCAGCGCGCTGCTCGTCGGCCTGTTCTCGAGCGCGCTGCCGTTCTTCCTGGAGATGGTGGCGCTGACCCGCATGCCGGCGCGCATCTATGGCACGCTGACCTGCCTCGAGCCGGGGCTTGGCGCGCTGGCCGGGTTCCTGTTCCTGCGGGAAAGCCTGACAACGCCGCAACTGGCCGGCATCGCCGCCGTGATCGTGGCCGCCGCCGGCACCGCGCTGACCTCGAAGCCGCCGGTGCCGTCGCCGGAGTAGGGGGCGGACGCCAGGACCGCCCGGCGACGTCAATTTGGCGCGAGCCGGCGGCCTGTTGTCGTCAGAACTTGACGCTGAGGTTTGCCTTGGCGCCGTTGTCGACGGCGCCACCACCGAACTGCCCGGAATAGGACAGGCCGAGCGTGGCATTGGGCGACATTTTCATGTCGACGCCGGCTTCGATTACCGCCGCGTTCCTGGCGATCGGTATGCCGGCGATGGTGAAGGCGTCGCCGCCGGCGAAGGCGAAACTTGAGGTCGGCGTGACGTCGCCGAAAGCGTGGCGCCAGCCGAGCATGCCGCGCGCGGTGGCATTGACGCCGCCAAGCCCAAAATCGGTCGAGCCGCGCAAGCCGAGCGTGGCGAAGGTGACGTTGCTGCTCGCGCCAGCGCTGGTCAAGGCCGCCGCACCGCCGGTTTCGCTGAAGCCGTCAGTGTGCAGGCTGACATAAGCGAGGTTGGCGAAGGGTTCGAACTTGAAGGCCCCGCTGGTCTCGGCCTTGTAGGCGAGATCGCCGAACATCTGCGCGGTGCCCGCATCGTAGTTGGCCGAGAGCTGATCGGCAAAACCGGTGAAGGCGACGGAGCGCTTGGTCGAGAGGCTGCTCCAGCTGTAGGCCGCACCGGTGCGGAAGGCGATGGCGCCCCAATTGGTGCCGCCATAGAGGCCGAGATGGTAGCTGTCGCTCTTGCCGGAGGAATTGCGATCGTCGGCGTTGAAGGAGGAATGGCTGTAGCCGCCGAGAACACCGACGCGCCAGCCGCCGACCAAAGTGTCGGCGCCGGCCAGCAGGCCGCCGGTCGAGCGGTCGAAGGCGGCGGCGTTGCCGTCGCTGTCGCTACTGCCCGTGGAACCGAACGCCTGGCCCCAGACGGCGAAGCGATCGGTATCGGCGGCGACCATCTCGGGGCCGCCCTCGCCATAGGCCATGACCGGAAGCGCCGCCGCGCCGGCATCGCCGAAGGCGGCAGCGATGCGGCTGTTGGCGGCGTCGCGAACGAAGCGGGAGTCCTCGATCAGCAGGCCCTTGGCCGAGGCATGGATTTCGCCGGAAAGCTGGTCGAAAGCGTCCTGGGCGGCTGCCTCGCTCGACAAGGCAAAGATGGCATCGAAGAGCGGATTGCCGGCGCCAAGGCTTTCGGCGCCGCCGCCGGTGGCGATCTGGTTCGGCGTCAGGCCTACACTGGCAAAGCTTGCCTTGGCCAGGTTGAGATAGACATTGTTCGCGTCATAGGTGAGCGTCGGCGCAATGAAGATCGAGCCGTCTTCGAGACTGGCCTTGTCGAAGGTGCCGGTGACACCGCCCGCCGCCGTGACGATCGTATAGGTCGTGCCGGTCGCATAATCCGGATAGGGTATGACGTCGACCGTGCCGCCGCCAATCGTCACCGTACCGGTGGCGTTGATCCGATCGGATGTGCCGCCGATTTCGACTTCAACTGCGTAAGTCGAACCGGCCAAGAAGGCTGTGTTGCTAACATTGATCGTGCCGATCGAATTGCCCGGTGCAAAGGTGCCGCCCGAAGCAATGGTCACAATGCCTACCGTGCCCGACCCGCCAAGCAGGCCGCCGGTGACATTTATCGCGCCGCCGAGCGAGCCGTTGACATAGAGGCCGCCGCCGAGAACGTTCGTCGTCCCGGTGAAGCCGGAGGAATTACTGGTCAACTTGGTGTTGCCGGCGATCTGGTTGATCGTTCCCAGTCCGCTGATCGCCGAAGCGAAGCCATTGTTCGCGCTGGTATGGTTGAAATTGAGCGTGCCGGTGCCGGAGCCGAACTGCAACGTTGCCGAATCGAGGACGCCGGCGCCCGCCGCCGCGGAGCCCGCCGCGCCGCCGATGTTAAGCGCGCCGACAGAGCCGGCCTGGCTGGCGATCACGGTAGAGCCGTCCACCAGAGCGGTGCCGCCGTTGGAGAGCGTCACCGAAGCAGTGCCGCCGAACCCGATATCCAGGTCGCCGTGCATCTCCCACAGTGAGGCCGGGCCATCAACGGTTGCCTGGCCGGTGGCACCGGCGGCGAACGCCATGTAGGTGCCGCCGCCGGATGCGACGCCGCCATTGGTGACGGCAAGAGTGCCGATTCCCAGACCGCCAAGGTACATGCCGTTCTTGTTGGTCCATTTCGAGCCCACGCCGTCGACGGTAATCGCACCGGTGGCTGTCGCCGCCTGGCCGACAAAGACGGAATCTGCATCCGCTGAACCGCCGCTGGAGATGGAAAGTGCCGCGTGACCGGCGCTTCCCAGGACAAGATTGTCATCGGTGCTCCAGGAGGATCCCGCCCCGTCCACCGTCACGGTGGCGGTTGCGGTTTCAAACACTGCGAGGAGCGCGGCCTGGTTGAGGACATGGCCGCCATCTGCCACCTGGAGCGTGCCGGCGCCCTTGAAACCGAGGAACAGGTCGCCGGAATTCGTCCAGCTCGAACCCGGTCCATCGACCGTGACGGTGCCCATGGACCCGACGTCGTAGCCCGCAGAGCCAGTCTGGTTGCTAACGGCGCCGCCATTGGTGATGTCGAGCGTGCCGGTTCCTGATTGGCCGACAATGAGTTCGCCCGTATTCGCCCAGGTCGAGCCGGCGCCGTCGACGAACGCCATGCCGATGGAGCCCGTCTTCGCGCCGACAGCGGCCCAGGTGTTGCTGACCACGCCGCCGTGAGTGATCCCCAGTGCGCCGTTACCCAAATTGCCCACAATCAGGTTGGAGCTGTTTGTCCAGATCGAGCCGGCGCCATCGACGAACGCGATGCCGGTCGAGCCCGTCTGCGCGCCGATCATACCGATGGTGTTGCTGACCGCGCCGCTATTCGAGACCGTCAGCGTACCCTGGCCCTGGAAGCCGATGAAGAGGTCCGAAGTGTTGGTCCAGGCCGAGCCGACGCCGTCGACCGCCACCAGGCCCTTGGAGCCCGCGGCATAGCCGGCATAGCCCACCGAACTGGTGACCGCGCCGCCATTCGTGACCGTCAGCGCGCCGAAGCCCGCGTTCCCAACCGCAAGGGCCGCGTTCGCCCAGGTCGAGCCAGCACCGTCGACAGTTGCCGTGCCACTGGAGCCCGCCAGGTTGCCCAGGATACCGCTCAGATTGCTGACCTTGCCGCCGTTCGAGATTTTCAGCGCACCGGTGCCCTGATCGCCGACGTATAGGTGGGAGGAGTTTGTCCAGGTCGAACCCGCTCCGTCGACCGTCACCGTGCCGGTGGAGTCTACATGCCAACCGATGGTGCCCATGGCATTGCTGACCACGCCGCCATTGGTGATGTCCAGCGTGCCTGTGCCAAATTCGGCGATATAAAGATCTCCGCTGTTGGTCCATGTCGAGCCCGGGCCGTCCACCGTTACGGTGCCGGTGCCCGGGCCGTAGCCGACATGACCCACTTTGTCGCTCACAGCGCCGCCGCTGGAGATCGTCAAGGTGCCGTTGCTGTTCGTACCCAAGGCAAGGAAAAGGTCCGAACTGTTGCTCCAGACGGAGCCTGCTCCAGTGACGCTCACGGTGCCGCTCGCGTCCGAAGCGTAGCCGAGATAGCCGGCAGTGTCGGAGAGGGTGCCGCCATTGGTGATCGTCAGCGAGCCCGAGTAACTCGAAATGGTGCCGACAAACAGATAATGAGCGGCCGCATTCGCCGCATTGACCACGGTCGGGTGCGGGAACACCGGATCGAGCATAACATCGTCGCTCGATGTCGGAACAGCGGCGGGGTTCCAGTTTCCGGCGGTAAACCAATCCGTGGAGGCGGCGCCGGTCCAGATCTCGGCTGCCGATGCGGGGATCGGCAGGCCAAGGCAGACCAGTGCCGTCGACGCCAGCGCCAGGTTTTTCAATGCGTTGGCCTTATGGCCTCCAAATGCATTCCGCGGCATTCGATCCCCTGACATGACAGTCGTTTCACCCTGAGGCTGACATGTCATTGGAGCCCGGCCTTGTCTTGGGCAGGGCCGCACCGGAATTGGACTGGAGTGAAAAGCAGCGTGTTTTGCGCGCATTGTGGCAGTTCGGCGTCATCGGTGGCGCAAGCCGCTGCGGAACGGCCTCGCACGGGCGGTACCGGACTGCTGGCGAAGGCTGCAAAACTTATCTGGCGCTTGTCGGCGTATAGCCGAAACGGCGACGAAAGCAGCGGTTGAAGTACGATACGTCGCTGAATCCGCTTGTCAGGGCGATGTCACTGACCCGCATGTCGCGGTGTTTGTGCGAGAGCATCCTGTGGGCGCTCTGCAGACGCAGTTCGAGAACGCGTTCGGAGAAGCTCATTCCCGTCTCCTGAAGGAGGTCGTGGACGTAGCGCACCGACAGGCCGAGTTGTAGAGCGACACTTTGGGCGGAGATGCCGGGGTCGATAAAATCCTCGGCGATCCTTGCGAGGACGGCCTCCAGCCTGGCAGCGCGCAGGCCCCGAAGCCCGGCCAGTTCGGCAGCCCGACCTTTTGCGCCGGTCGCCAGGCCGATCAGATCCACGATCGTGTCCGTCGCGTGCGTGATCAGATCCGCGGAGGCAAGCGGGCTGCCGCTTTCAAGAAGCAGGCAATAGCGTTTGAGAAGCTCGAGGGCTTCGCTGTCGGCGCCGATCTTCAGCCCCAGCCTGTCATCGATCTGCGGGAAGGCGCGCAGGAGGATCGCGCGTGGGACCACCACATTCGTCCAGACATTGCTGTCGGCACCGTTCATTTTCAGAGCTTCCGATGCGGTGACAAGCACGGCCTCTCCCCGGCCGACGGCATATTCGCGGCCGGCATGTACCCCTGGCAGCATGGTGTCGGCCTTGTTGATCATCAGCAGATAGCCGTCCTTGTCGTCATTGGCGATGTTGCTCGCTTTGCGTGTGGCATGCTTGACGGGTCCGGACATCTGGCCGAGAACCGCTGAACCGACGGCCGTGGCTTCGATGGCTTCGAAGTGCAGGTTTTCCGGACTGTCGTATTCGGCCGACCGTATTTCCGCGACAGGGATGTCTTGCCACGGGGAAAATCGTTCTCGTTCATCAAGATGCGGTGGCAACCGAGCCGATGAAAGCACCGTCTTTCGCGACAATGGGGAACCTCGACAACTGTCCACGGCTTAAAAAATATCGAACGCGATGCTTTCCATTGCGACAATAACCGGCAACAGTGGCGGCCCGGCGTTCAAGCGACCAAGTTCAACCCATAGTCGAGAGCGGCCGCGACTTGCGTCATCCAAAAGTATGATGTCACAAATTCCTCCGAGGCGAGATCGGGGCGTGCCTGGAGGTGTGATGGAAAGGCTGAGCAGCGAAGTCCTGAGTTCGATTATCGGCGATATCTACGATTGCGTTTTGAACCCGGAAGGCTGGGCCGGAGTCATGACCCGCGTCACGAAAGCTGTCGACGCGGCCTATACCACCATCGCGCTTGCCGGCACCGCCCATAATAGCGGCCGTTTCGCGGCTCAGTCGCCCTGGGATCCCGTACGGATGCGGGCCCTCGAGGAAGACTATGACTTTGATGGAATTCCCGGGCTGAAGGCAGCGGTCGTCGGCGATGTCGACCGGCCCGTTGCGACGCTGTCGCTCATGAGCGAAAGCGAACTCCAACTGACGCCGTTTTTTCAGAACTGGGCCAAACCGCAGGGACTGCGCGAGGCTTGCATCACCAAATTCGTTCATACGCCGGACCGAATCGGGCTTCTGGGCTGCACCACGCGAGCCAGCAGGGGAGGCATCTCGATCGAAGAGCAGCATTTCCTGGCATTGCTCTCGCCGCATCTGCGCCGTGCTTCGCTGATCGGCGATCTGCTCGACCAGGGCCGCATCACCATCGATCTTTATCGTCAGGCGCTCGATCATTTGGCTGTGCCTGTCGTGCTTACCCACGCCAATGGAGCAATCCTCCATGCGAATGCGGCCGCCGAACAGATGTTTTCGGTGCAGGGGCCCATTCTCTCCAGGAACGGCCTGCTCCAGGCACAGAATCGGGTCGTGGCCCGCGCCCTGCTCGACGCGATCGCCAGCACGGCGAGCGCGGATGCCTCGCTTGGCGCGCGCGGCATAGGGCTGCCGGTTTCGGCCCAAGGCCAGCCGCCCGCCGTTGCCTATGTGTTGCCGTTGACTGAAGGAACGGCGCGCGCGGTTTTCCGGCCGGCATGCGCGGCTGTGTTCATATCGACGACGACATCGGCTTCTCCCCTCCCGGAGGCCGTTCTGACCACGCTGTTCGATCTTACGCCCTCGGAGGCGCGGGTGCTGCTGCGGATCGGCAGCGGATTGTCAGCGTCCAAGAGCGCGTTGGCGCTCGGCATTGGCGAAAACACCTTGAAGACCCACCTCAACCGAATCTTTGCCAAAACCGGCACGAGACGCCAAGCCGACCTCGTCAAACTCGTGTCGGACATCGGCATGCCGCTGGCGGCTCATGGGCCCTGAAGCGCGCAGTCTCTACCGCGAGCGGGTCAGCGGCTTTACCGCCAGGGCGGTTCCGGCGCGAAGCGCTTGCCGATCCAGTCGGTGAAGGCGCGGGTCTTGGCGGCTTTTCCCTTGGCCGAGGGCGTGACGACATAGACGGCGCCTTCATCCGCCAAGGTCCACTCCTCCAGCACAGGCACCAGCCGTCCATCGGCAAGCTCGCGCCCGACCAGCCAGTCGGTGCTCATCATCAGGCCGATCCCCTGCACGGCGGCCTCGACCAGCACCTCGGCATCGTCGCTGACCAACGGCCCGGAAACCTCGACGCGCGCGCGCCGGCCCTCGCGGTCGGTCATCTCCCAGGCCGGAAAGGTCTGGAAGCCCGAGAAGCCCAGGCAGGAATGATCGAGCAGCGCCTGCGGCGTCTCCGGCGTGCCCCTGCGGGCGAGATAGGAGGGAGCCGCGCAGAGCAGCCTGCGTCGCGTCGCCACCTTGCGTGCCACCAGGCGCGAATCCTCCAGGCTGCCCAGCCGCACGGCGACGTCGAAATTCTCGGCGACCAGATCGGTGAAGCGGTTGGAGAATTCGGCCTCGATGCGGACATCGGGAAATTCGGCAAGGAATTGAGGCAGCAGCGGCCCGATCCACATGCGCCCGAACGTGCCGGGCAGCGCCAGCCTGAGCACGCCGCGCGGGCGGCCTCCGGCATGCGCGGACGCGACGGCCTCGGCCTCGTCGACGGATGCAAGGATGGCGCGCACGCGCATCAGGAATTCGGCGCCCGCTTCGGTCAGCGAGACGCTGCGCGTCGTGCGCGAGAGCAATCTCACCCCCAGCCGCGTTTCCAGCGATTGCAGGCGCCGCGACAGAATGGTCGCGTCGCGCCCGACCCGCGCCGCCGCTTTGGTGAAGGAGCGCGCCTCGGCGATGGCCGCGAACGCAGCCATCTCGGCAAGGGCAGCGGGTTCGTGAGATTGCTGCATCATTCACAGTTCTCAATTTCGCGAAACGAGGATTATCCAGAGATAACGCAGCAAATAGGTTCACTCAACCACCAATCGTCCACCGGAGTGAAACCATGAAAGCCATCGAACTCAGCCAGCCCAGGCTGGACGCCTTCCGCGCCGCCACCGTTGCAACCCCCGAACCGCAGCGCGGAGAGGTGCTGATCCGCCAGCGTGCGGCGAGCCTCAATTTCGTCGATGTGGCGGTGGCAAGCGGCAATTATCCCGGACCGAGCTTTCCGCTCATCCCCGTAGCCGACGGCGCCGGCGAGATCGTCGCGCTGGGCGAGGACGTTGCGAAATTCGCCATCGGCGATCGCGTCATCGCCCATGCCAAGCCGCGCTGGATCGGTGGGCCGCCGCGGCCTTACGAAATGACGCAGATGCGCGGCATTTCGCTGCCGGGGTCACTGGCCGAATATGTCGCGTTGCCGGCCAATTCGCTGGTGCCGGTGCCGGCTCATCTTTCCTTCGAGGCGGCGTCGACGCTGCCCATCGCCGGCACCACCGCCTGGAACGCCATCCGCGCCGCCGATGTCGGGCCGGGCTCGGTCGTCGTGCTGCTTGGCACTGGCGGCGTCTCCATCTTCACCCTGCAGCTCGCCAAAGCCGCCGGCGCGACCGTCATCATCACCTCGTCGTCGGACGAAAAGCTGGAGCGGGCGAAGGCGCTCGGCGCCGATCATCTCATCAACTACCGCGCGACGCCCGAGTGGGATGGCAAGGTGCTGGAGCTGACCGGCGGCCTCGGCGCCGACCTTGTCGTCGAGACCGGGGGCAGTGCCACCTTCGCCCGCGCCGTCAACGCCACCGCGCCCGGCGGTACGTTGTTCACCATCGGCTTCGTCACCGGTGCCGAAGCCACGATCAATCTGCTGCCGATCATCATCAAGGCGCTGAAGGTGGTCGGCAACAACACCGGATCGGTGTCCGATCTCAGCGACGCCGCCCGCGCCGTCGGCGCGGCCCGGATCGAGCCGGTGGTCGACAAGGTGTTTTCGCCCGACGAAGCGGCCGAAGCCTACGCCCACATGGCCGCCGGCGGCCTGCACTTCGGCAAGCTGGTGTTCGGGCTGGAGTGGTGATCGGCGCAGGCGCTTTTTTTTCAATGTTGAAAATTGGCGGAACCGCCGCGACATCCAATCTCCCCCACGAGGGGGAAGATTGGCAGCCTCACCGTCAGATCAGCTTCTCCAGCGTGATCGGCAGATCCCGCACGCGCTTGCCTGTGGCATGGAACACCGCGTTGGCAATGGCCGGCGCCATGCCGACGATCGCCAGCTCGCCGACGCCCTTGCCGCCGAGCACCGAGGAGTGCGGGTCGGGAATCCCCACCGAGATCACCTCGATGTCGGGGATGTCGGCATTGGTCGGGATGAGATAGTCGGCGAGGTTGTTGTTGACGATGCGGCCGCGGCGGCGATCGACGATGCCTTCTTCGAGCAGCGCCTGGCCGATGCCCATGATGATGCCGCCCTTCCACTGGCTCTCGGCGAGTTTCGGATTGTAGAGGCGGCCCGAATCCAGCGCCGACACGACGCGCGACACACGCACCGTGCCGAAATCCTCGTCGACGCGCACCTCGACGAAATGCGCGCACCAGGAATGGCGCGAATAGTCACCCTCCGTGTGTGGCAGCGCCATGGCGATGGTGGTGTAGTTCTTGTAGCGATCCTCGACGCTCGAATTGGCCGGCATGGTGTCGCCCGTCGCCTCGATGCGGTCGCGGCCGACGCTTTTGAGCAGTTCGGCGATCGAGACGTCGGGGCCGTCGCCCCGCGGCGCGGTGATGCGGCCATTGACGACGACCAGCGTGTTGGCCTGCAGCGCATGGAAGGGCGAGCGCGGATCGCTGATCGCCAGGCCGACCAGCTGGTCGAGTGCCGAGGTCGCGGCCTTGTGGACGGCGCCCGTCATCACGCCGGCCAGCCGCGAGCCGCCGGCGACGCCGGCGCGGGGGAAGCGCGAATCGCCGAGCTTCACCACCACGTCGTCGGCCGCAACGCCGACCGTTTCGGCGGCCGTCTGCGCCAGGATGGTGTAGGTGCCCTGGCCCATGTCGATGGAGGAGCTTTCGACCTCGACCGAGCCGTCGGCCAGGATGCGCACGATCGCCTCGCCATAGGCGCGCCGCACCGGATAGGTGCCGGCGGCCACGCCCCAGCCGACCAGATGGTTGCCGTCGCGCATCGAGCGTGGCTCAGGCGTGCGCCTGGCCCAGCCGAAGCGTTCGGCACCCGCTGCGAAAGCCTCGCGCAGCTGCCTGGTCGACCAGGCTTTGTTCGCATGCGGATCCTGTTCGGCGTAGTTGCGCAGCCGGATTTCCAGCGGATCGATGCCGACCTCGTAGGCGAGCTCGTCGATGGCGCTTTCGATGCCGAAGGCCGACGGGTTTTCACCCGGTGCGCGCATGGCGCCCGGCACCACCGAATTCACCCGCACGACATTCTGTTTCGAGGAGAAGTTCGGCGTCGCGTACATGATCGAGGTGACCGAGCCCAGCGGCTCGACCCACATGCCGTCGATGGAGGTTTCGTTGACGCCGCGATGCACGATCGACTGGATTCTTCCGTCATGGTCGGCGCCGATCGTCACCGTCTGCCGCGTCGCGGCGCGGCCGCCATAGCCGGTGAAGGTCTGCGGCCGCGTCATGACCAGCCGCACCGGTCGGCCGAGCATTTTCGCGGCACTTGCGGCAATCGCGCCATGGCTGAGCGCCAGCGCCTTGGAGCCGAAGCCGCCGCCGACATAGGGCGACACCAGCCGCACATTCTCGAACGGCACGCCGAACCATTCGGCATAGGTGCGCGCCATGCCGTCCAGCCATTGGCTCGGCTCCCACACGGTGAGATGGTCACCCTCCCAGCGAGCGATCAGGCCATGCGGTTCCATCGGCGCCTGGTATTCGCGCGGTGTGTTGTAGGCGGCGCAGATGCGCACCGGGGCGGAGGCGAAGGCGGCGGCCGCGTCGCCCCATTCCTTGGTCATGGCGTCGACCGGGATGCCGTCGCCGGCCTTGCCGTCGCTGAGGTCGACGATGGCCGGCGTCTCATCATAGCTTACCTTGACCATCGCCGCGGCGGCCACGGCCTGCTCGAAGGTCTCGGCGATGACGGCGGCGACGTGCTGGCCCGAGAAGGTGACGTCGTGCGCCAGCGGACAATAGGGTTTGTCCGGCGGTGGCGTGCCGAACCAGTCCGAGGCGGTTTTCAGGCTGATGATCGTGTCTGGTGTCAACACCTTGAGGACGCCCGGCGCGGTCTCGGCCTCCGCCGTCTCGATGGCGCGCACCTTGCCGGATGCGATGGTGCTTTCGACCAGCACGGCATAGGCGAGCCCTTCGAGCTGCTGCTCGACGGCGTATTTCGCCGCACCCGTGATCTTGGCCGGGCCGTCGACGCGCGACAGCCGGCCGCCGACGGCCTCCACCTGCGCGCCGTCGGACGCGTCGCCATGTCTTCCGACGTAAACAGTGCTTGCGATGTGAACGGTCATGCCGCTTCTCCCAATTTGAGGATGGCGCGTGCGACGACGCGCGGCGCGAGTTCGATCTTGTAGCGGTTGGCGCCGTGGTCGACGGCGCCTTCGACGGCGAGCAGGCTGGCCGTGCGAACAGCGTCCGGCTCCAGCACCTTGCCTTTCAGCGCGGCTTCCACGGCTCGCGCCCGCCAGGGTTTGGTCGCGACGCCACCGAGCGCCACGCGCAGGTCGCGGATGGTGCGCCCGTCGGCCTCCAGTTCGAGCCCGACAGCGGCACTGGCCGCGGCGAACTCATAGGACTGCCGGTCGCGGATCTTCAGATGGGTCGAACGGCGGGCGACGGCGGAAGAAGGGATTTCGATGGCGGTGATCATCTCGCCCGGTCCGATCGCGTGTTCCCTGTCGGGCGTCGTGCCTGGCAGCAGGAAAAAGTCCTCCACCGGCACGCGCCGTTCGCCGAGATGGACCGTTGCGTCGAAGGCGGCGAGCGCGGTGGCGAGGTCGCCGGGATACATGGCGATGCAAGCCTCGCTGGTGCCAAGCACGGCATGGCCCCTGGTAACGCCGCCGATCGCCGAACAGCCGCTGCCTGGTTCGCGCTTGTTGCAGGCGGCAAAGTTCGAGGGATCGCGGAAATAGGGGCAGCGCGTGCGCTGCATCAGATTGCCGCCGATCGTCGCCATGTTGCGGATCTGCGCCGAGGCTGCCTGCCAGAGCGCTTCGGAGATGGCGGGGAAGCGGCTCTTGATGTCGTCATGGTCGGCGACATGGCCCATCCTGGCGAGCGCGCCGATGACGGCGCCGCGCTCGTCGATCTCGATCTGGTCGAACCCCTTGAGATGGGTGATATCGACCAGCGTGTCGGGCTCGGCGACACCGCATTTGGCGAGGTCGATCAGCGTGGTGCCGCCGGCCAGAAGCATGGCGCCGGGCAGCGCGGCCGCCTGGCGGGCGGCATCAGCCGAGGTGGCGCGAAAATAGGAAAAATCCCTCATGACGCGGCCTCCAGCGCCGCCTGGCGCACGGCGGCGACAATGTGTGGATAGGCGCCGCAGCGGCAGAGATTGCCGGCCATGTATTCGCGGATTTCCTCGTCCGAGCCGGCATGGCCCTCGCGGATGCAGGCCACCGCCGACATGATCTGGCCTGGCGTGCAGTAGCCGCACTGGAAGGCGTCCTGCTCGAGGAAAGCAGCCTGCACGGGATGCAGTTCGCCCTCCCGTGCAAGCCCCTCTATGGTGGTGATGGCGCGGCCCTCGGCCTGTGCGGCCAGCGTCAGGCAGGCCAGCACGCGCTCGCCGTCGACATGGACGGTGCAGGCGCCGCACTGGCCGTGGTCGCAGCCCTTCTTGGTGCCGGTCAGGCCGAGCCTGTCACGCAAGGCGTCGAGCAGCGTGACACGCGGCTCGAGTTCCAGCGTGTGATGCTGGCCGTTGATATCGAGATGGACGGGAATCGTGGTCTTGCTCGTCATGGGCGTCTGGCTCCAGTTGCTTGACGCTGGGGGAATGAATTGAAACTGGGCAGGGCGCTCCAACCGACCGCTTGCCTGCCCTAGAGCCGGATGATTTCAGGTCCGTTCGACCTGAAATCTGAATCCGCCTCTAAATCAAAGAGATAGAGCATGATGTCGTCCGAAAACCGGTTCCCACTTTTCGGCATCATGCTCTGGCGCAGGCCTGTCGTTTCGGGCGGACCGCTCGTCACCCCAGCAGGTCCTCTATCCGGATCGGAAAGCGCCGTGGGCGCACGCCGGTCGCGTGCCAGACCGCATTGGCGATGGCGCCGGCAGTGCCGGTGATGCCGATTTCGCCAACGCCCTTGATGCCGAGGGCGTTCACGTGAGGGTCGTCCTCGTGAACCAGCAGCGCCTCGACCGAGGGCACGTCGGCATTCACCGGGACATGATAGTCCGCCAGGTTGGCATTCTGGATGCGGCCGGAACGCCGGTCGGTGACGGCTTCCTCATGCAGCGCGAAGGAAACGCCCCAGATCATCCCGCCATAATACTGGCTGCGCACCAGCCGCGGATTGATGACCCGTCCGGCGGCGAATGCGCCGACCAGCCGGGTGACGCGGATCTGGCCGAGATCCGGGTCGACCTTCACCTCGGCGAAGACGGCCCCATGCGCGTGCTTGGCGTAAGTCTCCTGGGAGGCCGGGTCCGGAGCGCCTTTGCCCCGGCCCTCGATTTCGGTCAGGCCCGCGCGGACGAGGATCTCGGCATAGCTTTCGCCGCGGCTTTCGTCATCGCGCCGGTAAAGGCGTCCGCCGCGTGCAACAACGCCTTCATTGCCGGCGCCGAACAGCGGCGAGGCTTCGTCGCCGGTGGCGAGATCGGCAAGGTTGGCGATGACGGCCGCACCCGCATTGTGGATGGCCATGCCGGCCGTCGCCGTGTGACCCGAACCGCCGGCGATACCCGCATTGGGCAGGTCGGAACTGCCGGCCCTGAACTCGACCTGGTCGATGTCGAGCCCCAGCCCGTCTGCTGCGATCTGGGCAAAAGCCGTCCAGGCGCCTTGGCCCATGTCCTGGGCGCCGGTCTCCATCAATCCGGTGCCGTCGGCCCTCAGCACCGCGCGTGCCTCCGCCTGGAACATGAGTGCAGGGAACGTCGCCGTGCCCATGCCCCAGCCGGTGAGGAAACCGTCGGCGTCGCGCATCCGCCGCGGCTGCAGCGGGCGACCCGCCCAGCCGAACGCCTCGGCGGCCTGTTCGTAACATTCGCGCAGCGCCTTGGAGGAGAACGGCTTGCCGGTCATCGGTTCGACCTCGGCGTAATTCCTGAGCCGGAATTCCAGCGGGTCCATGCCGCAGGCATGGGCCGCCTCGTCGATGGCGCTCTCAAGCGCGATCGATCCGGTGGCCTCGCCTGGCGCCCGCATGAACAGCGGCGTGCCGGTGTCGAGCCGCACGGCATCGTGCGAGGTGGCGATGGCCGGACTGGCATAGAGCGTGTGCGAGGCGTCCGCCGCCGGTTCGAAGAAATCGTCGAACGTGCTCGACGTGGTCCTGGCGTGATGGGAGATCGCGGTCAGCAGCCCTTCGCCATCCATGCCCATGCGCAATGTCTGGCGGGTCGGGGCGCGGTGACCGACCGGGCCGTACATCTGCTCGCGCCGGAGCACCAGCTTGACCGGGCGGCCGACGAGACGCGCCGCCAGGATGCCGAGCACTTGCGGTCCGGAAATCATGCCCTTGGAGCCGAAGCCGCCGCCCAGGAAAGGGCTGCGGATATGGACGTTTTGCGGCGCGATGCCGAACAGGCCGGCGATGCGGCCCTGCGCCATGGCCAGGCCCTGGCTCGGCGTGTCGATCGACAGCCGGTCGCCATCCCAGGCAGCGACGATCGCGTGGGGCTCCATGGCGTTGTGGTACTGGGCCGGCGTCTCGTAGGTCGCCTCGATCCGCGTCCTTGCCGATTTGAGGCCGGCCTCGACGTCGCCCTTCTCCTGCACCGCCGGGTTGCCGACGCCGACGCCGCGCGGCACGAAGCTTTTGGCGCCGTCCAGACCAACGCGCGCCGGCAACTCCTCATAGCGCGGCGACAACAGCGCCGCGCCTTCGGTCGCCGCTTCCAGCGTCCGCGCGATCACCACGGCAATGCTCTGGTTGGGGTAGCGAACCCCATCGTTCTGCAGCAGGTCGAGCCGGAACATGAAGGGATGGTCCTTGGCATCCGGATCGACGGCGAGCGCCGGCCGGTTCAGTGGCGTCATCACCTCGACCACGCCGGCATGCGCCTTGGCCGCCTCGACATCCAGCGAGACAACCCGGCCGCGCGCTATACTGGAGACGGCAAGCACGGCATAGAGCATGCCGGGCGGATTGTTGTCGGCGGCAAAGCGCGCGGTCCCGGTGACTTTCAAAAATCCGTCGCGACGGGTCAGCGGCTGGCCGATGCTGGAGCCCTGGCGCGTATGGGCAGGCTGTTGGTTGAGGCCGAGTTCAAGCGTCATGACGCACTCCGGGGAGGGAGGAAAAAGGGGAAGCAGGCAAAGCGGGCATCAGAGCGGGCGTTCCCGCCTGTGCGGACATCAGCGCCCTGACGACAATGCGGCGGGCAAGCTCGATCTTGAACGCATTGTCGCCGGAGGGGCTGGCGTCGACCAGAGCCGCATCTGCGGCCCGAACGAAGCTCGCTTCATTGGCATCGGCGCCGAGCAGCACCGCTTCCGCCGAGCGCGCCCGCCATGGCTTGGCCGCGACACCGCCGAGCGCCAGCCGCGCGGCGCTGATCTTGCCGTCGGCGACGGTCAGGGCCGCGGCAGCCGAAACGACGGCGAAGGCGTAGGAGGTGCGTTCGCGCAGTTTCAGGTAGCGGGCGTGGGCAGCGAAGGACGCCGCTTCCGCTGGCAGGCGCACCGCAACGATCAGGTCGCCCGGCTGCAGCACGGTTTCCCGCTGCGGCGTGTCGCCCGGAAGCCGGTGGAATTCCTCCAAGCTCACGTGGCGCCGGCCTCCCTTGCCCTCGATCTCGACGACGGCGTCCAGCGCCACCAGCGGCACACAGAAATCGGAGGGATGGGTGGCGATGCAGGCATCGCTCCAGCCAAGCACCGCATGCAGGCGGTTCTCGCCGCCAAGCGCCGAGCAGCCGGAACCGGGTTCGCGCCTGTTGCAGGCGCTGGCGGTGTCGTAGAAGTAACTGCACCGCGTGCGCTGCAACAGATTGCCGCCGACAGTGGCGGCGTTGCGAAGCTGCGCAGAGGCGCCCGAAAGCAGCGCTTCGGCCACCGCCGGATAGGCTCTGGCGAAGGCCGGATCATGTGCGAGATCGGCATTGCGGACCAGCGCGCCGATGCGCAGGCCGCCATCATCGAGCGTTTCGATGCGATTGAGTTCCGGCAGGCGGGTAATGTCGACGATCCGTTCGGGGCTGGTGATGCCGCCCTTCATCAGATCGAGCAGATTGGTGCCGCCGGCGAGATAGGCCGAACCCGGTTCGGCCGCCGCCGCTATGGCGTCGGAGACGGTGGCCGGCCTGATGAAATCGAAGTCTCTCATGCCGCGGTCCTCCTGCGTGCCTCGGTGGTGGCGGTGTCGGCCATGTTTTTCTGGGCTTCCATGTTTTTTTGGGCTTCCAGGACGGCCTCGACGATGCCGCCATAGGCCGCGCAGCGGCAGATGTTGCCGCTCAGCCCCTCGCGGATGCGCTCGGGATCATCGCCAGCCTGTCCTTCGGCGATCAGGCCGAGCGTGCTCATGATCTGCCCGGGCGTGCAGAAACCGCACTGGAAACCGTCATGGGCGATGAAGGCGGCCTGCACAGGGTGCAGTTCGTCACCGTGAGCGATACCTTCGATGGTCAGCACTTCGGCGCCGTCATGGCTGACCGCCAGCGCCAGGCAGGAGTTTATGCGCTTGCCGTCGACCAGCACCGTGCAGGCGCCACACTGGCCGCGGTCGCAGCCCTTCTTCGTGCCGGTGAACTCAAGCCGCTCGCGCAGCAGGTCAAGCAAGGTGACGCGTGGGTCGACCTCCAGTTCGTGTCGATGTCCGTTGACGGTAAGCGAGATGGGAAGGCTGGTCATGGGCGTCTGGCTCCAGTTGCTTGACGCTGAGGGGAATGAAGTGGGGTAGGGGCGGGGAAGGGCAAGGTCAGGCGACGGCCAATCTCCTGCGGGTTGGGAAAGTGGCGGGTTGCGGCTTCGGAAGACGTGACATACCGGTTCCCCTGATTATATGATGTAGGTTCTCCACTAAAAGCGGAGGTGCCTCCGTTTATTTACGTGGGGGCTGGCCAGGCGTGGTTCAAGCCCCCATATCCCTGGTGGAGAAAAAAATTGGCTTTTGAGCCCGTCACAACCGCTGACCAAAAAACCGCCGCCGCCGACAAGCCGTTGCGTGCCGATGCACGGCGCAATCGCGACCGGCTGGTCGAGGTGGCGGCTGCGGTCTTTGCCGAGCGCGGCATCGACGGCTCGCTGGAGGAGATCGCTCGGCGCGCCGGCGTCGGCATCGGCACGCTCTACCGGCATTTTCCGACACGCGAGCACTTGGTCGAGGTGGTCTACCGCCGCGAAGCGGAGGGGTTGTGCGCGGCGGCCGGCGAGCTCGCTGCAAGATATCCCTCCGATGTGGCGCTGGAAGAATGGATGCGCCGCTTCGTCGACTACATCGCCACCAAGCGCGGCCTGGCGACCAGCCTGCGCATCCTGTTCACCACCAATTCGACGCTGTTTTCCGACACGTCGGGACGGGTGTCGCAGGCGCTGCGGCAACTGGTCGAGGCGGCGGTGGCCGACGGCACCATCCGCGGCGATGTCGATGCCTCCGACGTGCTGCATGCGCTCGGCGGCATCTACTCGGCGCCCGACACGCCCGAATGGCGCGACCGCTCGCGCCGCCTGGTCAAGCTCCTGATGGACGGGTTGCGGTTCGGGGCGAGGAAGGCTGGATGAGAGGGCGAACGCCGCTTGCCCCGGCATGAGGCGAGCGATGACAAGCGCTGATCGTGCGATCGTGTTTGGGGGCGGCTGAATTTGGCTCCGGCATGGCAGCTCGGCGACTGCTCCGGGTCCAGGAACAGGATCAGTCGGCCCGCCGTCGATCGGCCACCAGACTTCCTGCCGTCGCCGGCTGCTCGAGCCGGCGAACCGCGCTCGGAAACTCCTTGAAGATCAACGATCGCAGCCAGCGATGCACGGGATCGGCATCCATGCGGGGGTGCCATGCCTGGGTGATGGTGAAGCCTGGGATTGCCACCGGCAGATCAAACATCTGGGTACGGCCTGTCGCACCCAGATGGTACGAGCGCGGCACCAGTCCAACGAGATCGGATGCGGCTGCGACCGCGACGACCGCCGGATAGCTCGGCACCACCAGATCGACATTTCGCGAAAGGCCGAGTTCGGCGAGTGCTTCATCGATCGGTTCGATGAAATGGCCTCGCCGGGATGAGACCACGTGCCGGCACGCGGCGTAACGCTCAGCCGCTATTTCGGTCTCCAGAAGCGGATGCCCGGTTCTCGCCACGCCGACAAAACGGTCCTCGAACAACGCCTGACCGCGCAATTCGGCACCATCACCCGAAAGCACGCCAATATCGAGGTCGATCGTGGCTTCTCTCAGCAGTTCGATGCGCTTGTCCGGTCGGGGCGCGAAGCGCAGCCTTATGCCGGGCGCGGCACTGGTGACAAGGGCATGGAGGCGCGCGGCGTAGAGCAGCACGAAGGCTTCATTGGCCCGGATGGTGAAATCGCGCCGCACCTGGCTGATGTCGATCTCCGGCGAGGGACTGAGCACGGCCCGGACTGCCAACGTCAGCGTGTGCACCTGTTCGGCAATCGCTTCGGCATGAGGCGTCGCCACCATGGCGCGTCCCGCCGAGACCAGGATGGGATCGCCCAGCGCCAGCCGCAATCTCGACAGTGTGCGGCTCATCGCGGACGTGCTGAGGCCAAGTTTCTTGGCGGCGCCCGAGACGCTGCGCTCCCGCAGCAAGGCGTCAAGCGCCACCAGAAGGTTCAGGTCGAGATCGAGCATGAGAGAGCCTAACGAGGTGAGGCGTTTGACGCAACGGTCAATTTACTCCGTTGCGTCTGGTGCAATTATGGGGTGAGCGGTATCGATGCGGCGACAACCAACGAAGCGGAGCCTCCGATGTCCATAGCCGCAACGATCAATCCCGCCCATGACGGCCTGCCGTCGCCACGCCGCTACCTGGCCATCGGTGTCCTGCTGATGACGCTGGTGCTCGTCGTGCTGGACGGCGCCATCGCCAATGTCGCGCTGCCATCCATCGCGGCGTCGCTCAATGCCAATGCCAGCAGCACCGTGTGGGTGGTGTCGAGCTACCAGCTTGCGGTGCTTGTGGCTCTTTTGCCTTGCGGCGCGCTGGGCGAGATCCACGGCCCCCGGCGTGTCTTTCTTCTGGGTGTCGCGCTGTTCACGGTGGCTTCGGCGGCCTGTGCCTTCGCCGGCAGCCTGCCTGTTCTTGTGGCTGCCCGGTCCATCCAGGGGCTGGGGGCGGGCGCCATCATGGCGACCGGGCCGATGAACCTGCGCGTTTCGGTGCCGCAGCGGCTGCTGGGAACCGTCATCGGCTTCAACGCGATGACGATTGCGATTTCCGCGGCCGCCGGCCCTGGTGTCGCCGGCGCGATCCTCTCCGTTTCCAGCTGGCCGTGGCTGTTCGCCGTCAACATCCCGATCGGCATCATCGTCCTGTTGTCTGGCGGGTTGCTTGCGCATCTGGATGGCGTGAAGCGTCACCTCAACCTCGTGGCATTGCTGGCCAACACACTGATGTTCATCCTGTTCTTCACGGGCGCCGACCGCATCGCCGGTGCGCCGGTCAGCGGGTCGATCCTGATCGGCTGTTCCGTCCTGTGCCTCGTCATCTTGTTGTCTCTCGAACGCAGGAGTGCCGCACCGATCGTGCCGACCGACCTCTTGGCCGATCCAGCCTTCCGGGTAGCCGTCATCGCTTCGATCTCGTGCTTCACCGGGCAGATGCTCAGCTACGTGGCGCTGCCATTCTACCTGCAGCACACCTTGCACATGAGCCCGGTCCAGGCGGGCCTCTACATGATGCCATGGCCCATCGCAACGATCATCATCGCGCCGATTTCGGGGCGGCTGGCCGATCGTTTCAAGACAGCGTGGCTGTGCGCCGCCGGCGGCGGGTTGCTGGCGATCGGCCTTCTGATCGCGGGCCTGGCACCGCCCGGTCCAAGGGCGATTGCCTTCCTGGTCGGAACCGTCGTCGCGGGCACGGGTTTTGGTCTTTTCCAGACGCCGAACAACCGCATCCTGCTTCTCTCCGCACCCAAGGCGCGCAGCGGTGCGGCGGGAGCCATGCAGGGCACGGCACGGCTGTTGGGACAAACGCTTGGCGCCATTTCGATGTCGATCATTTTCGCGACCGTGCCGCTGACAGGCGCACCCAGCCTCGCGCTGGTCCTGGCCGGCATCTGCGCGGCCATCGCCTGCCTGGTCAGCCTGAGCCGCGCTCGCTACGAGACGGTGGCATGAGACCAGCTGGCGCTCGACACGCTGTCCTCGATGCGCGCGCAAGGCATCGACATTCCGATACCACGGTCGATCTCGGCCTGCGGTCGGCAAGCGAGATCGCCAAGGGCGTTCCGCTCAAGGCTATCGGCTCGTGGCGTCCCGATGACAAGGGCGTCGCCGAGGCGCTTGCCATGATGAAGGCGCTTATTGGCGAACCCACGCCGGCGTCGATCGGAGTCCAGCCCTTGCCGACGGTGCAGTCCGGTGCTGCTGGAATCCTTCAAGACGGTCTTCCACAACCACTCGCCGGGCGGAACTGGCGGACGCCTGCAACTCGCCAAGCCGAAGTGCAATTTAAATTGGGGGAACGATCACGGGCGCGGGCGAGATCCCGTGCCCATGGCGGCGTCCTGCGCACACCGCGGCGACGGCTCTTCGCCCTGTGCAAACGATATGATAGGCGTCAGGCTACCGGTGGTCCGATTGCCGCCCGTTCGTGATTGAGGGGCATTTCAATGTATGTAGGCCGTTCCTACAAGGTGGTCGATTTCGCACTGTGGTCACGGCGCAGCGTCCTCTACATGGTGGTGGTGAGTGGGCTGGCCGTGGCGGCCTACCGCTTTCCGGGCATTGCCGGGTTCTCCGTGCCATGGTCGGTGGTGCTGGTGCTCGGCACGACGGTGTCGTTGGTCGCCGGCTTCAAGAACTCGCAGGTGTTCACCCGCAGCAGTGAGGCGCTGCAGGCCTTCACGCAGATCACGGCCAGCAGCCGCGTATGGTCGAATTTCTGTCGGGATTTCCTCGATGCGCCGACGGCCAGGCAGCTCATCTACCGCCATATCGCCTGGATGACGGCGCTGCGATACGCGCTGCGGCGGCCGATGCCGTGGGAATCCATGGGGAAGGCCGCCAATATCGAATACCGACGGCGTTACCACATTCAGGAGGACAAGGGTTCGATCGCCGACGAATTACGCCCGCTGCTGGGCGACCAGACCGCGGATGTCCTGAAATCGCCTCGTCCGGCGATAGCCCTGCTCGAATTGCAGTCCGTCCAGGTCAACGCACTGTTCAAGGACGCCAAGGTCCCGCCGCAGATCCATGGCGAACTGACGAAGCTGATCCGCGACTTCCACGACCAGCAGGCGCGCTGCGACCGCATCAAGAACAATCCCTATCCCCGGCAATACGCCATCGTCAGTTCCATGTTTGTCATGATCTTCTGCACGCTGCTGCCGTTCGGCGTGGTTCCGGTGTTCGCCGACATGGGCAAGCTGGGGGGAATGCTCGGCTCGATCGGCATCTGGCTGACGATCCCGTTCAGCACGCTGCTGGGCTGGGCCTACATGTCCCTCGATCAGGTCGGCGAGAGCAGCGCCAACCCTTTCGAGGGCAACGCCAACGACGTGCCGATCTCGCAAATCTGCCGCGACATCGAGATCGAGATGCGCGCCGGGCTCGGCGAGAGCGATCTTCCCAAGCCATTGCTGCCGGTCAATGACATCGCGACGTGAGGTCGGGCGCCGGAGTCGGGCAGAGCCATGCCTTCTCCGCGCCTAGCGGCGGGACATCACCCTCAGCCACGGCGCCAGATGGAAAGCGCTCATCAGCAGATACATGGCCGGCATGCCGGTCAGGATCGAGCCGGCCAGCGGCGAGGCGCCCATGCACAGCATGGTCCCGTCGCCGCCGTGAAGACGGGAAAGCAGCGCCATCACCGCAAAGGTCGGCGCCGCGGCGAGGCATAGCCAGTCGGCTATGCCATGGGGGACGACATTTTCGGGGGTCACGCTGCCGATGCCGGAAGGGATATCGCTCATGATCTTATTCCCTTGATGGTTGCGGCCCGTCATGACCTGGGGTCCTCGGCCCTGCCGGAGGCGGGAAGAGGAACCCAGGCTGGACGGACTTGCGCCAGCTTACTGGTTGCCCTTGTCGCGGAACGCGGCCTCGCCGGCAGCTGACACTTCGGCCCATTTCTTGTCGGCTCCGGCATCGTAATTGTCGTGCCAGTTCCACCAGCTGTAGAGTGGCGTCTGCGGGTAGCCTTCGGGCGAGTCTTCCCACACCTCCTGGCGGCCGAGCGGCGTGATGTCGAGATAGCTCCAGACGGTGCCCAAAGCCTCGTCGCCGCGGTTGTTGATGAAATAGGTGCGGAAGATGCGGTTCCCGTCATGGATGAACACGTTGTGGCCGTGCCATTCGTCGACGCCGAAGTCCTTGTCGAAGCTATCGGTGATCGTATACCAGGGCATCTCCCAACCCATCCGTGTCTTCAGCCGCTCGATGTCTTCCTGCGGGGCGCGAGAGGCGTAGGCAAGGGTGGTGTCGCGGGCGTTGAGATGGGCGAGGTGGCCGACCTGGTCGGCGCCGAGCGAGCAGCCGCGGCAGGCATGATCGGGCCAGCCATAGACGCCGGGCTCGAAGAAGGCGCGGTAGACGATGAGCTGGCGGCGGCCTTCGAACAGGTCGAGCAGGCTCACCTTGCCGTCAGGGCCCTCGAAGACATAGGCCTTGTCCACTTCCGTCCACGGCATGCGCCGGCGTTCGGCCGACAGCGCGTCCCTGGCGCGCATCGTCGCCTTCTCCTTCACCAGCATCTTTTCGTGCGCGGCGTTCCAATCCTGCTGTGAGACGATCGGTGGAGTGTTCATGGTCATGGTCATTGGTCTTCTCCTTTGCCAGTCGTGGCGTCGTTGCGATGTGGTGTTGCCTGGGCGTGTGGGGGAGCCGCAGGCGCGGCGAAATCCGAAAGATCCGGCCCGGCGCAGCAGGGGTGGCGTGCGGCGTGCTTGGCCGTATCATTGGCCGCGTCGAGGTCGAGGTCGGTGGAGGCAGGCATTTCTGGTTCTCCCTTGCTGCCGTCATTGCCGGCACGTCTTGCTGGTTGACGGTACTGACGTAAGTTAGGCGGCGCTGCGCCGAGGTGGGAGTTACAAGTGTGACGGGATTTGAATGGACTCGCTGATCACCGCGGCAGCGCTGGCGCTGGCGGCCGGCGATCCGCTCGGCGCGCTCGACCGCGTTGCCCTGCGCGAGGATGCGCCGGCGCTGGCGCTGCGCGGCATTGCCATGGCGCAGCTCGGCGACTTTGATCGCGCCAAGCTCTTGTTGCGACGGGCCGCGCGTGCCTTCAGCCCGAAAGAGGCGGTGGCGCGCGCCAGATGCGTCGTCGCCGAGGCCGAGATCGCGCTGGTTTCGCGTGATTTGGGCTGGCCGGCCAAGGCGCTCGACGCGGCCCGCACGGCGCTGGAAAAGCATGGCGACCGGTTGAACGCGGCCCATGCCGGCCACCTCAAGGTGCGGCGCCTGCTCTTGATCGGCCGCCTCGACGAGGCCGAGCACGTGCTGGCCGGGCTCGACCCGGCGCCACTGCCGCCGGCGGCAAGAGCCGCGCACGAACTTGCCGTCGCCGGCATCGCCATGCGGCGCCTGCGGACCAGGCCGGCGCGCGCGGCGCTGGAGTGGGCGCGCCATGCCGCTCGCAAGGCCGGCATTCCCGGCCTCATCGCGGAGGTCGACAGCGCGTGGCTGGCACTGGAGACACCCGCGGCGCGGCTGATCGCGCAGGGCAGGGAGCAGCCGCTGCTGCTCGAAGAGGTCGAGGCATTGCAGGGATCGCCGGCGCTGGTCGTCGATGCTTTCCGCTACGCCGTGCGCGTTGGGCGGACCACGGTTTCGCTGGCGAGCCGGCCTGTGCTGTTCGCCTTGGCGCGGACGCTCGCCGAAGCCTGGCCCGGTGATGTGTCGCGGGGGGAACTCGTGGCGCGGGCCTTCGGCGGCAAGCATGCCGATGAATCGCATCGCGCGCGCCTGCGCGTCGAGATCGGGCGGCTGCGTGCCGAGCTTCGCGCATTGGCTGGCATCAGCGCCACCAGGCATGGCTTCACGCTGGTGCCGCGCCAGGCCCATGCAGTGGTGGTGCTGGCGCGGCCGATCGAGGAACGGCACGCGGCCGTGCTTGCCTTGCTGGCCGACGGCGAGGCCTGGTCGAGCTCGGCCCTGGCGCTGGCACTTGGAACCGGCCAGCGCAGCGTGCAGCGGGCGCTTGAGCCGCTTGCCGAGGCCGGCAAGGTACAATCCTTCGGCCATGGCCGGGCGCGCCGCTGGATGACGCCGCCGGTGGCGGGTTTCACGACCACCTTGTTACTCCCCGCGCCGCTTCCCAATGGCTAGAAAGTGACGACGACCACCATCGAGGGACAAGGACATGAAACATTCGGCAGCCGAAATCTTGAGGGAATACGGGCCCTTTCCCGGGGCCAATACGGTGGCCGGGGTAAGCTTTGACGGCAAGAATGTCTGGTTCGCCTCGGGCGACAGGCTGAACGCCTTCGATCCGGAGAGCGGGCAGGCCTTGCGCTCGATTGATGTCGCGGCACATGCCGGCACCGCCTATGACGGCCGGCATTTCTTCCAACTCGCCAAGGACCGCATCCAGAAGATCGATCCCGACACGGGCGAGGTGCTTTCCACCATTCCAGCCCCCGGCAATGGCGGCGATTCCGGGCTGACCTGGGCCGAAGGCACGCTATGGGTCGGCCAGCACCGGGAGCGCAAGATCCACCAGATCGACCCCGAGACCGGCGCGATCCTGCGCACCATCGAATCCAACCGGTTCGTCACCGGGGTGACCTGGGTCGACGGCGAATTGTGGCACGCCACCTGGGAGGGCGACGAAAGCGATCTGCGCCGCGTCGACCCGCGGACGGGCAAGGTTCTGGAGAAGCTCGACATGCCTGCCGGCATGGGCATCTCGGGGCTGGAATCCGATGGCGCCGACCGACTGTTCTGCGGCAGCGGAAACGCCGGCGTGGTGAGGGCGGTGCGCCGGCCGAAATAAGGGTCCGCGAATTTTCCCCAATCGACTGGCCGTTGTGCGATGCCAAACCTAGATAGGCTGGACCATCCCCCACAAAAGGATTCTCCCATGCCCGAACAGATCACGTTGAACGACGGCACCGCCATTCCCCAGCTTGGCCTTGGCGTCTGGCAGGTCGATCACGACATCACGGCGCAGGTGGTGGGCTGGGCGATCCAGGCCGGTTACCGGCTGATCGACACCGCCGAGGGCTACCGGAACGAGGAAGGGGTCGGCGAGGCGATCCGCGCCGCCGGCGTGCCGGCGGCAGAGCTGTTCATCACCTCGAAGCTGCGCAACGGCGCCCACCAGCGCGATGCGGCGCTTCGGGCCTTCGACGACACGATGAAGAAGCTCGGCGTCGAGCAGCTCGACCTGTTCCTGATCCATTGGCCGGTGCCCAGCCAGGACAAATATGTCGAGGCCTGGAAGACGCTCGTCGAGCTGCAGCAGGCCGGCCGCATCAAGTCGATCGGCGTTTCGAATTTCAACAGGGATCATCTGGAGCGCATCATCGGCGAGACGGGCGTGACGCCCGTCGTCAACCAGATCGAGCTGCACCCGCGCTTCCAGCAGCGCGATCTGAGGGAATTTCACGCCCGGCACGACATCCATACGGAAAGCTGGAGTCCGCTGGGCAGCGGCCGGTTGCTGAGCGACCCGACCATATCAGGCATTGCCCGCAAACACGGCAAGTCCACCGCGCAGACAATGATCCGCTGGCATCTCCAGCAAGGGCTGATCGTCATCCCGAAGTCGGTGCGCCAGGACCGCATTGCGGCCAATTTCGATGTCTTCGATTTCGAACTGGACGCACAGGACCTGGAGACGATCGCCGGCATGGATTCGGCTGACGGCCGTAACGGTCCGAATCCGGTGACGGCGGCGTTTCTGTTCTGACAGGACGAAGCGGTCGGCGCGCTAAATCCCCGAGCCGTCCAGCTGTTGCGCGTCGTCGCCTTCCCACGGCGCCGGCATCGAGGCGCCCCGGCTGAGATTGGCCGAGGGCATCGGCATCCAGCACTTCAGCTCCGGCTCGGCATATTCGACGACGCGGCCGGGCGAGGAATCGGAGGCGCGCCAGCCCTCGTCACCGAACTGATCGGCGCGTGACCAGTAGGCGAGGTCGACTTCCGCCGGCCCCTGCTCGGATGGGCGGACCGTCACGAGGATCCGGCTGCCGTCTTTTGGCGCGCTCGACATGTGGCGCCAGCGGTCGGGCTCGTCCATCGTATTTCCTCCTGCCTTGCTGTGGGATGAAGTGTCGCCTCGTCGTCGGAGACGGTCAACCCAAACTTTGCGCAACCCATCCTGTTTCGATAGGCTGCTCGTTCCGCCCGGCGCACGGGGAGTGGATGATTTGTCGGATTGCACCAGCCGCATCCGTCCTTGATCTGGCGACGGTCGCCGAGACAAGGAGAGGCATTCATGAGTGACGAAGTCGAGCCGATGCCGGCTGGGGTGGAAACAAAACTGTACTTCAGCCGCAACCCCAATCCGCGCCTGGGGGTCGCGGTGGCGCGTCATCTCGGGGCGAGGGTGACCTTCGAATTCGCGTCGCCGTTCGCGCCGGGGCAAGCGGAGCGATTCCGGCCGCTCAATCCCAATCTTTCCCTGCCCATACTGGTCTGGCCCGGCGGAAGCCTGTGGGAGGCCGACGCCATAGCCTGCCGGTTGTCGCGCGACATGGGTTCCGATTTCTGGCGCAGCGGCGACGATGAGCCCGAGATGATCCGCTGGCTGAGTTGGGGCAAGGAGAATTTCATGCGGGCCTGCGACATGGTGCATTTCGAGCGCGGCACCAAGCAGCGCTATCACATCGGGCCGATCGATCACCAACTGGTCGAGGATGGGCTGAAACTGTTTCACACGACGGCGGCGATCCTGGAAACCGCGCTTGCGGGCCGGCAATGGCTGGTCGGAGACGAAGTTTCTTATGCCGACTTCCGCATGGCGACCTTCCTGCCTTTCAACGATGTCGCGGGCCTGCCGCTCGGCGACTATCGACTGGTCGATCGCTGGTATCGGCGGCTTGAAGCGATCGACGCCTGGCGTGATCCCTTCGAGGGTCTGGACGCGCCGCGATTGCCGCCAGTCCCAGGACAGGTCGAGCCGCATGAGGCGCCGAGGCTGTAGTCGAAAGGGGTGGCGACCGGCGTATACGTTTGGAGAGAAACTTGAAAACGCCGGCCGCCATTTGGGGGCGTTGGGGTGCATCGCTTTGGGGGGCGATGCAGAGGCCAGGCTAAGCGGATGGCCGGCCGCCGCAATCGAAACGCCGGCCCATGGTGAACAGGTGGTTACTATCCACAGGTCAGGGCCGCAATCCGGCAGGCCCGCCGGATTGCGGCCGTCCATCGCGGCCAGATCGTCATTGTCTCGGCTGTGCGCAACGCGAATCGCCGGCCATGCCACGCTCGACGGGCCGCGATCGGATTGCTAAGCCCGTCCGCGAAGGAGCTGATGAGTCTGGCATGACCGTTGCGATCGAGATGGGACACACGACAGCGGGCGCGCCGGCGAAACTCGATCTCGAGGAGTTGCTGGCGACCCGCCTTCTGGTGCAGGGCAATTCGGGGTCCGGCAAGTCGCACCTCTTGCGGCGTCTCCTGGAACAGAGCGCGCCTTGGGTGCAGCAGACCATCATTGATCCGGAAGGCGACTTCGTATCCCTGGGCGAACGCTACGGCCATCTGGTGATCGATGCCGAGGAGCACACCGAGCGCGGCCTGCAGGCGGCCGGCGAGCGGGCGCGCATCCACCGGGTCTCGACCGTGCTCAACCTCGAAGGCCTCGATGCCGAGAACCAGATGCGGCGCGCCGCCGCTTTTCTCGGCGGGCTGTTCGAGGTCGCGCGCGACCACTGGTACCCGATGCTGGTGGTGGTCGACGAAGCTCAGCTTTTCGCGCCGGCGGTGGCCGGCGAGGTGTCGGACGAGGCGCGCAAGCTTTCGCTCGGCGCCATGACCAACCTGATGTGCCGGGGCCGCAAGCGCGGGCTTGCCGGCATCATCGCCACGCAGCGGCTGGCCAAGCTCGCCAAGAACGTCGCGGCGGAAGCCTCCAATTTCCTGATGGGCCGCACCTTCCTCGATATCGACATGGCGCGCGCGGCCGATCTCCTGGGCATGGAGCGGCGGCAGGCGGAGGCCTTCCGCGATCTGGAGCGCGGCCAGTTCATGGCGCTGGGGCCGGCACTGTCGCGCCGGCCGCTCGGCCTGCGCATCGGCCCGACCGACACCAGCCCGCGCAACGGCACGCCCAAGCTGATGCCGCTGCCGGAGGCGGCGCTCGAGGATGCCCGCGCCATCATCCTGGCCGCCCCGCCGCCCGAGACGATGCGCGCGCCGCGCCGGGTGGCGTCGCCGGACCTGCTCGACCAGTTGATAGCGGCGAAGTCGGCTGCGCTGGAAATCCGCCCCGAACCGGCGGAGCAGCAAGTCAGCGCCGAGGATCTGGCGGAGCGGCGCGAGCGGGTGGACCGCGTGCTGCGCGCCATTCTTGCACAACCTGACGCGGGCTTCCGCGTGATCGGGGTGCTCTACCAGGAGTTTGTCGTGCGCTGCCGCATCGAGGGGCTCGCCTCGGTCGTGCCGGACCTGCCCGCCTTCCGCCGCATGTTGACGCGCGCCCGTGCCGGGCTGGGGGCCGAAGCCAGCGAGGACGATGTGTGGCGCGACGTCTCGGTGCGCGCTTCGTTGCTGCCGGAGGACATGCAAGGCGTGTTCATGATGATCGCGCGCGCGGCGAAGGAGGGCTGGCCGTGCCCGAGCGATGGCGCGATCGCCCGTGCCTACGGCTCGCACTCCCTGCGCCGCGCCCGGCGGCTGCTCACCTATATCGAGGAGCAGGGCCTCATCGTCTGCCAGGTCGACGGCACGGGGAAGCGCACCGTGACGCTGGTCGAACTCGCCTGGGCAACGGCGCCCGGCGATCCCAATGCCGAGGGGGCGGAACAGGGAAGCCTGGCTTTGTGAGGGCATCCAACGCGGCCGTGGCGGCATCGCGATTTCATCGACAAACGCTGATCCGCTGGTTCTCGATGGCGGACCTGGCGGCGGCCGGCATCGCCTCGCTGGCGCTTGCGCGGTCCCCGGCAAGCGGCGCCGGGTGGCTGGTGCCGGGAACCTGCGGCTCGATCCTTGCCGGGCTCGGCGTGGCGCTGGTCAATCATCGTATCTGAAGCTTGCTTGCAGACGGCGGGTGCGAAGGCGATGCTGAGGTCGCTGGTCGGCTTCTGGTAAGGTCAGCACCGCGCGATGACGCCGCCCTTACTGGACCGTGATGACACCGTCGACCGCCCGCCATTCCGATGGGGTGATGAGCCGGTGGTGGGCGATGTGGACGGAGTGAAGCGGCCCGTCCAATTCGCGCTCCCAATAGGAGAGAAAGCCCTTGAGTTCGGGGAACTCCGGCGCGAGGTCGTAGTCCTGCCAGACATAAAGCTGCAGCAGGCTCCGATGGTCAGGCAGACGGTAATGGATTTGTGCGGTGGTCAGGCCATAGCCTTCCATCTGGAGGCGGAACTCCTTGCTGACGCTTGCGATCATTCGTGTCTCCTTCCGGTGGCCGCAATGGCGAAAAAGTCTCTCGGCCCATCGATGTGCGCCGCCGGGAAACAACTCCTTGAGAGGGTGAGCGGTTCCGGCGCCGGCGATGGTACCGGCTCGGATAATTTTGCCGGATCTAGGCGTAAATTCAAGCGGCGGCTCCCGACGTAGAGCGAATAAGACCGCTATAACAGTGAGTTGGCACTCCGACGGCGTGAGTGCTAAAATTTTCTGGCCGGCCTCTTGAAACCGAAAAAAGGGAAAACTAGCTCGATATGCGCGCGCGATGCCTGACAAAGGGTCGCCGCATTCCGCATCGGCCCGAATTGCCGGTCCGGTGTGGAAGAAGCTGAAAACCTGTTTGTCCCAAGAGGAGAACGACATGGCGTTCCGTCCATTACATGACCGTATCCTGGTCCGCCGCATCGAGGCCGAGGAAAAGACCTCCGGCGGCATCATCATTCCCGATACCGCCAAGGAAAAACCGCAGGAAGGCGAAGTCATCGCCGTCGGTCCCGGCGCGCGCGACGACAGCGGCAAACTGACCGAACTGGATGTCAGGGTGGGTGACCGTATCCTTTTCGGCAAATGGTCCGGCACCGAGATCAAGCTCAATGGCGAGGACCTGCTCATCATGAAGGAAAGTGACGTGATGGGCGTGATCGAACAGACCGCGCAAGTGAAGAAGGCCGCCTGACGGCTTCTTAGAAAATCCACCAGTCAACGAATGCTGCCTAGAGATAGAGGAGTGATCCAATGGCTGCCAAAGAGGTAAAATTCCATACCGAAGCGCGCGAGAAGATGCTGCGCGGCGTCGATATCCTGGCCAATGCGGTGAAGGTGACGCTCGGCCCCAAGGGGCGCAATGTCGTCATCGAAAAGTCGTTCGGTGCGCCGCGCATTACCAAGGATGGCGTCACTGTCGCCAAGGAAATCGAGCTTGAGGACAAGTTCGAGAACATGGGCGCGCAGATGGTGCGCGAAGTCGCCTCCAAGACCAATGACCTTGCTGGCGACGGCACCACCACCGCGACCGTGCTGGCCCAGGCCATCGTCAAGGAGGGCGCCAAGGCCGTTGCCTCGGGCATGAACCCGATGGACCTGAAGCGCGGCATCGACAAGGCGGTGGACGCCGTCGTCGCCGAGCTGAAGGCCAACGCCCGCAAGGTGACTCGCAACGACGAGATCGCGCAGGTCGGTACCATCTCCGCCAATGGCGACGCCGAGATCGGCCGCTTCCTCGCCGAAGCGATGGAGAAGGTCGGCAATGAAGGCGTCATTACGGTGGAGGAAGCCAAGACAGCCGAGACCGAACTCGAAGTCGTCGAAGGCATGCAGTTCGACCGGGGCTATCTCTCGCCCTATTTCGTCACCAACCAGGACAAGATGCGCGTCGAACTCGACGAGCCCTACGTGCTGATCCACGAAAAGAAGCTCGCCAACCTGCAGGCGCTGCTTCCGGTGCTGGAAGCGGTGGTCCAGTCGGGCAAGCCGCTACTGATCATCGCCGAGGATGTCGAGGGCGAGGCGCTGGCGACGCTGGTCGTCAACAAGCTTCGCGGCGGCCTCAAGGTCGCGGCCGTCAAGGCGCCGGGCTTCGGCGACCGCCGCAAGGCCATGCTGGAAGACATCGCCATCCTCACCGGCGGCACCGCGATCTCCGAGGATCTCGGCATCAAGCTCGAGAATGTGACGCTGGAGATGCTGGGCCGCGCCAAGAAGGTGGTGATCGAAAAGGAAAACACCACCATCGTCGACGGCGTCGGGCGCAAGGAAGAAATCCAGGGCCGCGTCGCGCAGATCAAGGCCCAGATCGAGGAGACCACCTCCGACTATGACCGCGAGAAGCTGCAGGAGCGGCTGGCCAAGCTTGCCGGCGGTGTCGCGGTGATCCGCGTCGGCGGCTCGACCGAGGTTGAGGTCAAGGAGCGCAAGGACCGCGTCGACGATGCCTTGCACGCGACCCGCGCGGCTGTCGAGGAAGGCGTGCTGCCCGGCGGCGGCGTCGCGCTGCTTCGGGCCGCCAAGGCGCTCGATGCTGTCCAGACGGACAATGCCGACCAGAAGACCGGTGTCGAGATCGTGCGCCGCGCCATCGAGACGCCGGTCCGCCAGATCGCGGAAAATGCCGGTTCTGAAGGCTCGATCATCGTCGGCAAGCTGCGCGAGAAGAGCGAATTCGGCTGGGGCTGGAACGCTCAGACCAACGAGTTCGGCGATCTCTATGGCCAGGGCGTGATCGACCCGGCCAAGGTGGTGCGCACCGCGCTGCAGGATGCGGCGTCGGTCGCCGGCCTGCTGGTGACCACCGAGGCAATGGTGGCCGAGAAGCCGAAGAAGGAAGCCGCCAGCCCGGCAATGCCGGCCGGCGCCGGCATGGACTTCTGAGGTCCGACCAGTCCGCCCGCTCCCTCGACAGGGAGCGGGCATCGGTTGAAGGGAGAGAGATATGGATGCGCTTGCTGACCTTGGGCCCGTGCCCGCGCCGACACATCAGGCAAAGGAGTTCCTGGCCTATGAAAGCGAATGCCGCGGTGCGTTGAAGCCGCTGCTGGCGGAACTGCTCGACAGGGCCGAAGCCGCCGGCTGGAAGCGGCGGACCGTTGCCGCGACGCTGATGTTCCTGGCCGCGCAACAGGTGTCGGAGGCGTCCGAGGCCTCGGCCGGCGGCTGAGCGCTGACATTCAGTCCCCTGAACCTTACGGGCAGTCCCATGAACCTTACGCGGCGGGCCGCGCCTTCCGGTGTTCGGCCCGCCGCGGGTCCGCACAATCGAGAGGAGGCACAAGCCATGAATCGCTGGCAGTTTGAAGAACCGGTGACCATTCTGGTCGGAATGGGCTTTCCGAGGAAGATCGAAAGCGTGATGGAAGCCTACGCGCTGTTGCAGGACTGGCCGGCCGCCAGCCGCAACGGCGCTCATGCCGTCGCCCTCAATGCCTGCAAGGCGGGCATCGCCGGTGAGATCGACCCGGAGACGGTGCGCGCGACGCTGGTCACCTTCGCACGCCGCAACGACATATTGCTGCCGGATATGGTTTCGCCGGCCGCTGCGATGGACAATGCGCTGCAGGCGGGGCGAGGCGGCAGGTCCGTCTGATCTTCAGCGATCCGCCTCGCGGCGGTGGCGGGCGCGAGCCCGCGGGGAACCAAGCGATGGCCATCGGGTTGAATCAGCGTTGGTTCCCCGAGGCGAGGCGACGTCATGAGCATCCTGCAAAGCATCAAGAAAGTGGCCGAACAGGTGACCGGTGCCGCAATACCGGACAGCCGTCAGGCGGCCGACCTTGTCAGGCCGCGCAAAGCGAACGAGTTCAGGTTTGGCGATGATGGCCTGGTGCCCAATCATCCGTCCTGGCCGCTGGTCGTCTATCGCGGCGCAGTGAGATTGCCGGAAGACTTCGATCCCGCGGCCGTGTTAGAGGCGCTTTTCTCGGCCAATGGCTGGGGAGACAGCTGGCGCAACGGCATCTACGATTATGTTCACTATCATTCGCGCATCCACGAAGTGCTCGGCGTGGCGCGTGGCACGGCGAAAGTCCGGTTTGGCGGCAAGAGGGGCCGAACGCTGGCGCTGAATGCGGGCGATGTCGCGGTTCTTCCGGCCGGCACGGGGCACCAGCGCATCTCCGCTTCGGACGACTTTCTCGTCGTTGGCGCCTATCCGCCGGCCGGTACCTATGACGAATGCACGACCACCGCGGACCACGCCAAGGCGGTGGTGACGATCCCCAAGGTCGGCCGTCCGCGCAAGGACCCCGTCTATGGAAGCAAGGGCCCGCTGCTGGCAGCGTGGAAGAAAGATTGAGTTCGCCGAAGGCGAAAGAGAGCAGGCCCTGCCTCGGAACGATCGACGGGCAGATCGAAGCATAGTTCATCACTCCGGTGGAACGCTCTCGGGCATTGGAGGTTGATAGCCGTCGAATGCTTTATCAACGGACTGGAAAACGGAGAGAGCCCGCCTTCGGTTGACGCCGGGGCGGGTTCTTTTTTGTCTGAGATTCTCGGGATTGATGGCGCGCGGGAACATGTCCGGCATGCCAGGCGCAATGGGAGCAAGCCTGGAGAAAGCAGGTGGTGAAGAGATTGCGCCTGCCTCGGAGCGGACAGACGACTGATATACCGTCTACATTCCGTAGGTGAGGGCAACATAGATCGCCGGGATAAGCGTCAGGCAGATCGCCATTCCCACGACAACGGCGATGGCCAAGCGCTCGGTTCTCCTGACAAGATCGACCATTGGCGTCTTCGCTCAGACAGACGGGCGGGACCGAGGGGATTTCCGGGGCCTGAACATCATTGTCATTTGCGGGGCGATTGTCGTCGTGGATGCTCGGTCTCTGGGCTGATGTCACTGCTTGCCTCGCTCTCAGCATATCCGGCGGTCGAGCTGGATTCCGCGATGATGGATGATTGGCTGCGTTGCTCCGGCGCGAAACCCAACGTATCGGCAAGAAATGGGTTGCCGCATACGACTTCAGTCTTGCCAATTCTTAGACCTAAGCCTTGCCCGGGAACGCAATGCAGCGGGAGCCGTTGGTGACCGGTGACAACTCAAAGAATAGGAGAGGAGAAAGTCATGGCTGACGGTCCAACTGTTGTTAATTCTGGAGGTGGTGGCGGCACTGCGGTCGCTATTGTTCTTGCGATAATCGCCATCGTTGTCCTGCTGATATTTACCGGTGTCATCAACATCGGTGGCGGCGGCGGGAAGGACATCAACGTGAAGGTTGAGGCGCCAAAGGTGGAAGCTCCGGCCACTTCAGCGCCCGCGAAGCCCGCGGCACCTGCCAATGGTGGCTGATTGGCTGCGGCAGAGGCCAGAATAATTCTGGCCTCTGAAAATGTTTCTTAGTTCACAAAAGGACTTGTCATGAAAAGATATCTTGTCGGCGCTGTCGCGGCCCTCGCGCTTATGGCTGGAATTGGTGCTTCCTTCGCGGGAGACGTCGTAATTCTCAAGCCCGAGCAGCAGACGGTCGTCCGCGAATACATCCACAAGCAAAAACTCGCGTCAGTCAGCCTGCTCGGCGTCGAACTCAACGTCGGCTCCGCTCTCCCTGACACTGTCGAGCTTCATACAATCGACGTCCCCGACGTCAGATACAAATACACTGTTGTCGGCGATCATGCGGTTCTGGTTGACCCCGATACACGCAGGGTCGTGCAGATCATCGAGTGATGCCGGTAGTTCGTCCCTGGCCAACGGGGGCGGCCCGCCGTGCCGCAAAAATGGCGCGGCGGGCTTTCTATACGGAGCCACTTAATCCCTGTGAACATCGCCGAAACCTTCACCCGTCAGGCCTTGGCGTGGGTTAACCGCTCCAGCGCATCGACGATGAGGCCGCAGAATTTCGGATGGTCGAGTTTCATCGCCACGGTATGGCGGAAGTCGACCTGCTCGCTCGCCGTGCCGCCAAAATGGTGCATCCCGCCCATCTTCTCGAAATTGCAGACCGTCATGCCCTTGGTCCACCGCCCGGCGATTTCGACGCGGATATCGGCCTTCTCGGTGGTGAAGACGGTCGGGTCGATCATGGCCGCGACGCAGCACGCGTCGTGGACGGCTGGATACTCGATCTGCAGGAGGCCGCCATGCGTGGTCGCTATGAACTCCCAGATATCGAGGATGAACTTGGCGATCGGGCCGCCGACGGCGCGCACCCTGTTTTGCAGGTCCGGAGTGGCCAGCGCCTGGTGCGTGAGGTCGAGGCCGACCATGGTGACATCCCAATCGGCGCGGAACACGACGTCGGCGGCCTCCGGGTCGCCATAGACATTGAACTCCGCCGCTGGCGTGATGTTGCCGCGCGTGTAGGCTCCGCCCATCGCGACGACGCCCTTCACCCGCCCGATGATGCGTGGGTCCTTGCGAATGGCGAGCGCGATGTTGGTGTAGGGACCGACCGGCACCAGCGTGATGGTTTTCGGCTCGTGTGCCATGACCGTGTCGATGATGAAGTCGACGGCATGCCGCTTGTCGAGTTCGAACGAGGCGGGCGGCAGGACGGGGCCGTCGAGCCCGGTATCGCCATGGATTTCGACGGCCAGCACCTGCTCGCCGATGAGCGGGCCGGGTGAGCCCTTCGCCACCGGCACCTTGATGCCGTAGGCCGTGCATACGGCCAGAGCATTGCGCGTGGTGTTCTCGACATTGTGGTTTCCCGAAACCGTCGTGATGCCGAGAAGGTCGATATTCGGGTTTCCCGCCGCAAGCAGGATGGCGATGGCGTCGTCGTGCCCCGGATCGCAGTCCAGGATGATCTTTTCCATGACTTCGTCTCCTTGTCGGCGGGGCGGCTGCCCCGTGCCAATAGTCCCGGCCCGCGCCTACTTGTCCTCGACAATGCGCAGATAGGCCGCGGTCACGAACAGGACGATCAACCCGAACAGGATGCGCCTTGCTCCCTCCGGCATCTGCAAAATCGTCAGTAGCGTCGTCAGCACCGTCAGGATCAGCGCGCCGATGATGGTGCCGGTGTAGCCGCCGCGGCCGCCGAAGATGGAGGTGCCGCCGATGACGGCGGCGGCGACCGAGGGCAGCACCAGCGGTTCGGCGAGCGACAGCGACGGCGCCTTGATCAGGCCGATATAGAGCAGGCCGGTGACGCCGGCGAGCACGCTGGAGGTGACGTAGAGCGCCGTGATGACCTGCCAGTATTGCACGCCCGACAAGCGCGTCGCGCGCTCATTGTCGCCGACGGCGTAGAGCAGGCGGCCGAAGCCGGTGCGGGCAAGCGTGAAGACGATGAGGGCCGCCAGCGGCACGAACAGCAGCAGGGCGTTGGGGAAGGCAAAGCCGAGTACGGGGGTGACACCGGTACCCAGCCAGGCGAGAAAGTCGGGGATCTTGGCGCCGGACGCGATCACCGTGCGCTGGTAGACCTGCAGGCAGCCGGTGCCGATCAGGCTGGTGCCCAGCGTCATGATCAGCGGGTGGACGCGGAAGACACCGACGCCGATGCCGTTGACGAGGCCGATCAGCACCGCCGGCATCATCGCCAGGAGGAAGGCCACAGCCGGGTCCTGGCTGACGATCTGCGTTGCCATGATGAAGGCGCTCATCGTCGCCACCGTGCCGACCGAAAGGTCGATGCCGCCGGTCAGCATGGTCATGGTCTGGCAGCCGGCGAGGATCGCCAGCGGAATGGCGAATTTGATGGTGTTGGCGATCCAGCGCTCGTTGACGATGCCGGGGCGCAGGATCTGCAGGATCACCACCAGGGTGACCAGCAGGATGATCAGCGGGATGAGAGGCCGGTCGGCCATGAAGCGTTTTATGCGGCGGCCGAAGGGGACCGGCGCGGGCGTGATCGCGGTGGTGCTCATGGGTTGGCTCCTGCTCGCGAGGAGGTGGGCTTGGTGGTGGCGTTCTGGAAGGATGGTGCTCTACGGCGCCGTACAGCGCTGCGGGTGAATTTCATGATTGCCGCCCTCGCATCGTGATGAAGGCGCCGAACATCACCACGGCGACCATGATCAAGCCTTCGATGATGGCGGTGACGTTGGGGTCGATGGCGAGCAAGGTGAGATCCGTGCGCACCAGCCGCAGCACGAAGACGGCGACGATGGGGCCGAGCAGGCCGCCCTTGCCGCCGCCGAGCGCCACGCCGCCCAGCACGACCGCGGCGACGCTGGCCAGGAGATAGGGGCCGGGGATCGGCGCGCCGATGCCTGTGCTCATGGTCAGCGCCAACCCGCCCATGGCCGCGAACAGGCCTGACAGCGCGTAGGCGATGACCCTGGTGCGGGCGACAGGCACGCCGCTGCGGAACGCCGCCAGTTCGCTGGAGCCGATGGCGTAGATGGAAAGGCCGAGGCGCGACCGCCGAAGCGGTATCCAGACGATGCAGAGGCAGACAATCAGCACCAGCAGCGCCTTGGGCAGCCACGCGTCGACGGCGTCGGGCAGGCCCGGGATCGGCACGGTGCCCGAGATCAGCGCCTTCAGCCATTCGGCCGCCGCGCCGCCCGGGGCGCCGAGCACCAGAAGGGCCGCGCCTTGCAGCACGAACAGCATGGCCAGCGTGACGACGATGTCCGGCACGCGGGTGACGACGATCAGCATCCCGTTGAGCGCGCCGAGCACGAACCCCATGGCGAGCACGAAAGGCACCACGAACAGCGCGTATTCCTCGCTCGCGCCCGCCATCATCGAGGCGGCGGTGACGCTGGTCAACGCCATCATGGCGGCGACCGAGAGATCGATGCCGCCGGCGATGACGACGACCGTCTGCGCGGCGACGGCAAAGGCGTAGGGCAGTACGGCCCGCGCCAGCGAGCCGAAATCGCCGCTGCCATAGCCGGGCTGGATGATCTTGGTGGCGATGAACAGGATGACGAGGAGGGCGAACAGGCCTGTTACCCAGCCTTGCCGGCGCAGGAAATGGCTCATGGCGTTGCCTCCGGCGCATCGGAGGCATTCGCGGTGGGTGCGGCCAAAATACCGACATCCGCCTTGACGCCGCGCGGCAGGCCGTAGGCGGCGCGCATCAGCGTCGGCTCGTCGGCCTCCTCGACAGGGAAAATATCGACCAGGCGGCCGCCGAAGATGACGATGACGCGGTCGCAGACGCGCTGCACTTCTTCCAGTTCGGAGGTGTAGAACAGAACCGACTTGCCGTTGCCGGCGAGCTCGCGCAGCAGACGATAGATCTCCTGCTTGGTGCCAACATCGATGCCGCGCGTCGGGTCGAAACACAGGATGGTGCGCGCGTCGGCCGCGATCCAGCGGGCGATGGTGACCTTTTGCTGGTTGCCGCCGGACAGGCGCTGCACCTCGCCTTGAGCGCGGGTGTCGATCTGCAGGCGCTGGATGGCGCTCGCGACAGTGGCGCGCTCCTTGGGCATACGAATAGGCCCCCAGTTGCGCAAGGCGGCACTGAAGGGGAGCGCAATGTTCTCGCGCACCGAGCGCTGCATGGCGAGCGCCTCGGAACGGTCGCCCGGCACATAGGCGACCCCCGATCGGATGGCGTCGATCGGGTGGGCGAATTTCACCGGGCTGCCGTCGACTTCGATCGTGCCGCCCGATGGTTTGATCGAGCCGGCAAGGGCGGCGAACAGTTCGTCCTGGCCCTGGCCTTCCAGCGCCACGACGCCGGCCACCTCGCCATCGCGGAGATCGAAGGAGACGTCGCTGAGCTTGGTCCCGACGCGCAGGTTTCGCACGGCGATGCGCGGGCGGGCAGGGGGGCGGGCCTCTTCGCTGGCGCCGCGGGCGGCGACATGGGTCTTGACGATGCGAGTGCCGAGCATCAGCTCGACGATCTTTTCCTCGACGCCCGGCACGATGTCGACGACGCCGACGGTCGCGCCGTCGCGCAGCACCGTGGCGCGGTCACAAAGGGCCGAGATTTCGACGAAGCGGTGGGAGATGAAGATCACGGCGCGGCCGGCGTCGCCCTGCCGGCGCACCACTTCCAGCACCTTTTCGGCAAGGTTGGCGGGGAGTGCGGCCGTCATCTCGTCGAGCAGCAGCACGTCGGGCTCGACGGCCAGCGCGCGGGCCAGGTCGAGCACGCGCAGGATGGCGAGCGGGATGTCGCGCGCGGTGTCGCGCAGGTCGAGGTCAGGTATGCCGAGTTCGCGTACCCAGGCGCGGAACGGCTCGACCGGCGTGCCGGTCAGCCGCAGATTGGACAGCACATCGAGATCGGGGATCAGCGACGGCTCCTGGTAGACAGGCAGCAGCCCGGCCCGGCGCGCGGCGGCCGGCGAGCGTATGTCGCGCGCCTCGCCACGGATCAGGATGCGTCCGGCATTGGCTGATATCGCGCCGGTCAGGATCTTCACCAGCGTCGACTTGCCGGCGCCATTGGCACCCATCAGCGCGTGCACCTCGCCCGGCAGCACGGAGAGCGACGCATCGCGGAGAGCCGCGACCGCGCCGTAGTTCTTGGCGACGCCTGACGCGTCGAGGAGGGGACTGGTGATCAAATGATTTGGGTCTCGATTTATGTGCCTAATAACCGCGAATGTCAGCGCCGCCCCTCACCTGCCTGCCGGCATCCTCTCCCCGTATAGAGACGGGGAGAGGGGCTTGCCTCCGGCGTTGCGGCCAGCTTCTCTCGCCCCGTTTTACCGGGAGAGATGTCCGGCAGGACAGTGAGGGGCGGCGCCGACCATGGTCAGCAAAGCCGCTGCTTACTCGCCCGGGCCCTTGCAGGCCACGATCTGGTCCTTGGTATACGTCGTCCAGTCGGGGATCATGATCGAGACCGGCCATTCAGGGCTCAGCGACGGGTCGGCGGCGGCTTTCAGCTTGGCCTTGCCTTCCTCGGTGGCATTCTCCCACAGCTGCGGGTCGACCAGCACGGTCTGCTGGGCCGGCTTCTTGCCGTCGAGGATCTGCAGCGCCAGCGTCACGCCGGCACCACCGATCGAGCCGGGGTTGGTGACGGCGGCACCCACGAGGCCCTTGACCGAGCTCAGCTGGCCGACGAAGCCGGCATTGTCGGCGCCGACCACGGGCACCAGCGGCGCCTGCGATTCGACCAGCGCGTCGACGATGACGTTATCGATGCCCGACGTCCACACGCCGTTGAACGGCGTGCCGGTGGCCAGGAAAGACAGCATCTGCTGCTTGGCCTGGTCCTGCTGCCAGCCGGTGAAGACCTCCTGCGCCACCTTCACGTCGGGGAATTCGGCCAGTGCCTTCTTGAAGCCTTTGTCGCGATCGCTATCGGCCGAAGCGCCCGCCGCGCCGCGCATGTAAAACACCTCGCCCTTGCCGCCCATCTGCTGGAACAGCCATTTGGCGCCGAGATACGCATACTGCTCCTGATTGTTGGAAATGATGTAGGCCGACGGCTCGGTGACCGCCTGGTCGACGGCGACGACGACGATGCCGGCCTTGGTGGCTTCTTCCAGGCCGGCCTTGATGCCGGCCGGGTCGGCGGGGTTGACGACGATGGCGTCGACCTTGGCACTGATCAGGTTGCGGATGTCTTCCAACTGGCCGGCGGCATCGGTGTTGCGGTGGGCGATGTTGAGCTTGGTCACTTCGCCGGAGGCGAGCGCCTGCGCCTTCATGGCGCAAACCATTTCCTCGCGCCAGCCATTGCCCTGCACGGTGTTGGAAATGCCGATCGTGTATTTGCCGGCAGCGGACGACACGCCCACCGAGGCCAGCAGCGCCGCGCTGGCAAGCAGCGGGACCATGGTCAGATAGTTCTTCATTTCAGTCTTCCTCCACATTGTTTTTCAGTTCAGTTTTAACCTGTTGGGCCGCGCCACTCACAATCAGAGTCAAGTGGCTCGCTTTGCCGTTACTTGACGAAGGGACGCAGCACGTCGCGGGCGAGCAGAAAGCCCCGCTTCACCTGCTCGTCGCTGCCTTCAAATCGCCTGTCCTCGTGTTCGATGATGACCGATCCGTCATAACCGGCGCGGTAGAGGCCCGAGAAGAAGCCGCTCCAGTCGACATCGCCCAGCCCCGGCATGCGCGGCACCTGCCAGCCTATGCCCGCCGACAGAATTCCGCGCTCGTACAAACCATCACGATCAATCATCAGGTCCTTGGCGTGGACATGCAGCATATAGGGGCCGAATTCCCGGATGAAGCGGGCCTGGTCGATCATCTGCCAGACCAGATGCGAGGGGTCGAAATTCATGCCGACATCGCCGCCCCAGGCTTCGAGAATGCGACGCCAGACCTGCGGCGAATAGGCGATGTTGTGCCCGCCCGGCCATTCGTCATGGCTGAAGATCATCGGGCAGTTTTCGAAGGCGAGTTTTATCCCATGGTCGCGCGCATGGGCAACGATTTCCGGCCAGACTTTCAGCGCGTCCTGCCAGTTGACGTCGACTGTCTTGGAGGCATCGCCGCCGCAGAAGGTGTTGACCAGGGGAACGCCCATGTTGGCGGCCAGGACGATGACCTTCTTCAGGTGGCCGATGACCGCCTCGCGATGGGCGGTATCCGGGTGCAGCGGGTTGGGGTAATAACCGAGACCGGAGACCGTGAGGTTCTTTTCCGCCAGCGATGCAACGATTTCTTTCGCCCGCGAGGCCGAAGTGCCATCGACATCGATATGGCTGGTGCCGGCATAGCGGCGGGTCGCGCCGGAGGTTTTCGGCCAGCAGGCGATTTCCAGTGCCTCGAAGCCGACAGAGCTTGCCCAGCCGGCGACCTCGCCAAGCGGCGTGTCCGCGAACGGTGCGGTGAGCAGTCCAAGTTTCATCATGCCTCCCCTGGCCGCGAACCCGCGATCGATGCCTATAATGCCGATTGTTTGGATCGCTTCAACCTCGCGACCTCATCTTGTTCGAGACTGTGACGGACTGCCGCCATCGGATCGCCCGAAAGCAGTTCGCCAAGCGCTGACGTGACGGCCTGCCGGAACGTCTCGTCCGCGGCAAGGCCCGGGTCGAATATCGTGTCGATGGCCAGGATGGCGGAAGCCAGCGCCCGCGCATCGTGGCCGGTTTCGTCCGCAATCGCGGCGACCTTGCCGGCATAGGGATCCGACACCGGCCAGCGCTTGCCGAAGCGCGCCGAGGCCAGGATCAGATAAGCCATCCAGCCGGCGACCGGCACCGACAGCAGGCCGATGCTGGCCCCCAGGTTCAGGCGGTCGCGGATCGGGTTGAGCAGGCGCTGCACGATTTTTTGCGAGCCGTCGGTGGCGATCTGGTGGTTGCGATGGCGGATCGCGGTGTTCTTCAACCGGCCAAGGCTCTGCTCGACATAAGCAGATGGATTCATGCCAGCCACCGGCATCAGTGTCGGCAGGGTTTGCTCGACCAGCATGCGCCTGACAAAGACCGAAAGCAGCGGGTCGGCGATGGCATCCGACGTGTGTTCGAGGCCGGCCAGTACGCCGAGCGTGGCGAGTGTCGTCTGGGCGCCGTTGAGCACCCGCATCTTGAGATGCTCGAACGGGGTGACGTCGTCGACAAAGGTCGCGCCGGCCAGGTCCCAGCGCGGCATGCGGCCGGCGAACTTTTTCTCGATCACCCATTGCCGGAAGGGTTCGCCGACGGCGACGGCGGCGTCGCGATAGCCGAACCGTCGCTCGACGCTGTCGAGATCGTCCTGTGTCACCGCCGGAGCGATGCGGTCGACCATGGCCGAGGGGAAGGCGGCATTGGCCGCGATCCAGTCGGCCAGGCCATTGCCGCGCCGTTCGGCAAAGCTCCGCACGACATTTTCCAGGATGACGCCGTTGGTCGGAATGTTGTCGCAGGAGAGCAGCGTCAGCTTCCGGCCATGCGTGGCCCTGCGTCGCTCCAGCGCCCGCGTGAGGATGCCGGGCACGCTGCGGGGCGCTTCTGGGTTGGCGAGGTCGTGGACGATGTCGGGATGATCGAGGTCGAGCGCGCCAGTCGAGGGCACATGGCAATAGCCTTTTTCGGTCACCGTCATCGTCACCAGTTCGATGTCGGCGGAGACGAGCACCTCGAGCGCCGGTGCGGCGCTGTCCTGGCTGTCGACCACCTTCACGATGCTGCCGATGACGCGTGCCTCGACATCATCGTTCTCGCGGATCAGCCTTGTGTAGAGGCCGTCTTGCCGGCCAAGCGTCTCGGCCAGGGCGGGCGGGCGAATGTTGATGCCGACGATGCCCCAGCGGTCGAACCGTCGCGAAAGCAGGTCGTCGGTGTATTCGGCCTGGTGACAGCGATGGAAGGCGCCGACGCCCAGATGCGCCATGCCTGGTGAGAGCACCGCGCGGTCGTATGACGGCTTTTGCACGGCTGCGGGGAGCCGCTCCAGCAGTCTGGGCCCGAGCCTTTCGATGGCGTTCACCGGTTGGCCCCGATCACCGACTGTTCCTGGTCGATCACCGCGCCGGTCATCGGCCCGGCCGCGTCGGAAAGCAGGAACACGGCGAGATTGGCGATATCGTCCGGCTTGAGCAGCCGACCGAAGGGCTGCGCGGCATTGGCGGCGTCGAGCCATCCCGGGCCATTGCCCAGCGTCTGCGCCTGCATGATGCGTTCGGCCGGCGTGTCGGTCCAGCCGACATTGATGCCGTTGACGCGGATGCGGTCGAAGCGGTGGGCGTTGGCGGCGTTCTTGGTCAGCGTCGCCAGCGCGCCCTTGGTGGCGGAATAGACGGCGAGTTCCGGCGAGCCGCAATGGGCGTTGATCGACAGGATGTTGACGATGGCGCCGCCCTGGCCACGCTTCTTCATGTCGGCGATCGCGGCCTGCATCAGGAAGAAGGGCGCACGGGCGTTGACGGCAAACAGCGCCGACCAGTCGTCCGGCGTGGCGTCGAGGAAGGAGGCGCGGTCGGTCAGGCCGGCGGCGTTGACGAGGCCGTCGATGCGGCCGAAACGCCCGATGCAGGCCTGCGCCAAGAGGGCGGGAGTTTCCGGGTCTCCAAGGTCGGCGGCGACGAAGAGCGTCGGCGTACCCAGGGCCGACAGTTCCGCTGCCACGGCCTCGCCGCGCTTGCTGTCGCGCCCGGTGATCAGCAGGCCGGCAGCGCCGGAGCGCGCCAGCGTGTCGGCGATGGCACGGCCGATGCCTTGCGTCGACCCGGTGACCAGCGCCACCTTGCCTTCGAGCCTGATCTCCATTCCTCCTCCCGGAACAAAGTTTCTATTTCTTGAAATATGGAACGCCAATTCCCGATAGTCAATTGGACCAGCGGCGCCTCATGTGCCGCGGCGCGCCGCGACGCCTTGGACCAGCGCCATGCCCACCGCCAGCGACGCCGCCAGCGAGCGGAAGCCGGCGAAGTCCGACTCCACCACTTCCAGCCAGCTGTCCGACAGCCGGATCAGCGGCGAGAAGGTGCTGTCGGTGATGGTGACGATGCGCGCCTTGCGCTCATGCGCGACGGCCACCAGGTCTGGCGTGATCGAATTGTAGGGGCTGAAGGACACCGCCAGCACGGCGTCGCGTGCGCCAATGCAGCCGACCTGATCGAGCGCGGTCGAGCCGACATTGTCGACCAGCACATTGCGCACGCCTTGCTGCGAAAGCGTCAGCGAAAGATAGGTGGTGACGGGGAAGGCGCGCTTGGAGCCGATGACGTAGATCAGGTCCGCCTTGGCCAGCGTCGCCACCATCTTCTCGAAGCTTTCGATATCGAAGCCGCTTTCGATGCGGCCGAGCGAGGCCTGCGAGGCGCCGACCATGCCGCGCAGGAAATGCGTGGCGGCACTGGGCTCGGCCTCGGCGCGCTGCTCGCCGCGGCCTTCCGGCCACGATCCCTTGACGTGGTCCTTGAACAGGCCCTGGAAATCGGAAAAGCCGGAATAGCCGAAGATCTGGGCGAAGCGCACCAGCGTCGAGGGCTGCACGCCGGCCTGTGCCGCCACTTGGGCAATGGTGCCGAGCGCCACCTCGCTCGGGTGCTGCCATAGGAAGATCGCTACCTGGCGCAGGCGCTTGGGGAAATGCACGGTGCCGGAAGACAGCACCGCGCGCAGCTCCTCATAGGTTCGCGGCTGTATATAGCCAAGTGCCGCCAGCGAACGGCCGCGTTTGCGCGTCGCTGCCTCGTCGGCACTGGATCGTCCGGATGGTTTTCTCGCCCCGCTCATGAATTCAGGCTAGCGCGATACGATCGTTTTACAATATGGATTTTGGAAATGGTGTTCGATGAGGATAGGGCGAGGCTCGGCGATTTCGTCATCCCATGGCGAAGCAGCCGCGCAGATCCTGGGTCTACGCGCGTCGCTTCGCTCCTTGCTACGCCCTGGGATGACGACCCCGCTAGTGATCAGCCCCGAGGAGAAAACATGGTCTATGCAACATCGGATGGATCGACGCGCCAGCGTCTGTGCGTCGGCATGGTCGGCGGCGGCCGCAATGCCTTCATCGGCGCCGTGCACCGGCTGGCCATGCGCCTCGACGACCAGATCGCGCTGGTTGCTGGCGCGCTGTCGTCCGACCCGGACAATGCCGCCGCCTCGGCCGCCGAGATCGGCATCGCGCCGGAGCGCAGCTATGCCGATTACCGCGCCATGGCCAAAGCGGAGGCCGCGCGGCCGGATGGCATAGAGGCGGTCGTCATCGTCACGCCCAACCATCTGCACGCGCCGATCGCCACCGCCTTCCTCGAGGCCGGCATCGACGTGATCTGCGACAAGCCGCTGTCGACGACGCTGGCCGACGCCGAGGCACTGGTTGCACTCGCGAGGGCGAAAAACCGCCGCTTCGTCGTCACGCTCAACAACACCGGCTACGCGATGGTGCGCCAGGCGCGCGAGATGGTGATGGCGGGCGAGCTTGGCCGGATCGTGTCGGTGCATGGCGCCTACATCCAGGACTGGCTGACCAGGCCGATCGACGCCGACGGCCAGAAGCAGGCGGAATGGCGCACCGATCCGGCGAGGGCGGGGCAGTCGGCGGTGCTGGCCGATATCGGCGTGCATGCCTTCAACCTGGCAGGCTTCATTTCGGGCCGCGAGGCCGAGACGGTGTCGGCCGACCTGTTCACCGCGGTGCCAGGACGTCGGCTCGACGACAATGCCCATGTGCTGGTGCGCTGGACCGATGGCGCACGCGGCACGATCCTGGCCAGCCAGACGTCGCCCGGCCACTACAACGACCTCTCCGTGCGCATCTATGGCGACAGGGCCGGGCTCGAATGGTCGGGCGGCCGGCCGGAGGAACTGCGCTTTTCCAGATATGGCGAGGAAACCCGCACGCTGGTGCGCGGCGGCCATGGTTCGACGGAGGAATCCCGTCGCGTGTCGCGCATGCCGGCGGCGCATCCCGAAGGCTATATCGAGGCCTTCGCCAATTTCTACCGCGACGCCGCCGACATCATCCGAGCCCACCGCTCGGGCGGCGCGGTGGATCCCGCCCGCGCGGCGCGGGTGCCAGACGTGATCGACGGCGCGCGCGGCGTGAAGTTCGTCGCCGCCGCGGTGGAGTCGAACGCGGCGGGCGGGGCGTGGACGGCGGCAAGGTTTGCGGGATGAACAGCCGATCTTCCCCTTTGGGGGGAGATCGGCGGCTTTTGCCGTCGGCAATTATTCGATATCCAACTGTTCCGCCAAGTCCGACAGCATCGGGCGCTGACCCTGCAGAATCTTCACCCCGGCTTCGGCCAAGGTGAACCAGCCGGCTCTGTCGACCTCCGGGAATTCCTTCATCGATCCGGACCGCGGCGGCCATTCCATGGTGAAGGTGTTGCTCTTGATGGCGGCCACATCGATGTCGGTCTCGACCGACCAGGCGATGACGATCTTGCCGCCCGGCTGCCTGTAGTCGCCGAGGCGAGCGAAGGGGCCTTCGACCTTGATGCCGAGCTCTTCCTCGGTCTCGCGTCGTGCCGCCGCCAATTCGTCCTCATCCCCGTCGACGAGGCCCTTCGGGATCGACCAGGCGCCATCGTCCTTCTTTGCCCAGAAGGGGCCGCCCGGATGAACCAGCAGCACCCTTATACCATCATCGCTCCGGCGATAGATCAGCAGACCCGCGCTGCGTTTTGCCATGTTTGCATGTCCGTTTGCGGCACCGGTGCGAAGCCGGCCGATTCTGAGCGATCATGGCTGCCGATCTTGCACCTGAAAATTGCGACGCTATGTCAGATGCATCCGCATTGCACCTCATACGCGAGTCCGGCAAACTGATAGCATCGTTTCTGGGGCGGCGTCGAAAATCAGGTGAGGCGTCCGAATGCAGCTGGGTCTGATCGGCTACTACAGCGATTTCGTGGTCTATCCCCTGGTGATCGCCATACTGGGGGTGGCCGGACTGATCGAGGCCGGAGAAGAAAGCGCGCCGGACTGGGTCGGCACGATGCTGATCTGCCTTGGCCTGTGGACGCTGATCGAATATATGCTGCACCGTTTCGTGCTGCACCACGTCCCCTGGATCCGGGACCTGCACGACCGTCACCACGTCGAGGAGCGCAGTCCGGTGGGCACGCCGACCTGGCTCAGCCTGGGCGTGCATGCGCTGGTGGCGTTCCTGCCCGTCTGGATGGTCTCCGACTTCGCGACCGCCAGCGCGGTGAGTTGCGGGTTGATGCTGGGCTATCTCTGGTACATCAGCGTCCACCACATGATCCATCACTGGCATCCGGCCCATCCGAGCTATCTCTACACGCTCAAGCGCCGCCACGCGGTGCACCACCATATCGACGACAACGCCAATTTCGGCGTGACGTCGATATTCTGGGACCGGATTTTCGGCACCGCCAGGCTTTGACGTTGGGATGGGTCTTTCGCCGGCAACCGATAGTCTGCCCGGTGGTCGAGCGACGAGAAACGCCAAGCCTGAAATCTAGGCTGAGCGATCTGGCCAGAATAGCCAGATGAGCGCGGCGGCCATCAAAACCCAAAGTCCGACAATGAATGCGAGACCGCCGCGGCTGGTCGGCCTCGATCGGCGAATGGCCTCCGCGCGAAACTCCGCCATCAGATCGGCGGGGATCAGCTTCACCGCAAGCAGGATGCCAAGCGGCACGATGATCAGATCGTCCAGATATCCGAGTACGGGAATGAAATCGGGTATCAGATCGATAGGACTGAGCGCGTAGGCGGCGACCATGCCGGCGGCAAGCTTGGCGTACCAGGGAACGCGAGGATCGCGGGCGGCCAGCCACAGGGCCATCACATCGCGCTTGGTGACTTTCGCCCATTGCTTTGCCTTGTCGAGGACAGTCACCCGGCAACTCTCTTTAGAAGGCCCCGAACATCGGCGTCTCCGCTCCTTCCCTCGATCATTGCAGCGATGTCGACGATCTGCAAACTGACCCCGCCGCGCAACGGGCGTGCCGTGAAGAAGACCCATTGAAAGCCGGCGCTGGTGACGACCACCGCGCCGCCTGGTTCGGGACATCGATCCGCAAAGCGTGAGCGACGGGGAGGGCTCCTCCGCTCACAATTCCTTCTCCGCCAGTTCCCTGAATGCGTCGGGCACCGAGCGGGCCGCTTCCAGGGCCACCGTACCGTAGCCGACCGCCTGTTTGCCGAAACGCTGGCGGATCTTGTCGATGGCGCGGTCGGCGCCAAAGCGCGCGAGGCCTTTTTGGCTGCCCGGGCGGCGCTTCTCGTCGGCGAGGCCGAGCGGCAGGTCGAGCTGCAGTTCGGTGCTCTCCTCCAGGTGCGAGACCGAGATCGCCAGCAGCGAGATCGTTTTCTCCCGGGGATGCTCGGCGAGCACGCCGCGCACCAAATCCCCTGCGATCTCGGCCAGCATGGCGGTCGCCGAGATCGGCTGTTCCAGCGTGATCGAGCGCGTGACGGCGCTGAGATCGGCAAAGCGCACGCGCACGGTTACCGTGCGGCCGGGGCGGTTCTTGGCGCGCAGCCGGCTGGCGACGCGATCGGCCAGATGCAGCAGTGTGGGCACGATCACTCGCGCCACGGCCGGCTTTTGCCCGAGAGCCGATTGCGCGCCGGCCGAGTGCGCCCGGCGCTTCGTCTCCAGCTTGCGCGGATCGCGGTTCCACGACAGCGCCGCGAGCTTTTCGCCGGCCGCGGGGCCTAGCAGCCGGGTCAGGGCGCCGCTGTGGGTCCGGGCCAGCTCGCCGATGGTCTCGACGCCGATCTCGGCCAAGCGCGCCCTGGTGGCCGGCCCGACGCCCCACATCAGCGAGACCGGCAAATCGTGCAGGAAGGCAAGCTCGGTGCCGGGCTCGACCACCACCAGCCCGTCGGGCTTGGCGACTTGCGAGGCGATCTTGGCCAGATGCTTGGTGCGCGCCACGCCGATCGAGATCGGCTGGCCGAGTTCGGCCCGCACACGGCCCCGGATCGCCGTCGCGATTTCCCGCGGGGAGCCGAACAGATGCGTGCAGCCGGCGACATCGGCGAAGGCCTCGTCGATGGAGATGCGTTCGACCACCGGCGTGAAATCGTCGAGCACCTTGATCGCCGCGTCGCCCAGCCGCTGGTAGTGGCTGAAATTGCCGCCGACGAAGATCAATTGCGGGCAAAGCTCGCGCGCCTTGCGTCCCGGCATGCCGCCGCGCACGCCAAAGGCGCGCGCTTCGTAAGAGGCGGCGAGCACCACGCCGCCGCCAACCGCGATCGGCTTGCCGCGCAGCGACGGGTCGAGCAGTTGCTCGACCGAGGCATAGAAGGCGTCGAGATCGGCATGCAGGATGGTGGCCGTCGTTTCCATCCTGTTCCGCTCATCCGCGATTGCTGATAGACAGGAACCTATAGTGAACAAACAGAGATCGTTGTCAATTGGGTCTTTGCTGCATCGGTGTCCTTTGGGCGTAACCGAGGCGCGTAAAGTGCCTCCTTTTCCACAGGGCGGAAGGAGGCAGCGCCACTTCCTAGACAACATGCTCCGCCCGCAGTGCCGCCTTCATCCGTTCCAGCGCCGGCTCGCCGCCGGCCGCCAGTTCGTCGGCGATACGGGCGAGTTTGTCGTCGGATTTGCGGTGCTTGCTGCCCCAAGCGCCGAGCGTGGCCAGCACCGGCAGGAGATCGATGCCGGCTTCGGTCAGCCGGTAGATCGCCTTCAGCCCGTGGCTAGGGTCGTCGCAGCGGGTGAGGATGCCTTCGTCCTGCAGCGTCTGCAGCCGCTCGGCCAATGTGCGCGAGGAGATGCCTTCATCGGATTGCAGGAACTCGCGAAAATGCTTTTTGCCGGCGAAGACCAGGTCGCGGATGATGAGCAGCGTCCAGCGGTCGCCGAGCAATTCCAGCGACAGGCTGATCGGGCAGCCGGATCTTTCACGCGTCGACATCTCTACGGTTCCATTTTTAAATCACTTTACTATTGACATCGTTCTTTCCATCAGTCAAATGGTTCCAAAAGTAAATCGTTGGGCCGCAACTTGGCCAGCAGGAGGACGTCATGAGTCAGGCCGTCGGGAAAATCAGCTCACCAAGAACCGTCGTGGTCATCGGGGCCACCAACGAGGTTGGCAAGGCGGTCGCCCAGGTCCTGACCAGGCAGGGGCATATTGTGCGCGGCGTGGCGCGCAGCCTGGGTGTCGCGCTTGACGATAGCGACGCGCTCGCCTCCGCCTTTTCCGGTGCCAACAGCGCCTATGTAATGATTCCGTTCGACGTCACGGCGCCAGATCTTCATGGCTTCGAGGATGAAGTCGGCGCGCGGCTGGCGGCGGCGATCGCGAAGTCAGGCGTGCGCCGCGTCGTGCTGCTCAGCGGCCTCAACGCCCATCTCAGGATGGGAACTTCGCTCGGCGCCGCCTTGATGGAGGACCGGCTGGCGGCGCTCGGCCTCGACGAACTGGTGTTTTTGCGCGCCTCATTCTTCATGGAGAACTTCGCCAAGGGCATGGGCTTTGTCCAGCAGGCCGCTTCCGGCATCTTCATGACGCCGTTCCGTGGCGATCTGCCGATGCCTTTGATTGCCGCCAGCGATGTCGGCCAGCGCGCCGCCGCGCTGCTGGACGCCACGCGCTTTCCAAGCGAGCGGATTATCGAATTGCATGGCGGCGGCTATTATACCTTCGAGCAGGCCACCGCGATCCTGGGCAGCGCGATGGGGAGGCAGGTCACTTACAAGGCGGCTCCATTCACTGAGGCGCGCGCCGGGATGATCGCCAACGGCCTGTCACCGAGCTTTGCCGATGCGCTCGGCGAAACGGCGGCGAGTTTCAACAAGGGTGAACGCTGGGCACTTGAGACACCGTCAATCCGCAACGCCACGCCGACCACTTTCGAGAGCTGGGCACAAGCCTTTGCCCGTGCGCAAAGCGCGGCGTGATCCTTCCTGCCTGGAATCCGGAAACGAGGAGAACCCCATGAAAAAGCTGATCCTTCAGATGCAGATGTCGGTCGACGGCTTTGTCGGTGCCAATGAGAACCACCCCTGGCAACTTTGGGGATGGGGCGACGACATCGGCTGGGACGAGGAACTGAAGCGTGATTTCAACGCGGTGTTTGCCGGCATCGACACCATCCTGCTCAGCCGCAAGATGGCTGAGGAAGGTTACCTCACCCATTGGGGCAACGCGGCGCGGAAATATCCGGCCGATCCGTTCTATGCCTTCGCCCAGCGTATCGTCGAAGCGCGCAAGGTGGTGCCGAGCGACAGGCTCGAGACCTCGCGATGGGAGCGCACGACGGTGGTAAGCGGCGACCTGCCGCGCGAGGTCAACGCATTGAAGGCGGGTGAGGGCGGCGACATGGCCGTCTTCGGCGGGGCGGGCTTTGCGTCGGCGCTGATCGCGGCCGGGGTGGTCGACGAGTTCCAGCTGTTCGTCAATCCGGCCGTGCTGGGCGCCGGCCGCCGCATCTTCGACCAAGGCGGGTTCCGAAACCTGCTTCTGCTCGGCTCGAAGTCTTATGCCTGCGGCATGGTGGTCAGCCGCTACGCGCCAGCGGGCTGATTACCGGCGTGCGGGCCGCACGCCGGTAAAAAGACGTTTGGCCGGAATCCTTTGCCCGCTTCTCTTCGTCTTCAAAGTGGGTCGCCGGAAGGGCGGCTGCATCAATGCTGAATGGAGAGACAGATGATCCTGGTGACAGGCGCCACCGGCCTGAACGGCAAGGCAATCGTGCGCGAGTTCGCGCGGCAGAAGCATCAAGTGAGGGCGCTGGTTCGCGATCTCAACCGGGCATCCGGGGCAGGGCTCGGCGGACTTGCCGGCGTCGAGCTGGTCGACGGCGACATGCGCCGGGCGGAGACGCTCGGCGCGGCCCTCGATGGTGTCGATCGCGTGCTGATGATTTCGACCGCCGCGCAAGACATGGTAGAGACGCAGTGCCGTTTTATCGATGCCTGCAGGCAGGCCGGCGTCGCGCATGTGGTGAAGTTTTCCGGTGCCGAATCCAACATCGGCTATGACGCGATGAAGTTCCGCTTCACGCGCATGCATGAGCAGGTCGAGCGCTATCTCGAAGGAGCCGGCATGGCGTGGACGCATCTGCGCCCCAGCCAGTTCATGCAGGCCTATCTGCGCGACGCGCCGACCATCGCCGCCGAGGGCGCCTTCTATCTGGCGCTTGGCGGCACCGAACTGTCGCCGGTCGATGTCGAGGACATCGCCAAGGTCGCCGTCCGGCTGCTGCGCGATGGCGGCCATGAAGGCGAGAGCCTCGACATGACCGGACCCGAGGCGCTGACGATGAGCGACATCGCGGCGCGGATTTCGCAGGCGATCGGCAAGCCGGTCCGCTACGTCGACATCAGCCCGCAGGACCGCCGGCGCAACCTGCTGGCCGCCGGCGTCCCCGCCGACTTCGCCGATGCGCTGGACGAGCAGTTGACCGAGCGCCTGCGGCGGCCGAAATCGCGGGTGCATCTGGCCACCCACGAGATGTTCGGCGTGCGCGCAACGCCGTTCGTCGAATTCGCCCAACGCCACGCGGCAATGTTGCGGGGCGGGGCGTAGGCCGCCGAAAAAACGCGGGCCGGCACGTATCCTTTTTGCCTGCCCGTCCGTCTCTTACCTGAAGGTCGCGCCGGACCGCGATCGGCCACCACGGAGAAACGGTCATGGCGAGCATGCAAAGTCAGGCAAACAGGAACCATTACGCCGCGCTCGCGGCCAATGCGGGCAAGTTGACCAGCCCGCAGGCGGTCATCGACTACAACGACGTCAATTGGACGGCGCTGACCGGCGAACCGGGCGGCGTCGACTATGTCGAGGTCGATGCCGGCGGCGTGCCGGCGATGTGGGTGGTGCCGAAGGGCGCCGACGAGCAGCGGGTGCTGTTTTACGCGCATGGCGGCGGCTTCATCGGCGGCTCGATCTACACGCACCGCAAGCTGGTCGGTCATCTCGCCAAGGCCATCGGCTGCCGGGCGCTAATCTACGACTATCCGCTGGCGCACCAAGCGAAGCATCCGGCCCAGATCGAGGCCGCGACATCGGCCTGGCACTGGCTCGTCGACCAAGGCTTCGACCCCAAGCGGATCGTGATCGCCGGCGACTCCTGCGGCGCGGTGCCGACCTATGACGTCCTGCAGCGGCTGCGCGCGCAAAGGCGGCCACTGCCGGTCGCCACGCTGATCATCTCCGGCTGGTTCGACATGGCGTTGACCGGCGCCAGCTACGAGACCAACCGCGACAAGGACCCGGCCTTCGCCAGGGAAGCCGTCGACTGGCTGGCGGCCAATTTCATCGGCGATGCCGATCGGCGCGATCCCGAAGTCAGTCCGCTCTACGCCGACCTCTCCGGCTTTCCGCCCGTCTTCCTGCAGGCCGGCGCCGACGAGACGCTGGTCGACGAAAGCCGCATGTTCGCCGAGCGGGCGAGGCAGGCGGGCGTCGAGACGCGGCTCGACGTCTTTGACGGCATGCTCCACTCCTTCCAGATGATGGCAGGGCGGGCGCCGGAGGCCGATGACGCCATTGCCCGCTTCGCCGCCTGGGTGCGGCCGAGACTGGGGCTGCCGGCTCCCGGTGAGAAGACCAGCGAAAAGGCGGCGTGAGCATGCGGCGGCTGATCGTGTCGAGTTTCGTCTCGCTGGATGGCGTCATCGAGGCGCCGATGACGTGGGCGTCGCCATTCTTCGTCGGAGAGAATGTGGACCATGCCTTGCGGGCGCTTTCGAACGTCGAGTTCTTCCTGCTTGGCCGCGCCACCTACGAGATGTTCTTCGCGCGCTGGCCCGGGACCAAGGGTCCGTACATGGACCGCATCAACGGCCTGAAGAAGCTGGTCGCCTCGACGACGCTGAAGACGGTGTCGTGGAATGCCGCGCTGATCGAGGGCGACGTCGCCGAGGCGCTCGCGGCGCTGAAACGCCAGCCGGGGGGCGACATCCTGAAATATGGCGTGTCGCAGCTCGACCGCACCTTGCTTTCCACTGGGCTGGTGGACGAGTATCATCTGTCGATCGTGCCGACATGGGTCGGGCAGGGCAAGCGCGCCTTCGACGACGTCGGGCCGATCGATCTCGAACTGGTCGACATCAACCGTTTTGCCAATGGCGTGGTGACCCTGACCTATGTGCCGCGATGAACCAGCAGATCCGCAAATCCCCCGACACGGCACGAGGCATGCGGGTCTGGCCTGAGCCCGACCGCGTGTTCGACCTGCGCTATGCCGCGTTCCTGGAGACGGTTTCGCATCTGCGCGCCAGGCTGCATCGCTATTGCGCCCGCATGACCGGCTCGGCGCTGGATGGCGAGGACATCATGCAGGAGGCGCTGTTCGAGGCCTATCGCAAGATCGAGCTGCTCGACGATGCGCAGGCGCTGCGGCCGTGGCTTTTCCGCATCGCGCATAACAGGTGCATCGATTTCATCCGCAATCGCCGCACGCGGCACGCGGCAGAGGCCTTCTATGCCGACGACGACGTGGTGCAGCCGGTCGAGCCGGCCGGTCCGGGCGCCGGCCGCGCCATCGAGCGGTTGGTGGTGCATCTGCCACCGAAGGAGCGCGCCTGCGTGCTGCTCAAGGATGTCTTCGACCATTCGCTGGAGGAGATCGCCGAGCTGGTCGGCTCGACACCGGGCGGCGTCAAATCGGCGCTCAATCGCGGCCGCGCCAAGCTCGCCGCTCTACCCGCGCAACCGGCCGCGGCGCCGCCACACGATCCCGAACTGGAGCGGCTGCTTGATCGCTATGTCGCGCTCTTCAACGCCAGGGACTGGGACGGCGTGCGGGCACTGACCAGCGCCGATGCACGCCTCCAGGTGTCGGACTGCTACAGCGGCTTGCTGTCGGGTTCGCCCTACTTCGTCGAATATGAGCGCAGCGACCTGCCCTGGCGCGTGCGGCCAGGCGCGTTCGAAGGGGAGATGGTGCTGGTCGTCGACAGGCAATATGGCGAGGTCTGGCGGCAGGCATATCTGGTCCGGATCGGCGCCACGGGCGGGGTGATCGACAGCATCAGCGACTATTATTCCTGCCCGTGGATCCTGGAGATGGCAAACGCGGAGGGGATCTATCCTGGCCTCCTCGCCGGTATCGTTTCCCTGCCTACTTCACCGAGTCCACCGCCGCCAGGATAACATCGGCGACTTCGCGGGGCTTGGCGAGCATGGCGACGTGGCTGGTCGGCAACTCGGTGACCTTGGCGCCGATCGCCTTCGCCATCGCGGCCTCGGCCGCCGGCGGGATCATTCCGTCGTGCCTGGCGACGATGTACCAGCTCGGCTTTGTCTCATACGCGGCCGCGGTGAGCTTTTCGTCGAAGATACCGGAGAAGGCTGGTCCCTGGGTGGCGGCGATCACCCCGATTTCCGCCGGCGGCAGGTCCTGCGCGAAATATTTGGCGACACCCTCGGCGCTCAACCTGAGATAGCCGCCGCTGTCGGGTTGCAGCGCGCTTGCCCAGGGCGGCGGCGGCTGACCCTTGCCAAGCTCGTTGATCGACACGCCCTTTGGCGGCGCGAAGGCGGCGACGTAGACCAGCGCCTTGACCTTGTCGTTCACGCCGGCCTGGCTGATGACGACGCCGGCCCAGGAGTGACCGACGAGAATGACCGGACCCGGCTGGGCATCAATGACGCGCATGGTTGCGTCGACATCGGCGGCAAGCGAGCTCAACGGATTTTGCACAGCCACCACATTGAGCCCCTTGGCCTGCAGCAAGGGAATGACCTTGCTCCAGCTCGATCCGTCGGCGAACGCGCCGTGCACCAAGACGACCGTTTTCTTCGGGACATCGGCGGCTGACGCCGGTGCTGTCGCCGCCAGGAGAACGGCGCTTCCAAGAGCCAGGAAATGCGTTAACGGCATAGAATGTCTCCCATCGTCGCGACGGGCCGCACCCTTGCTGGGCGCGATCCCGTTCGGCTTCATCGTTACAAAGGTCGGCCCTGGCAGAGCCCGCGGTGGTCGCTGAAGCCGTGCTGTTACTTGGCGAGGAAGTCTGTAATCAGCGTGACGGTGGCGTCCGGGTTTTCCTCCATGATCCAATGGCCCGATGCAGGCACGATGGCTCCGGTCACGTCACTGGCGACCAACCGCAAGATGTCGGCCTGCGTCGTGCCGGCCGATTTTTCCGCACCCGCCGCGAGCACTGGCATGGTCAGCTTGCCGCCCGTGGTGAGCATCGCCTGATTGTCGATCGCATCCTGGTCGAATGCCTTGAACTGCTCGAAGGCGTCGTGCATGGCATGTGGCCGGGCGTAAAGCTTGGCGTAGTGGACGCGCGTCGCCTCGTCGATTTTCTTGGGATCGGCCGACAATTCGTTGTAGAAGCGGTCGAGGTAGATGCGCTCGCGGCCCGCCACCAGCCGTTCCATGTCGGGGCCGCGGAAGTTGAAATGCCACAGCAGCGGGCTCTGCTTGATCTTGTCCCAGTCGCCTATGCCCGGCAGCGGCGCGTCGATGACAACCCATTTGGTGATGCGCTTCGGATACTGCGCGGCCAGCGCATAGCCGACCATGTTGCCGATGTCATGGGTGACCAGGTCGGCGTTGTCGATCTTCAGCGCGTCCATCACGCCGGCGATGTCGACGGCTTGGTTCTTCTTCGTGTAGCCGTCGTCGGGATGCGCCGAAAGGCCCATGCCGCGCAGGTCCGGCACGATCACGGTGTGGTCCTTCATCAACGCTATCGCAGCCGGCGCCCACATGTCGCCGGTGTCGGCGAAACCATGCAGCAGCACGACCGCCGGCCCTTGTCCGCCGACACGGACGTTCAGGCTGGTGCCGTTGGTCTCGATCGTCTGCGTCTTGAAGCCGGCCGGAAACGCGACAACGCGCGCAGAGGCCGGAACACTCATGGCCAGCAGACCAAGGACGACAACGAACGGACGAAACATGCTGCACTCTCCGAGCTTTTGTTCTGTGATCGCGGTATCGCGACCTGCACAATTATGGCACCATGTCCTTGATTTCGTTAGGTGGCTGTCGCCTGATGGTGAATTTGGGAAAGCCGAACAATGCTGAAGCTCGAATCGGCCGCCGCGTTTGTCGCCGTAGCGGAATCCGGTTCGATCAGCGAAGCGGCCAGGCGCATGAGCCTGTCGAAATCCGTCATCAGCGAGCGACTGTCGGAACTGGAGCGCGGCCTCGGCACAAAGCTGCTGGACCGCACCACCCGCAAACTCTCCATCACCGAGGCGGGACGAGGTTTTTACGAGCGCGCCAAGCGCATCATGCAGGAGGTGGCCGATGCCCGCGCCGAAATCGCCGAGCGCCGCGGCGAACTCGCCGGGCCGCTCAGGATATCGGCGCCGACCAGTTTCGGCATCCTCCATCTCGGCCCGGCGCTATATGGCTTCCTGGCCAAGCACCCGGGAATTGAACTGACGCTCGATCTCGAGGATCGTTTCGTCAGCATGGTGGCCGATGGCTACGATGCCATTGTGCGTCATGGGCCGGTCGTCGAAGATGGACCTGTCATCGTCAAGAAGCTGGCTTCCAGCCGTCGCTTCCTGGTGGCCTCGCCGGATTATACCGAGCAATTCGGGTTGCCGGTGACCACCGATGACTTGAAGCGCCACAAGGGCATCATCTATTCCATCCGAGGTGCCGCCGACTGGCGGTTCAAGATTTCGCGGCGGCTGGTGACGATCCGCCCGGAAACCGCGCTGCGCGTCAACAATGGGATTTTGATGCGCGACGCCGCGCTTGCCGGCCTGGGCCTGGCGCTGCTCCCCGCCTACTTCATCCGCACCGAGATCGCCGACAAGCGATTGACGGTCGTCGATGTGGATGCGGAGCCTGAAGGAGCCACCATCTATATCGCTTGTCCCGAGGATCGGCGCGGATCCGCCAAACTGCGCGCACTTACCGCATGGCTGCGCAACGCTTTCGGCGATCCGCCCTATTGGGAGCATGAGCCGGCGCTCACTTCGCATCGTGAAAAATGATGCCGACCGTGTGGCGCATGCCGGAGCGCAGGCGGCTGACGCCGTGGCGCAGGTTGACGCGGTAATTGCCCTTCGTGCCCTGCACCGGCCGGTTGTGGACCGCGAAAGCCACCGCATCGCCCTGGCGCAAAGGCACCACTTCGACCCGGCTCTGCATGCGCGGCCGCTGTTCGGTCAGGGCGAATTCCCCGCCGGTGAAATCCTCGCCCGGTTCGGAAAGCAGGATCGCCACCTGCAGCGGGAAGGCAAGGTCGCCATAGAGGTCCTGGTGCAGGCAGTTGAAGTCGCCGGGCACATATTTCAGCAAAAGCGGCGTCGGCCTGACCTGGCCCGCGGCATGGCACTGGTCGAGAAACGCGCCATGCGTGGCGGGGTAGCGCATGGCGATCCCCATGCGCTCGTTCCAGCGGTTGGCGACCGCGGCCAGCCTGGGATAGAGCGCGCCGCGCAGGCCGCCGACCAGATCGGGCAAGGGATAGCGGAAATAACGGTATTCGCCCTTGCCGAAACCGTGCCTGGCCATGTGGATGTGGCTGCGGAAATGTTGCTCCTGCGGATAGAGGCCGGCGAGTTGCCGGCACTCATCGGCCGAGAGCAGCTTTTCCATCACCGCGCAGCCGAAGCTGTCGAGCTCGGTGGCGAGCGCCGGCCAGTCATAGGCGGCGATGCGTGTCTCGGCGGCTGCGACCAGCGATGGCGCGACCCTGGCGTCGGCGTTCATATCGCGGCCTCCCTTTCCAGCAAGGCGCGCTTGCGCTCGATGCCCCAGCGGTAGCCGGACAGCGAGCCGTCGGCGCGCAACACCCGGTGGCAAGGAATGCCTAGCGCGATGACGTTGGCGGCACAGGCCGTCGCCACGGCGCGGGCGCCATCCGGCATGCCGAGGCGCCGGGCAAGGGCGGTGTAAGTGACGGTGGCACCGCATGGGATGGCGCGCAGCGCCTCCCACACGCGCTGCTGGAAGGGCGTGCCGTGGCGCATGTCGAGCGGCAGGTCGAGACCGGCGCCGGGCGTTTCGATGAAGCGCGCTATCGCCGCGAGATCATCGCGCAGGCCGGCCGCGTCTTCGAGCAGCACCCTGCCGGGGAAGCGGTTGGCGAGGTCCTGCCGCAACGTGCCGGCGTCGGAGCCGATGAGGATGGCGCAGACGCCGATGGGGCCGCGCGCCGCCAGGATGTTTCCAAGCGCGGACTGGCCGATGGCGTAGCTGATGGTGTCAAGGACGCTGGTGGTTGTCGCCTGCATATCGGTCTGAATGTGGTTCATTGCCTTCACTCCTGTCTATGCCTTGACCCTAACGAACTGGCCGGTGCCGCTCACTCCGATGCTTGCTTTCAAATTCAATCCAGGGGGCTGAACGGCGAAAGCAAGTGCGGTTTTGGACCGCCTCAAGCGACACGGGTGACGCCGACCTCGTCCAGCAAAAAAACTTCGCCTGATATCAGCCGCAGCTCGAACTCGCCGGTCGTCGTGCGGCTCCACTCGGCCTTGCCATCCTCGACAAGCGTGCCGATGACGGCCAACACCAGCGCCTTCGCGTCCTCCAGGCTGACGGCAGCGCCGTTGGCGACCTGACCGTTCGCACCGGTGGTGGAAGAACTGGCCATCGCGCGCATTGCCGTCAGGCCCGCGAGGACCGCGAGGCATTGTCCGCAGCATCGCCGGCCTCGCGGTCGAGCAGCGCGCGTTTGCGCTCGGCGCCCCAGGCATAGCCCGACAGGGCGCCATCCTTCCTGATCACACGGTGGCAAGGGATGGCGACCGCGAGGGCGTTGGCGGCACAGGCGGCGGCGACGGCGCGGGTTGCGTTCGGCGCGCCGATACGGCCGGCGATCTCGGCATAGGAAACCGTGCGGCCAGCCGGGATGTCCCGCAAGGCCTGCCAGACGCGCTGCTGGAACGCGGTGCCGCGCACGTCGAGCGGCAGGTCGAGACCGAGCGCCGGCGCCTCGACGAGGCCAACGACGCGGGCCACCAGCGCCTCGTAGTCGCTGTCGGCACCGACCAGCCGCGCCTTGGGGAAACGGTCCTGCAGGTCGCGCACCAGCGCGTCGGGGTCCTGGCCGAGCAGGATCGAGGCGACGCCTTTCCGGCTCGATGCGACCAGGATGGTGCCGAGCGAGGTTTCGCCGACGGCGAAGCGGATCTCTTCGTTGGCGCCGCCGGCGCGATAGCGCGTCGGCGTCATGCCGAGCATGCCGGTCGATTTCTCGTAGAAGCGCCCGCTCGAATTGAAGCCCGCATCGTAGATCGCCGATGTCACGCTGACGCCGTTTTCCAAGCCCTGGCGGACCCGGGCGGCACGCCGGGCCGCTGCATAATCCTTCGGCGTCAGCCCGGTGACCGCCTTGAAAATGCGGTGGAAATAGCCGGGGCTGCGGCCGGCGGCATCGGCCAGTTCGATCAGCGACGGTTCAACCTCGCTCTGCCCGATCCTGCGGCAGGCATCGGCGATCATCGCGGCGTTGGCGACCTCGAGCGAAGGGCCGTCCGGATTGCAGCGCCGGCATGGGCGAAAGCCTGTCGCCCTCGCCGCCTGTAAAGTGTCGTGCAACTGGACATTGGCTGGGTTGGCGCGCCGCGACGGACAGGAGGGCCGGCAATAAATCCCCGTCATCGCCACCGAATACCAGAATGCGCCGTCGGCCGACTTGTCGCGGGCGACAATGCGCGCCCAGCGTGGATCGTCGGCCAGCAGCGGCGCGGGTTGCAGATGTTTGGCCAGAGCGATGAACATGGCTGGCATTGAAGCCGCCAGAAGCCAGCCCCGCCACCCGTTTCCTGCCAACTGTCAGGAGGCGCACGCGTGATTGGAACCGGGATGTTGCATGTGAGCGCAGCCGAGACGCCTGCACAGACGGGACCGGCTCCTACGCCGCGCGTTTGGGTTCCACCGCGAACGGGCTCAGCCCCAGCCAGGCCTGCATCTTCCTGCCGATGGCCTGGTCGCCGGTCAGGGCGACCTTCGGGCCGGCCTTCTCGACGGTGAGCACTCCCATCCAGATCGCCGTCATCGTGTGCAGGTCGGTCGAGACATAGAGGTCGACGTCGAAGCCCGGATCATACCAGCACAGATCGACTTCGCCGTGCTTTTCGACGATCAGCCACCAGGAGCGTTTGGAGGCGGGGAGTTCCTGATACAGAAATTGTATCACCGTTCGTCCTTCCGGCAGCGGCGAGGGGTTCAAATTGCGCCGCATGTCCCACATCAGCAGCGACGGATCGAGGTTCTTGAGGGACAGGCGGGACTCGACCCATTTCTGCCCCCAGAAGCCCATCGCCTCGACGACCGGGCGCAAATCGCGGCCGGCTTCCGTCAGCCGATAGTCAAAAATTCCTCTTTCTCCCGGGACCTCCTTGCGCTCGACGATCCCCGCCAGCTCGAGCTCCTTAAGCCGTTGCGACAGAAGGGTCGGCGACATTTTGGGCACGCCGCGGCGCAAGTCGTTGAAACGGGTCGAACCGGCCACAAGCTCACGCATCAGCACCATCGTCCAGCGGGTGCACAGCACCTCGGCGGCCATCGATAGCGGGCAGAACTGTTTGTATCCGTGCTGGGTCATGACCGTGCCTCTCCCTAGAACCTGCGGGCAACATTAGTCCTTCGTGATTGAAGCGGCGAGTACAGAAACTGTACCGGCCTAGTACAGATCGCGGACTGGTCGGCTCGGGTCCCGCCATGCGAGCCCTCTGGACGGTTGCACGGATATCCCTGTGCGCCGCAACCAGGAGACGACAATGACTGCTTACGTTATCGCCGACATCAAGATGAAGGACCCGAAATGGGTGCCGGCCTATGCCGCCTCGGTGCACGACCTCGTCCACAAGCATGGCGGCAAATATCTGTCGCGCAGCGGCAATGTGAAGACGCTCGAAGGCAAGCCGCTCGACACCACGCTGATCGCCCTGATGGCGTTCCCGTCGGAAGCAGCGGCGCGCGCCTTCACCACCGATCCGGCCTACGCGCCTTTCGTTTCGGCCCGCCAGGGCGGCAGCGACAGCCGTTTCCAGCTGATCGACGACACCGATCTGGCCGGAACGATCCCGTATCTGCCGAAGGGATGATCCCTCCCGGCATTCCTTGCACCGTATCCGGGATCACCAAGCAACAACAGCCACGGCGCTTGCCTGCCGGGCCTCCGTATTTTCGGCGGCCGGCCCGCTGTGCTTTTTTAAGAAGAATGGAACAAACATGATACGCGATTTTCGCAACGGGCTTTTCGTGGCAGGGGCCATTCTGGCCGCCTGCACCACCTTTGCCCAGGCGCATCAGGAGGCGGCTGAAACCACGTCCGGTGCCAATCCGCTGGCCGAAAAGGTGCGGGCCGCCAACAGCCGGTTTCTCGATGTCAACGCCGCGACGGCGGAAGGCTATGCGCCCATTCCCTGCGCCAGCGGCATCACCGGCGGCGCCATGGGCATCCACTATGTCAATGGCGGGTACCTGAAGGACGACAAGATCGACATCGCCCGTCCCGAAGCGGTGATGTACGAGCCGATGGCCGACGGCACGCTGAAGCTGGTGGCGGTCGAATACATCACCTCGAAGGGGCCGGCGTCGCTCGAGGGACAGCTGTTCAACTTCAACAGCGCGCCCAACCGCTATGGCCTGGGTGAGTTCTACGAACTGCATGTCTGGGCCTGGAAAGGCAACCCGACCGGCACGTTCGCCGACATGAACCCGAAAGTGTCGTGCGAACACGCGATGGCGCCGAGCCAGTAAGCGGCATAGCCAGGCGGCGGCAATGCCGCCTGGCCCCCACCTCGGTTCTGCGTGAGATTTCTCAGGCGGGCTTGATGAGGCCGAGCTGGGTAAGGGCGGTGACGCCGTCGTCGAGACCGATTTCCTCGACGATCCTGCCGTCGATCACCTTGAGCACCGTGGTGCCGGTGAAGCGCATCATGCGGCCGGTGGCGGCGGGCAGCGAACCGATGAGAAAATCGCCGAAGGCCGGGCCGGTATGCGTGCCGCCGCCCTCCCATTGGCCGACGACATAGTCGCCCTCGGCGATGAGATCGGCGGTGGCCCAGAAGTTGAGATCCGGGAAGGCTGCGCGAAAATCGGTCATGAAGGCCTTGATGTCGTCGCGCCCGCGGCGCGGCTCGTGCAGCGAGTATTTGAGCAGCATATCGGGGGCCGCGACGGCGTCGACGACGGAGAGGTCGCAGGTTTCACCCCAGAAGTCGGTGAACCATCTGATGACGACGGCCTTGTTGTCTTCCTGCTTGGTCATTGGGAGGTCCTTTTCCTGTCTTGCTTCGTGATCACCGGACTGGCTGGTGAACACGGCCATTCCTATGACCAATCGAGCCGGGCCAAACTCCGGTTCTTGCCGGCTAATCGAAAGGCTGATGCCAAGATTGTCGCTAGGAGCGTGGACATCCCCCCTCCGCGGCCCGGTAACGGTTTCTTTTCTGGTTTTGCCGCAGATTGCCGCGGGTGGAGCGGGCAAAACGGACGAATGGCGGGTCAGGATAAGAAAAGTCGCAGCGGAGCGTTCTGGGCCAAGGCCTTGGAGCGCGCCCATCTTGGCGTCTGGGACTGGGATCTCAGCACGGGGGACTGCTTCTATTCGGCGACCTGGGCCCGGATGCTGGGTTACGAGGACGGCGAACTCGCCAATACCAGTGACCTGTGGCTGCAGCTTACCCATCCCGACGACCGGGAACGGGCGCAGGCCAGCGGCGACCGCCACATTGCCGGGCTGACCGACGCCATCGAGACCGAACTCAGGCTCAAGCACAAGCAGGGCCACTGGGTTTGGGTGCTCGACCGAGGCGGCATCGTCGAGAGCGACGCCGACGGGAAGCCGCTCAGGCTGATGGGCGTGCAGACCGACATCTCCAAGCAGAAGGCGGCCGAAGCCGCGCTCGAACAGGTCAATATCCGCTTTCGCCTGGCGCTTGCCGCCAGCGGCACCGGCATCTGGCACTACGACATCGCTACCAACAAGAGCTATTGGGACGCGCGCACAAGAGAGATATTCGGCCTCGTCGCAGTGACCGACGAGGTGACGGCCGATCTCTGGCACAGCTACCTGCATCCCGACGATAAGGACGCCGCCGAACGCGCCCACAGGGTGCCATTGGGAACCGACGGCGTCATCGCCGCGCAGTACCGCATTATCAAGCGCGACGGCCAGATCCGCCATGTCGAATCGCTGCTGCGCTTCATCGCCGCCGCCGGTGCCACCGGCCAGGTGCTGGGCACCGTGCGCGACATCACCGAGGACAAGCTGCGCGAACAGGAGCTTGCCTTCGCCGCCCGCCACGACGCGCTGACCGGCCTTTGGAACCGCGCCGCCTTCGACCGTCTGCTCGCCCACCATATCGCCACGGCCGTGCCGCTGGCGGTGTTCTATGTCGACCTCGACTACTTCAAGGCCCTCAACGATTTCGCCGGCCATGCCGCGGGCGATCTGGCGCTGAAGAGCGTCGCGGCGGGTATCGGCCGCTGCCTGCCGCCATCGGCGCATGCGGCGCGGCTCGGCGGCGACGAGTTCGCCCTGATGGTGCCCGATTGCGACGCCGTGCAAGCCGAAGGTCTGGCCGGCGCCATCCTGGCGGCCGTGCGCGACGCCGATCTCGGCCTTGCCGCGACGTCGCGCCGGCTGGCGGCCAGCATCGGCATCACCGTCGTCCGCGACCGTGCCACCACGGTTGCCGACGCGCTGGCCTGCGCAGACGATGCCTGCTACGCGGCCAAGGCCGCCGGGCGCGATCGCTTCGCGCTGTTTTCGACCGATGCCGTCTCCGGTTCGGCCGGCCTCAACGCGGCGCGGCTCGCCGCCGACACGGTCGACGCCATGGATGACGGCAGGCTGAAATTGTTCGGCCAGCAGATCCACCGGCTGGGCAGGCCCTGGGAAGAGAGCCGCCATGTCGAGGTGCTGGCGCGGCTTGCCGGACAAGGCGGCCGGCTGATCCCGCCCGGCGAGTTCATTCCGGCGGCGGAGCGCTTCGGCGTTGCCGCGCGGCTCGACCGCTGGATCATCCGCACCGCCCTGTCTCGGCACGGCGCGGCGATGAAGGCCGGCGCGATCACGCTCGGCTTCAACCTGTCGGCGCAGACGCTGAGCGATCCGGGACTATGGGACTTTGTCGACCGGGTCATCGAGGAAACCGGGACGCCGCATTCCGGCATCGGCTTCGAGATCACCGAAACCGCCGCCATCACCAATTTCGACGCCGCCGAGGCGTTCGTGCGCAAGGCGCGCGAGCGGCGCTGCCGGGTCAGCCTCGACGATTTCGGCGCCGGCATGAGTTCGTTCGAATATCTCAGGCGCTTTCCGGTCGACGCCATCAAGATCGACGGCTCCTTCATCGAGCACGTCACCGAAAGCCGCTTCGACCGCGAGATCGTGCTGGCCATCACCAGCATTGCCCGCAGCCTCGGCTGCGCCGTGGTGGGCGAGAAGATCGAGCGGCAGGACACGGTGGCCATGCTGGCCGATATGGGCGTCGAGTTCGGTCAGGGTTTTCTGCTGCACCGGCCCGAACCGCTGGAGCGGGTCGTGGCGCAATCGGCGCGAATGGCGGGTGCCGCGTCGAGACGCAAGGCGTCCTGAGGGATCAAATGCATGTCGCTCCAAAAGCGGCCCGGAGCGACATGCGTGAAGACGAAGATTTGATCCGCGCGGGCTGAACAACGCCACGCGTGCTGTTCAGCCGAGTCGGCGTGCCGACGCTCGCGGAAATTCCAGCACCCCGGGTTCCGGCTTCCTGTGTTGTGCTTCCGCTACCATCTCGATCAACAGGTCGAGGGCCTCGCATGTGGCGCGGCTCGTCTCGTCATTGCCGCGCAGATAGTGGTAGGCGCGTTCGAGATGGAGACGGGCGGCTGAAAAATCGCTGGTCAATGGTTCCCTCCATGATCCCGCCCTGATGGATATTGGCCTGCCTGGCGCAAGGTGGGGTAAATATCCACAGGCGCCTTTTATTCAAATGCCGGCGAACGTCGTGCTGCTGGCGGCGCCATCGTGTCAGGAGTGACGGCCCTGCCGGCTTTGCGCGGTTTGGCGGCTTGTCTAGACTGCGCTCTTTTGCCCGAGGTGAAATCGATGATCGTCCAAGCCTGCATCAACGGCGCGCGTTCGCGCGATTTCCATCCCAGGCTGCCGCTGACGGCAAAGGCAATGGCCGGCGATGCGGCTTCCTGCGTCGCCGCCGGTGCCGCCGAACTGCACATCCATCCGCGCGGCGCCGACGGGCGCGAAAGCCTGGCGGCGGCGGATGCGACGGTCCTTGCCGTGCGCCAGGCCTGTCCGGGCACATTGATCGGCGTGTCGACCGGCGCCTGGATCGAGAACGATGTGGCGCGCACCCGCGCGGCGATCGCCGCCTGGCGGGAACTGCCCGACTATGCCTCGGTCAATCTTTCAGAAACCGACGCGCCCGCCGTGATGGAGTTGTTGCGCAAGCAGGGCGTCGGCATCGAGGCGGGGCTGGCCACGACGGAAGATGCCGAGCGCTTCGTGACGCTCGCCGATCACGGCCGCGTACTGCGCATCCTGATCGAGATCGACATACCGGACCTGCCTGCAGCCCTCGACGAGGCGCACGGCATCGCCGCCATTCTCGAACGCGCAGGCGTGCGGCGGCAGATCCTGCTGCACGGCGTCGACGGCACGGTCTGGCCGTTCGTGGACCTTGCGCGGCAAAAGCGCTGGTCGACACGGGTCGGGCTGGAGGACGGCAAGACACTCGCCGATGGAACGGTGGCGAGGGACAATGCCGAGATCGTGGCCGCGGCCGCCGCGAATTTCCACTCCACGAGTATGAGCTGAACCTTGTCGGGCCGCGCGCCGGCGAACTCGGCGATGCCATTCGCTCGGGCAAGGCGATTGAGGAACAGCTGAAATAAGGCCACATTCGCGGGCGAGGAGAGATGTCCAACGTTTCGGAGCTCTCGCATGTCATTGTCCGGCACGACAACCCGCTATGGGCGCCTCGCCCAGGCATTTCATTGGCTGACGGCATTGCTGGTGCTCATTGCCTTCCTGGTCTCGGCGGGCGGTCCGCCGGAGCGGGTCTATTCAGCGGCCAGGGCGTCGACGCTGCTGCTGCACGAGTCGCTCGGCTTCACCGTTTTCTGCTTGCTGGTCGTTCGCCTGATCTGGCGCCGGTTCGACCGCATTCCCGATGCCCCGGCCATGCCGTCCTGGATGGAGGTCGCCTCGAAGGCAACGCATTGGGCGCTTTATGCGCTGCTGTTCGCCGTTCCGGCGACAGCCATGATCGGCGCCTTGTTCGGCGGCCACCCGGTCACTGTCTATGGGCTGGGAGCTATCGGTCCGTTTTCCGGCAGCTGGGGCGCGCCGCTGGCGGAGATTCACGGCACGCTCGGCGACGTCATGATGTGGATCGCCGGCCTGCACGCGGCCGCCGCCATCTTCCACCATTTCTTCCTTCGCGACCGGGTGCTGAGCCAGATGCTGCCGGGCCTGCCCGATCCATCGTCGCGGCAGGGCGGCTGAACGCGGTCAGTCGAGAATGATGCGGATCGCCCGATCGACGACCGGGTGCAGGCCGCTGGCCCGTCGAAGCCGCAATACGGAAGTTTCTGAAATAGCCGAACCCTTATTTCAGAAACCTGGTGAGAAATTGAAATACCTTTTGGAAGTTGGTCGAATCTGACATAACGATTTTCTTATTGTAGAAATCGTGGACGTTTCTGAATTATGGATTTGTCGTCTTACAAGGCGGGGCAGTACGAAAAGCGGTTGGAACATCGCAGCTTCGTGCCGACCTCGATCAATCATCCCTGGATCGTCTCCGACCCGAACATCATAGAGGTGCTTGGCCGCGCCGATCGAGCATTGGGTGAATTGAATGCGTTCGCACAACTCGTTCCCGACATCGATTTTTTCATCAGCATGTATGTTGCGAAGGAAGCAACCCAGTCCAGCCGGATCGAAGGCACCCACACCAATATCGAGGACGCTTTCAAGCAGATCGAAGATTTGTCTCCTGAGGCACGCGACGACTGGGAGGAGGTGCAGAACTATATCCAAGCGATCAATAGCGCCATTACCAGCCTGGAGCGCCTGCCTTTCTCCAACAGGCTACTGAAGGAAACTCACGCCATCCTCATGCAGGGGGTGCGCGGCGACACCAAGCAACCCGGCGAATTTCGAACCAGTCAGAACTGGATTGGCGTGAGTCTAAGAAACGCGGTCTTCGTGCCCCCGCATCACGAGCATGTTCCCGAGCTCATGAGCGATATGGAAAAATTCATCCATGCCGACAGCCTGCGCGTACCGCCACTCATCCGCATTGCGATCGCCCACTATCAATTCGAAACCATCCATCCGTTCCTGGATGGCAACGGGCGGCTGGGCCGCCTGATGATTTCGCTTTACCTCGCCTCGCAGGGGCTTCTTGTCAAACCCGCGCTCTATCTGTCCGACTATTTCGAGCGCAACAAGACAGCGTATATCGATCACCTCATGGCCGTACGCGAGGGCAACCATATGCGCGACTGGCTGATTTTCTTTCTCCACGGAGTTGAAGAGACAGCGCGTGCGTCTGCTGACGTGTTCCGCAAAATTCTGGTGCTTAAAGAGCGGATAGAACGGGAAACGCTGCCGCGCTTCAGCCATCGCCGTCAAGGAAACGCGCAACAACTTGTAAGACATCTCTACAGGCAACCATTGGTCGACGTGAAGGGTGTCACCATTCTGTTGGACACGACGACAAACACGGCTACGTCATTGATTGCCGATCTCATAAGCCACGGCGTTCTAATCGAAGTCACCGGCCAAAGACGCAATCGGTTTTTCGTGTTCGAACGATACCTCCAGCTCTTCGAGAGGCGCAGAGATGGCTGACGTCCGCGCATAGATCGCGTGAGGCCCTCTGACGGCAGCAGTTCGATTTCCTACCCCTCCCTAAGATCACAGCCGCAAGATTGTCGCGATCGCTTGATCCACCACCGGATGCATGCCGCTCGCCTGGAAGGAGAGGCGATTGCCGGAGCCGACATTGCTGGTCATGGCGATGGTGAGGTCCGTCTCGGGATCGTGCAGCATGACGGCGACATAGCCCGGAATGCTGCCCTGGTGCCCGTAGAAGGCGCGGTCCGCATAGGTGCTCTGGAACATGCCCGCGCCCGTCTCGCGCATGCGGGTGCCGGGGAAACTCGCCGGCACGCGGTGTTCGAACATCTCGGCGAAGAACCGCAGCGACAACAGTCCGCCGGAGAACAGGCCGCGCATGAAACCCACCATGTCTGACGGCGTCGACACCATGTCGCCGCAACCATAGGCGGCGCCGAAGGGGAAGGAGTCGGAGGAATCCTGCAGTTCATTGGAGTAGGGCAGCACGCCGTCCATGCGCCACATCTCGCCGCCCGAGGAGATGTCGGTGGGCGCGTTCGGCGCCGGCGGCGGCCGGTGGTAATAGCCGCGCACCATCGATTTATCGGGGAAGGCCTCGGTCGCCGGCGACCAGGTGTTGTTCAGGCCGAGTGGCTCAAGGACCGCGCTTCTGACATAGGCGCCCAGCTTCTGGCCGGTGACGGCCTCGATCACCATGCCGGCCAGGACATAGCCGGTGTTGTTGTAGACGGCCGGTCCGCCCGGTGGCTTCTGTTTGTCGGAGGCGAAGGCGATGTCGACCAGCTGTTGCGGCGTCCATTGCCGGCTCGGGTCCATTGGAATGTAATATTCGAATTCCGGCAGGCCGCTGCGATGGTTGACCAGCTGGCGTACCGAAATGGTTTTGGCGCCAGGCAGGTCCGGGAACCAGGAGGCGATCGGCGCGCCAAGGTCGAGCTTGCCGGTCTCGGCGAGCTTGACCAGGGCCGCGGCGACGAAGGTCTTGGTGCAGCTGCCGATCTTGAACAGCTGGTCCGACGTGACGGGCGTGCCCTGCGCGCGATCGGCGAGGCCTGATGTGAGCGCGGTTGGTGTGGTGTCACCCCTGGCATAGGCGATCGACGCACCCACCGCGCCATCGGCGATGTAGGTGGCGAGAAGAGCGTTCAGGTCTTTTGGCATGGTGGTCTCGCTTTGTGGATCGCGGGATCTTCGCAAAATCGGCCGCGTAGGGGCCGGATGAGGGGGACACCCAGCGTGACAAGCCTCACTCCGCAATATCGACGGCGGCGAAATTCTGCCGGCCGAAGGGGTCGAGCACGTAATTCAGCACGCTCTTGCGGATCGGGATCGCCACCATCGAATGGGCGATCGGCGCAACCGGCACCTCGGCCTTCAGGATGGCCTGCGCCTTTCCATAGATCGCGGCGCGTTCCTTCGGGTCGGCGGCAACGCGGCCCTCGTCGAGCAGCTTCTCGAAATGCTTGTCGCACCAGCGCGAGCGGTTGGAGCCGCCCTTCACGCCGTCGCAGGAGAGCAGATAGCTCAGCATGTTGTCGGGATCGCCATTGTCGCTGCTGCCGCCGAGCAGGAAGGCGTCCTGTTCGCCCGCCGCGGTGCGCTTGAGGTATTCGCCCCATTCGAAGCTGACGATCTCCGATTGCACGCCGACCTTCGCCCAGTCGGCCTGGATCATCTCGGCCATGCGCTTGGCGTTGGGATTGTAGGGGCGCGACACCGGCATCGCCCACAGGCTGATCTTGAGGCCGCTTTCATGGCCCGCTTCCTTGAGCAGTTTCTTGGCGCCATCCGGATCGTACTCGATGCCGGCATCGGTGACGGCGCCGAGCTGCGCCGGCGGCACGACGCTGCCGGCCACCGTGCCGGCGCCGGCATAGACCGCATCGACGATCGCCTTGCGGTCGACGGCCTTGGCCAGGGCCGTGCGCACGCGCACGTCGCCCAGCGGCTGGTGCTCGACATTGAAGCCGAGGATGCCGATGTTCTGGCCCTTGAGATCGAGAACCGTGATGTCGGGATCGCTGCGCAGGTCGGCGACAGCACTTGGCGGCGGCGGCGCGGCGACCTGGCATTCATTGGCCTTGATGCGCTCGACGCGGGTGGTCGGCTCGGGCGTGACGGCGAAGACCAGCGTGTCGATCTTCGGCGCGCCGCGCCAGTAATCCTTGTTTGCGGCATAACGGACCTGGCTGTCGGGCACATAGGCCTCAAGCACGAACGGTCCGGTGCCGACCGGCATGCTGTCGATCAGCTCCGGCGTGCCGGCCGCGACCATCTTTTCGGTCTGCTCCAGCGACAGGATGGAGAGATAGTCGAGTGCCAGCCCGGCCAGGAATGTGACGTTGGGAGCCGTCAGCGTGAAGCGCACGGTGTAGTCGTCGACCTTGTCTATTCTGTCGATCAGCGTGCCCATGCCCAGCGCGTTGAAGTACTCGTAAGAGCCGCCGCCAAGCTTGTGATAGGGATTGTTGGCGTCGCGCTGGCGGTTGAAGGTGTAGAGCACGTCGTCCGCGTCGAAGTCGCGCGTGGGCGAAAAATGCTCGTTCGACTGAAACTTCACGCCGTGCCTGAGATGGAAAGTGTAGGCCTTGCCATCCGACGAGACATCCCAGCTTTCGGCGAGCGCCGGGCCGACCTCGGTGGTGCCCGGCTTGAACTCGACCAGCCGGTTGAAGATCGTCTTGGCGGCGGCGTCCATGGTGGAATCGGCGATGCCGATCGCCGGGTTGAAGGTCTCGGGATTGGCTTCCGAGCAATAGACCAGCGTCTTGGCGTAGGCCTGTCCGCCGAGAAGGACGGATGAGGCCAGAACGGACGTGGCCAGGAGGGACGTGGCCAGAAGGGACGGGGCAAGCACCGCGCGCAGAGATTTCATCGCAAACGCTCCTGATGACACTTCGGGGTTGAGGGAAGGAACTTCATGGCGTCGTCGCCGGGGTAAGGAAGCGATCGGGCGCCAGCGCCCCAGCGGTGACGCCGAGTGCGGTGACGTCGTCGGGCAGGGGCTCGCCGCGCATCAGCGCCGCGCTCAGCCTGGCCAGCGTCAGCGACACCTGAAAACCGTAGCCACCTTGGCCGCCGAGCCAGAAGAAGCCGGGCAGGCGCGGGTCGAAGCCGGCGACCGGCGTGCGGTCGGGAGCGAAGGTACGCAGGCCCGCCCACGGCGTCGACGGGCGGCCGATGCGCATAGACGTCGCCTGTTCGATGCGGTCGACGGCGATGGCGACGTCGATATCCTCGGGATACGCATCGCAAGGCTCGGAATCCGTCTCGTCGGCGAGCGAACCGATCAATCTGCCGGCATCGGGCTTGAAGTAGAACTGCTCGTGCAGGTCGACCACCAGCGGCCAGCCGGCGATGTCCAACCCGGCGGGCGGATCGAACAGGAAGGCGGTGCGCCGTTTCGGCTGGAAGCCGAGGCCCGGGAGTCCCACCATGCCGGCGACGACATCGACCCAGGCGCCGGCGGCGTTGACGATGATGTCAGCCGAGTAGACGCCGGCGCTTGTTTCAACCCGAAAAGCGCCGCCGTCGCGTGAGATGGAGCGGACCTCCTCGCCGGTGCGGATGGTGCCGCCGCTGGCTTTGAGCTTGGACGCGCAGGTCGCCAGCATCTTGTCCGTGTCGACATCCACCGCATCCGGCTCATAGACGCCGCCGCAGGTGGCTTGCTGGGCAATGACTGGAACCAGCGCGTGGAGCTCGGCCGCCGAGAGGCGGCGCACTGATGGCACCAGCGCCTGCAAATCACGAGCCAGCTTGTCGATGGCGGCATCGTCACCGGTCCATCCGACATGCAGCGCGCCACGCCGGTGGGCGACGAAACCGCCCTCGACGATTGCCTGCCGGCTGGCCAGCGTCAGCCCGCGCACGAGGCGGTTGCCATAGGTCTCGGTGAACAGAGCGGCGGAGCGTCCGCTGGCGTGGTAGCCGAGATGCGGTTCGCGCTCGATGACGGTGACTTCGGCCGAGGCCGCCACCTCGGCGGCAAGTGAGAGGCCGGCAATGCCGCCGCCGATGACGACAATCTTTTGGAAGGACTTTGACTGCATTCATCAGTCGTAAAAATATTTTCGTATCCAGTCAACATTTAGCGTATAAGAAAATTTCGGTGTTGTTGATGGCTGCGGGGAGTTCGACTACCTAGGGTGGAGCGGCGCGATCCCGCGCCTTGGAGCTGGCAATGTCGGAGCAACCCAATCTCGGTGATTGTCTGCGGGCTTTGAGAAAAACCCATGGCTGGACCTTGCAGGAGGTCAGCGCGCTGACCGGCGTCGCGGTGTCGACGCTGTCCAAGGTCGAAAACGACCAGATGTCGCTGACCTACGACAAGCTGCTGCAGATCTGCGAGGGGCTCGGCATCCATGTGACGGAACTGCTGAGCGGCGACCGCAAGCAGCCGGCAGCGCGCACCCGCCGTTCGGTGACCTCGCAGTCCAACACGCTGCGCCAGCTGACCCGAAATTATGACTACCGGTATCTCGCCACCGACTTGGTGCGCAAACGCATGGTGCCGATTCACGCCTATGCGCGCGCCCGCACGCCGCAAGAATTCGGCCCGCTGACCAGGCATGCCGGCGAGGAATTCCTGATCGTGCTCAAGGGCGAGATCGAACTGCATACCGACCAGTACGCGCCGGTGCGGCTGAAAGCGGGCGAGAGCGTCTACATCGATTCCACCATGGGCCACGCCTATCTGTCGGTGGGCGAGGGCGACGCCGAGATGCTGTGCGTCTGCTCCGGCGACGAGCCCGATATGGAAGGCACGCTGCTGAGCGAGCTGGAGACGGTTGAAGGATAGGGCGCAGCTCACCGCGCAAGTTTTCTGCAGCTCGATTCAGGCTTTCTCGTTCGAATTGCGCGGCGAAACCGGCTATAGGACCGCTGAAACCGTAGCTCTCGCCAATCTGAAAAGGAAATCCGATGAGTGTAGAAAAGACAGCCGTCATCGTGGCCGGCGGCAGCGGCATGGGGGCGGCGACGGCCAAACGGCTGGCGGCGGATGGTTTCAAGGTCGCCATCCTGTCCTCGTCCGGCAAGGGCGAGGCGCTGGCCAAGGAGCTTGGCGGGCTCGGCGTCACCGGCTCCAACCAGTCGAACGACGATCTGCAGCGGCTCGCCGACCTGACCCTGGAGCGCTATGGCCGCATCGACGTGCTGGTCAACAGCGGCGGCCATGGACCGCGCGCGCCGATCCTGGAGATCACGGACGAGCAGTGGCACACCGGCATGGACGTCTACCTGATGAACGTCATCCGGCCGGTGCGCATCGTGGCGCCGCAGATGGTCAAGCAGAAGGGCGGCGCCATCATCAACATCTCGACGGCCTGGGTAGCAGAACCGAACGCGATGTTCCCGACGTCGGCCGTGTTCCGCGCCGGCCTTGCCGCCTACACCAAGATTTTCGCCAACACCTACGCGGCCGACAATGTGCGCATGAACAATGTGCTGCCCGGCTGGATCGACAGCCTGCCCGCCACCGAAGAGCGCCGCGACAACGTGCCGATGCAGCGCTATGGCACATCAGAGGAGATCGCCGCGACGATCGCGTTTTTGGCGTCGGACGGGGCAGGGTATATTACCGGGCAGAATATCCGCGTGGATGGGGGTGTGATCCGGGCGCTGTGAGAGGCGGCTGGCGGCGATCCCATACCTCTCAGATTAGCCGAAGCCCTCCCTCCCTTCGTCATCCTAGGCGTAGCAAGGAGCGAAGCGACGCCGCGCAGACCCTAGGATCCATGCCGCGACGTGGGCCGAAAAAATACGGCGAACGAGGATAGTCCCCGGACGGGTTGGCGGTTACCGTCAACGCATGACCGGCTATGTTTACATGACCGCGAGCCAGAAGGGCGGCACCATCTACATCGGTGTCACCAACGATCTCGGTCGCCGCATGCCGGAGCACAAATCCGGCGAAGGTTCGCGCTTCACCAGGCGCTACGGTGTGCAGCGGTTGGTCTGGTACGAGGAACATTTCGACATTCGTGACGCCATTCAACGCGAGAAATCGCTGAAGCGCTGGTCGCGACAATGGAAGATCGAACTGATCGAGAAGACCAATCCGGAATGGTTCGAGCTGTTTCGCGGAACAGGTTGGTCGCGGTTTGATGGCGTTTCGTCGGAGGTTGGAGCCAGGTTCGGCACAGTTTTACCCGTCGCAAGCGTCGCGGCATGGATCCTAGGTGTCTAGTCCCGGAGTGTGGGGGAATCAGTCATGCTGATCCTTCATTCAGGGATAAGCTATGGGACAGATA
>NZ_VFVO01000011.1:0-264138 GCF_006442875.1 Mesorhizobium sp. B2-3-15 | reverse complement strand
GGTGCCGGGATGCTGTCGCTGGGGGTGGAGTCGCCGACCGAGATGGTCAGCGTGGTGTGCGACAGGTCGCCGTCGCCGTCCTTGATGGTGTAGGTGAAGACGTCGTTGACGCCGCCTGGCGAGCCGGCGTTGCGGGTATAGGTGTAGGTGCCGTCGGCATTGAGCGTGAGCATGCCGTAGTCGCCATGGATTTGGGTGCCGACATTGGCGTCGGCGCCGCCGGCGGTCGTGCCGGCCGTCACGCCTACGACGCCGCCAGCGGTGTCCTTGCCGTCGGCGCCGAAGACGTCGTTGACGAACACATCGCCATTGATCGCGGCATGGCTGCCCGACGGCACGTTGCCGATGTCGGCACTGGCGGTGGGCACGTCGTCGACAATGTTGATGGAGAGAGTCCCGGTGGCGCTCTCATTGTCCTGGTCGGTCAGCGTGATGGTGAGATTGTCGAACAGGGCATTGTTGCCGTTGCCGGCGGCATGCTGTTCGTTGTCGAGCAGCGTGTAGGTGTAGCTGACCTTGCCGGTAGCGGCGTCGTAGTTGGTGACGGTCAGCGTGTTGCCTTCCGGCGTGGTGACGGAGAGCGTGCCGGTGAGGGCGCCGTTCTGGATGACGGTGATGCCGTCGATGACGAGGGACTTGACGCCGTCGCCCGAGGTGATGGTGAAGTCGCCGGTCGCCGCCTCGCTGGGGTCGCCATTGCCAAGGCCGCCGGTGGCGGCGAACTCGCCCGAGCCGGCGGGCTCGCCATTGCGAGCCGCAAGACCTGCTTCGTAGACGGTGGCGTCGCCGCCGCTGGTATCGGGCGTCAGGCCACTGATGGTGGGCGTGGAATCGGCAATCTGGATGGTTAGCGTGGTGTGCGCCAGGTCGCCGTCGCCATCCTTGATGGTGTAGGTGAAGACGTCGTTGACGCCGCCGGGCGAGCCGGCGTCGCGGGTGTAACTGTAGGAGCCGTCGGCATGCAGCGTCAGCGTGCCGTAGGTGCCGTGGATGACAGAGCCGATGGTCGCTGCGCTGTCGAGATTGGCATTGGTGTTGCCGGCGGCGACGCCTACGACACCACCCGCGGCATCCTTGCCGTCGGCGCCGAACACGTCGTTCACGAACACATCGCCGGTGATCGCGGCATGGCTGCCGGACGGCACGGTGCCGATGTCGGCATTGGCGGTCGGCACGTCGTCGATGATCTGGACCGACAGCGTACCGGGAGCCGAGACGTCGCCGTCGGTGTCGGTCACCGTCAATGTCATGTCGTCGAAGATGGAATCGGTTCCCGGGCCGGGATGCACCGCGCCATGGACGAGCGTGTAGCTGTAGCTCACCTGGCCGGTGCTGGCGTCGTAGCCGTTGATGGTCAGCGTGTTGCCGAGCGGTGTGGTGATTTCAATCGGCGCCGATGCGCTGTTGGCAAGTGCTGCACCCGAAATCACCTGGCCGGCGATGGTCAGCGAGCCGATACCGTCAGGCGAGGTGATGGTGAAGGTGCCGGTGTTGTGTTCGGATGTGTCGCCGTCGGTGCCCGGCGCGGCCAGTTCGCCCGAACCTTCCGCGCCGGAGCTTGCCGGCAGGCCTTTTTCATTAACGGTGGTATCGCCGCCACCGACGGAAGGCGTCAGGTCGGCGATAGACGGCGTTGAATCGGGCAGGAGGCTCGGGAACAACTCGCGATGATCCGGCTGCCCAAACTGCAAAGCCGTCGGCGGCAGAAGCGCCGATAGTCCGAAGCCGTCGCCGATCCCGCCGGCAGGCTGTTCGAAATTGCCGCCGGCGCTCGAGGTCGTGCTGCCACCGGCCGATATCGAGCCGTCCGCGCCAAAGGCGACATCGACATGGCTCGCTTCCAGCGCTGCGATCAAGGCCACGCGCGGCACTTCGACGTCGCCGATGATGAAGGTCGGCACATGCAGGGCACCGTCCTTGATGACGATGACCGAGCCGTCCGCCTGCTCGAGCACGAGGTTGTGGCCGTCGACCTTGATGTTGTCGATCGAGACATTGGCGGGAAGTTTGACGACGTTGCTTGCGTCCGCGACGTATTCGTGCGGGGCGTTTGCCGCTGGCGGAGCTGCCGCTGGCGCGCCGCCACCGACATCGACCGGCACAGGCTCGGCCGCGGCCGGCGCTGTTTGGACCGGTGCCGCCGCTTGCTCGGCGGGCGCGGCTTGCGCCACCACCTGGGTCGGCGCTGTCAGGTCGTGATGATCGTTGGAGACGAAATGCTCGTCCCACGAGTTCGAAAGATTGTCCAGTTCAATACTGTTCGCCATAGCTCAAACCCCTCCGGTATTTCCCGGATAGAGACAGGCGGCGGCTTGACTTTGCAACGGTCCGTCAATGCATTCTATATATTTGGATATGCCTTCGATGACTTTTTTTACGCTTGGTAAACTGTGAACATATAATCAGTTATATGTTGCCTGGAAGGCATAGCGCTTCGCCACCGGCGGCGCGGAAAACTTGGTAAATATAAGTATAAATACATGTAAAATTTTACTAAAATCAGCAAAGTGAATTCGTGGGAAACTTATCCATCTTCCTTTCCAGTAATTTGAGACAAAATTGGTAGCGTCCACAGTCAAAGGTGGGCGTCATGAAAAAACAAAAGAATGCTCCGGGGAAGTGCAAGCTCAAGCTGCTTCTGCTGGCGGTGGGGATAGCCGGCTCGGCGCAGCCAGCCCTTGCCGGACCCGTCATCAGGAATTTCATGCCCCAAACAGCACTGCTTGGAGCGGTCCAGGCGCCGCTTGGCCTCGGCGGCATTTCGCTGCAGAGATACCAGCCCTGGCAGCCGGCCACCCCCTACCGGATCAGCCTTGCCCTGAACGGATATGATCCCGTTTCCGTTCAGGACGGGTCCAGCGCCTCGATGGCGGAAGAGGGCAGGGGTGTCGACCCGATGCAGACGGCGTCGATCATTCCGGGCGTTTTCGGGTCGGTTGCGCTGTCCATGCGCAATTTTCCCGTTTCGGCGCGTTGGGCACCGGTCTACCGAGCCATAACCGCTTGCACCGCGGGCAGCCCCTGTGACCACGAGAGCCCAGCCTTCGCGGCCATGGTCTCGGCCGCCCAAGGCAAGGGGTTCGTCGAAAAACTGTCGTTCATCGACAGCGGCATCAACCACCTGATCGCCTATAAGAAGGACAGCGTCGTTTACGGCAAGCTCGATTACTGGGCGAAGCCTTCGGAGATCCTCGCCAATCGTGCCGGCGACTGCGAGGACTTCGCCATCCTGAAGATGACGGCGTTGCTGAGGGCTGGCATTCCGGCACGCAGCATGTCGCTCGTCGTTCTCCAGGACCGCAAGCGAGGCTTCTTCCACGCCGTGCTTTCGGTCAGCACCGCAAGCGGCGCTTACATTCTCGACAGCCTCAACGATACCGTGCTCAAGGACAGCACCCTTCCGAATTATCAGCCACTGTACTCGTTCAGCACCGACCGGGCCTGGATCCACGGGTCCAAATCGGGGGCCGCCCAGATGGCCGATGTCAAGGGTGGTTTCGCAACCGTCGCCCCTGGCGAAGGCGTCCAGACGGAAGTCAAGTAAGGGGCCCGCGCCGGCTTTCTTGTCCTGGTTGAATGGCGGAACTATTCCTGGAAAAGTCCCTTGGTGGTTTTCCGGCGGAATTGCGTCAGGCACATAGGGCCGTTCGGCGTTTGCGTGAACGAGGAACGGCGCTAGCCGTTGAAGACGAAAGCCATCAGCAATTCCAGATCCAGCACCGGCGCCCGCACCACGTTCAACTGGCCCCGGTAACGGCGTTCGCCGGCTCCAATCACAAATCCGCTCGCAACGGCAACGTCGCCATTGGTGTCGAGGCGGGCGAATATATCGGCCACGTTGAGATCCAGCGCCAGCTTCAGGTCCTGGCGCGTGTCTTCGTCGAATGCCGCCGGCAATTGTCGTTTGACCAATTGCTGGAACGGCGCATTGAAGGTCACGATCTTCTTCGTCGAGGCCAAGGCGAAGGCCGGCGACGGGCAGGCAAGCAGAATGGCGTTTATCGTCCTGATCGATGCAAGCCTGCGCAAATTCAGGTTCTCGCGCCCCAACTCGCGTATGCAGGCCACCCGGATTGCCGAGGTCAAGTTTCCTTTCTCCGCGTGACCTTCGGCGATCTCGTCGACCAGCATGCCGATCGTGCATTTGCGGCTTTCAGCCATCTGTTTCAGCGAAACCCAGAAAGCCCGTTCGAGCCGAATGCCGCGCCTGATGCCGCCGCGCGCCACGACGCGGAACTCGAGTTCGAAATCTTCTGTCGGGAGTGGCAGAAGCAAGTGGTCGCTCCGGGTCGCGGGAGAGGTGGCGCTAGCGCTCACTCATTGCCTCCTGGCGGGCTTTGTTGATCGGCTTCAGCAGGTAGCTCAGGATCGTCTTGCGACCGGTCTTGATATCCACGGAACAGATCATGCCGGGGATGATCGAATATGCCTTTCCGTCTCGCTCCAGTGTCGATCTATCGGTTGAAACACGCACCTGATAGTAGGGCTCGCCCGTCTTCTGATCGACCAGGCTGTCGGCGGTAATGTTTGAAACCTTGCCTTCGATGCCGCCAAAGATCGAGAAATCGTAAGCCGTGACTTTGATCAAGGCATCCTGATCTGGGCGGATAAACGCGACATCGCGGGGCGAAACACGTGCTTCGACCAGCAAAGTCTCGGAAGTGGGCACGATGCCGGCCACGACAGTACCCGGCTGGACGAAGGCGCCGACGGTGTTCAACTCCATCGTGTTGACGATGCCGTCCACCGGCGAGCGGATATCCGTTCGCGCGACCTTGTCGGTCGCGCCGCGAATGGTTTCGTCCACCACTGAAAGATCGGCCAAGGCCTGCGTCAGGTCATCGAGCGCTTCCTGCTTCAACTGCAGCCCGAGTTCCTCGACCTGGAGCTGCGCCTCGGTGATCGCCGACTTGCCCTTCTTTATCGTCTCGCCGGCCAGGTTCAATTGGCCGTTGAGTTCGGTCTGTTCCTGCTCGACCTTGAGCTGCTCGGTCCTTGCCATCAGACCTTTCTTGACCATCGCCTCGACCAGCTTCGCCTGCTGGTCGCTCACAGCCAGGTTTTTTGTCAGGCGGTCGAGATTGGCGTTCGCCTCGTCCAGTTCTTTTTCGCGCTGGTCGAGTCGCGACTTGAGCACCGACAGCTTGTTGTCGAAGTTTTCGCGCCGGGCAACGAGGAGATTTTGTTCGTTGTCACAGATTTCCGGCGCCACGGATTGGATGTCCTGCGGACAGGGAAACGATCCGGTGATGCTGCCGCTCTGTTCGTATTTGAGCCTGGCGATGCGTGTTTGCAGGGCCCGCGCCTTGGCTTGCTGTTCGCCGAGGCTGGATGTGTTCAAAGTATTGTCAAGACGGATAATAAGGTCGTTCTTCCTGACGACCTGCCCCACCTTCACGGCGATTTCCTGAACGACGCCCGGCTCGCTGGCTTGAATGACCTGGGTCTTGGAGGCCGGTATGACCTTGCCGTCGCCACGCGCGATCTCGTCGACCTCGGCGAAGGACGACCAAGCGACAAAGGCGGCGAAGAGCGCCCCTATGATGAATATGGACGCCGTCGCGAAAAGCGGCGGGCGGTCTTCCCTGGCAAGCATTTCCCACGCCCCGTTATCATATCGGTTTCAGCCCGATATAATTTGTTCATTCAGGAATTCGTTCTCTGCAGCGCCTGAATGACTTGTTCTTTTGGCCCGTCGGCAACTATCTTTCCTTGTTCGATAACAATGAGGCGATCAGCCAATTCGAGCATGCTGAAGCGATGCGTCGAGACGATCAGCGTCGTGTTGTGGTCGAAAGCGGTCTTGAGTTGCTTTATCAGTTGCCGTTCCGACGCCAGATCCATCGAGCCGGACGGTTCATCCAGAAAGACGATCTTCGGCTTGGTCAAAAGCAGCCGGGCGATCGCCACCGTCTGTCTCTGCCCGCCGGAAAGATTGGTGCCCCGTTCACCGACGTTCATGTCGTAGCCGCGCGGATGGCGAGACACGAACTCGTCGACGCCGGCGGCTTTCGCGGCTTCGATGATCTGCTCGTCGGTCGCCTCCGGAGATGCCATCAGCAGGTTCTCCTTGATGGTGCCCGAAAACAGATCGCCGGCTTGCGCGACGATGCCGACGGCGGCGCGCACCTCTGACGGGTGATACTGGCGGATGTCGATGCCATCCAGCAGCAATTCGCCGGAGCTTGGCAGAAAAAGCCTGCCGATCAGGCGTCCCATCGTCGTCTTGCCCGATCCGATGCGGCCGATGATGCCGATGCGCTCTCCCGGCTTCACCGAAAAGTTCAGGCCGGACAGAACCTCGTTTTCCGATCCGGGGTAGACGAAGCCGACATTCTTGAACGTCATCGCTCCATTGCGAATCGGGCGATTGACAAAGCCCACAGTATCCGGCCGGTCCTCCGGCTGGGCCATGATGGAATTCACCATTCTCAAGGAGAGCATGGCCTGGCGAAATCTCGACAAGGTGATCGCGATCTGGCCGAGCGGAGCCACGGCCCGGCTCGCCAGCATCACCGTTCCAATGATGGCTCCTGTCGAAACATGCCCTTCCGAAAAGGCGTAGGCTCCAGCCACGACCAGGGCGACCGTCACAAGCTGCTGGATGGCCTGGGTGATGTTGCCGGCCGCCGCCGAGAGCTGCTTGATCTTCTCGGAAGTGTTGGCCGCGTTCTTCGAATGCTCGCCCCACTTCCTCAGCAAATAGGCTTCGGCGCGCAGCGATTTGATCGTTTCCAGCGTGGAGATGGACTCGACCAGCAGAGCCTGGCGCTGGGAGGCTTCATTCATGGAGGCTGCGACCCGTTTGCCGATGCGGCGTTGCGTGACCAGGCCAACGACCACCGACGCCACAAAAGCGAGGGCCGGGATGACGACCAGCCAGCCGCCGATCGCGTAGATGACGAGCAGGAAGATGAAGACGAAAGCCGTATCGATGAACACGCTGATCGTGTTGGAGGTGAAAAATTCCCTGACGAACTCATATTGGGTGACGCGGTTGGCATATTCGCCTGTCGAGCCCGGGCGCGCGGACAGGGATGAATTCAGCACTTTCTCGAACAGCAGATACGATATCCGCAAATCGGCCTTGCGCCCGGCATAGTCGATGAGCGAGGCTCGGGCCGTTTTCAAAAGCAGATCGAAGAGAATGACGGCGCCAATGCCGATCGCCAGCACCCAAAGTGTCGATATCGCCTTGTTCGGCAATATGCGGTCATAGACATTCATGGTGAAGATCGGTGAGGCGATGGCCAAAAGATTGATGAAGATCGCCGACAGCACGACCTTGGAATAGGTGCGCCAGAAAGCGCCCATCGTCCCCGTCAGCCAATGGCGCCGCTCGATCTGCTGCGCCGACCCGACCTTCATGCCCTCGGTGGCGTTGGCATAGGTGATCGAGAAGGATACGCCGCCACTGATGTAACTTGCGGCCAGCTCGGATTTGCCGACAGTCGTGCGCCCGTCTTCCTGCGGGGCCGTGAGATACCCATCGCCGTCGGTTTCCGCCAGCAGGGCGATCGGCAACTGACTGACACGGAAGAGAATTGCCGGAAGATCGACGCGACCGCGCAGGAAGTCGCGATGGTTGAATTCCTGGGTCTCGAGACCGATCCGCTCGGCAAGATGCCGGATCTCGGTGACCTCGATGCGCGTGTCCGAAATCGGCACTCCGGCAAACAGCACGGTCTCGGCGCTCGGCCTGCCGAGATAGGCGGCCACCGCCGAAAAGCAGGCCTTGAACGCCTCCTTGGGCGACAGAATATGTGGCTGCTGATTCACGACCCGCCCGCCAGAACCCTCAACACCCCTTACGGCTCACTTCTTCCTGACAGGGGCGAGGATATCGAAGGGCAGGTCGTTCTTCTGTTCCGACGGGGTCCGTGCATAGGTTTCGGTGTCCGGGATCTCCGGAACCGCGAATTCATCCTTGGCGTAGGCCGCGGCCTGCTTCGGCGGCTGGATGTCCATCGTTTTCAGCAACTGCCCGGTTGCCGCCAGAAGTCGGTATTGGGCAAAGAGGGATGCGTAGGACGCGGTGTCCGCCAGCGTTGCTGTGTTGAACCGCGTATTCTGCGCATCCAGCACATCGAGCAGCGAGCGCTGTCCGACCTTGAACTGCTCGCGATAAGAGGCAACCAGCTTCTCGTTGGAAGCGGCTTGCAGCTTCAGGGTCTTTGCCAGGTCGGCTTGCCGGAAGCGGCGATCCCACGACGTGCGAACGGCTTCTTCGATCTCCCGCAGAACCTGATGCAGCCCAAGCCGCTGTTCGCTGGCGCGGCGGATCTGCTCCTGCTCATTCGCTTTGTCGATGCCGCCCCGATACAGGTTCCACCGCAGCACCACCCGTGCCTGCAGATCGGACGTGTCTCCATTGTCGCCGTCAATGTCGTATCCGGCCCGGGCAACGCCTTCGGCGACGACCGACGGGCCGTATTTCGCCCGAGCGGCGTCAACCTGCGAGCCCGCGGCGGCGATATCGCTATTGGCCATGTGGACGCGCGGGTTGTTCTCCCGCGCAATGCCCAGCGCGTCGTCCAGGGACCTTGGCAGTGCAGAGGAAACGTCGCCTGGCCGCGATGCATTGGTCAGCGGTTTCCCGACGGTCTTGAAGAAGCGTATTCTCGAGGCCTCGAGTTCCTCGGAAGCCTCCTGCATGCGGGCCTTGGCCGCAAACAAGCGCTCCTCGGCCTGTTGCCGGTCTGCTTCGTTCAACCCGCCGCCTGCTATGCCTTCCCTGATGTCGTGGAGAATCGCTTGGTGAAAGCCCAGATTCTTCTTTGCCTCCGCCACGATCGAGGCCTGAAGCATGTATTCCAGGTAATCCTGGACAACCGACAGCCCGATGAACTCGGATCGCTCCAGCACGCGGAATGAGGCGCCATCGACTCGCGAGGCTTGACGGTTGAGTTCGGCGCGCCTTGCGCCACTATCATAAAGCGTTTGCGAAACCGTCAGATCGGTCTCGGCGGGATAAAGCGCATCGTGCTCGATAGAGAGCGCGCGGCGGGAGGAGTTGTCCAGGCGGCGAGCACCAGCGGATGCCTCCACGTCGACGCTTGGAAGATAGAGCCCTTTTGCTTGCCGCAGTTCGAACTCGATGGCCTCGCGGTTTTCGATGGCCTGGCCGATTTCCGGGTTGGATTCGACCGCGACCGCCATGGCTTCCTTGAGTGTCAGCGCATGCGCGCCCCAGCAGCTCAGCATGGTAGCCGTCATCAAAAGACCAACGCCCATGCCCTTGGTCGACAGACCTGTCGTCTTCATTTTCCCACCCACGTTTCCCCGCGCTTTTTAAGAGCGCCCCAGCCGGGCTTGGCGCCTGACCTTGCCACTATCTTGCAAATTAACGTGAGCGTTTCATTATTAAGCTGTGACTAAATCATAGAATTTAGGCAGACGGCCAAAAAATGTAGCAAAAATAGCACACATTTGGGGCGCTGGCGGGACCAAGTGCCGTATCGAAACTTGAAGCCCCGAGACAAGATATGGAAGCTAGGTGACAGCAACCTTGTTCTGCACATGCCGACGAGCATGGGTCTCCGCAAACAACGTTGCTCTCGCTGAGGCAACAAGGCACCCTCAACAGTTCGGTCGCGGCAGGATTTGGTCCGGCCCACCCAGATAGGCAACATGTTCTGGTCGCGCTTTCACCCGGTGTGGTTGGCCAGATCGCCAAGGCCCTGCCGAGCGTGACACTTCTTGGTCAAGTCTAGGCCCAGGGTGTTTGGTGCAGGGACCTATGCCGGCCTGCCAGATCTCGATTATCCGTTTCACGACAAGGCTGTCATCGTCACTACCTGCGGCCGCATCTGCTATAACAGAAAGAAGATCAACCTCAGCCTCGTCTTCGCCGGCCAGAGCGTCGGCATCAAACAGGTCAAGGACCATATCTGGCTGGCTAGCTTCATGGACTATGATTTGGGATATTTCGACGATGAGACATGCAGGCTCGAACCACTTCAAAACCCCTTCGGGCCAAAAGTGTTACCCATGTCTCCGGTATAAACCGTAACCTATGTGTCCGGAACGGACCGTCTGCGTTTGGCTGGGGCGCCAGGATTCGAACCTGGGAATGTCGGTACCAAAAACCGATGCCTTACCACTTGGCGACGCCCCAATAGCCGTCAGAGTCGCTGTGCGGCGCGTTATTAGCAGAGCGGCCGAAAAGCACAATCCTTATGAATGACCGCGAAGACGCTCGGCTGACCAGCGGTGCAATCGGCGCCAGGTGATCCACAAGCGGACTAGTGGGACCACACAGCCAACTCGTTGCCGGCTGGATCGACGAAGTGGAAGCGTCGGCCGCCGGGGAATGAGAATATCGGCCTGACGATCGTTCCGCCGGCGCTTTCGACGGCGCGCAGGGTTTCCTCCAGATTGTCGCTGTAAAGCACGGGCAACGGCTTGGCCGGTGCTTCCGCGGCATCGGCCTGAAAACCGCCATCCAGGCCCTCGGCGAAGGCCGAATAGGTCGGCCCATAATCGGTGAAAGACCAGGCGAAGGCGGCGCTGTAGAAGGCCTTCAACCGATCCAGCGTGCCGCCGGTCGCCGGCATTTCCAGATAGTCCAGTTTTCCAGGCTGTTTCATGGTACACCTCTTGTTCCCTTTATGTTCTATACGTCGAGCCGTGAGGCGGCAAGTCTTTTTGCCACAGGCCCAGGCGGAGTTTTTTCTTAATCGATTGTAGCGGTCGAACGGCTTGCCGACGCCTTGCCTTTCGCACTGCAGCATCATATCGCTCCAAAGTCGGCACGGATGGAACTTTGCGTTTCGCCACTCTTTCCAATCTCCTGCAACCGGAGAGCAAGCATGACCAAATGGGTTTTCACCTTTGGCGATGGTGCGGCGGAAGGCCGTGCCAGCGACAAGAATCTGCTGGGCGGGAAGGGCGCCAACCTGGCCGAGATGTGCAGCCTGGGGCTGCCAGTACCGCCGGGCTTTACGATCACCACCGAGGTCTGCAATGCCTATTATGCCAATGGTCGCACCCACCCGGCGGGATTGGAGGCCGATGTCGCAGTCGCCCTCGACCATATCGGCCGGCTGACCGGCCGCCGGTTCGGCGACCCGTCGAAGCTGCTCCTGGTTTCGGTGCGTTCCGGCGCCCGGGCGTCGATGCCCGGCATGATGGACACCGTGCTCAATCTCGGATTGAACGATGAGACAGTCGAGGCGCTGGCCGCCGATTCCGGCGATGCGCGCTTTGCCTATGACAGCTACCGCCGTTTCATCCAGATGTATTCCGATGTCGTCATGGGCCTCGATCACGAGGTGTTCGAGGAAATCCTGGAAGACCAGAAAGCCAGCCTCGGCCACGAGCTCGATACCGAACTGACGGCGATCGAATGGCAAGGCGTCATCGCGCTCTACAAGGCCAAGGTCGAGGAGGAACTCGGCAGGCCGTTCCCGCAGGATCCGCACGAGCAACTCTGGGGCGCGATCGGCGCGGTGTTTTCAAGCTGGATGAACAACCGGGCCATCACCTACCGGCGTCTGCACGATATCCCGGAAAGCTGGGGCACGGCGGTCAATGTCCAGGCCATGGTGTTTGGCAATATGGGCGAGACCTCGGCCACCGGCGTTGCCTTCACCCGCAACCCCTCGACCGGTGAAAAAATGCTTTATGGCGAATTCCTGGTGAATGCGCAGGGCGAGGATGTCGTCGCCGGCATCCGCACGCCGCAGAACATCACCGAGGCGGCGCGCATCGCGGCCGGTTCCGACAAGCCTTCGCTGCAGAAGCTGATGCCGGATGCCTTCCAGTCCTTCGTCACCATCTCCGACAGCCTGGAAAAGCACTACCGCGACATGCAGGATCTCGAATTCACCATCGAGCGCGGTAAATTGTGGATGCTGCAGACCCGGTCCGGCAAGCGGACCGCCAAGGCGGCGCTCAGGATCGCGGTTGAAATGGCAAGGGACGGCCTGATCACGAAGCAAGAAGCCGTCGCACGCATCGATCCTGCTTCTCTTGACCAATTGCTCCACCCGACCATCGACCCGAAGGCCGCACGAGACGTCATCGGGGTCGGCCTGCCGGCGTCTCCGGGGGCTGCCACCGGCGAGATCGTCTTTTCCTCCGGCGATGCCGAGGATCTGAAGACGCAGGGGCGCAAGGCGATCCTGGTGCGTATCGAGACCAGTCCGGAAGATATCCATGGCATGCATGCGGCCGAAGGCATCCTGACCACGCGCGGCGGCATGACCAGCCACGCCGCGGTCGTCGCGCGCGGCATGGGCAAGCCTTGCGTGTCCGGAGCCGGCTCGCTGCGCGTCGACTACAAGGCAGGCACGCTGGTCTCGATGGGGCAGACCTTCCGCAAGGGCGACATCATCACCATCGACGGGGGCAACGGCCAGGTGCTCAAGGGCGCCGTGGCGATGCTGCAGCCGGAATTGTCCGGCGATTTCGCCGCCATCATGGAATGGGCGGACGCGGTACGCCGCATGAAGGTGCGCACCAATGCCGAAACGCCGCTCGATGCCCGCATGGCGCGCTCCTTCGGCGCCGAGGGCATCGGGCTATGCCGCACCGAGCACATGTTCTTCGACGGCGCCCGCATCGTCGCCATGCGCGAGATGATCCTGGCCGACACCGAGAAGGATCGCCGCGCGGCGCTGGCCAAGCTTCTGCCCATGCAGCGCTCGGATTTCCTGGAGCTGTTCGAGATCATGGCCGGCCTGCCGGTGACGATCCGCCTGCTCGATCCGCCGCTGCACGAATTCCTGCCCAAGACCGAAGCGGAAGTCGCCGAAGTCGCGGCCGCCATGAACGTGTCGGCAGACAAGCTCAGGCAGCGCACCGAGGCCCTGCACGAATTCAACCCGATGCTAGGCCATCGCGGCTGCCGGCTCGCCGTCTCCTACCCCGAGATTGCCGAGATGCAGGCGCGCGCCATTTTCGAGGCGGCAGTCGAGGCCGGCAAGAAAGCCGGCGCGCTGGTCGTCCCCGAGATCATGGTGCCGCTGGTCGGTCTGGCGAAGGAACTCGATTTTGTGAAGGCACGCATCGACGCCGTCGCCAAGAGCGTCATGGACGAGAGCGGCGTCAACATCGATTACCTGACTGGGACCATGATTGAGCTTCCCCGCGCGGCGATCCGCGCCCATGTCATTGCCGAGTCGGCCGAGTTCTTCTCCTTCGGCACCAACGACCTCACCCAGACCACCTTCGGCATCTCGCGCGACGATGCCGCCTCCTTCCTGGAGACGTATCGCCAGAAAGGCATCATCGAGCAGGATCCGTTCGTTTCGCTCGACATTGAGGGCGTCGGCGAACTGGTGCGCATGGCGGCGCAGAAGGGCAGGGCGACGCGACCCGACATCAAGCTCGGCATCTGCGGCGAACATGGCGGCGATCCCTCGTCGATCCGCTTCTGCGAGGAGGTCGGGCTCGACTATGTCTCCTGCTCGCCCTACCGCGTGCCGATCGCCAGACTGGCAGCGGCGCAGGCTGCAGTGCAGACAACGACCACGGGGCGTGGATAGACCGGTCCGAGCTTACGGTTTTGTATGAAAACTCACGCGAACGTGCTAGAAGTATCGCGCAATCTCGCCATTGTTTCTGACCAATTTCGTGATGATCGCCAAACGTCTCCGGAAACATATGTTGCAGATTTCACCCGCTCCGTTCCGCTCGATCCTGATCATTCAAACGAAGTTCATAGGCGATATCGTCCTCGCTTCGACCCTCGCCAGGAACCTTCGGCTCGAATTCCCCGGTGCCAGGATTGTGTTCTTCTGCGAGGCGCACTTGGAGAGCTTCGTGATTGCGCATGGCATCGCTTCGGAGGTGGTTCCGTTCAGGCGGGCTCGCGCGCGGGGCACCCCGCTGGAGCGCGGAAAAGAGCTCTACGCAACGGTGAAGGCGCTGCGCGGCTTCTGCTTCGATTTGACGATCGACCTGACCGATTCGAAGACCTCTCGGCTTATCAGCGGCTTGGTCAACGCAAAGACGCGCGTCGGCTACAATCCCCCGGAAAGGCCTCTGAAGCTGCTGGAGCGGCAGCCCGCCAATGTGTTTGCCAAACCATTCGGGTTTGGCGGCCAGCATTTTGTTTATCGCTATCTCTCCCCTCTTGAAGCGCTCGGCATCGATCTGCGGGTGACGGTACCGAGCCTCCAGCCGCCGCCATTCGAGGCCGCGAAGGCCTTGGCGCTTCTGGGCACGCACCACATCCTTCCGAACGCCTTCGTCGCTGTCCACGCAGGCGCGAGTTTCAAGGGCCGGCAGTGGCAGCCGGAACGGTTTGCCGAGGCGATTGACCAGATTGCGGCCGAAACCGGACTGAGCATCGTCTTGGTGGGAGGGCCGGGCGAAGGTGAAACCGCCGCGCGGATCGTTGCCGAGACGGCGACGCCGGTGGTGGACCTGGTCGGAGCGCTGTCGCTCGAGACCCTGCTGGCCGTCCTGGAACAGGCTCGGCTGTTTGTGGGCAATGAAAGCGGGCCGATGCATATGGCCGCTGCCGCCGGCACCCCGGTTGTCGGCCTTTTCGGCCTGACGCATCCGTCACGCTGGGGACCTGTCGGCGTGCCCAGCATCGCGCTTCGGCCGTCAATGCCATGTGACTGCGTGGCCAAGGATTTGTGTCGCCGAACCGATCCCAGCAAGGCGTGCTGCGTTTGGCGCCTGGAGGTGAAGCCGGTTGTCGAAGCGGCGCGCGAAATTCTCGCGCGCACCGAGCTGAAAAATGAACGCGCTGTCTGAGGGCGATGGAACGGCAAGACTGTCGCTGAACGGCTCGTCGACCAAGTGGGAGGTCAAATTGCCGCCCAGGCGTTTTTCTTCTATCCCTCGTCCGATTTCCGCCTTCATGCGGGTCTTGGGATGTCGGCTTGAAACCGCCGGTCGGGAACTTGGTTCGATGCATTTGCCGCAAAAACATCTCTGCATGGTCGCCATGTCGGTGGCGCTGATATCCAGCGCCCATGCCACGCCGCTGGTCGAACCCACGCTGCACATCAAGCCGGCTGCAAGCGGAACCGGTCGCGTTGCACTCACGCTCGATGCCTGCGGCGGCAAGACCGACACGCGCATTCTCTCGGCGTTGGTGGACAACAAGATACCGGCTACCATTTTCGTCACCGGCATCTGGCTGAAGCGCAACGCCGAGGCCGTCGCGATCATGCGGGCGCATCCCGACCTGTTCGAGCTGGAAAATCACGGTGGCCGGCATATCCCGGCGGTCGACACGCCACAGAAGATCTATGGCATACGCAGCGCCGGCAGCCCGGAAGCAGTCCTTGCCGAAGTCGAGTCGGGGGCCGCGGCTCTGGCCACGACCGGCGAACCGGCGCCGAAATGGTTCCGTGGCGCAACAGCCGAATACAGTCCCTCGGCCATTGCGATGATCCGCAAACTCGGCTTCAAGATTGCCGGCTTCTCGATCAATGGCGACGGTGGCTCGCTGCTCGGCGCCAAGGAAACGGCCAGGCGCATCGCCGCCGCCAAGGACGGTGATGTCATCATCTCCCACATCAATCAGCCGACCCATGCCGCCGGCGAGGGCGTGGTTCAGGGCCTGCTGGCGCTCAAGGACAAGGGCATGACCTTCGTGCGCCTCGACGATGCCGACGGAACGGGTAATCACGGCACCACCGACTAAGGGCCGGCATCACCTGAATATCAATGCCCCTGAGTGTCTCAAGCCGAAGCGTTCAGTCCGGCTTGGCCTCGATGCTGACCTTGCTGGCGTAGAACGCGCCGTGGTCGCGGATGTCGGTCATCTCGTCGAAGGGCCGTCGATAGGCCCACATCGCGTCCTTGCCCGCTTCGCCCGCCGGCAGCACGCTCCAATAGCTGGCATCACCCTTGTAGGGGCAGTGCGTCGCGTGATCCGTTCGGCTGAGCTTGTCGAAATCGATGTCGGCGAACGGAATGTAAAAGGCGGCGGTGTAGGGGGCCTCCATCAGCACTTTTGCCTTGGCGGAAGAAGCGATGACCGTACTGCCGGCGCGGATTGTGACGGTGCCGGAATAGGGCTCTATCGTGATGATCTTGTCGGGATTGCGCTGGAAGCCGGGTGCCGGGTTGGCGATCTTGTCCATGCTGGTTCTCCTTGCCCCGACCTTAGGTGTGGTGGGCGACCGGATAGAACAAGGCCCGTGGTCACAAACAAGCAGACACCAAGCGCCCCGTGCGTGGCGCAAGACTGGCCTTGGCGTGGCAGCGGAAAATCAGGCAGCGGTTTTGAAGGCGTCCATCAGCCCGGCATAGGCGGCCGCGATGCCCGCCACCGGGTTGCTGCTTCTCGAGATCGTCTCGACCTTCAGCGCCCCTCCGACGGTTGGCAAGGTGAGCAGAAGGAACTGGCGATTGCCGCCATCACCGACGGATGCCGCCGCGACGTGCTGGCCTTCGCCTTCGTTCTGGACGCACATCTTGAACAGCAGTGTGCCGCCGACCGCTTCGAGCGCGCCGCCGACAACTTCGACGAACTCGTCTTCGGAAACGGTCTTTTCGTCCGGCACCAGATCGGCCAGGCTTTCGGCAAGCGTACTCTCGAGAACCTTATCGTCGAGCGCGTCCATGCGAACCTCTTTCAGTCGCCAATCGCACCCCTTTGCCCGTTAACGAAGCTTAACACCGACGATGGCCGGATTATGGCACTTTTTGCTGTTGGTCCGATCACGAGGAGTTTGCGCCGATGGAATCTATTTGAAGCTCCTGCCATTCGATCGGCGGCAGGGACCCCCAAATTTCAGGAGCGCTTCAGCAACGACCAGACGGCCGGCACGAGGCTGGCCGCGAGCGCGACCTTGATGAGATCGCCGACGATGAACGGCACGACGCCGAACTGCCAGGATTTTTCCGGACCGATGAGCAGCGCCAGCCAGGCAAAACCCATCGCCATCATCACCCCTTCGGCAACCAGCATGGCGTTGAAAAGCTTGATCGGATGACGGTCCCAGCCGCGGTCGGCGGCCCAGCCGACAATCGCCGCCATGACCACGAAGCCGGCGAGATAGCCGCCGGTCGAGCCGAGCATATAAGCAATGCCGATGCCTTTTTCCGGCGTGCCCTGGAAGACCGGGAAGCCCATGGCGCCTTCCGCCATGTAGAGCAGCAGGGTGGCGACGCCGAGCCGCATGCCGAAGGCGGCGGCGATCAGCAGGACGGCGAGCGTCTGCATCGAGAGGTCGACAGGCCCGAGGATCACCTTGGTCTTGGCCGAAAGCGTCAAAAGCAGCGTCCCAGTGATCGCCAGCAAAAACTGCGTTGCCAGTCGCGCGGCACCTTCCTGCGGCAAGGCCAGGAAAACAAGCGGGCGCGTCGTCGTTGCGGTTGTCATGGTCTTCCCCAATCCAAACTTGCCGCGAACCAGAAATCGCGGTCTTGCATTTTCCTATATTGGCTTGCGTGCTATGCGGCAATCGGTTTTGCGTTCCGGGAACAATGCGCCGACATGGCTCTCAAATTCGATACCAGCTTCGACCCTGCTTACGGCCGAGGTGTAAGCGTGGCCCCCGACGTGCAACGCGTCACGGCCCCTAATCCCAGTCCCTTCACTTTCCATGGCACCAACAGCTACGTCGTGGGCCACGATACGCTGGCGGTGATCGATCCGGGGCCCGATGACGAGGCGCATCTTCAGACCTTGCTCGACGTGATCGCGGGCCGGCCGGTGAGCCACATTTTCGTCAGCCACACGCATCGCGACCATTCTCCGCTGGCGGCCCGGTTGAAGGAGCGCACCGGCGCCCAAGTGCTGGCGGAGGGACCGCACCGGCCGGCGAGGCCCTTGCACATTGGCGAAACCAACGCGCTCGACGCCAGCGCCGACACCGCTTTCATTCCCGACATCGCCTTGCCGGACGGCGAGCTGGTCAGCGGCGACGGCTGGGCGATCCGGACCGTCCTGACGCCCGGCCATACCGCCAACCATGCGGCATTCGCGCTGGAAGGCACCGGCATCCTGTTTTCAGCCGATCACGTCATGGGCTGGGCAACCTCGATCGTCGCGCCGCCGGACGGGGCAATGGCCGACTACATGGCATCGCTGGACCGCCTGATCAAGCGCGGCGACCGGCTGCTGCTGCCTGGCCATGGGGGACCGGTGACGGCGCCGCGCGCTTTCATGCGCGGGCTGAAGACCCATCGCAAGATGCGCGAACGAGCCATATTGGAACGGATCAGGGCCGGCGACAGGACAATCCCCGACATGGTCAAGGCGATCTACAGGGATACCGACCCCCGGCTGCACGGCGCCGCCGGCCTGTCGGTGCTTGCCCATCTGGAGGACCTGGTGGCGCGCGGCGTGGTGGCGACGGACTCCGCTCCCGCCATAGATGGCATTTTCACGCCTGGCCGATAGCCCTGCCGCCGCCCACCCGTTCACCAATCATCGTCGCGGCGCGCGATTTGCTCGAAAAATGGCTATTGTGCCGGCGCCGCGCCGATCTGGCCGGCGACTTCCTGATCGAGCTCCGTGAGGAATTCAGTGATGCGCGCGGCATTGTCGCCAAGGTCATGGCGGCCGTAACGCGAGGCGGAGCGCATGTCGACGATGACCGTGTCGCCGTCATCCGTGACGCGAATGGCGACGTCCGCGGGAAGGCCAAGAACGAAACTCGAGGCGACGGCGGTGATTGTCACCTCCGTCTGTCCGGCGAGTTCGGGATAAGGCTCCGAAAGGTCCCAGCCGCGCCGGTCGAGCACGGTTTCAACGGCATTGACGACGGTCTCGAACGGCAGGTCGTAGCTGCGTGCGGTGACCAATGGATAGCTGTCCGTCTGCAACGTCTGCTCACCCGGCGTCGACGGGGACACTGCGTTCATGTCCTTGGTCCGGTCGCTGACATCGAGCGCGGGCGGTTCATCGAAATCGGTCGAAATGTCCCGCAGCGGCGGATAGATCGTCGCCCAATAGGCGGCAACGCCGTAGGGGGTGAGCACCAGCAGCGCCAGCAAGGCGCCGACGGTGAGATCACGGCCACCACGGTCACCAAAATTCCACAGCCTTGCAAAGGCCAGGCCGGCAAACAGCAGCGCCAGCGCCGCCAGCAGGGCAGCAATGCCCAGCACCCACAGGAAGACCGGTGTTTGGACGAGGCCGAAGCGATGGCCGACAAAGTTCGTCAGCAAAAGCACCGCTGAAAAGGCGCCCGTGCGCCGCGACCAGCCGGCAGCCTTCGACGTTTGCCGTTCGGGAATGCTAACCATTATTCTCTGCGCTGCCCCAACCCGGATGGAGGTTTAGTGCCTTTTTGCGGAAACACGCAACATCCTCTCAATCCGTCGGCAAGCGATAGTCCCTGAACTGCTGACGCAAGGTGATCTTCTGGATCTTGCCTGTGGCGGTGTGCGGTATCTCGCCGACGAAAGCGACGTCGTCCGGCATCCACCATTTGGCCACCTTGCCATCCATGAAATCGAGAATCCCGGCCTTGGTCGGTTCCTTGCCCGGCTTGGCAACGACGACCAGCAGGGGCCGCTCGCCCCATTTCGAATGCTTGACGCCGATGGCCGCGGCTTCCGCCACATCGGGATGGCCAACGGCCAGATTCTCCAGGTCGATGGTCGAAATCCATTCGCCGCCGGACTTGATGACGTCCTTGGCACGGTCGGTGATCTGCATGTAGCCGCCGGCATCGATATGGGCGACGTCTCCAGTGTCGAACCAGCCGTCCACGTCGAACTGCTCCGCGCCCGCACCGCCATAATAGGCGCGGGCGACGGCCGGGCCGCGCACCTTCAGCCGGCCGAACGTTTTGCCGTCCCAAGGCTGTGGATTGTTCTCGTCATCGGTCACCTTCATTTCGACGCCAAAAGGCGGGTAACCCTGCTTGCTCTGGACGTCGAGCCGAGCCTCGCCTTCGAGCCCGGCATAGTCCGGCTTCAAGGTGCACAGCGTGCCGAGCGGCGACATTTCGGTCATGCCCCAGGCATGGATGACCTGGACACCGTAATCGTCCTGGAATTTCGTCATGATCGCGCGCGGGCACGACGAGCCGCCGATCACGACCTTGCCGAGATGGGGAAGCGTCTTGCCAGTCTCCTCCAGATACTGCAGCAGCATCATCCACACGGTCGGCACGGCGGCGCTGAACGTCACCTTTTCCTGATCGAGCAATTCATAGATCGAGGCGCCGTCCATCTTGCAGCCTGGCATGACCAGCTTGGCGCCGATCATCGGGCCGCTCTGGCCAAGACCCCAGGCATTGGCGTGGAACATCGGCACCACCGGCAGAATCGTGTCGCGCGACGACAGGCCCATGGCGTCGGGCATGGCCGCGATCATGGCGTGCAGCACGTTCGAGCGATGACTGTAGACGACCCCCTTGGGATCGCCCGTCGTGCCCGACGTGTAGCACATGCCGGCGGCGGTGCCTTCGTCGAAGCTCCTCCAGGCGAAATCGCCATCGACCTCTCCGAGCCACTCCTCATAGGCGACGGCGTCGGGCAGGGTCGTTTGCGGCATGTGCGCCTTGTCGGTGAGCACGATTACCTTCTTCAGCGATTTGACGGCACCGGCAATCTTCTCGAGCAACGGGATGAAGGTGAGGTCGACGAAGACGGCCTTGTCCTCGGCGTGGTTCATGATCCAGACGATCTGTTCGGGAAACAGGCGCGGATTGAGGGTGTGGTAGATAGCACCGATGCCCATGATGCCGTACCAGGTCTCGATGTGGCGGGCGGTGTTCCAGGCCAGCGTCGCGATGCGGTCGCCCAAGGCAAAACCGTCGCGCTCCAGGCGCTGGGCGACCTTGAGGGAACGACGATGAAGGTCGGCATAGGTGGTGCGCACGATCGGCCCCTCGATCGAACGCGACACGATCTCCCGCGCACCATGCTGCCGCTCGGCGTTGTCGATCAGCTTGTGGCACAGCAGCGGCCATTCCTGCATCAGTCCCAGCATACCGGGTTCCTCCATCACGCTTTTCACGGTGCGCTTTTGATCGCATTGTGAAGCGAACCGGGGAATTGTCCAGCGTCCACAAGCGCAGCGGGCGAAAGTCGGAGTTCGAACCTGTATCGGCAAACGGTTGAATCCGGATGGCTTTTTGATTTCGCTTGGCTGCATCGGGCCCGGACCGGCCATCGATGGCGATCTGGCCAGGCGGTTGGCCGATTTGGCATGGGCGCTTGGTCGGCACCAAAGACATCACCTCTATATATCGGCTGAGGGTTCGGCAGGTTTCTCAAGGATTGGAGAATAAGCCGGGACATTAGCCGCGGCTTTTAAATTGCAATGCAGCAATGCTGCCGATCAGAACTTCTGCCAACTATTCCCGCTAAATAGATGCTTGCTGGTGAGGTCGCACTGGCGTAGCTCTTGATCTTCGACTGAGTCGAATCGCCAATGGTGAGGGGTCCGGTTCGCTTTGCGAAGGAACGGCCTGCCAAGTGTAGTGGCGATTGCCGACACGGGCACCTTTCGGGGGAAGGGGAAGAAGTTGAATGTCGCAACATCAACGATTGTCGGAAGCCGGCACTTCCTGTTCAGAATTCGTTTTCAACTCATCGGCGGACTGACATTCGCGATCATCGCGCCAGCACTGATCCGGATAGCATCCTATCCGGACGCGATCTATTCGGCCAATCTGCAGATAACGGTCGCGGCTGCCATCATTGCGCATGTTACCGGCTTTCTTGCCTATCGCCGCATTGGCAATTTTCCGGGCGTGGCCGCGGCAAGCTATATCCTGCCGACATTCGTCCTGTCCTACGGTCTTGTTTTCTTGACGATTTTCTTTTTCCGCTTCGAGTATAGCCGGTTTCAGGCCGCCGCCAGCTTCACGCAGTCCACGCTCTGGTATTTCGGCCTGAGCCTCATGACCCGGCGTCTTGAGCCGTACCGGCTGGCCGTCATTCCCGGCGGCAATGTCGAGCGCCTCAGGGCCCTGCCGGGCGTGCACTGGTTCTGGCTCAAGTCGCCCGGCACCGTTATCGAAAGAGTTAACGGCGTTGTTGTCGATTTGCGTGCGGACCTCGGCGCCGAATGGGAGCGCTACATCGCCGACCGGGCGCTGTCGGGCACGCCCGTCTATCACGTCAAGCAGGTCAGCGAATCGTTGACCGGTCGTGTCGAGATCGAACATCTGTCGGAGAACACGCTCGGCTCGCTCAATCCGAACCAGGCTTATCTCAAGATCAAGCAGGCCATCGACTGGACCTCCGCGCTTGTCCTTGTCGTGGTTCTTTGTCCCGTTCTGCTGCTGGTCGCCCTATCGATCCGGCTGGACTCGGAAGGCCCCGTGCTGTTTCGCCAACCCCGCATGGGCTACCGGGGCAGGATCTGCACCGTCTACAAATTTCGTTCGATGAGGCAGCAGACCGGCTCCGGCAGCGACAAGGACAAGGCGATCACCAAACGGGATGACGATCGCATCACGCGGGTCGGAAGCTTCCTGCGCAAGTTCAGGATCGACGAGCTGCCGCAGGCCATCAACATCCTGCGCGGTGAGATGAGCTGGATCGGGCCACGGCCGGAAGCTGTCGTGCTGTCGCAATGGTATGAGGCGGAATTGCCGTTCTACCGGTACCGGCACATCGTCAGGCCGGGCGTGAGCGGGTGGGCACAAGTAAATCAGGGCCATGTCGCAGCAGTCGGCGATGTCATGGAAAAATTGCACTATGATTTTTACTACATAAAGAACTTCTCACCCTGGTTGGACGTGCTGATCGTTCTCAGGACCATAAAAACGATGTTCACCGGTTTTGGTGCGCGATAGCCAAATCAGGGCCTGAATCCGATCGCACGTGCAGGAAGCAATGGATCTCGCCTCAAGGAAAATAGCTGTCATCGGACTTGGCTATGTCGGTCTGCCGCTGGCTGTGGCCTTCGGGGCGACCAGGGATGTGATCGGCTTCGACATCAACCCGTCGCGCGTGGAGGCACTGAAGCGCGGCGAGGACCATACGTTAGAAGCCAGCGAGGAGGAAATCGCCGCCGCCAGAGGGCTGAAGTTCACCAGCGAGAAAGCCGATCTGCACGACTGCGGAATTTTCATCGTTACCGTGCCCACGCCGATCGACCGGGCCAACAGGCCGGACCTGAAGCCTCTCGTCATGGCGTCGACGACGGTCGGCGAGGTCATATCCCCGGGCGCGGTGGTGATCTTTGAATCCACCGTCTATCCCGGCTGCACGCAGGAAGTCTGCGCACCGCTGATCGAGAAACATTCCGGGCTGCGTTACAACAGCGATTTCTTCCTCGGCTACAGTCCAGAGCGCATCAACCCCGGCGATCGCGAGCACCGGCTGCAGACGATCGTCAAGGTCACCAGCGGTTCCACGCCAGAGGCGGCGGAGGCCATCGACGCGCTCTATGCCTCGATCGTGCCGGCGGGTACGCATCGTGCCTCCAGCATTGCCGTGGCCGAGGCCGCCAAGGTCATCGAGAACACGCAGCGCGACTTGAACATCGCCCTGATGAACGAGCTGTCGCTGATCTTCGGCAAGCTGGGCATCGACACGTCGGAGGTGCTGGAGGCGGCCGGCACCAAATGGAATTTCCTGCGCTTCACGCCGGGCCTCGTCGGCGGGCACTGCATCGGCGTCGATCCTTATTATCTCACCCACAAGGCCCAGGAACTCGGCTATCATCCCGAGGTGATTCTTGCCGGGCGCCGCATCAATGACGGCATGGGCCAGCATGCGGCGGACCAGACGGCCCGCCTGATGATGCGCAAGGGCATACCTGTCGTTGGCAGCCGGATTCTGGTGATGGGTGCGGCCTTCAAGGAAAACTGTCCGGACTTGAGGAATTCCAAGGTCGTCGACGTCGTCGCGCAACTGAGGCAGTACAATGCCGGCATCGATATCTGGGACCCTTGGGTCGACGCGCAGGAATGCGCACGCGCTTTCGGCACGGCGAGCGTGAAGGAGATGCCCGCCGCGCGCTATGACGGCGTCATCGTCGCTGTCGGACACGCGCAGTTCCGCAGCTTGGGCGTTGCGGGGCTGAAGTCGCTTTGCAAGGACCCCAGTGTAATCTACGACATCAAGGGGCTGTTCCCTAGGGACGTTACGGACGGGCGCTTCTGATGAAGGTATTGGTCACCGGCGCTGCCGGCTTCATAGGCTATCATGTCGCCAGGCGGCTCCTGGAGCGCGGTGACGAGGTTGTCGGCATCGACAGCATCAACGATTACTACGACCCGCAAATCAAGCAGGCGCGGCTGCGGCTCCTGGACGAGGCGAGCCGCAAGACCAATGCCGGCTATCATTTCATCCATGGCGATCTCGCCGACAGGGGCGTGGTCGACGGCTGCTTTGCCGACCATGGCTTCGACCGGGTGATCCATCTCGCCGCCCAGGCCGGCGTGCGCTACAGCCTGGAAAACCCGCGTGCCTATGTCGAGAGCAACATCATCGCCTACACCAACATGCTCGAGGCCTGCCGCGGCAGCCGTGTCGGGCACCTGACCTATGCCAGCACCTCGAGCGTCTACGGTGCCAACACCGACATGCCGTTTTCCGAGCATCGGCCGGCCGACCATCCGCTGCAGTTCTACGCCGCCACCAAGCGTGCCAACGAACTGATGGCGCACAGCTACAGCCACCTGTTTGGCCTGCCGACCACGGGGCTGCGCTTCTTCACCGTGTACGGTCCCTGGGGACGCCCTGACATGGCGCTGTTCCTGTTCACCAGGAGCATCCTGGCCGGTGAGCCGATCAAGCTGTTCAACAACGGCAACCACACGCGCGACTTCACCTATGTCGAGGACATCGCCGAGGGCGTGATCCGTGCCAGCGACAGCCCCGCCGCAGCCAACCCGGCCTGGGATTCCGGCCGTCCGGATCCGGCGACCAGCAGCGCGCCCTGGCGCATCTTCAACATCGGCAACAACAATCCGGTGAAGCTGACCGCCTATGTCGAGGCGCTGGAAAACGCGCTCGGCCGCAAGGCGGTGATCGAGCTGCTGCCGCTGCAGGCCGGCGACGTGCCCGACACCTTCGCCGACACTTCGGCGCTGCAGGCGGCGGTCGGCTATCGCCCCCGCACCTCCGTCACCGAGGGGGTGGGGCGGTTCGTCGAGTGGTACCAGGATTATTTTGGGCGGGGATAGCGCGAACCGATAAGGAGGCAGTGTCGTTGCTGAGGGGGTTTGTACGCGCGAACGTGGCGGTCTCTGAATATCTTGACAGGGCTTTGCCGCCACGCCTTCGCGCGGACGGCAATAGCACGTTTGCGACCGAAATCGCGCCGGCGCTGCTGTCTCCGGACACATTGGTCTACGATCTGGGTGGAGGCGCAAGACCGCTCGTCAGCCTGCCGCAGAAGCGGTGCCTCGGGCTCGTCGTGGTCGGACTTGATCTCGCTGCCGAGGAACTGTCCAAGGCCCCCGATGGACTCTATGACGAGCAGATCGAGGCGGACCTTACCGTGTTCAAGGGAAGGCAGGACGCTGATCTGGTCATATGCCAGGCGACCCTGGAACATGTTCGCGACGGAGAGGGCGCGCTTCGCGGCATCGCCAGTTGCGTCAAGCCGGGCGGTTTGGTTGCCATTTTCTCGCCGTCACGCAATGCCGTTTTCGCTAGGTTGAACCTGATTTTGCCAGAGAGGATCAAGCGGCGGCTGCTGTTTGCCATCTATCCCGACAAAGGCAGGGGTCATGACGGATTTCCGGCTTTCTATGACAAATGCCTGCCAAGCGAAGTGGAAAGGATCGCGGCGCAAAATGGGCTGGAGCTTGTCCAGCGGCGCCTGTTCTGGAGAAGTTCATACTTCTATTCCTTCGTGCCGGCTTTCCTAGCCTGGCGCCTCTGGCTTGGCATCGCCGCTCTCTTGCTCGGCAAGGATGCGGCGGAGACCTATGCCTATGTCTTTCGGCGAAAACAGTGATCCGTCGAAGATATTCTCCGCCGGTCCTGGCCCGTTTCCGGTTGCGCCTGCTTTCCAACGGGAGAGCTAGAGCCGAACGAGGCGGTATGGCGGCGACCGGGCTTCGAACCGGATGAAGCGAACGAGGAAAGATAGAAAGTCGCCGGGCGGTCCGGATGCCCGGATCGCCGTCTTCATCCCCTCGCTGCGGGCAGGTGGCACCGAGCGCGCGATGCTTACCCTGGCCCGGGAATTCGATCGGCGTGGGCTGGTGACGGATCTCGTACTTGGATGTGCGATAGGTGAATATCTTCCCCTGGTTCCCGACACGATAAAGATAGTGGATCTGCAGGCGTCTCGCATGCTGTTTTCCCTGTCCGGCCTTATTCGCTACGTCAAGGCGGAGCAGCCGCGGGTGATGCTGGCGGCGCTGCCTCACGCGAACATCCTGGCAATAGTGTCGTCCTTCCTGTCACGGCAAGGGGTGCGTACGGTCATATCCGAGAGAAGCAACCTGTCCAGGACCCTTGCGGATACGAAACTGATCCGTGAGAGATTTCTGCCGTTCCTCATGCGAATGACATACGGTTATGCCGACAGGATAATAGCCGTCTCACATGGCGTTGCGGACGATCTGATCAGGCGCATCGGGCTCTACCCGAATTCTGTCGAAGTGATCCACAACCCGTTGGATATAGAACACATTCAGGCACAGGCCAGCGCGCCCATCGATCATCCGTTCGCGGACGAGGACGGCAGGTCCCTGCTGGTCGCCGTCGGTCGCCTCGATTTCGCAAAGGACCATGCCACTCTGATTAGCAGCTTTTCACAGGTCGTAAGGAAACGACCCGTCAAACTGGCGATTGTGGGGGAAGGGCCGCTGCGCGCGTCGCTGCAGACGATGATCGATGAACTCGAGTTGCGTTCCTCGGTCGCCCTGGTCGGCTTTTCGAAAAATCCGTATCCGTGGATGCACCGCGCCGCGCTGTTTCTCCATTCGTCGCGAAGGGAGGGCTTTCCCAATACGATTATCGAAGCCATGGCCTGCGGAGCCAGGGTGGTGAGCACAAATTGCGAAAGCGGCCCAGCGGAAATCCTGGAGGACGGCAAGTGGGGGCGGCTTGTCGCGGTGGGCGACGTGCAAGCCTTCGCGGCCGCGATATTGGCCGGCCTCGATGACATCAGCCCACCCGATGTCAGACGTCGAGCCCAGGATTTCAGTGTCGAAAAAGTGGCTGACGCGTATCTGCTCGCGATGGGTATGGGCCTGGCGAGCGCCACCCGAAAGGAGCTCCCGGATTAAAGTCCTGCATGTCATCACCGGGCTGCACAATGGCGGTGCTGAGGCGGCTTTGTTCCGTCTCTGCATGGCCGAGCACACTCATTCGCACGCCGTGGTCTCGCTTTCCGACGAAGGAAAATATGGCCCGCTGCTTCGGGAAGCGGGGGTGCCCCTGACCTGTCTGTCGATGCCGAAGGGAAGGCTAAGCCTCGGCGGGCTGGCGGCATTTCGGCGTGTCTTGTCAGCCCATCCGCCTGATATCGTCCAGTGCTGGATGTACCACGCAAATCTGGTTGGAGGCGTCCTGTCTCGGCTTGCGGGTATCCGGCTGGTGGTTTGGGGAATGCACAATTCCGGTCTGGATCCGCTTGTCGCCCCCTTGGCCACGCGGACGGCGGACCGGGCCTGCGCGCTCATATCCCGGGTGGTCCCGACCCAGATCGTGAGCTGTTCGCAACAGGCATCACGGCGCCATATCAGCGCGGGTTACTCGGCTTCGAACTGGACGATAATTCCGAACGGTTATGATCTGGCTGTCTTCGAGCCGGATGAGAGGGCGCGCAGTCGGCTGCGCCGGGCCTGGTCGATAGAGGAAGGCCAATTCGTCATCGGAAGCGTCGCCCGCTGGCATCCCGACAAGGATCACAGGAATCTCGCCGCTGCCTTGGCCAAGCTGTCGGCGCGCGCCGAGTTCCCTTTCAAATGTATTCTCGCCGGCCCCGGAATCTCTCCTGAAAATACCGACCTTGCCGGACTGCTGGACCGTTACGGCGTTCGCGACAAGGTGATGCTGCTTGGTCCGAGCGACGGTGTTGCCGCTCTCATGAGTGCGTTCGACATCCATGTCCTTGCCTCGAGGCGCGAGGCATTCCCTAACGTTGTCGCCGAAGCCATGGCGTGCGGTACGCCTTGCGTAGCGACGGATGTCGGCGATATCGGCATGATTGTCGGCAACACCGGATGTGTTGTTCCGAGCCAGGATCCCGACGCGCTTTCTCGCGCCATTAGAAACATGGCTCTGGAAAACCGTGACTCGCCATCCTGGGAGACAAGACAGCAGGCATGCCGCAACCGCGTCGCGTCCGATTTTTCAGTTGAGCGGATGGCAAGAGCATACAGCGCGCTATGGGAAAGATTGTCTGCCAAGGGCTAGCGCACGGAAACGACCAGGAACAGACAATTATATGTTAAGCTCGCGAGTCATCAGGCAGACGGTGGGGATTGTCATGTTGGAAACCGACAAGCTGTTCGCGGGCTCAATTCCGGAAAACTACGACCGCTACATGGTGCCTTTGATCTTTGAGCCGTTCGCTGCGGATATCGCGCGGCGAGCAGCGGCCCTATCGCCCGGCGCGGTCCTGGAAATCGCCGCGGGCACCGGGGTCGTCACCCGCGCATTGGCGCCAAGACTGTCGCCCGACGCAAGCTATGTCGTGACCGACCTAAACCAGCCGATGCTCGACTACGCTGCTTCGCGACAAACTCCTGATAGCCGCATCGAGTGGCGCCAAGCGGATGCGATGGCGCTGCCATTTGAAGATGCGGCCTTCGATCTTGTCTGTTGTCAGTTCGGTGCGATGTTCTTTCCGAACCGCACGTCTGCTTATCGCGAAGCCAGGCGGGTCCTGAAGCCCGGCGGACGGTTTTTGTTCAATGTATGGGATCGCATCGAGGAGAATGTGTTCGCCGATGACGTGACCAACGCTCTGGCACGGATCTTTCCCGACGATCCCCCGCGCTTCCTGGCACGCACGCCGCACGGCTATCACGACAAGGTGCTGATCCGTCGCGACCTAGAGGATGCAGGCTTCTCTCGAGTGGTGATCGAGACGAGAGCCGAACAGAGCCGCGCATCCTCGCCACGCCTTCCGGCCGTTGCCTACTGTCAAGGCACTGTTCTTCGCACCGAAATCGAGGCCAGGGAAGCTGGAAAACTGGACGCTGCAACCGATTACGCGGCATCCGCCATCGCAGACCGACACGGCAGCGGTGAAGTCGCCGCCAAAATTCAGGCCCATGTAATCATGGCCGAGGTCTAGGTGTCGGCAGGCCCGTTCCGCACGACATGTCGCCCGCCGTACCGCACTCGGCTGGCATTCGGAGGGCCGCAGACACCAGCCGGATTTGTGAGCCGCCGGGCGTGAGGATATTGGGAGCTAGGCAATAGGGTGAAGGCGCGGGACGTCAGAAGAGATTACCTGGTTTCACCCTTTGCGCTTACGCCGCAAATGCTTTTGCTTATATCGAGCCTACTTTATTTTGTTCCATTTCTTGCCGGCGGCTTTCAGTACGTTGACGTTGGCGGAAGGAAGTATGATTTTACATATGATTTGGGCACGGGGTATGCCATCGCCGTTTCCATGGTTTGCATCGCCGCGGCGATGGTTGGCTTCGTTCCGAGACGCCAGAGTTTCGAAATTGAGGGAGATAGCCAAGGAGAGTCGTTGATAATAATCGCGATGATCATTATTTTCGGCGGAATTTCGATTGCGAACCCGGCACTTTTCTCCGCGTCTAAGGCGGATGTTTTATCGTCAACTGGTCGGTTTCAGTATATATTTTACAACGCCTGTATCATCGGCGTGGTCTTTGGGGCTCTGGCCGGGTGGAGGAAATCCAAGCTTGTTATGGCCCTGAGCTGCCTAGGATTAATTTTAACGCTCTATATTGGGCATAGATCCTCGGTTGCGATAACTATCCTATCTTTACTGTATCTAAGATACAGGAATGTTCCGTTGATGATGATAAGAAAACGGTATGTCATCGGCGGATTTTCAGCGTTCTTTTTTCTGGCAGTGTACAAGTCTGTCTACTCCGCGGTGAAGGCGGGGAATTTCGAGCTTGTCGGCCAAAAAATAAAATTCGACCAGTTGTCAGATTCCACCCTTGTCGGGTTGGAGCAGTTCGTGACATTGGCTCATTTGGACCTTATCGTAAAATATAACTACACCTTGCCTTGTTCCAATCTCTGGTTGGTGCCACTTTCTTTCATTCCATTTTCGGATGCGGTCTTCGGCAAGGATGGCTGTACTTACAACGAGCAGGTCCAGCCGCTGCTTTTTCCGGGCTACAGTGGCGGTGTGGCGGCAAATATCTGGGCGGAGTTCTATGCAAATTTCGGATACGCCGGATTTCCGCTGCTCGTCATTATTCTTTCCCTGGTCTGTGTCGCCATCGAGGCAATAATCCGCAACGTGCGCAGCGCGACGCTCAAGTCTGGTCTGATCGTGGCGATCATCCACCTCACATTCTACATCCAGCGCAAGGAACTGCTCGGCGCGTTCATCTCCGCCAAGCGGGTCATCCTTGTGTCGCTTTTCATATTCGGGCTGGTGTATGTCCATCGAAAGTGCTTCCCGCAAGCGCCTGCGATGGAAGCGGGAGTGCGGGGCCTGCGCCGGGACCATGGCTGAGGACATGACGGCGATAGCCAAACCTTCTGGATGGATACGCGCGCGCAGGGTCGCTCGGGACGTCACCATGACCACATCCTCAAGTGGAGTGGCGGCTTTGTGTTCCGTCATCGCGTTGGCGCTCAATGCACGCTCGCTCGGCCCCGGAGATTTTGGCACCCTCGCCGTAATCCAGGCCTATGTCACGTTCATCTCCGGCCTCGCTACGTTTGAGAGTTGGCAGCCTGTCATCAGGCTGTCCGCCAGGTCCCGCTCGCGCCTTGGCCGGGCAGCTTCATGCGGGATCGCGCTCGACGTTTCGGCGGCCGTTGTCGCCACTGCGGTGGCGGTTGGTGGGGTCCTGCTGTTTGGGGAGTCGATCGGCGTATCCCACCAGGATCGGCTTCTGGCGCTGATCTATAGTCTCACCTTGCTGGCCAGCCTCGCGGGCACCCCCAAAGGCGTGCTTCGCCTGAATGGGCGGTACGACGTCATTGCCGGCAATCAACTCGCCCAGGGGGCTGCCGTGGTTGTTGCCTCGCTCGTCCTTTGGGCCATCGAAGCGCCTCTGATCGCCTATGTGGCTGTGTTGGCGGCGATCGGTGCGCTCTACAATCTGGCGCTGTTCGTCCGGCTGCTTGTCTATGCCCGACGCGAGAACATCAAACTATTCAATCCGCTTCGTTCCCGTTCCAGGCGGCGTTTCTTTTGGACATTCCTTGTCATGGCCACCGGGACCAGTGTGCTGTCGACCCTGGTGAGTGCTAGACGACATGTAGCCTTGTTCCTTGTCGCCGGTCTTTTAGGAGATGTTGCCGCCGGCGCCTATTCCGTGGCGTCGCGTCTGGCGACGATGATGTCCCGGCTGACTGGGCCCTTGAACCAGGTGATCTTTCCCGAACTCGCGAGACTGTCCAACGAAGAATCTCCGTCCCGCCTAAACAGGCTGAACGCCCGCATCACGATGGTCTCGGCATGTGTCGCCGCGGGCATGGCGGCGGGCGGTGTCGTGCTGCAAAAATTCATCGTGGTTCTGGCCGCCGGTTCGGCCTATGCCGATGCCTCGCTGCTTTTCGCTATCTTGTTCGCGGCCGAGTGTCTCGGCCTGGCCGGAATGCATTTCAATCCTTTGATCCAGGTTCTGGCCGGAACAAAACCGCTTCTCAAAATCATGGCGTCGGCATTCATCGTCTACCTGCCGCTTTCGTTCGTCCTGTCGGGCTGGATCGGAATTCCGGGTATCGCCTGGGCCGGTCTGATCGCATCGGCGCTGGTCTACACGGCAATGATGGTGTTTTCGCAATTATTGCTGAAAAAGCAGATCCGAATCACGGAAAATATCCCAGGTCTGACAGTTTGAAATACTTGTTTTGCCTACCAAGATACCACACCAATGTTGTGCCTTGGGTGCGCATACTGACCTCGGCCGGGCATCATGTTGCAATCGACGTCGTCGAAACAGGGGCAACGGAGAATTACACACTTGTTTCTCCCAATGTAGTGGCACCATCGGCGCTGTCACGAAGAGTTATGCACATGGGTCCGAGCGATATCCCAAACTCGCCCTTTTCCTTTCCCGGTCTTGTTTCCTACTGGAGACATCTTCGGGTCGAGAATCCCGATGTGGTGATCGTGCGCGGCGTGACGCGATGGTTCTGCAGGGTCGCCGCGTTGTGTGCGATTTTGCAAGGCCGCAAGCTGGTTATCTACGATCAGGAGAATGTCAGGCCTCAGGCATGGAGCGGCACATGGATCCGCAGAGCTGTCTTTCGGCAACTCGGGATTGCGCATTTCACGTCACGGCTCCCGTCGAATCCTGGCTCCGTCGGTGCGGGAGGCGCCATGCCCCTGCCATTCGGAAATCCCTTCGAGCCGATCCGGATCGGAGCGCTGCAAGGCAGGCCGTTGCATTCGCCGCCCCGAATCCTGATGGTGGCAAAATACCGGGAGCGAAAGGGGCACAGTTTGCTTCTGAGGGCACTGGCGGTGATCTCGGCGTCCACACCATTCTCCATAACGTTGTGCGGCGAGGAGGCGACGCATTCCGACGCGGCTTTTTGTGAGGCCTTGCGGCAAGAGGCCCAAGCGCTTGGACTGGCGGACAGACTTCGGTTTCAAAACAACATAGCTCATGACAGGATGATCTCGATCTATGCCAGCCATGATCTCTTGATATTGCCCTCGCGTACGGAACCTGCCGCGGTATCTCCCGTCGAGGCCGCCTGGGCGGGATGTGCCGTATTGATGTCGCGCGACAGCGGCACGAGGCATTACCTCCCTGCGGGGTCCGGGTTCGACTTTGACCCAGACGACCCGCAAGACATCGCTCGCGCGGTTGCCGGGCTTATTGCCCGGCCCGAGGACCTGCGGCTTGCAAGGGATGCATGTTTCATGCGCATTTCTTCAGTTGCCGATGATGACGTGATCTTGCGGTTGTTCGAGACTTTTGGGACTGGAACCGTGCGGACGCGCGCGTCGATGAGCTGAAGGACATCCGGAGGGGCGGGGAGTGGGGTCCGAGGTGGGAAGGAAGATTGTCATCTCGATCAACACGTCCTGGAACGTGGTCAATTTCCGCAAGGGCCTGATCGAGGCGTTGCGGCGGCGCGGCTATGATGTCGTCGTCGTCGCGCCGAGGGACGAGTATTCATCCTTGATCCCAGGGATGGGTTGCCGCCACGTCGACATCGAAATCGACAATTCCGGCACCTCGCCTGTTCGCGACCTTGCGCTTCTGTGGCGCTACTGGCTTATCCTGCGCCGCGAGAAGCCGCTGGCGTTCGTAGGCTTCACCATCAAGCCCAACGTGTTCGGCTCGATGGCTGCAAACCTGAATGGCATTCCGGTCATAAACAATGTTTCAGGGCTCGGCACTGTCTTCCTCCAGGGCGGCCTTCTCCAGGGAATCGCCAAAGCCCTTTATCGCCTGGCGCTGGCCCGTTCGAAGGTGGTCTTCTTTCAGAACGACGACGACCGGATGCTGTTCGTCGGCGCGCGCATCGTGCGCAAGGAACGGACCGCGCTGCTGCCCGGCTCAGGCGTCGATCTCGCGCGCTTCTCGCCGTCGCCGCGCCAGCGCGCGCCGTCCGGTGCCATCGTATTTCTGCTGGTGGCTAGGCTGCTATGGGACAAGGGTGTCGGTGAGTTCATCGAGGCTGCCCGCCTCGTCCGTCGCCAAGCGCCTGCGGTGCGCTTCCAACTCCTTGGCTTTCTCGATGTCGAGAACCGAACCGCGGTCAGCCGCGCCGAAATCGAGCAATGGGTCGACGAGGGTTTGGTCGAGTATCTCGGTGCCACCGACGACGTTCGCCCTTTCCTGGACGCTGCCGATTGTGTCGTCCTGCCTTCCTACAGGGAGGGTACCCCACGCTCACTGCTCGAGGCGGCCGCGATGGGCAAACCTCTGATCGCCACGGACGTGCCCGGTTGCAAGGAGGTGGTGGACCATGCCGTCAACGGTTTCCTTTGCAAGGTCAGGGATGCCAGCGACCTGTCGGCACGGATGATCGATTTCGTGACGATGGACGGCCACTCCAGGGACGCGATGGGGAACGAGAGCCGGAAAAAGGTTGAACGGCAGTTTTCGGAAACGATCGTCGTCGAGAGCTACATGCATCAGATAGAGAAGCTTGCGGCTGCCGCAACGTGATGAGCGGCCATCGCCGGCCGTGAGCCGGCTGACACCGGATCTATTTCCGTCTTAGCGGCCGATCGCCGGGGCTTCATGAGCCGCTGCCAGTCCACGATTGTCCGACCAGGCGCAAGCTGCCGTGGCTGCATCGGTGATGGTGAACCACCTTCCCGTTCGCCAAGTCTGATCAGGAGCGCTCGCGCGCAGTCACGGGGCAAAGGATATCTCAATTGTTTTTCGGGTAATCTGAAATTCGCCGGCGATAATCAGAACTTTTCATGCGCTATTGCTAAAGTGGTGAGCTCCCAAAGGCACGAGGCAAGTCAAAATTCTAGCGCCGGCGCAAACAGGTTGGAATTGTGGCAAAAAACTGTTACGCGCTGATGTCATAAACTTTTGATTTGCAAGTTCCAAGGAGCGGCTTCGAGAGAAGGGCAAAACGAATGAATCTCATCGTCAGAACCGTGGTGGTTGGATTTGTTGTTTCCGTCGGTTTCGGTTCCGCTTCCGCATTTGCTCAGAAAGCATCTTGCAGTTGCGCGACTGCCTATCATGGTGCGTCAAATCCGGTTGGATCCATTGTTTCCGTCAATGGCGATGTGATGGTGTCGCAGGCCGCCGGCTACGGCCCGGCCAAGGCAGGAAATATGCTTGATTCCGGCAGTCGTGTGGTGGTCGGCGCCAAGGGGTCGGCGTCCGTGGCCGTTGGCGGCTGCAACCTGGATGTGCCGGCGAGTTCGAGCCTGGATGTCTCTCGCGTCGAGGGCAACATCTGCCTCAAGCTGGTTGGCTCCGAGCAGACCGCCGCCATCCAGCAGTCTGGCGGAGCGGTCGGCGGTTTCGGTCCGCCCGAGGGAATTTTTTCTGGTGCGCTTCTTGCGACCGGCGTGCTTGCGGCCACGCAGGACGACGACAGCGCTGTCAGCCGTTGAAGGCTGTGGCCCATTGCCGTGATTGGCCGCGGCGCGCCGATAGTGTCTTTAGATGGGTTCGTTAACTATATTGCATTAGTAGTTGTTGAAATAGTGTGGGCGATCCTGGCGGGGAATAGCTGGTTTCGATGGGGCGGAAATGACGGGTCGAGTTGGAGTTGTTATTGCTTTTGTAGCGCTCGCAGCGGGAAATGTTTTGTTTGCCGGGTCCGCGGCTTTCGCACAGGCAGCGCAGTGTTCCTGCCTTGCGGCCATACCGGTTTCGGGAAGTGTGGTCGGCCAGTTGACCAACGTCCAGGGTGACGTGCGGATGTCACAGGCTGGCGGTTATGCCGGTGTGAATGGCGAGGCGCCGGTCTATTCGGGCGCACGCATCATGACAGGGGCGCAGGCTTCGGCTTCCCTGGTTGTAGGCACCAATTGCGGGTTCGACGTTCCGGCGAATGTGACCGTCCAGATCGACGCTGTCGAGGGCGGTATGTGCGTGTCGTTCGATGCACCGCAAGCCGCTGTCGTGCCGGCCGGTTCCGAGCCCGGCGTTTTGCCGGTTCTCCTCGGTGCCGGTGCGATTGGCGGTGGCGCGGCCCTTCTTCTCGGCCTGCAGGATGACGATGACGCCGTCAGCCGCTAGTCGGTCCCCAGCGTTCCTGTTCTGCGTGAGCTTGTGAAATGCGTCATTCGCCGCCATGCGGGTGATGCGTTTGTATTTTGTCGAGGCAGCGGCATCGCTTTGCCTCCATGCAGACAGAAACGCCAATGATTGACCTGCATTCCCATATTCTGCCTGGTCTCGACGATGGCTCTTCCAGTCTGGCTGAATCGCTCGAAATGGCGCGGCTGGCAGCGGCTGATGGGACAACGCATATGGTGTGCACCCCGCACGTCATGCCCGGCGTCTATGAGAACGGCACGACAAATATTGCCCAGGCAGTCGAGGCGCTGGTCAGGGAACTTGCTTGCGCCAGCATCCCGCTTGTCCTCTAGGTCGGCGCCGACGTTCATGTTTCGCCTGATCTTCCCGACCGGCTGAAGCTCGGCAAAGTGCCGACGTTGAACGGATCGCGCTATTTCCTCTTTGAGCCACCGCATCACATCTTGCCGCCGCGGCTCGAGGATCTCGCTTCCCGCCTCGTTGGCGCGGGCTATATTCCGATCCTGACCCATCCTGAACGGTTGACCTGGATCAAATCGAACTATGACGTAGTCGAGCGATTGAACGCATTGGGCTGCCTTATCCAGCTCACGGCGGATTCGGTCGTAGGAGCCTTTGGCCGGACCGCTCTCTACTACTCGGAAAAGCTGCTCGACGAAGGCAGGGTGGACATCATCGCATCCGATGCGCACGGCCCGTCGAGGCGTCGGCCGGGGCTTTCCCAGGCGGTGGTCGCCATCGCAAATCGGTGCGGCGAAGATGAAGCCTACAATATGGCGGTGAAACGCCCGGGCGCGATATTGCAGAATCAGCTGCTCGCGCCCATTGGAAAAGTGAGCACCAAGAAATTGTATGCCGGCAGCGCGAGCCGTTTCGGCGGATTGGGTCGGCTGTTCAAGAGCGGGTCTCTCGGATGAACATTTTCGATCTTGCCAGAAACAATGCAGGTATGCCGACGCTGGCCGCGTTGCTTGCACTCTCTGCTTGCGCGAGCTCTTCTTCGACATCATCGACGGCCTCCGTCGAAGCGTTGCAACCGACATCGTCTTCGACGGCCCTTGCCGGCGGTGGTGCGCTGCAGGTGGTGAAAGACCTGCCAGCGCCGCAAAACACGCAAAATGGCAGCGAGCAGCCGCTGTCAGCCAACGACGTGCTCGAAGTCAGCGTCTTCCAGGTCGATAATTTGAACAGGACCGTTCAGGTCGATGCCAGCGGCCAGATTTCCCTTCCGCTCATTGGCGCGATGACCGCGGCCGGCAAGACCGTTCGTCAGCTCGAGAAGGAAATCGAGACCGCGTACGGCGCAAAATATCTGCAATCGCCCGACGTGACGATTTTCGTGAAGGAATCGGTAGGCCAGCGCATTACGGTCGACGGCGAAGTCAACAGGGCAGGCATCTATCCGGTGTCCAGCAGCGCTTCCCTGCTGGATGCGATCGCACTCGCCGGAGGATTCAATGCTGTCGGCGACGCCGGCAAGGTCTTCGTCTATCGCAATTTTGGCCAGAGCAGGCTGGTCGCCAACTACAATGTCGAGGAAATTCGCGCAGGCAAGAATCGCAACCCGCGCATCTACGGCGGCGACGTGATCGTCGTTTTCGCTTCGAAGTCGAAAATCGCGATGAACAATCTCAAGGACGCGTTGGGTCTCGCCTCGAGCGCGGCCCGCATTGCGGTCATTCCATAAGACAGGCACGGCCGGCCACGGACAAACCAGGATGACTTTGCGCCATGCTCGATCGCAACAGGCAGCCCCAAATTGCCGGCCCCGGATATGGCCAAGCCCTGTCCGCGGATCTTTATTACGATGGGGCGCAGAATTATAGCCCGTATGGTCGTGACTATGCCGCCCAGGACGAGGGCTTCAATCCGCTCCGTTTGCTGTTCTATGTCATCCAGTATCGCTGGCTGATCGTCATGATGGCCGTCGCGGGCCTCGTCGCCGGTGTCATTGTGACGATGATGCAGACACCCAAATATCAAGCGACGACGCAGCTGGAGGTTCTGGTCCCTTCGGCAAAGGTCTTCCAGGACATTGAGGTGGTTTCCGAAAACAGTGACGTCCGGGCGTTTCTGACCGCCCGGGAGAAATTGAAGAGCAGGGCCTTGGCGCAGCGCGTGGTCTTTCAACTGGGCCTAGCCGAAAAGCCGGACTTCCTGTTTCCGACTCCGAGTTTTTCAATAGGCAACATCTTCTACCGCGCCTTCGGAATTTCCAAATCGCTCTCGATCCAGGAAAAGACGCCCGAAGAGCGGGAAGGCATGGCGATCAAGCGCGTCCTCGATGACCTCACGGTCAATCTGGTGACGAACACCAGCCTGCTGTCGATCACCTTCGTCGACCAGAAGCCGAAATATGCGAGCGATGTCGCCAATCAGGTCGCCCAGAGCTTCATCGATCAACGTCTCGACCAGACCAGCGAGACGTCGGATCTGGCAAGGCAGTTCATTCAGGAGCAGGTCCTGCAGGTCAAACAGAAGCTGCAGAAGTCCGAGGAGGAACTGGTCGCCTATGCCAAGGATGCCGGCATTACCGTCACCGGCGGCGACAAATCGCTGATCGGGTCAAACATCGAGGCCCTCAACACGGCACTCGCGACCGCAATCCAGGAGCGTCTCGATGCCGGGCGGATGGTGGATCAGGTGGACAAGGGGCGTGGCGCCAGTCTCGGTCCGGTTCTGGAGAGCGAAGGCCTGCAGAAGCTCAGTGAAAAGCTCGCGGACCTCACAAGCCAATACCAGCAGAAATTAGGCATCCTGAAACCTGGCTTTCCAGAAATGCAGCAGTTGCAGTCGCAGATCAAGGAACTGCAGCGGCTCTACAACAATGGCGTGCTGGCGATAACCGACTCGCTACGGTTGAAATTTCAGGAAGCGCAGAACAAGGAAGCCGACCTCAAGGCCAAGCTCACGGAGCTGGAAAAGCAGCAGATCGTCTTCAACGACAAGAACATCAAATACACCATCCTCAAGCGCGAGGTCGATTCCAACCGGTCGCAGTACGACGGCCTGATCGCCAAGCTGAACGAAGTCGGCGTGAGTTCTGAGCTCAAGACGCAAAGCGCTGCCGTTGTCGATGTCGCGACCCGGCCCTTGAGCCCTTATTCTCCTCGCCTCAGCATCAATCTTGCAATAGCCTTGGTGCTCTTCATGGCCTTGAGTGCGTCGATCATCTACATCGTCGAATTGCTCAACAACACCTTCACAAATCCGGAGCAGATCGAAAAAGAGCTCGGATTGGCCATGCTCGGCATCTTGCCGCTCGTCGACGACCGGGAACTCATAGCCAGCATAGCCGATCAGAAGTCGGGGCTTTCGGAGGCCTATCGTTCGTTGCGGACGTCGCTGCAATTCTCAGGAGCGGAAGGGGCGCCGCGTTCGCTGCTGGTGACCAGCTCCGAACCGTCGGAGGGTAAATCGACCACATCGTTCAAGCTTGGCCAGGATTTTGCCGCTCTCGGCGCAAAGGTTCTGCTTGTCGACGGTGATTTGCGCAAACCCAATCTGCATCGGCTGTTCGGCCTCGACAACGCGATCGGCTTAAGCAATCTCCTGACAAACACCGTTCGCAAGGAAGATCTGGCCGGTATCTTCAGAGCGACGAAATATCCCAATGTGACTGTTCTGACATCGGGGACGATACCGCCGAACCCGGCGGACCTGCTCTCTTCGCCCAAAATGGCGCTGATCATCACCAATCTCGGCAAGCGCTTCGATCTGGTCATCATCGATGCGCCGCCCGTCGTTGGCCTTTCGGATGCGCCGATCCTCGGCCGGCTTGCCGAAGGCACGCTGATGGTGATTTCCACCAACCAGGTAACCCGCAAATCCGCCAAAACGGCTCTGAAGCGTCTACGAGCAGCCGGAGCGAATGTCATCGGGGCAGCGATGTCGAAATTCCAGGTGAACAAGTTCGACTACAACTACGCCTACAAATACATGAATTCCCAGTATTACGAATACGGCACGAATATCCCGAAAATCGAGGGCAAAGTCGATGGTGGAGCAGGCCAGCCCGCGCATGCAAAGTCTCCTGCGTTCAGGCGTTTGGTTCGTCGCCTCCGTTCTGGTGTTGATGGCTTCGTCGACCGGGCTAAGTCGTCTTCTTGAGACGGGAACGCCAAGCGTCTCTCTCGCGCTGGATCCGTTGAACGTAGATGCTTTGATAGGCGAGATCGCCGGCGAACTGAACCAGACGAACGACGGTGCCGATCTCGATGGGTTGGCCGCAAAGGCCCGGAATGCGCTTCGCTTCAACGTCGCGGATGCACGCCTCTATAGCCTGATTGGTGAGATCAAGTATCGCCAGGGCGAGAAGGACCAGGCGTTCGAACTCTTTGATCGAGCTCGAATGCTGTCCAAGACCGAAATACACGCATTGCAGAGATCCATCGATCGCTCCGTCGCGACGGGCAACCTGGTAAGGGCTGTAGCCGAGATCGATATCTTGCTGCGTCGGTGGCCTGATCAATTTTCAACCGTGGCCGCCGGTTGGCCCGCCATTCTCGCCAATCCCGACGGGTACGGGGCCGTGCTCGCCGCCATCCGGGCGGAGGCGCCATGGCGGGGCAAGCTTTTTTCGACCCTTGGCCAGAACCCCCAGGGTTTGGCAGCCGCAAACCAACTGTTGCTCGATCTCGCGGGGTCCCCGACGTCTCCAACGTCCAACGAATTGTCGGCCGTGATCGATGGCTACATCAAGCAAAGGCAATATGACCCGGCCTATCGGCTGTTTCTCTTCAGCCTGTCCGACGAGGAACGGAAACTGGGCGGCTACATTTTCAACGGCGGCTTCGAACCGGTCCACAGCGGCAAACCATTCGACTGGGTGATACACGACCGGTCGGGTATGGAGATCACCTTCGCCGGATCGCGGGATGCAGGTGAAAGCGACAGCGGAGCGACGATTCGATTTCTGAACACGCCCGTCAAGAACGCGGCGCTTCAGCAATTTACCGAACTTCCTCCTGGCTCCTACAGGATTTCCCTGAACGCTTCGGCCACGAATCTCAAACTGCCGAAGGATTTGTTCTGGTCTCTCAGATGCGTCGCTCCCTCACGCGAGATAGCGCGCTTCAACATACCGGAAGGTACCTTCAACAGGCGAAGCCTGAGCCTGGACTTCACGGTTGGGCCGGCGGCGTGCCCCATGCAGTTGCTGAGTCTGGAAACGGCCGCGATCGCACAGAGTTGGCGGTTTCGGTATGTCGGGACGTTGGTCATGCACAAATTGAGCATCGAAAGAGTATCGTCGTGAGAGAACGGTCGCGACAGCCCACGCAGTGGGATAAATATCTGCTTGGCTCGGTGCTCTTTCTATCGATGCTGATTGGTGGCGGCACCGCGAGCGGTCTGTACACCGAGACGCTGATCGAGATTGCGGCGGTCATCTGCGCCGCGGCGATCCTCTCGAGGCCGTCGCAACAGGCAATTCCCCGCGCCGTGTTGTGGTTGCTTGCTCTTGTGGTTGCGGTGTTCTGTTTTCAGGTCGTGCCGCTGCCCGCGACCCTGCTCGAGGGGGTACGGCCCGCGGTGCTGCTTGCGGATCCATGGCTGGATGGCGAAAGCCGGTTGCGCTTCGTCAGCGTCGGAGTGGGGCGCACCATCGAGTGCATGCTCTATTTTGTCGCGGCCGCGGCGTTCTTCCTCGCCGTCCTGCGCCTGCGCGCCGAGCAGGTCCACGGTCTTCTGCCGTTCTTTTTCATGGGGGTGATCTGCAATGGCCTGGCGGCGGCGATCCAGTATTCGCTCTCCGATACCGTTGCCATCGAGGGACTGCTGCCGTTTACCATCAATGCGGGTCTCTTTGCCAACCAGAACCACTTCTCGGCCTTGCTCTTCGTCTCGATCCCCTTCGTGGTTTATTATGGCTTGTTCCGCGGCCACCTTCTTTCAGGAGCGCTCGGTCTGGTAACCCTCCTGCTGCTGCTTCTGGCCGCCGGTTCGCGGGCCGGCATTTTGATCGGGCTGGCGATCACCGCCATCTCCGTTGTCTTCCTGTCCGCGCGCTCGAGGGTTGGTGGTTATGGCATCCTCGCGGTTTTCATCGGTCTTTCGATCTACACGATCGGCGCGTGGGCAAAGATCGATGCCAAAGTGGTCGACCCGGCCTTTGGACGAGCCGAATTCGCACGGACCACGATTGAGGGAATTGAACAGAATTGGACCACCGGTGTCGGATTTGGTGCTTTCAGAAGGTTTACCAGATCCATGAGAAAGGCAGCATGATCTTCAAGTCTTATGTCAATCATGCGCACAACGATTATCTGGAATTGGCGTTGGAGGGCGGTTTGCCGGCTATCCTGCTGATGGTTGCCTATGCGGTGCTGCTGTCCGCATCGTCCGCCAGAATTCGCGGGGAACCGTTGCAGAAGGCGGCTTTTCTGTCGCTAGCTTTTCTGCTCGTTCATTCCCTCGTCGATTATCCCTTGCGAACCGCCGCCCTTGCGATGACGTTTGCCTGTTTGAACGGTATTGTCTTTCACCGCGGTTTTGCCGATCGGCTCAACCAGAGGGATGAATTGGGCAAGGCCAGCCGCCGCGACGAGGACAATCTGCTTGTCCCGGCCAGGGCATCGGCCTTGCCAAGGTAGGACCAGGTGGGTTCGGCCGAAGCGGGAGGCGCCAGCCGATTGCCCGTGCGTGGCCAATGCGTTTGTTGTGTGCCGCATTGACAAGCCAATGCATGAAACCTAAGCACAGGCACTCAGGGCCGGGGGGCTTTGGCATGTCGAGGAGAGCTTCTTGAAAGGAATTATCCTTGCTGGAGGCAGTGGAACGCGTCTCTATCCACTAACATTAGCAGTCTCTAAGCAAATTCTTCCCATCTACGACAAGCCGATGATCTATTATCCGCTGAGCGTTCTGATGCTCGCGGGAATAAGAGAGATCCTGGTCATTTCGACGCCGCGTGATCTGCCGGCTTTCCGTGGCTTGCTCGGCGACGGGTCGGATTTTGGGCTGGCGCTGTCCTACGCCGAGCAGCCGCAGCCCAATGGCCTCGCCGAAGCCTTCATCATCGGCCGCGATTTCATCGGCAAGGACGGCGTGTCGATGATCCTGGGCGACAACATCTATTTTGGTGACGGGCTGTCGCAGCTTTGCCGCGCCGCTGCATCGCGCCAAACAGGCGCTTCGGTGTTCGCCTACCATGTCGAGGATCCCGAGCGCTATGGCGTGGTGTCCTTCGACAAGGCGACCGGGACCGCGCTGACGATCGAGGAAAAGCCACAAAGCCCGAAGTCCAACTGGGCCGTCACGGGTCTCTATTTCTACGACAATGACGTCGTCGACATCGCCCCGACCATCCGCCCTTCGGCGCGGGGCGAGATCGAGATCACGGCGGTCAACAATGTCTATCTCGAGCGCGGACAGCTCCATGTTCACCGGCTGGGACGCGGCTATGCCTGGCTCGACACCGGCACGCATGACAGCCTGCATGAAGCCTCTTCCTTCGTGCGCACGATCGAACACCGCCAGGGCATCAAGGTCGCCTGTCCGGAGGAAATCGCCTTCGAACAAGGCTGGCTGAGCGCTGACGAGGTGTTGCAGCGTGCAGCTCGCCTGGGAAAGAACGAATACGCCGCCTATCTGCGCCGGCGTGTCGCCGATCTGTCGGAGGGCTAGATGCTGGAGGTGAGATCCCTTGGCATCGACGGGGTGCTGGAAATCGTTCCCAAACGCCATGGCGACGCGCGCGGTTTCTTCATGGAAACCTACAATGCCGAGCTCTTTTCGCAGGCCGGGATCGACCTGGTTTTCGTGCAGGACAACCACTCCTATTCCGCCGCCGCGGGCGTGCTGCGCGGGCTCCATTACCAGCTAGCGCCGCGTGCCCAGGACAAGCTGCTGCGGGTGATCCGCGGCAGCATTCTCGATGTCGCCGTCGACATCCGCCGCGCCTCGAAGACCTTCGGAAAATGGGTCCCCCTCGAAGTGTCGGCGCAAAAAGGCAACCAGATCCTGGTGCCCAGGGGCTTCGCGCACGGCTTCGTCACGCTCGTGCCCGACACCGAGGTGCTGTACAAGGTGACCGACACCTATTCGCCCGAGCACGACCGGTCGATCCGTTTCGACGATCCTGCCATCGATATCGAGTGGCCGTCGCTGGCCGGCGGCTTCCAGCTTTCGGACAAGGACCTCAAGGCGCCGCTGCTCGCCGTCGCCGAGGTATTCGCCTGATGGGTGTTTGCGTGAGGACTGCGGTATGAATTTTCTGGTGACGGGCGGTGCCGGCTTCATCGGCTCGGCGGTGTGCCGGCATTTGTGCGCCAACCCGGCCTACCGGGTGACCAATCTCGACAAGCTGACCTATGCGGGCAATCTGGCCTCGCTGCGGCCGATCGAGAACGCCCATAATTACAGCTTCGCCCAGGCCGACATCTGTGACGAGAGGGCGGTGCTCGACCTTCTGCGCCGGCACGACATCGACATCGTCATGAACCTGGCCGCCGAGAGCCATGTCGACCGCTCGATCGACGGACCGGGCGCCTTCATCGAGACCAACATCGTCGGCACCTACAAGATCCTCAACGCCGCGCTGGAATACTGGCGTGGCCTGTCCGACGACAGGAAAAGCCGCTTCCGCTTCCATCACGTCTCCACCGACGAGGTGTTCGGCGACCTGCCTTTCGACAGCGGCATGTTCGTCGAGGAGACGCCCTACGCGCCGTCCTCGCCCTATTCCGCCTCGAAGGCGGCCTCGGACCATCTGGTGCGCGCCTGGCACGAGACCTACGGCCTGCCGGCCGTGCTTTCCAACTGTTCGAACAATTACGGCCCCTATCATTTTCCCGAGAAGCTGATCCCGCTCGTCATCCTCAACGCGCTCGACGAAAAGCCGCTGCCGGTCTATGGCGCCGGCGCCAATGTGCGCGACTGGCTGTTCGTCGAGGATCACGCGCGCGCCCTGGAACTCGTCGCCACGAAAGGGCAGCCGGGCGAGAGCTACAATGTCGGCGGCAATTCGGAACGCACCAACCTTGCCGTCGTCGAGACGATCTGCGACCTGCTCGACACCAGGCGTCCGCGCGCCGGCGGCAGGCGCTATCGCGAGCTGATCTCCTTCGTCACCGACCGTCCCGGCCACGACCGCCGCTACGCCATCGACGCCACCAAGATAAGCCGCGAGCTCGGCTGGACGCCCAGGGAGAATTTCGACAGCGGCCTTGCCAGGACCGTGGACTGGTTCCTCGACAACGAATGGTGGTGGGGGCCGATCCGCGAACAGCGCTATGCCGGCGAAAGACTGGGCGAAGCCCGCAAGGTGGGCGCGTGAGGCTGCTTGTCACCGGACGCGACGGCCAGGTCGCTGCGAGCCTGCTCGCGGCCGGCCAGGCGCGCGCCGGCGTGGAGCTCGTCGCCATCGGCCGCCCGGCGCTTGACCTGGCACGGCCTGACGCCATCATCGACGTCATCGCGGGTGCGAAGCCCGATATCGTCGTGTCGGCCGCCGCCTACACCGCCGTCGACCAGGCCGAGGACGAGCCCGATCTGGCCTTTGCGGTCAACGCGACCGGTGCCGGCAAGGTGGCGGAGGCCGCGGCGCGGCTGGGCGTGCCGGTCATCCATCTTTCGACCGACTATGTCTTCGACGGAACCAAGGCCGATGCCTATATCGAAACCGACCCGACGGCGCCGCTCGGTGTCTACGGCGCGTCCAAGCTCGCCGGCGAGCAGGCGGTGGCATCAGCCAATCCGCGCCACCTGATCCTGCGCACCGCCTGGGTCTACAGTCCGTTCGGCAAGAATTTCGTGAAAACCATGCTGCGGCTGGCCGCCGACCGCGATGAGATTTCGGTGGTATCAGATCAATGGGGAAATCCCACATCCGCACTTGATATCGCCGACGCGATCCTGCATGCGGCCACCATGCTGCATGGCGACAAGGACTTCGCCGGGTTCGGCATCTGTCATCTGGCCGGCAGTGGCGAGACCAACTGGAGCGGCTTCGCCGGTCATATCCTCGACACAAGCCTGAAGTTTGGTGGTCCCTGGGCGCGGGTACGGGATATCACGACGATGGACTACCCAACCAAGGCGCGCCGCCCTGTCAACTCGCGGCTATCGAGCGCGAAATTTGGCGCGGCATTCGGATGGACGGCGCCGGACTGGCAGAAGTCGGCCCGAGAAGTGGTCCATCGTCTCGTAAGCGGGGGCTCCAACGGTCCCTAACTGCATGACCAAGCAGCGGCCGGTGGAGGGTTGTCGCGGCGCAAAGCCGCTTCAGCGGCGGCCACTATCGAGCTGGCGGTAGAGATCGGCATAAGCCTTTCCCATCCTGTCGGCTGTAAAGAGCCTGATGTAGCGATCACGGGCAGCTTGCCCCCAATTCGCTGCTTCGACGGGCGAATCGACGATCTGGTTGATGGCTTCGGCCAGGCGTGCTGGATTTGAAGGCGGAACGACTAGCCCCGTCTCGCCGGCTTTGTTCACATAACTTGTTCCCGTTCCAATTTCGCACGAAATCATCGGTTTGCCGCACATGGCAGCCTCCACCAGTGAAAGCCCGTAGGCTTCCGACCTCTGGTTAGACGGAAAAACGAAGCCGAGGCAGTTGCGCAGGAGCGCCATCTTATGCTGCTCCATGACCTCGCCAAGAAACATCACATTGTTGCGGCGCAACGTCTTGGCCTGAAGCTTGAGGCTCTCCTCGATAGGCCCCGACCCGGCAATAACGATCTTGCACCTGATCCTGTCGGCTGCCTCAATCAGCACGTCCAGCCCCTTGTAATAGCGCAAGACGCCGACGAATAGCACGAAAGGCTCCGCCACAGCCGCTTGGCACCAGCTGTTGTCGGCTTTGGTCGGCGTGGGATAAGCCATTTCATCTATGCCGATGGGAATGATCGTTGATTTGCCCTCCAAGGCTCTGAGAACGGGGCTCGATTTCAAATAGTCCGGAGACGTCGCAACGATAGCGTCCACATCCCTGAGGAAGCGCAGCATCAGCGGTCGATAAAGAGGTAGGATGAGTTTCTGTTTGACGATATCGGAATGGTAGGTGACGATCGTCGGTTTGCCGTGACGGGCGTGGAAATGCACGATGTCCATGAACGGCCATGGAAAATGGTAATGTATCAGGTCGGCATTTTTGGCGAGCGCTCTGAATTCCCAAAAGACCTCGCGTGAAAAACCGGTCGATGCCAGCTCGAAATCCAGTTTGGCCTTGCGGGCCATATGCCCACCGAAAGCCTGTGTGTTCTCTCCAGGGCTTCGGCTCAACGAAAGCACTTCGGTTTCGATGCCGTGGCGCGCCGTGCTTTGCGCGATGGCATGGATCGTCCGCTCCACGCCGCCAAACGTATCCGGCCAGTAAGTCTTGAAGAAGTGCAGGACTTTCAAACGCGGGTCTTCCGTCTTTGCTCGATGGCCTGCTCAAAAATTTGCAGCATGCCCTTGGCGTGGTTCTCCCAGGTGAAGCGCCCGGCATTTTTCTTCGCATCCGCAGCGATCCCGTTCCGGAATTCCACATCGGTACAGAGGCGGTGGAATGCAGCGGCGATTGCCGCAGGATCTTCCGGGTCGACGAGCACGGCATTGCTTCCCGCCACTTCAGGCATTGACGAGGTGTTCGACGTCAGCACCGGTTTGCCGAAAGACTGTGCCTCGACGATCGGAAAGCCAAACCCCTCGTAAAGCGATGGCATCGCCAGAAAGAGGCAATTCGCATAGAGCGTGGCGAGCGTCGCGTCATCGACGAAGCCGGTAAACTTGATATTCGTCTCAAGCGCGCTGTCGCGCACGTCGCCGGCCAGGCTCGTCTGCTTCCAGCCCGTGCCGCCGACGATAACCAGGTCGCAGCGCGACCGGGCGCTCTGCGGCAGGAGGCCATAGGCCTTAACCAGGTTGCCGAGGTTCTTTCGCGGCTCGAGCGTGCCGACGAAAAGCGCGTAGGGCTTGGTGATGCCGAGGGGCGCCAAACTCGAAAAATCGCTCGGAGCCGGCAACGCGGTCGTGCCGGGTGCGACCGTCTTGATCGGCGATTTCAGCCAGGGAAACTCGGCGGTCAAGGCGGCGGCCGTTGCTGTCGAATCCGCGACCACGACATCAGCGGTTTTCAGCGCGGGCTTCATCATCAAGCGGTCGCCCAGCCAGGTCCGGGTCCGCATGGTCTGTGCGGCGTACAGCCAGACGAGGTCATGAATCGTGACCACCCTTCCGATGCGCCTGTCCAGGATGAAGGGCAGGCGATGGGACGGCCCCCACAAGACATCCACCCGATCGCGCAAGGCCCAGGAGGGCAGGACTGCCTGTCCCCAGAACACCCTCGCGTAGGGACCATTGAAGTTGGCGACCTGGACGGAAACGCCAGGCGGAATATCATAACTCGCATTGATCTTGCTCGGCGCATAGACAAACACATCGGCGCCGAGCGCCACCAGCGCTTTGACCGAATTGTGCACGAACCTGCCAATTCCATCGGTGGCTGATCCGAGATTCCTGCCGTCGATCCCTATTTTCAATCGTCTCTCCGGAAGCGAATTAGGCAAAGAATGCCGGACATTTTTGCGGCGATAGCAGGACAACGCTGCGAGGGAGGATCATGCGGCAGATCATTATGAAGCAACGCTAATATACATTTCGCAGGTTCCGTGGTTCGAAATGGGAATACGGTTTCCCGAGGAAAATCATTTGCGCCTCCGCCCGATGGTGGTAGACGCACGGAGTGTCAGGATCCAATTCGAGAGTACGCCGCTGCCAAAGCTGATTATCCAGATTCCTTGCTATAACGAAGCCGAGACGCTTGCGACAGCGCTGAGTGATCTGCCGCGGACCGTCACCGGGTTTGACAGCGTCGAATGGCTGGTCATCGATGACGGCAGCAGCGACGAGACGGTGAGGGTCGCCGAGGAAAACGGCGTAAACCACATTGTGCGTCATACCAGCAACCGCGGTCTCGCCTATGCCTTCATGACCGGCATCGAAGCTTGCCTCGCGCGCGGCGCCGACGTGATTGTCAACACCGATGCGGACAACCAGTATCGCGCCGCCGACATTCCGGCGATCACCAGGCCGGTGCTGGAGGGGCGTGCGGATATGGTCGTGGGCGCGCGGCCGATATCGGAGATAGAGCACTTCTCCCCGGTGAAGAAGCTTCTGCAGAAGTTGGGCAGCTGGGTCGTGCGGGTGACCAGCGGCACTGATGTGCGGGATGCCCCGAGCGGCTTTCGCGCGATCTCGAAAAACGCGGCCCAGCGCCTGATCGTGTTCAACAACTATACCTATACGCTGGAAACCATCATCCAGGCCGGGCGCAAGAACATGCGCGTGGTCTCGGTTCCGATCCGAGTCAATGGTGATTTGCGGCCGTCAAGGTTGGTGAAGAGCATTCCTTCCTATCTGAAGCGCTCCATCTTCACGATCATACGTATCTTCGTCATTTACCAGCCGGCTCGGTTTTTCGGCTGGATCGCGGCTATCCTCTTCAGCCTTGGTTTTTTCCTCGGCCTGCGCTTCCTTTATTTCTATTTGACCGAAGGGGTTAGCGGCCATATTCAGTCGGTGGTCCTGGCGGGCGTGCTGATGACGATGGGTTTCCAGTCCCTTCTCGTCGCCTTTCTGGCCGACGTGATCGCCGCCAACCGCAAGCTTCTCGAAGACATTCGTTATACGCAGCGTTCCGCGCAGGGAGAGAATGGCAACTACGCAGAAGCCCGCTTCAGCAGGAAAGCAGGATAGGAAGATGAAGGTAGCTGGCGGGCAGGCGGAAGACGGTATCGTCATAGGCAACACCTATGACAAATATGGCACGCGCAACCCGATCGCCCGCCGGATGGTGCAAGGTTTCGAAGCGGCATTGTCCAGCTTGGTGACTAAGGTGACGCCCGCTACTATTCACGAAGTCGGATGCGGAGAAGGCTATTGGGTCATGCGCTGGCTGGAGCAGGGTATCGACGCGCGAGGCACCGATTTCTCTGCCCAAGTCATCGGAATGGCAAAGGAGAACGCGCGCGGAAAGGATGTTGACCACCGGCGTTTCGCTGTCCGCAGTATTTATGAGGTGGCCCCTGAACCAGACAGCGCCGATCTCATCGTATGTTGCGAAGTAATGGAGCATCTCGAGGAGCCGCGGAAGGCATTGCAAGCGCTGGAGCGTATCGTCAGGTCGGACCTGATCCTCAGCGTACCCCGGGAGCCGATCTGGCGTGTCCTGAACTTGGCGCGCGGGAAATACATCTCGGCCTTGGGCAACACGCCCGGCCATCTGCAGCACTGGTCGCAGCGCGGCATCGTCGCGCTGGCTTCAGAGTTTTTCGATGTGGTCGAGGTTCTGTCTCCGCTGCCATGGACCATGATGCACTGCAAGCCGAAGAAAAGGCATTGATCGTGGCGCTTGGCCCTCGTGCCAAGACCTGGCTCAATCGCATTGGAGCCTTCCTGGGGTTGGCCGGTGTTGTTTTCGTAGGGATCAGACTCCAGGGGTACACCGGCGAGATCGATTTTCGCCGCATGGGAGCAGCCAGCTACACCGCCATTATAGCCTTGGCCGGCGTCTATGGAGTGTCGAACCTGCTGCTTGCTCTCGGCTGGCGACATCTTCTGCACCACCTTGGTGCTCCCGTCTCGCGGCCTTGGGCGATTCGCACCTATGCCATTTCGCAACTCGCCAAATATGTTCCCGGCAATATCTTTCAATTTGCAGGACGGCAGGCGATCGGCGTGGCGGCCGGCATCGGCAACGGACCGCTCGTCAAGTCGACCGCCTATGAAGTGGCGGCCCTCATTGTCGGCGGACTTCTCTTTTCGCCGCTTGTGTTGCCGCTTGTTCTGGCCGGCTTGCCGAGTTGGTTCGGCTGGATTTCGTTCGTCGCGGCAGTAGCTATCGCGTTTTCGCTGATTGGCCATCTCGGCGGCGCCGTTTTTTGCAGGGCCGCTATCTGCTATTTTGGGTTTCTCGGGCTTTCGGGCCTGATCTTCGTCGCAGTCTTCGACCTTGTAGGTGGAGCTCGCGAACTCGCACTCTACCCGGCAATCGCTGGAGCATATATTTTGGCCTGGCTTTTGGGGCTTCTAACTCCGGGTGCGCCGGCCGGGCTCGGCGTCAGGGAGGCGGTACTGCTCTTTCTGCTTGGAGGGCTCAGCTCGAGCCCGGTCATTCTGCTGGCGGTGGTGATCGGGCGAGCGATCACTGTCCTGGGCGACGTTCTCTTTTTCGCCGGCGGGCACTCAATTACCGCGTAGCCTTGCGCGCCAGTACAGGATTTCGCCGTTTAAGCCTTCCTAAAACGCAACACGCAGCACGCCTTCCTGGTCATGAGGTGCGAAACATAAGAAACATAAATAGACACTGGCCTCGCCGGACCAAGTCGGCTAAGAGCGCCGGTAGCCTGGAGGGCTCTATGTCGGTCAATATTAAGGCCCTTGTGGCGGCAGCTTTTTTGTTGTCGCTCGTACTGATCGTCAATGGCGCTATTCCCGGCTATCTAAGCCCCACCACAGGACAGGTTTTCTGGCTACTGGGGTTCTCGAAGGCATTCGTGAATTCAACGTCTGTGTATTCGTACAATTTCGGGCTCCCAAGTCCGGCGCCACTATCGTTTGGTCTCTCGGCGGCGCTTCCGGCGGCGGTGCTTCTTGGGGCTGGCGTGTCTCTCGTCAACGCTTATGCCGTTCTTTTTGCTGGCTGGCTGAGCGTCGCTTTCGCGGGGGCATATTTCCTCGCCCGCTATCTGGAAGCGGGCGTCCTAGCGTCACTCTTTGCGGCATTAATTTGGTGCAGCTTCCCGATGATCACGCAGCATCATTTATTCTGCGCCTTGGCCCTCGGGATGGCCCTGCTGCCGTTGTATTTTTGGTCCTGCATGAGGGTTGTTTTCTCTGAAAGGCTCTCCCTTTGGAGCTCTGCCTGGCTGGTAGTTATAACGATCGTGGCTGCTTTCATGGACGGGTACACGTTCATGATGTTCGCAACTGGAACGGCCATTATCTGTGTCTGCGAATGCGTGAAAAGAAGGCGAAGCGCCAGGGTTGACCTGATCTACCGAGCGGCAACAATTACTACAGCCTTCGGGGTCGCCTATGGACTTTACGCTCTGTACGAAGGAACTCCAACGCTCGCCCCGGTCGAGCTCGATTTTTTCCGGGGTTGGGCCGCCAACGTTGAGTTCTTCTTCATCCCGACAAAGATGGTGCTGGCCCTCCCGGACCTGCTGAACTTGAGTGTCGAGCGGGCTCAAGGCGATTATTTCGGAGACTACACAGTCTACCAGGGCACCTTCTGCACGGCGATAGCCGGCGTGGCTGCATATGGCTTAGTGACAGTCAAAGGCAACCGATTCTGGCTGGTGGCCTTTGGGTTAATAGCTCTATTTGGATTTTATATGGCGCTCGGGCCTACGGTGAAATTCTTCACATATCGCCCTCCTAATGGGCCGACGATCATGCCGGCCGAATACGGATGGTTTCCAACCGGCAGTGCTGTGATCTCAAAATACTTGCCGGGTTTCAACAACATGAGGGCAAGCTATCGATGGGCCGTCGTTGCCATATTCGGGTGCTGGGCCGTCTTCGTCGTCATGATGGCAAGTGGCAAACTCTCAACGGATGCGAAAGCTGCGCTGGTCGCCTTCCTTTTTATGTTCAACATTCCGAACCCTCACCAATTTAGCGAGGCAAAGCGGTTCCATGATCTGGTCCAGGACGTAAGCGACGAGGTCGCGTCATGGGACCCATACTTTGCCGACGGCGAGAAGGTGGCATTCCTTCCGTACCGCAACGACTTTCTAATCAACTACGTCGCGGCTGATCTGAACATCAAAACGTACAACATTGGCGGAGACAAAAACCTTGAATGGGCCGTTGGCGACTGGCCGCCCGAGATGGCGGCGTTCCAGCAAGGCGCAATTTCCCCTGACTTTGAGAGTAATGTGCGCAGTCTTCTAAAATCGAGAAAGGCTGACGCCGTAGTGCTTTCCTACACAAATATGATGCTTGGCGCTTATGTTTGGCCGTTCGATGATGACGACAAGGATCAGTTATTGCCCATAGCGCGCAAGCTTGATGCAGACAGCCAATTTCATGTAGTCTTCGCCCCGCATTTCGCGACCGTGCGATTGGCGGACAACCTCCAGGCTGGTGGGTAACGGACGTCTCGTCGTGATCTTGCAATGTGTTGTCGCACTCGCCGCTCTCGCGCGTTCTGTGCTCTGTATGACTACCCAACCGGCATCAGCTACGCGAGCCCCTGGCGCCTCCCCCAGTGGCTGGCCAGCCCGGCCTAGGAGTGGAGCGAGACAAGAGGTCAAGGCTAGAGACGTCGCCGACTAGGGTGACAATGATATTGGCGCTGGGCAAGGACCATGTCCGCAGCTTGATGTAGTCGGCCTCTAGCCAGACACGAGGCTCTTTATAGTAGACGGATAGGCACGGAGAATAGTGTCCCAAGTCAAATTGCGAACATCATCAAAATCTCTTTCGCTATTCGCTCCAAATAATAGTATATCTCTGATGTGCTGTTTAAACTCGGCTGGGTCGTCAGATATATTAACCCCTGGAAGAGTTGCATAATCTTCAAAACCAGAAAAGCTCTTGGAGGTGCCGACAACTGGCTTCAAGGAAAGGAGGGCTTCAGCTGTTTTCAGGTTAGACCCACCGCCGGAGGTTACCGGCAGCACGACAACCTCGGCCAATCCAAATAGCGCGTTTAGTGCATCTTCCTCTTGGCGCCCAATTAGCAGCGTTGTCTCAGCAAATATGGCGCGATTCGTAGAGTATAGTGGTGAAGACGTGATAAGGTCACAAACCCCGCCAACGACAACGAGCTTAGCTTCTGGCGGTATACATCCAGGGGCGGGAAGAAACATCCGAAAAAAACCTTCCGCGTTAGGGGGGTGCGCGCTGCCGGTAAAGATCGCAATCTTCTGATACCGGAGTTCATGCCGCCAAGAGCGCAATAGACTCTCGGACGCGTGGCGACGAATGTGACCGTTGCCAAATACACAAACCTTCCGGGCTCCCCATTTAACGTAGATGTCGGCGTCGCGTCTTGTGCAGGCCAGTACCAAATCCGCCGCTTCCACCAAATCTCTTTCCAGCTTCTCCGCCGCCTTTCGATCATGCAGAGACGGCATAAGTTGCGACTCGACGTTCTGGCTCGAGTAAACGATCTTCACGTCTTCCAAGCCGCTTTCGCGAAGATCGGATAGCAAGGCCGAATGCCACGGCTGTTCGAAGATTATTACCTTAGGTGAGCATCGATTGATCCTAGCCAAAAGACTGTTCTTGTACGAGGGCTCTGCGTCAAAAATCGAGTATGCATGAAGATCGAGCTTTCTTCCGTCTGAAAAAAGCGCCGTATGAAGGTCCCTACCAAAAGCAAATTCCCTCTCCTTCTCATCATACTCGGGATAAGAAACCCCCGAGAAGATCGGTATGTAATCGACCCGGATCCCACTGTCGATTAGCGCATCAACAAGTGCTCTGACCCTCCTCTGCCCACCGTGATACGGCTTGCTGATGGGATAGATTCCGATGTAGCAAACGTCATAAGTCATTTCGAAGCTTCTGTAATTTCCAGTCTAGTCTATTCGCCTGTCAGCGGCAGACTGCATTCCCCCAAGCATATGCTGTATGATTGGAGTGGTAAAATTGTCCCAACTATAAGGCCTGTAATTCTCTATAATAAACCTTGATCGATTCTGCAAACAATCATCGTCAAACATATATTCTTCAATCTTCCTGATCCATTCCAAGCCATCAAGTGTATCCACGTGGTCGGCAAGTCCCTGGCCGGCTTCTTCTATAGACGATCCTGTCGACGCTACGCAAGGTTTTCCAAATGCCAGACTTTCGGCCACCGTCATGCCGAAGCCCTCGTAGTGAGACGGAAATATTGTAAAGGCGCAATTGGTGTACAGCCAGCGCAGCTGATTGTCGCTGACGCTACCGAAGTGTATGATGTGGTGCCCCCCGATAACAGGATCGTGAGAGATTCTCTTCAGGAGACTCTCTGTGTCCCAGCCTTGTTTACCGGCAAAAACCAAGGGAAACAGATTGGTGCCATGCTTCAAGGCAAGGCGCCGCCACAAAAGGTATGCGAACTCGTGGTTTTTTCGCGACTCAATAGTGCTTACAAAGAGTACGAATTTTCCTGGAGTGATGGCATCTATACCGGGAATGCGGGGATGTTCCGCTAACGCACCGGCGTCGAGGACAAACCGCGCAGGCCCCAGTTTGCAAATTTGCGTCTTACTCTCCGAGATTGAAGGGTAGCCGCATGTCTCAGCATAGCGTCGGAGGTCTAAGGCGGTGCTGGAAGAGATACAGAAAAAGTGATCACATGACCACAACAGGTAATGAAGACATTTAGCAAAATTTTGAGCAGCCCCGGATTCCGAAAATTGTCGAACGACAATAGGAATCAGATCGTATAACAGTACACCTATATAAATATTTCTTTTCGATTTTGTTTTCCAAATCCATTTTGCTTTGTTTCCTTCCCAGAAGACGCCAGGCAGGAGTATTGCAGAAATCGTGTCCATCGAGATCGGGGTCGAGTCAGGTGGAGGGGCACTGTGGACTAGGGTCATACGAAGACCACCCAATGATGCCTTCAAATCGACATTACGACCAACCGACCAAAATCTAGCAAATCTGCCTAACATCCCGAAGTCGATAGAATCGAAGTGATCTGCCACAAACTGCTTGGCACGTGTTACCCCTCTGACGCGCCATGCGCTGGATCTCGAAGCGCGCGCTATCATGTAGTTAGCAAATAAAACTCCGGCGAAGAAGGTATTTACATAAGACTTTGTGGAAACGGGTTCCTGCAGCGACCGCTCAACAGAAGCTTCTTTGCCAAGCTCGGGTGCGTGACCGGCAGATGCCGAGTTCGTGATCATCTGGACAACGATATCTTGTGAGATTTCGCTATATTGCTGCGCGTCGTCGGAATAAAAGCCAAAAACTACGCTCTCTGCAGACGTCGCAAGGAAATGCCTAGCAACCTCGTGCTCGCATCGAATTATTCCGACAGGAGGAGAGGACCGATGACGCCAGCTGGTGCTTAGGTCAACAAGTATACGACCGCCAGGCGAATTACGATCGAAATTGATGTTAGATTTATATATACCGGTTCCAGCCATGCCCGTAGTCACAATTGTCCTCTGAACACTGATTTGTATTTATCATTTAAAGACACTAAGGAAAAGGCGGTGAATTCTGCTTAGTATCGTCTTTTGTAAATTGGCAATATCATTGTGAATAAATGATATCGTTGAGTCGACGCCGGTCATTTTTACGCTAAGCCGATCAATTTCGCCGCCTTGCATTTCTAACCGACTTTCCAAAGAAGCGGTGATATCCCGAAGTGTAGTCCGTTCCGACTCCATCAATTCCATCTGTGCGATCAGGCTTTCGAGCAACTGTCGGGCGTGATCTGCATCAGCTAATTTTCTGGCTATTTCGTTGTCAGCGGAATGAAGCCAACCCTTAATACTTGCAAGGTCGGCGGGCGTCTCTTGCGATATCGCCCTTACAAAATCAGCGAGAGGCTCGGTTCCGAATTTCGAATGCTCCTTTCTTGCTAAACACGCATAGTCTCTTGCGCCCTCAAACATGAGATGGACGCTGCGCTCAATTGGGCCTGCCTCGATCATCGGCGCGCCGTTCAGCCTCAGGATCGCCGTCTCCGCAAAGCCGGCCTGTCCCACCAGGAACTCAAGCAAGCCCGGCGGCAGGGGGCTTTTATGGGTCGGATCCAAATGGAAGGTATTGGTGCTGACCGAAATATTTTCGGGATTGGGCGTTTCCAAGATCAGCAGGCCGTCCTCGGCCAGCACCCTCTGGCATTCGTCTAGCAGACCGATCAGATAATCGGTCGGCACATGCTCGACCATGTGAAAGGCTGTAATGATCGCCACGCTGTTGTTAGGCCTGCCCCCGAGATGTTCAAGCGCGTCCTGCAATTCTATTCTGAGGCCGTTGTCGGCGGCCTCCTGCGCCATTCGCGCATTGGTGTCCACGCCTATCGCTTCCAGCCCGGACTCTGCAAGTATCTCCAGCCATTCGCCGCGTCCGCAGCCGAGATCAATCGCAAGGGGCGGTCCTTCGGCCTGCCGAGGCACCTGCGCTAACAAAGGCTGATAGATCTGGAGGCGCTCCTTAACGTGCTCCCTTGATCCACGAAAGCGGTCCTCGAAGGCCTTGTACAGATCGTCAAAATTCTTTCTCATCGGACGATTTCGAACGCGTGCTCAAGGCGGCTCGTCCCGACAAAGAAGGGGCGGTCTGAATTGATGACGTCGAAAACCTCCACATTTTCAATCCAGTCGAAATTGTTGTCGATGTGAACATCTCCCGTATGGAGCGAAATAGAAAGCCCGTATGAGCCTTGGCCAAGGGCGCAGGCAAGGTGCAGGTTACATTCGAACCCGCTGCCTGCTGCAATATTTGAAAGCACCTGACCCGTATGCCACGTATTGGTTCCCCAAACAGTGTGGCCGGCGCGATCTTTCAACATGAACCCGATGACAAGTTCCGAAATATCCTCTTTTGCAGCGACCCGGGCTCGAATTGTCAGGCTCTGTCCTGAAATGGCGGTTTTGATCGGCTTCCCACTTTCGCCGTCGATCAGCGCGACCGACTCAACAGCGGCCGCCTTAGTTCCACTCCTGCTGTAGAGCCAATTGTCCTTTTCCCGCCGTTGCTCGATGGTCAGCCTCGCGTTCTCTTTCGTTGCGATCAGGGCGTTATAGTAATCGACCACCTCGTCAGGCGGCCCATCCTTCAGCACATGTCCCTTGTCCAGCAGAATCACCCTATCACACAATGATCTGACATCGCCCAAACCGTGAGTGACCAGAATGATCGACGTGCCTGCGGCCCTGAAACTGCGTATCCGGTCAAAGCTCTTGTGCTGGAAATAGCTGTCGCCAACCGAAAGCACCTCGTCGACGATGAGCACGTCCGGCCGTTCCGCTGTGGCGAGCGCGAAGGCCAGGCGCGCCTGCATGCCGCTCGAGTAGGTTCGCAGCGGCTGGTCGAAGAAGTCGCCGATTTCTGCGAAGTCCTCGATATGCGGCATGAGTTCGGCCAGGCGCGCCTGCGAGAGACCCATCAGCCCGCCGGCATGGTAGGCGTTCTGCCGCCCGGTGAATTCCGGGTTGAAGCCGAGCCCGAGTTCCAGGATGGCGCTTATGCGGCCCGAGACGCTTGCCGCACCCTTCGTTGGCCGTACAGTGCCGGTAATCAGCTTCAAAAGCGTGCTCTTGCCGGCGCCGTTCTGCCCGATCAGCCCAAGCGCTTCCCCGTGGGACAGGGAAAACGAGACGTCCCTGACTGGCCAGAATTCCTCCGTCGGCGTAACCGGCGCTCCGAACCAGCCGGCAAACCTCTCGAGGTTGCTGGCATAGTTCGCATAGCGTTTCGACAAATGACTGACGGAAAGCACGGTCATGGTTACAGCACGTCGACGAGTTCGGGGCTTGCACGGCGAAAAAACATCATCGCGAAGACCATGCTGAGCAGCCCCAGAATGGCCGGCATGATCAGGCTTTCAAGGCTGGGCCAGCGGTTGAACAGCAGCGCATCTTGATAGAGCGCCACCAGCGGTGCGATCGGATTGAAATTGATCATGAAACTGTATCTCTCGGGCACCACGTTAGCCGGGTAGACGATCGGCGTCAGCCAATACCAGAGCTGAAGTAGGATCGTCATGACCTGCGCGACATCGCGAATGAACACATTCATCACGCCGAGGATCACGCCAAGGCCAAATCCGATCGCCGCGATCAAGATGATTCCAATCGGCAACAAAATCAGAGCACGGCCCGGAACATGCCCGAGGAATATGAAGATGACGAACAGGGCGACGAGCAGCAACAGATGGTTGATGAGTGCCGTTCCCCCTACGATCACAGGCAGGCACAAACGCGGAAATGCGATCTTCTTCATGACCGGTGCTTGCTCGATGAAAACGGTCATGCTCCGCGTGAGGATCTCACTGAAGAGCGTCCATGCGGCCATGCCAGAGAGGAGATAGATGGGATAGGCTGCGGGACTGTTTGCCTCGGGAAGTCGTGCCTCGAGAACCTCCGAAAGAACGATGGAAAAGATGAGCGCCTGCGCAAGCGGGTGAAGGATGAACCAAAGGCCGCCCAGGCGCGACCGCACGAAGCGCCCCTTCAGGTCGCCTCTGATAGAGGAAATGATGAAATGGCGGTACTGCCATAGGCTTCGGAGCATGCGATCGACCTTTGCGCGTTGCGTCTTGCCGTCAACGGGCGCTACATAGCCCTGTGCCAATATCCGAAAACGTCGGCAATTGTCTGTTCGAACGGCACCAAAGGCCTCCAATTCAGCCTATCGCGTGCTTTTGCCGCATCACCGCACATAACGGGAATGTCATTGGGGCGGAATTTGGCCGGATCGGCACGCACCTCGATGTCCATGCCCGACTGCGCTATGAGCATGTCGAGTATATGCTGGATCCTCCGCGGTTGTCCTGATGCGATGTTGTAGACATGGTCGGGCCCGGCATCCAGTTCCAGAAGAGCCGCGCTCGCATAGGCGCGCACCACGTCGCGAACATCGAGGAAGTCCCGCTCGGCTTCGAGATTTCCGACGTGAATGACGGGCTCGCTTTTTCCCGACACGATCTCGGCAATCTGCCGCGCGAAGGCGGAAACCACATAGGCGTCCGACTGACCAGGGCCGGTATGGTTGAACGGGCGAAAGCGCACCGCGCGCAGGCCGTCATAGGCCATTTGCCCGATCATCAAGTCCGCAGCCGCCTTGGTGGCGCCGTAGACCGTCATCGGTTGAAGCGGCACGGTTTCCGTCACTGGGCCGGCCACGCTCGCAAACGAAGCCCCATAGGCTTCCGAACTGCCAATGTAGACGAACCGGGCCTTCGCCGCGTGGCGCATCACCGATTCGGCAAGGTTCATCGTTCCCGTGAAGTTGACGTTCCAGGCATGGCGCGGCGCGTTGCGGGCATCGGAAGGTGCTGCAACCGCGGCCAAATGAATGAGCGAGGTGGGCTGGACCTCCCGCACGGCGGTGTCGACCGCATCCCGGTCCAGCAGGTCGATGGCATTTCGCTGGCCTTCGCCATGGCCAAACGCGAACACCTCGCAGGAACTGTGTTCCCGTTCCAGGAGGCGCAACAGCGCGGAGCCGACAAATCCGCTTGCCCCGGTAATCAGGATACGATGCTTCAAATTACCGACCATGAGGCAAAAACGGTTCCCATCCAGCTTAACGTCTGGCTGGGTTCGCGTGGCGTTCGAGATCCGCATCCACCATTTCGCGGATCATCTCTTCCAGCGAGATCGTCGCCTCCCAGCCCAGCTTCGCCTTTGCCTTGGCTGGATTGCCGAGCAGGATTTCGACTTCCGCCGGCCTGAACAAGTCGGGGTCGATGACAAGGTGATCGTCAACATTGAGCCCGACGTGCTCGAATGCAATCCGGCACATGTCGCGCACAGTCGTCGTCCTGCCTGTCGCGATCACGTAATCATCCGGCTGGTCCTGCTGCACCATCAGCCACATCGCGCGGACATAGTCCTTGGAATGACCCCAATCACGCTTGGCGTCGATGTTCCCGAGCCGCAATTCCTTTGCCATGCCCTTCTTGATGCGCGCGACCGCGTCAGTGACTTTGCGGGTGACGAACTCAATGCCGCGAAGCGGGGATTCATGATTAAACAGGATGCCGCTCGAGGCATGCAAACCGAAACTTTCACGATAATTGATCGTAATCCAATGGCCATAAAGTTTCGCCACCGCATATGGAGAGCGTGGGTGGAAAGGTGTCGTCTCGGATTGCATCGGTTCCTGGATAAGGCCGTACATCTCCGAGGACGATGCCTGATAGAAACGGGCTTCAGGCGATTCGAGGCGGATGGCCTCAAGCACATTGGTCACGCCTATGCCGGTCACGTTGCCGGTCAGGATCGGCTGCTGCCACGACGATTTGACGAAGGATTGAGCGGCAAGATTATAGACCTCATCCGGCTTCACGTCGCGCATCGTTCTAGCCAGACCAGACAAATCCGTCAGGTTTCCGTCCACGATCCGAACATCTTTTTCAATGCCAAGCCACTTCAGGCGCGTGGTGTTCACATCGGCGGTGCTTGAACGCCGCGCAAGTCCGTGAACCTCATATCCTTTGGCAAGCAGGAGTTCCGCCAGATAGGCGCCGTCCTGCCCGGTAATGCCGGTAATCAAGGCTTTCTTTGTCATCAATGTTCTCGGTTCTATCTAGTGGTTGCTCGCCAAGCACAGCGAGCCAACCGGTTGTCAGGCGCGGCCGTATACGTCGTCGAAGCGCACGATGTCATCCTCGCCGAGATAATCGCCGCTTTGTACTTCAATGATCACCAGGTCGATTCTTCCCGGGTTTTCCAGCCGATGTTTGTGACCGCAGGGGATGTAGGTCGATTCGTTGGTCGCCAGAAACAGCTCCTGGTCGCCATTGACTATTTTCGCGGAGCCGCTGACCACGACCCAGTGCTCGGAACGATGGTAGTGCATTTGCAGGCTCAAACGTCTACCGGGCTTCACCTCGATGCGTTTGATCTTGAAGCGCTCGCCTTCCTCCAGAACCGTATAGGTACCCCACGGGCGGTGCACCGTGCTGTGAAGCAGGTGCGCTTCATGTCCAGAAGCCTTGAGGTCGTCAAACAGCTTCTTGACGTCCTGAACACGGTCGCGGGATGCGACAAGCAACGCATCCGGGGAATCCACGATCACCAGGTCGCTGACGCCGACCGTGCCGATAACGCGCTTATCGGAGCTCACATAGCTACCGGTTGTGTCGATCATGTGAACATCGCCGCGTATCCTGTTCCCGCTTGCATCGGGAGCGATCAGGTCGGCCATTGCGTTCCACGACCCGATGTCGTTCCAATCCATGTCACAGGGAACCACGGCAAGATTGTTTGTCTTCTCCATGACCGCGTGGTCAAGCGAGACTCGCGGGGCGGAGCCAAAGTGCTCGGGCGCGAGTTCGATCTTGGCAAAGCCTTCGCCTTGACTGAAGTGGCCGTTCTCATAGCTGTCGGAGACAGCCTGGATCACCGCGGGACAATGCAAAGCCATTTCGTCGAGCATGGTTTGTGCGCTGAAGCAGAAGATGCCGCCGTTCCAGAAGAAGCGCTTGGATGCGACATAGGCCTTGGCCGTCTCGAGATCAGGTTTTTCAACGAAACGGACGACTTTCTCACCATCCGCTTCGATATAACCGAATGCAGTGTCCGGTCTGGTCGGGCTGATGCCCAATGTGGCGATCCGCCCCAGCTGGGCGTGTTCGATGGCCCGGCCCATCACGGCCAAAAAAGCAGGCAGGTTGCCAATCATGTGATCCGCCGGGAAGACACACAGAATCGCTTCAGGACCCTGCGTTGCCTTGGCATGGATAGCGGCCGCCGCCACCGCGGCGGCCGTATCGCGGCCTTCCGGTTCGAGCAGAAATGTGCGCGGCAACATCACGGAATCCAGTTCGTCGAAATCGTCTTTCGTCAGGAACAGGTGTTCTCCGGACGTTACCACGACGAGTTCCACGACATGCTTTATCGAAGCTGCGCGCAACACTGTGTGTTGGATAAGAGAATGTCCGTCAGCCACTTTGAGGAAAGGTTTGGGGTGCGATTGCCTGGAGGCGGGCCACAGTCGCGATCCGGCTCCACCGCTGATGATGACGGGAACCACTTTCATTAAACGACCTCTGTTTCGTTTGTGGATGTGATTGCCCGCGCTCTTTTGAGCGTCAGCGCCACGATCGCTGTCGCTCTGCTTGGGTCCATAGCCTCTGAATAACAGCGAAGCTCCGGCGCGTTGCCGGACGGCCGCAGATGGATGATCTCGCCGGTTTCCATTTTTGTCCTTAGCCCGTCAGTCTCGTCGACGTCGGCAACGGTCCCGAACGGCGCCAGAAATCGCTGCAGTGCATCCCGGTCCGCAAGCCGGCGCATCAAGCTGCGGGAACTCTCCACCGGAAAATTTTCGAGACGTTCGCTTGCGCAGGCGGGAAGATTCCACAGTTCGCGCAAACGCGACAGGGATTTTCCTGTCGACGCGACCATACCGAGAACGGCGAGGATGGGGAGCAGGGAATCTCGTGTCGGCAATGCCGTCAACGTTTTTCCGTGAATTGAACAGTCCGACCCCAGGAGAACGCCACCATTGGCCTCAAAGCCAATGACGATTTTTTCGGGATGATAGGAGGCTTCCATGGTTTCGACGACAAATGGAGATCCCACCTTTGTCCTCAGAACCGTAAAACCGAAAGCTTCCGAAATGCCTGAGTTGGAGGTCACGGGCGTCACTACAATATCAGCCCGCAAGAACAAGGCCGTGGCGAGGCCGATCAGGTCGCCACGAAACAGATCGCCATTCTCGTCGGCGATAAGTGGTCGATCGGCGTCGGCGTCGGCCGACACGATGGCGTCGAGCTTGAATTCTCGAGCCCAACCCTTGAACTTTGCAATTGTGGTCGGGTCAACGGCTTCGGTGTCGACAGGTACGAAGGTATCGGACTTCCCGACAGGTATCACATGGGCGCCAAAAGATTGGAGAACCTTCACGAGAAGGTCCGCCGCGACCGAACTGTGCTGATAGACGCCGAGCCTCATGCCTGAAAGGGATCCAGGCTCCAGGATGTCGTCAGCGCGCGCGCGATAGGCGGTAATCGCCTGGTCATGATGTCCTGGCAAAGCCGTTCCTATTGCCGGCGGGGCGTTATAAGCGTCTGACCTTTCCGCGGCATAGCGTGCTATAGCGGCTTCATCGGCCTTGCTGATCTCACCCTGCGGGTTATAGAATTTGATGCCATTGCGGTCAGCGGGTATATGCGAACCGGTCACCATAAGCGCCGCTGCGCCATGCTGCCGAGCATACAACGCCAAAGCTGGTGTTGGAATGGCACCGCAATCGATCGGTTGAAATCCACCAACCACCAAGGCAGCCATGCAGTTGGCTGCAATGGTCGGGCTACTATCGCGCAAGTCGCGACCTATGAACACCTTGGCCTTCGGCTGGAGCCCGCCTGCTGCTAGGCGCCAAGCGAAGGCTTCAGTATAAAGTCCACTCGGTTTGCCGACCAGTTCCGAAGCCAAGCCTCGAAGGCCACTCGATCCAAATTTCATTACTTCACTTTGGCTAGTGTGGGGGAAGGCCGTCATATTGCAGTGCGCCCATCTGTCAACCGGAAATCGTTTGGCCAGCCGTCCAGTGTTCCTCGGGCTCTCCAAATAGTGCGTCGGTAATGGCTTGGGCGAGACTTGGTGAGTAGTTGACCAGAAAGGCGGCGTCAAATCCGCCGAAATTTCCAATCTTTGGTAATCCACCCGAGTCGCGCGACAGTGCTTTATAAGCAGAAGCTACTTTTCCAATCGCTGTTATATGATATCTTCATCAACGCGCCCGTTCCTAGACGCCTGTGAAAAATCCCTGGCGATGGCTTCAAGTCCACGCTATGCGATAAAGGCGGCGGGGGCCGAGAAATTTGCGCTAACATAGGTGGCCGGTGGCGAATGGTATTCGACCTGGCGCCGCATTGGTGTTGAAGTTCTCACGTCCGGAGTTCAGTACTGCCCAATGGTATCCTATATAGAAGCTGTGTTCGGGCTCAGGCCTCAGATGCGGCGCGCCTTCATCATGGTCCAGGACGTGGTCATGGTCCTGGTCGCCGTGGCGCTTAGCCTTCTCCTGTCGCGGTCGGATCTTTCCTTTGCGGCGCTCTCCACGGAGGGCCTTGTCACCTGGGCCGGCATCGTGGTCATCAGCCATCTGCTGTTCAGATATTGCGGCCTATACACCACGGTCTGGCGCTTCGCCTCGACGCCTGATTTCTTCAACATCCTGAAGAGCTGCGCGATCCTGACATTCGTGCTCTACGCCGTTTCGCTGGTCGTACGTTCTTTTCAGCCTGTAGCGGGGCTCAACGAGCGCCAGTTCATCGTCTTCCTGCTCGTCTCCTTCACCATCATCTCGGCGCCCCGGCTGTTCTACCGCTTCCTGCGTGACGGCGCGAGCTGGGGTGTTCTCAGCGGCAAGGCCGACTTGACGCGCACCAAGCAGGCCCTGTTCGTCGGCCGGCTCGGCGAGGCCGACCTGATCATTCGTTTCACGCGCACGGCGCAACCCCCCGAGCATACCATAGCCGGCATCATGGCCACCGAGCATGGCGCACCGCTCGGCACGCGCATTCAAGGGGTCCCGGTGGTGGCGACCCGGCCGCGCCTGATCGATGTCCTGGAGGACTATGCGAGCGGCACCAAAAGCCTCGATCTGCTGATCTTCGGCAGCGGCGCCGAGCATGAGATCGAGGAATATTCGGAGCTGGTCCGCGTCGCGCGTCACGGCGACATTGCGGTCGTGCAGTTCGCTGGCCTTTCGCAGCTGGGCCAGGAGGGAAAGCTCGTTCTCGACGCCGTCGAGATGGAAACGATCCTGCGCCGCCCGACTGTGCCATCCGACATCGAGCGCATCGGCGCCTTCGTGGGCGGCAAGCGCGTCCTGGTCACGGGAGGCGCCGGCTCCATCGGGCGAATGCTGGTCAAGCGGTCGCTGGAGCTTGGAGCCGAGGCCGTGCTGGTCGCCGACAATTCCGAATTCGGCATCTTCCAGTTGAGCCAGTATATCGACGAGAAGCATCATGATCGCCTCAAGGTCCGCATCGTCGATGTCGCGGACCGGCGCCAGATGACGCGCGTGGTCACGGAATTCAAACCTGACATCATCTTCCATGCAGCGGCGTTGAAGCATGTTCCGCTGCTGGAGGAGAATTGGGAATCGGCCATCCAGACCAACGTCTTCGGCACGCTTGTCTGCGCCGAGGTCGCCGCCAAATGCGGAGTGGCGCAATTCGTAATGGTCTCGAGCGACAAGGCCGTCGATCCGACCTCCGTGCTCGGCATGACCAAGCGGGCCGCCGAACAGATCGTCAGCGCCCTGCACGGCACGCCGGCCGGCGAACCGGGCGGGCGTCGCGCCTCCACCAAGTTCATCGCCGTGCGCTTCGGCAACGTCTTCGGCAGCAATGGCTCGGTGGCGACCATATTCCAGGCGCAGATCGAGGCCGGCGGGCCGGTCACCATAACCGACCGGCGCATGACGCGCTATTTCATGACTGTCGCCGAAGCCGTCGATCTCGTCATCATGTCGGCGGCCGATGCCGCCTCGCGGCCGGCCGGCCAGGATTACGCCGTCTACATGCTCGACATGGGCAAGCCCGTGCCGATCGTCGAAGTGGCCGAAACGATGATCCGCATGGCGGGAAAAAGCCCCTATACGGACATTCCAATCCGCTTCACAGGCATCCGCCCGGGCGAAAAGCTCCACGAGACCCTGCACGGCGAGGACGAGGAACTGGTGGAACTCAGCATTGCCAAGATCTTCGGCCTGAGCACCGATGTCGCGCAGTGGTCGGATGTCCAGACAGCACTTGCGGCGCTTCAGCAGGAGATGAAGAGCCAGAACAAGGCAGCTTCGCTTGCCGCGCTTGCCGGTCTTGACCGCGCCAAGAAGGCGAGGGGGGCCACGCCTCAAGAGGTGATCCCGAAAACGGCTGGGCAGGCGACTTAGGCTGTGCAGAAAATAATCTTGAGTGCTTGATCTGGTCGGCGCCAATGCATCGTGGCAGGCGCCGATCTCGCGGCTGGGTCGCCTGTTCAAGGGCCAGTTCGCGGACTGGACCGATCTCAATCTTGCCGGCCTTGCCGTCAATCGCGATCTCCTTACGAAGGATGCGGTGGCGTGCCTCGACCTGTTCGCGAACGGTCGGCGAGGCTCTCTTTTCCAACGCCTGGGCGCCCTGCGCAAAAGCGGTGTCTATCGACAGACTTTCGCCGGCACCCTTGGGCTCTATCTCGCCTTTGTCCTGGGTCGTATCTGAAATCGCGGACTGCGCGCGCTTGGTTGGGAAGGCGACCTTATGCTACGGCCGGATTGACGGGCGTCGCTCGCGGTTATCGCGTAGAGCCCTGGCAGGGAGCCCTATCGGCCACATGAAGACAGCCAAGAAAATCTTCGATCTCGCCGGTGCGGCTGTGCTGCTGGTGGCAACCTCTCCCATTCTATTGCTGGCCATTGTCGCCGTCCGGGTATCCTCGCCCGGTCCGGTGATTTTTTCACAAACGCGGATTGGCCGCGAAGGTGTGCTTTTTCGCTGCCACAAGTTGCGGACGATGTACCAGGGAACGCCGTCCTTGCCCTCGCATGAAACCCCGGTGAGCGCCGTGACATCGGTTGGAAGGGGCTTGCGGAAATTCAAGCTCGACGAGTTGCCGCAGCTCTGGAATGTCCTGCGCGGCGAAATGAGCCTGGTCGGGCCGCGTCCTTGCCTGCCGACCCAGACGGAACTGATCGAATGCCGCAGGCGGCTGGGCGTTTTGCAGGCTTTGCCCGGGATGACAGGCTTGGCCCAGATCAGGGGCATCGACATGTCGAACCCGCAACTTCTGGCCGAAACCGACGCCACCTATCTCAGGACCGCGTCGTTCTGGCTCGACCTTCGGATCCTGTTTGGAACACTTTATCGCGGCTGAGCAGCCCCGCTCCTGAAGCGGAAACCTGTCTTTGAGCCGGGATCAAACAGGACGTCGAGGGTTTCGGAGCCGCGCTATCTCGGTCAGCCGCTCCAGCGTGCTGGTTTCCGGCGCCCAGCCTTCCGAGACAAGCAGCGACGGGTCGCATATTTGCGTCGCCGTCAGGCTGTCCCAGAACATCCGCTTGCCAAGCAGTGTGGCGGCTGTCCGCATTGGTCCAGCCGGCACGGTCATCAGGCGCGTCGGCCTCCGCAAGCCGCGGCGAAGGGCACCGATGACGGCAGCGACGGACACCGGCGGCTCGTCGCTGGCGAGATAGATCGGACGAAGTGGCTGGGAATGGCAAAGCAGATGCCACACCGCCCGTGCCGCGGATTGCGATGATAGCAGCGAACGGTTCGCCGTCAATGCGCCTGTCAGCATCGGCAGAGCCGTATCGGCGAGCCGCATCAGCGTCGCCAAGTTTCCTTTCATGCCGATCCCGTAGACTGGCGGCAGCCGCAATATGGCCGCGTCGGCACGGCCATGCGAGGTATAGGCGCCCAACACGGCAATTTCTGCTTCGCGTTTCGAGCGCCCGTAGGCGTCTTGTGGGTCGGGGATCGTGTTTTCGTCGATCGTTGCGCTGGCACGCGCGCCGATCACGGCCCGGATCGAGGAAAGATGAATGAACCGTCCGCTTGCCTGCGTGGCGGCGGCATGCGCCAGACGTGCGCTCAATTGCGCATTGGCTGCCCGAAAATCGGCTTCGGTGGCATTGCCCTGATCATTGTTCAGACCCGCGCAATGGACGACATCCGTAACATCCCTGGTCAGCGCCAGGAACGCCTCGGCAGGTGCATCGTACCCAGGCATCAGCATCGCGTCGGGCCCGGCATCAAGTCTATCCGGCTGGCGGGAGGCAAGGCGAAGTTCGACGCCGGCCTCGCGAAGCCGATGGACCACCTGGCGGCCGATGAAACCCGTCGCGCCCGTAACCAGGACTTTCATTGTCTTGCCCGGACCGGCTATCGGGCGGCTGGCGGAGGTGCCAGATCTGATGGAACGGCTTCCGTCACCAGTGGAACGGCTTGGCTTTTCGGTGGTGACATCGCCTGGGCTCCCACCACTGGTGGAAGGGCCTCCCTTTCCACCAACGCGGCCTGGCGCCCGCAGGCAAGATATGTTCCCGACACCAGGAAGACCATAAAGACCGAGTCCAGAATGTCATGGCCGATCAGAATGCCCGTCATGCCGGCAGTCAGATAGGTGATCACGACGGCGACGATCATGGTGGCGCCGAACCGTTCGATCGGATCGGTGCTGTCGCGAAGGACCAGGGCTGCATTTCTGACGGCAGCCACAAAGATCGCCGCCAGCGTCACCGCACCCAGGATTCCCGCTTGCACCAAGGCGGTCAGGAAGCCGTTGTGGAAATGACTGAAACCTGCATCCATCCCGAACTGATCCTGAAAGCCCTGCTTGATCAAGAGCCGGGTCGCACCCACCCCATGTCCAAACAATGGCATCTCATGAAACGCCTTCAGGCCGATATCCCAAAGCGCGACGCGTAGTCCCAAAGCAGTCGTGTGGTCACCATGGGCCGCCAGCGCATCCCAGTCGGAGTGCAGAAATGCGACGCGCCCCGCTATCGTCTGGAACCCGAAAAACGCGATCGCGACCGCAATCGCGGCCAGCAGCAGAAGCACGCGAGCGGCATCTCTCCCTCTTAGCTTCTGCTGGTTGATCAACAGAACGGCGACACCGGCAATCAGCAGTGCCAGCCAGACGATGCGCGTACCGGAGTAGATGATGGCGATCGTTCCGCCGAGTGCGGCGCAGGCGAGGGCGATCCTGTATTTCTCTATACCGGATAGGGCAGCGGCCACGCAGATCACCACCGCAAGGCAGAGGACCTCAGCAAAAACGATCGCATTCCCCGCCCCACCCTCGGCGCGCATACCAAGTCGATATTGCTGATAAACCGCCAGCAGCAGCGCTCCGAAACAAGCCGCCATGCTGGCCAACACAATGATGCGGACGAGCGTTGTTTTTTGCGTAGTGCTCCAGGTCGAATAGGAAATGGGAAAAAACAGAAAGGTGATCAGCGGGACAAGATGCCGTGCGTCCTTGACGATCGCGTGGTTGACGATGGACGCCAGGACATTGCTTGCGCAATAGGCGTAGATCGCGATCGTTAGCGCCATCATCGCCCGGTCGACATTGAAGTGCCTTCTCTTCAAGACGATCAACAGGACGGACCATAGTCCGCCGCCATTGAACACGAAGCTGACCGCCGATCCCAGGACCGGGGGAGAAAAGAAGCAGAGAATGGAGAAATAGACATTGATCCGCGAAGGCGTGATTTGCTGCCTTATGAATGAAAGCCGGTTCAATTTTCGGACCCGCTATCCTCGAGAAAATTTATGCGGCACATCGTGTTCGGTGAAATCCCAACATGCTCACCTCGAAATTGCCCATTCATAATGCATCTTGCCCGCCCTCAAAAAGCGTATAGCGGCTGGGCCGCTGTTTCGATAGTGCGCCCTGATCGATTGCCGCTGAAACCTGCGGTCGGCACCGGTTGACCCTGCAGCATCCCCGGCGCTCTCGCAGGCAATATTTTTTCAGCCTTTCCCCGGCGGGAGGCTCTCCAAGCAGAAATTTCCGGGTTCTGTCGCAAGCGTGGAAAATTCATTCCCGAACGAATGGCTGTCGGGCTCGTCTTGCATTGTTCTGGGCCGCGACGATCTGCTAGAACGCCCGCACGAAACACTTGTCCAGAAGCGAAGCTTTGAACCGGGCGCAAAAGGCTCGATGATTTGACGCAGGATCTTCTGTTGCAAGGCATGAGAGAACGCTCACGGTCCATGATACCAGCGCTTACGCATCTGCAGCGGCTTGAAGCCGAGTCCATTCACATATTCCGCGAGGTCGCGGCAGCCTTCACCAAGCCGGTCATGCTCTATTCCGTCGGCAAGGATTCGTCGGTGCTGATGCATCTGGCGATGAAGGCGTTCTATCCGGCCAAGCCGCCATTCCCGTTTCTTCACGTCGACACCACCTGGAAATTTCGCGAGATGATCGCATTTCGCGATCAGATGGCGAAGAAGCTGGGTTTCGATCTTCTGGTTCATGTCAACGAAGATGGCGTGCGCGACAACATCAATCCGTTCGATCACGGCTCGAACACCCACACTCATGTGATGAAAACCGTGGCGCTGCGCCAGGCGCTCGACAAATACGGCTTCGACGCTGCCTTTGGCGGCGCCCGCCGCGACGAGGAAAAGTCGCGAGCCAAGGAGCGCATCTTCTCTTTCCGCAACGCCCAGCATGTGTGGGATCCGAAGAACCAGCGGCCCGAAATGTGGAAGATCTTCAACACACGTATCGCGCAGGGTGAATCGATCCGCGTCTTCCCGCTGTCGAACTGGACCGAGCTCGACATCTGGCAGTACATTCTGCAGGAAAACATCCCGATCGTGCCGCTCTATTTCGCCAAGCGGCGGCCGGTTGTCGAACGCGATGGCATGCTGATCCTCAAGGATGATGATCGCATGAAGCTACTGCCCGGCGAGGTCGTGGAGGACAGGTTGGTGCGATTCCGTACGCTCGGCTGCTATCCGCTGACCGGCGCCATCGAATCCGACGCCGACACACTTGAAGCCATCGTTGGCGAGATGCTGACGGCACGCACCTCCGAACGGCAGGGTCGGTTGATCGACCGCGATGAAGCCGGTTCGATGGAAAAGAAGAAGCGCGAGGGGTACTTCTGACCATGCGCCACATCATGGCAAAGAGCCTCGCTCCAACGGACGGCGTCCGCGATTATCTGGCCGCGCAGGAGAAGAAGTCGCTGCTGCGCTTCCTGACCTGCGGTTCGGTGGATGATGGCAAGTCGACGTTGATCGGACGCCTGCTCTCCGACACCAAGCAGATTTTCGAGGACCAGCTCGCCGCGCTCGAACGCGATTCGCGCAAGCACGGCACGACGGGCGACGACGTCGACTTCGCGCTGTTGGTCGACGGCCTCGAGGCGGAGCGCGAGCAAGGCATTACCATCGACGTCGCCTACCGCTTCTTTGCCACGCCGAAGCGCAAGTTCATCGTCGCCGACACGCCCGGCCACGAGCAATATACCCGCAACATGGCGACAGGCGCTTCGACCGCCGACCTGGCGATCGTGCTGATCGATGCCCGGCAGGGGGTGCTGCGCCAGACGCGGCGCCATTCGATCATCGCCTCGCTGCTCGGCATCCGCCACATCGTGCTGGCGGTCAACAAGATCGATCTCGTCGGTTTTGACCAGGCGGTCTTCAACAGGATCGTCGAGGACTACCGGCAGTTCTCACGCGATCTCGGCTTCCAGACCATCGCGCCGATCCCGATGTCGGCCCGCTACGGCGACAATGTCAGCGGCCGCTCCGAAAACACGCATTGGTATTCCGGCCCGACATTGATCGAGCATCTCGAAACCGTCTCCGTCGACGAAGCCACGGCCGAGCTGCCGTTCCGCTTTCCGGTTCAGTACGTCAATCGCCCCAATCTCGATTTTCGCGGTTTTGCCGGCACCATCGCGTCCGGTATGATTGCGCAAGGCGACGAGGTCGTGGTCGCCAAGTCGGGCAAGTCCTCGCATGTCAAACGCATCGTCGCCTATGGCGGCGATCTCAAACAGGCGGTGGCCGGCCAGGCCATCACGCTCGTTCTCGACGACGAGGTCGAGGTTTCCAGGGGCAACATGCTGGTTTCGCCGTCCGCACGGCCGCAGGTCGCCGACCAGTTCGCCGCCAACATAGTCTGGTTCGACGAGCATGCGCTGTTGCCGGGCCGTTCCTATATCCTGCGCACCGAGACCGATCAGACCAGCGCCACCGTCACCGACTTGAAGTACCGCATCAATGTCAACGACTTTGCGCATGAGGCGGCCAAGTCGCTTGAAATGAATGAAGTCGGTATCTGCAACATTTCGACCCGGGCGCCGATCGCCTTCGATCCGTTTGGCGAGAACCGTACCACTGGCGCCTTTATCCTGATCGATCGCATCAGCAACGCCACGGTTGGCGCAGGCATGATCGTACACTCGCTGCGCCGCGCCGAAAACATCCATTGGCAATCGCTCGATGTCGGCAAGCGCGTGCGTGCCGACATGAAGAACCAGCGGCCCGCCGTGTTCTGGTTCACGGGGCTTTCGGGCTCCGGCAAGTCGACCATCGCCAACCTGTTCGAGAAGAAGCTTTTCGCCACTGGGCGTCATACCTACATTCTCGATGGCGACAATGTCCGCCACGGTCTCAACCGCGACCTTGGATTCACCGATGCCGATCGCGTCGAGAACATTCGCCGCGTCGCCGAAGTTGCCAAGCTGATGGCCGACGCCGGGCTGATCGTCATTGTCTCCTTCATTTCCCCGTTCAGCGCCGAGCGGCGGATGGCCAGGGAATTGATGGCCGATGGCGAGTTCATCGAGGTGTTTGTCGATACGCCTTTCGAGGAATGCGCCAGGCGTGATCCGAAGGGCCTCTATGCCCGCGCGCTGAATGGCGAGATCAAGAATTTCACCGGTGTCGATTCGCCTTACGAAGCACCGGAGAAACCGGAGATCCATCTGAAGACGCTCGGCAGATCGGCTGAAGAGATGGTAGATGCCTTGGAACACTGGCTGAACGAGCGTGACATTGCCGAAGACCAATATGACAATGGCGGCGGCATCTGACGACACGTCGATGCTTGAAATCTTCGAGCGGCTGGCGCTAGCCGCCGGGCGCGAGGTGATGCGCGTATTCCACGCCGGCTGCGCGGTCGACCGCAAGTCGGACGCCTCGCCGGTCACCGAGGCGGACCGGGAGAGCGAGAAGATCATTCTTGCAGGCCTGCGCGCCGCATTCCCCGATATTCCCTGCGTGGCCGAGGAGGAAGCGGCGGCCGGCATCATGCCGGGCGAACTTGGCGAGACCTTCTTCCTCATTGATCCGCTTGATGGCACCAAGGAATTCGTCAACCGGCGCACCGACTTCACCGTCAATATCGCGCTTGTCCGCCATGGTGTGCCGGAAGTCGGCGTTGTCTTCGCACCCTGCAGCGGCCGGTTTTTTTCCGGCCGGCCGGGCAGGGCGGAAGCCCTCGAAGTCGATAAGGACTACCGGATCGTTTCCCGCCGGCCGATTTCGGTGAGAATGGCCGCGACGCCGCTGGCCGTGGTTGCCAGCCGCTCGCACAACACGCCGGAAACCGAAGCCTATATTCGCGACCTTGGTGCCGCCGAGATCGTCTCGGTCGGTTCGTCACTGAAATTCTGCCTCCTCGCCAATGCCGAGGCGGATGTTTATCCGCGCTTCGGTCGCACCATGGAATGGGACACCGCTGCGGGTGACGCGGTGCTGCGTGCCGCCGGCGGCACGACGCGGACGCTGGACGGCAAGCCCTTGACCTATGGCAAGCGCAACCAGGCCGATGACGCGGACTTCGCCAATCCGCATTTCATCGCCAGCGGCGAGGCTGCAATCCAGGGACGTATCGAACGTAGGTGAAAAGCCCTCGTCGATGGCCTATCCTTTGTCGACGTCCCCTGAGTCGGTAAGTGAATGTCCTTGTTTCAGAAATGCCATGCCGTCATTTTGGGCGGCTTTCCCGCATGGACCAGCAATCGTGATGAAATAGTCTTCAGGATGTTGCTGGGCCTCTACGCCCTCTCTCCCGCCCTTTTCGCCTTCGTCGAAATGTCCCCAACGGTCTTGGCGCTTGTCGGGGCACTCATGGGCGCTCTCGCCCTTTTGACGAAGCGTGCGCGTTTTGCCAGAGGCACGATAGGCCTTGCAATTGCTCTCGCTCTCTTGTCAGGCTTTGTCCTTGCGAGCGCCCTGTGGTCGGTCGATGCGAGCCGCTCTCTCATGGCGGCGAGGGACGTGTTTGGCTACTCGATCGCCGCTATCCTGCTGTTTCAGGGCATCCTCGCGCTTGCGAGCGCTCAGCGCGAGCGGCTCGCGCGGGTGTCATTGGCCGGCATGTTGATCGGCGTCGTATCGGTGATGGGCTGGGAACTGTATTTTGCGTTTCTGACCGAAGATCCACGCTTTGTGGAGAACGTTTTCACCCTCCATAAGATCACGGTGTACGGAGCTTTTTTTGCCGTCATATTTCTTGCCCAGCCGAGGCTGGTCTGGAAAGGGCTTGCGGCTCTCTTTGCCGTTCTGACATTGCTCTACGGCCGATCGACCGGCGTCAATCTGGCGATTGTCCTCGTGGCGGTGATGTTTGTCATGCCCGCGAAATACCGCCAGCACGTTTTGGTTGGATTTTTCGCCGTCTATTTGTCTCTTGCCCTGATTGCCCCCTTCGTCGTCGCGCCGCTGTTCGCCTACCTCAAAACAACGGGATGGCTGGTTTTCTATCCAGGAACCTTCGCAGCGCGGCTTGATCTATGGCAGATGATTTCGCCCCGCATCGCGGACCAGCCGATCCTCGGCCATGGCGCCAATACGATGAGAAACGCGGCCGGGGTTGTCGTGAGTCCGACATATTATGCGCAGGCGGATCTCCCAAGCGCACATAATATCGTATTCGATTTGTGGTACGAACTGGGAGCGCTGGGCATCATCGTGTATGGGGTGCTCCTGGCGGCGATCATAAGAATGATCGGCGGTTTGAGCGGCCCCTGCCATTTCATAGCCAGCTGCTACCTGATCATAGCTGTCGTCGAACTCTCGGTCGACCATCGGATCTGGTTGTCATGGGTGCTGGGCACTTTGGTCTTCGCGGCGGGGATCTGCATAGTGCAGTGCCGTTCCATGACCCGATCGGGAATGGAAGACGGGACCACAAGACACGCGGCGGCCTTCTCAAAATAACGGGCGAAGCGCACGGCCTGCGCCGTCGTCGCCCTATGCCAAGGAGGTGTCGGTCGGGTATCCGTGCCCGACGCCTATTCGGCCGCGGCCTGCGCCGAGTTCGAGCCGATATAATTGCGGATCGTTTCGATGATCCTGTCCTGGTCTGCCTCGCTAAGATAGGGGTGCATCGGCAGGCACAGGATACGTTTCGGCAGGTTCTCCGAAACGGCAAGACCGGTCGGCGTGCGCGGGTAGTCGCGATAGGCGATCTGCTCATGCAGCGGCTTGACGTAGTAGATGACGGACGGAATGCCCTTTTCGCTCAAATGCGCCTTAAGCCCGTCGCGTTTCGGCGTTTCGATCGCGTATTGCGCCCAGGCCGAGCGGCTGCCATCCAGGTTGCGGGCTGCGGTGACGATGTCACCGAGGCCTTCAGCGTAGCGTTGGGCCACCACCTGCCGCGCCACCATCTCTTCCTCGAGGATGGCGAGCTTCTCGAGCAGGATCGCCGCCTGCAGCGTGTCGAGCCGTGAATTGATGCCGACGCGGATGTTGTCGTACTGCGTCTCGCCCTTGCCATGGAAGGCGAAGGATCTGAGCGCGTCGGCCAGCGCGTCATCATTGGTGAACATCGCACCGCCGTCGCCATAGCAGCCGAGCGGCTTGGCCGGATAGAAGCTGGTCGAGCCGACATGGCCGAACGCGCCGCACATCCTGCCTTCGAGCGAGCCCCCCATGGACTGGGCTGCGTCCTCGATCACCAATAAGCCTTCGCGATTGGCAATAGTCATGAGCGCCTCATAGTCGGCGGCAAGACCGAACAGGTCGACAGGGATGATCGCCTTCGGCTTCAGTCGACCTTCCTTCTTGACGGCCGCGATCGCCGCCTCGAGGCTGGCGATGTCGATGTTGTAGGTTGTCGGATCGACATCGACGAAAACCGGCTCGGCCTTGGCCAGCGCCACCACTTCCGCCGTGGCGGCGAAGGTGAAGCTCGGCACGAACACCGCGTCACCGGGACCGATGCCGGCGGCGAACAGCGGCAAAAGCAGTGCGTCGGTGCCGTTGGCGCAGGCAATCACATGCTTGACGCCGACATAGGCGGCGAGCTTCTTCTCGAATTCGGCGACCTGCGGGCCAAGGATGTAGCGGCCATCCTCGACCACGTGGTCGATCGCGGCTTTCAGCCGATCGCGGATTCGTTCGCGCTGCGCGCCAAGATCGATGAATTGCATGTCGGCCTCAATATACCTGCCAATAACCGGCCCGCTGGTACCAGACTTGGCGCGGCTGAAAAAGCCAGCTGCGGATCGGGGACTTGGCGCAAGTGTCGCGGCCCGTTACCACGTTTTGCCGGCATATTGTCCCACAAAGCCGGGAATCCGGGCTTGGCGGTGCAATTCAGCCCATTCTTATCGAGGTTTTCCGGCGCCTGGAAACATAAAGTGATCGCGCTGGAGAGCCGATTAGCCGATCTCGTGCCGCCAGGGGGGATTGGCGCCGGCTCGTGACACTGTCACTGCCGCCGCCTTGGCGCCGAGCGCCAATGCTTTGCGGATGGCGTCTTCGGACAGGCTGGAAATCGCCGCCTTCGTCAACAGGCCTTGCTCATGCAGGGAGGCAAGGATGCCGGCGTTGAACGTGTCTCCGGCGCCGACGGTGTCCACCACCTTCACTGTCTCCGGCATGACGGTGACACGATGCTGTTTGCTGTAGCCAACGGCACCCTCGCTGCCATGCGTGACGACGATCAGCTTCGGGCCGCGGTCGAGCCAATTGCGCACGACATCCTCGTGCGAGCCGGCTTCGCCGAACCAGTGGAGGTCTTCGTCCGACAGTTTGACGATGTCGGCCATCGCCATCATCTCCCGGATGCGCCTGAGGTGCTTGGCCTTGTCGGGAATGAAGTTCGGCCGGATGTTGGGATCGAGCATCATCACGCGGGTCTCATGCTCGCGCTGCATGAATTCCTCATAGGCCGACCCAGCCGGCTCCGAGATCAGGCTGATGGCGCCGAACAGCATCGCCTCGATCTCGCTGCCGAGTTGCGGCAGGTCTTCGATGGTCAGCATGCGCCCGGCCGTGTTCTCGTCATAGAAGGTGTAGGTCGCCTGGCCATTGTTCAGCCGCACGAAGGCTAGGGTCGTCGGTCGGGGCGAGGTGTGCGCGTAGGTGGAACTGACCTTGCTCGCCCCCAACGCGTCCCTGAACTGACCGCCGAACAGGTCCGACGACAGGCCCGAGAAAAAGCCGGCCGGCGCGCCCAAGCGGCCGAGCGCGATCGCTGTGTTGAAGACAGCGCCGCCGACATAGGGGGCAAAAGCCGGCTCATTCTCCGTAGTGGTGCGCGGCAGCATGTCGATCAGGGCTTCGCCGCAGCAGAGGATCATGGCTTCTCGGTCTCCGGCGGATAGATCACGCCCTTGCGGATGATGATATTGGCGTAAAGCCGCGGCTCGCTTGTCGCGACGATGGCATGCGCCGATTTGACCCGTGCATAGAAGTCGGCGCCGGCCAGTGCAACCACCTTGCGGCCAGGCGCGCGTTTGGCGCAGATCGCCTCCATTTCACGATGGACGGGGTCGGCAAGCGACGGATCGCCTTTCACCGAGGCGCGAAACAGCGCCTCCGGCACGACATCGTCGACCGGAAGCAGCGTCAGTATCGCGTCGAGTACGGGCATGAGGGCGTGGCCATCGGTCCTGATGAGGCGCTTTGCCTGCTCCTGTGCCGGATAGTTCCCGTCGACCACGGCAATCTCGTCACCATGGCCCATGGCGCGCAACGTCGCCAGAAGCTCTGGACCAAGCAGCGCCGGAATCCCGATCAGCATTTTACGCGCCCCTGGAGATCGTCGTCGAACCGATCAGGAAGCGTTCGGAAAGCGGCAGGCTGGCGCCGCCGAGCGCCCGGGCATGGATACCCACGCTTCCCTCGCGGACGGCCGGGAGTTTCAGCCCTTCGCCGTCGATCGCGCCGATTGCCGTCACGACCGCCTCCACCAGCCTCTGGCGCACGGCCTTCGGCATCCAGCCGTCGATCACCGCGGCTTCGAAATCGATGACCGAGGATGCTGCCACGATGGCATAAGCGAGCGCCTGCGAGGCGCTGGCGATCCACTCGTCGAGCGCGGCGCCGATCTCCCCCCAATCCTCGGGCGAGGTCCACAGATACGAGGCCTCGACGCCACGCGCATTGAGTGTTTTTTCGAGCATGGCGATCGAGGCCACGTCGATCAGCTGGGTCGGTTTTCCATCCGGCCCCGGCACAGGCATTGAGCCGAGCGCGCCGGCATTGCCGGTCGGCCCGCCAAACAGCCGGCCGTTGAGCACGATGCCGCCGCCAGCAAAGGCGCCGATGTAGAAATAGACGAAATCCCGCGCCGCGCCCGTCTGGCCAAAGACCAGTTCGGCGCCGCAGGCGGAGGTGGCATCGTTCTGCAGATAGACCGGAAAATCGCATTGCGCCTGGATGTCGGTCCTGATGTCACGATGGCGCCATTCGTCCATCACGTCGCGCGGCGCGCCGGCGGTGTCGGCCCAGTTCCAGAGCTCGAACGGCATTGCGATGCCAAGTCCGGCGATGCGCTTGTCCTGTGCCGGCGTCAGCTCGCCGCGCATCGTCTTCATGCCTGACGTGACGAACTCGACCGTCTCGTGGGGGGCAGGGTAGCGGTAGGAATGCTGCAGCATCGCGCGCACCTGTCCGAGGAAATCGATCAGCACGAGTTCGGCGCTGCGGCGGCCGATCTTGAGGCCGATGAAGAAGGCGCCTTCGGGGTTGAGTGCCATGGGGATCGAGGGCTGGCCGATCTTGCCGCGCAACGGCGCCTGGCGCACGAGCAGGCTTTCTTCCTCCAACTCGCGCATGATGACCGAGACCGTCTGCGCCGAAAGTCCGGTCATCCGGGCAATGTCGGACTTCGCCAGACTGCCGTGCTGGCGCACCAGCGAAAGCACCAGGCGCTCGTTGTGGTCGCGCATGCCACTCTGGTTGGTGCCGCGGTGAATGAGGCTCTCGTTCGCTTCGGGCGAACCATGCCTCGCAGTGGCCGTCTCCACCCTGTTCCTCCCGTCGTTTCCCCACAATGCTTTTGGGTCAGAATGAGTGAACGACGCAAGGGTGTCAATAATAAATAAGAGTGATTTAATTATTGACAGATGCGCTGGCGTGGTGTTCCTTGAGGGAGCATCCGCGCTGGGAGAAGTCGCTGGATGCCGTGCGGGTGCCGGTTGGCCGGCATTCGAAAAATGTTCCACTGGGAGGAAATCGTGACCAATACAAAATTGTTGAAGTCCACCGTTTTCGCGGCGGCCGCGCTGGGTCTGATGGCGTTCGCTTCGTCTGCGTCCGCGGCCGGCGTCGGCGCCTGCCTGATCACCAAGACCGACACCAATCCGTTCTTCGTCAAGATGAAGGAGGGCGCGACCGCCAAGGCCAAGGAACTTGGTGTCGATCTCAAGACCTATGCGGGCAAGATCGACGGTGACAGCGAGAGCCAGGTGGCGGCGATCGAAAGCTGCATCGCCGACGGCGCCAAGGGCATTTTGATCACCGCGTCCGACACCAAGGGCATCGTGCCGACGGTGAAGAAGGCGCGCGATGCGGGCCTGCTGGTGATTGCGCTGGACACGCCGCTCGATCCGATCGACGCCGCCGACGCGACCTTCGCCACCGACAATCTGGAGGCCGGCAAGCTGATCGGCGCCTGGGCCGCCGCCACGCTCGGTGACAAGGCCAAGGACGCCAAGATCGGCTTCCTCGACCTGACACCCTCGCAGCCGACCGTGGACGTTCTGCGCGACCAGGGCTTCATGATGGGCTACGGCATCGACGTGAAGGACCCCAACAAGATCGGCGATGAGACCGATCCGCGCATCGTTGGCCATGATGTGACGAACGGTAACGAGGAAGGCGGCCGCAAGGCGATGGAAAACCTTCTGCAGAAGGACAACACCATCACCGTCATCCACACCATCAATGAGCCGGCCGCGGTCGGTGCCTACCAGGCGCTCAAGGCTGTCGGCCTCGAAAGCCAGGTGCTGATCGTCTCGGTCGACGGCGGTTGCCCCGGCGTGAAGTCGGTCGCCGAAGGCGTCATCGGCGCCACCTCGCAGCAATATCCGCTGCAGATGGCCGCACTTGGCATCGAGGCGATCGCCGCTTTCGCCAAGGACGGCACCAAGCCGAAGCCGACCGAGGGCAAGAACTTCTTCGACACCGGCGTCAACCTCGTCACCGACAAGCCGGCGACGGGCGTCAAGTCCATCGACACCAAGGAAGGCCTCGCCAAGTGCTGGGGCTGATACTGGCCTGACCGGCAACGGAACCGATGCGACCGGGGGGACTTGATCCCCGGTCGCATCGGGTGGACGATGCATCACTGTAAACGCGAATAATCCCGGCGACAGACCGGAAGGCGTGGACGGCGTCAGCGTGTGGCTGAAGCCCTACGGGGAGGAAACATGGCTCAAGCTCAGGAATTCGAGAAGGTTCTCTCGGCTAGCGATACAAGTGTAGCCGCTTTTGACGAGCACAAATCAGCCGTCAAGCGCATCCAGCATTTTCTGCATTCGACGCCGGCGGCGGTGCCGCTGATCGTGCTGCTACTGTCAATCGTCATCTTCGGCATCACGATCGGGGGGCGGTTCTTCTCGTCCTACACGCTGACGCTGATCCTGCAGCAGATCGCCATCGTCGGCATTCTCGGGGCCGCGCAGACACTGGTCATCCTGACCGCCGGCATCGACCTGTCGATCGGGGTAATCATGGTGATTTCGGCCGTGATCATGGGCAATTGCGCGGTCAGCTACGGCATGCCGAGTGTGCTCGCCGTGGCGATCGGGCTTGCCGCCGGTGCGGCTTGCGGGCTGCTGAACGGGCTGCTGGTCGCCTATATGAAGCTGCCACCCTTCATCGTGACGCTTGGCACCTGGAACATCGTCATGGCCACGAACTTCATCTATTCGGCCAATGAGACGATCCGCGACACCGACGTCGACAACCAGGCACCGCTGCTGCACCTGTTTGCCCTGAGCTTCAAGGTCGGCACGGCGGTGCTGACGCTCGGCGTCATCGCCACGGTCGTGCTCGTGCTGGTTCTTTGGTACGTGCTCAACCACACGGCATGGGGCCGTCATGTCTACGCCGTCGGCGACGACCAGGAGGCGGCGAAGCTGTCGGGTATCCAGACAAAGAAGGTACTGATGACGGTCTACACCCTTGCCGGGCTGATCGCCGCTTTCGCGGCCTGGGTCTCCATCGGCCGCAACGGCTCGATCTCGCCGTCCGCCGCTGTTACCGACTACAATCTGCAGGCGATCACCGCGACCGTGATCGGCGGTATTTCTCTCTTCGGCGGCCGCGGCTCCATCCTCGGCACGCTGTTCGGCGCGATGATCGTCGGCGTCGTCTCGATGGGCCTCAACATGCTCGGCGCCGATCCGCAATGGAAAGTGCTGCTCACCGGCGTGCTGATCATCGGCGCCGTCGCCATCGACCAATGGATCAGAAAGGTTTCGGCATGACCCAGGAACCCATCCTCACCGCGCGCGGTCTGGTCAAGCGCTATGGCCGCGTCACCGCTCTCGACAATGCCGATTTCGACCTTTACCCCGGCGAAATCCTTGCCGTCATCGGCGACAACGGCGCCGGCAAGTCGTCACTCATCAAGGCGATTTCCGGCGCGGCCGTGCCGGACGAAGGCGAAATCCGGCTTGAAGGCAAACCCGTCTCTTTCAAGTCGCCGATGGAAGCCCGTGAAGCCGGCATCGAAACCGTCTACCAGAACCTGGCCTTGTCGCCGGCACTTTCGATCGCCGACAACATGTTCCTCGGCCGCGAGATCCGCAAACCCGGCTTCGTCGGCCAGTGGCTTCGCATGCTGGACCGTCCGGCAATGGAAAAGCGTGCCCGCGACAAGCTCACCGAACTAGGCTTGATGACCATCCAGAACATCAGCCAGGCGGTGGAGACCCTGTCGGGCGGCCAACGCCAGGGCGTGGCGGTGGCCCGGGCCGCCGCCTTCGGGTCGAAGATGGTCATCATGGACGAGCCGACGGCGGCGCTCGGCGTCAAGGAGAGCCGCCGCGTGCTTGAACTGATCCTCGACGTGAAGAAGCGCGGCCTGCCGATCGTGCTCATCTCGCACAACATGCCGCACGTCTTCGAGGTGGCGGACCGTATCCACATCCACCGTCTGGGCCGTCGACTGTGCGTCATCGACCCCAAGCAATATACGATGTCCGACGCCGTTGCCTTCATGACCGGGGCAAAAACACCCCCGGAGGCGGCATTGGCGGCCTGACTGCCAACTTGCCGCAGGGTAAGTAGATGACGGCGTTCTCTAAATCGATTGAAAAGATGTTGCAATGCACTAGGGTGGGCTGGGAGAAACGGTGAAAGCCGGTATGATCAGGCCAAACCGAACGAGAGGCGATATGACATCCGCCATGACGATCGAAGCCCCCGCTCTCGACAATCCCGATCCCAAGACGCTTGCTGAAGAAGTCTTGATGTCGCTCAAGTACCGGGTCGGCAAGGACACCACCGTCGCGACCCAGTACGACTGGCTGACCGCCACGATCAAGGTCGTGCGCGACCGCGTCGTCGACCATTGGATGCAGGCGACCAAGGAAGCCTACGACCAACAGGAAAAGCGCGTTTATTACCTGTCGCTCGAATTCCTGATTGGGCGTCTGATGCGCGACGCCTTTTCCAACCTCGGCCTGATGGAGAACATGCGTGAGGCGCTGTCGTCGCTCGGCGTCGATCTCGACCTGATCGCCGCGCTGGAACCGGACGCGGCCCTCGGCAATGGCGGCCTTGGCCGGCTCGCCGCCTGCTTCATGGAAAGCATGGCCACCGTCGACATCCCCGCGCATGGCTACGGCATCCGCTATGCCAACGGCATGTTCCGCCAGGAAATCCACGATGGCTGGCAGGTCGAGTTGCCCGAGACCTGGCTTGACCACGGCAACCCCTGGGAATTCGAGCGGCGCGAGCGCTCCTTCGAAGTCGGTTTCGGTGGATCGGTCGAATCGATCACCTCGAAGGACGGCCGCCTCGAACGCCACGTCTGGAAGCCGAGGGAGCATGTGCTTGCGGTCGCCTATGACACGCCCGTGGCTGGCTGGCGGGCCAAGCGCGTCAACACGCTGCGCCTTTGGTCCGGCATGCCGATCGACCCGATCCGGCTCGACAAGTTCAACGCCGGCGACCACATCGGGGCGTTGGCCGAAAGCAACAAGGCCGATGCACTGTCGCGGGTGCTCTATCCAGCCGATTCCCACATGGCCGGCCAGGAACTCAGGCTTCGCCAGGAATACTTCTTCTCCACCGCTTCGCTGCAGGACATCCTGCAGCGCCATCTCAGCCAATATGGCGATCTCAAGTCTCTGCCCGACAAGGCGGCGATCCACCTCAACGACACCCATCCGGCGATCGCCGTGCCCGAGCTGATGCGGCTCTTGATGGATGTCCATGGCATGGATTTCGATCTCGCCTGGGATGTCACCAAGCGCACCTTCGGCTACACCAACCACACGCTGTTGCCAGAGGCACTGGAAAGCTGGCCCGTGCCGCTGTTCGAGAGGCTTTTGCCCCGCCACATGCAGATCGTCTACGCCATCAACGCGCAGGTGCTGCTCGAAGCCCGCGCCACCGATCAGTTCTCGGACGAGCAGATCAGCCGTATCTCGCTTATCCAGGAGAATGGCGACCGCAGGGTGCGCATGGGCAATTTGGCCTTTGTCGGCTCGCGTTCGATCAATGGCGTGTCGGCGCTGCACACCGAGTTGATGAAGGAGACGGTCTTCGCCGACCTCCACAAACTTTATCCCGATCGCATCAACAACAAGACCAACGGCATCACGCCGCGGCGCTGGCTCATCCAGTGCAATCCAGGCCTCACCGCGCTTGCCCGCGAGGCGATCGGCGACCGCTTCATGGATGACATCGAAGCGATCAAGGGGCTCGATCCCTTAGCCGACGACACCGCCTTTCGCGAAAAATTCGCCGCGGTGAAACGCCAGAACAAGGTGAGGCTTGCCAATCTGGTCGCCGATCGCCTTGGCATCAAGCTCGACCCTTCGGCGCTCTTCGACATTCAGGTCAAGCGTATCCACGAATACAAGCGCCAGCTGCTCAACATCCTCGAAGCGATCGCGCTCTATGACCAGATCCGTTCGCATCCCGAACGCGACTGGATGCCACGCGTGAAATTCTTCGGCGGCAAGGCCGCGCCCAGCTACCATAACGCCAAGCTGATCATCAAACTGGCCAACGACGTCGCCAGGGTGATCAACAGCGACCCTTCGGTGCGCGGCCTGCTGAAGGTCGTGTTCGTGCCGAACTACAATGTCAGCCTGGCCGAGGTGCTGATGCCAGCCGCCGATCTTTCCGAGCAGATCTCGACCGCCGGCATGGAAGCCTCCGGCACGGGCAACATGAAGTTCGCGCTGAACGGCGCGCTGACCATCGGCACGCTCGACGGCGCCAATGTCGAGATCAAGGAGCATGTCGGCGACGACAACATCTTCATCTTCGGCCTCACCACCGAAGAAGTCGCCGAGCGGCGCAACAATGGCTACAATCCGCGCGGCGTGATCGAGGCATCCCCTGAACTGGCGCAGGCGGTTGCGGCCGTTTCATCGGGCGTCTTCTCGCCCGATGATCCCAATCGCTACCGCGACCTCATCAATGGCCTCTATGACAGCGACTGGTTCATGGTCGCGGCGGATTTCGACGCCTATGCCGCCTGCCAGCGCGAGGTGGACGCTGTCTGGCGCAACAGCCCGGACTGGTACGCGCGCGCCATCCGCAACGTCGCGCGCGTCGGCTGGTTCTCCTCCGACCGCACCATCCGTCAATATGCGAAAGAAATCTGGAACGTACCCGTCTGATATGATTGCATAAGGCCACGAACGATGGCCGCAAAAACAAACACTTGGTGCCCGGGGAGGGCGACCGCCTGATGAGGAAGCCGCGCGCGACCGCTGCGACAAGCGGGCCGGACGGACTGGCGCCAGCCAGCGATGTCGAGGCGATTGTCGCCGGTACGCACGGCAATCCCTTTGCGGTTCTCGGTGTCCAGGAGGCCGGCAAGAGCCTGTTCGCACGCTGCTTCGTTCCGCACGCGGAGTCGGTTACGGCCTACACCCTGACCGGCGTCGAGGTCGGCGAATTGACCAGGCGCGACGATGCCGGTTTCTTCGAAGGCAAGCTGTCGATCAAGAAGCGCCAGCCGCTGCGCTACCACGCCCGCAATGCCGGCGGCGACTGGTGGCTGACCGACCCCTATTCGTTCGGTCCGGTACTCGGTCCGATGGACGATTACTACATCGCCGAGGGTTCGCACCTCAGGCTGTTCGACAAGCTCGGCGCGCATGTCATCGAGCACGAAGGCGCGTCCGGCGTGCATTTCGCTGTATGGGCCCCAAATGCCAGGCGCGTTTCGGTGGTCGGTGACTTCAACGACTGGGACGGCCGCCAGCATACGATGCGCGACCGTCGCGACACCGGCATCTGGGAGCTGTTCATCCCCGATATTGGTGCTGGCCGGCCCTATAAATATGAAATCATCGGTCCCGATGGCGTGAGGTTGCCGCTGAAGGCCGATCCGTTCGCCTTCAAATCAGAGCTGCGCCCGGCAACCGCCTCGGTGACCGCGATGCCGCCGGCGCATGCATGGGGTGACGAGGCGCATCGCAATTTCTGGCGCAACGCCGACCCTCGCCGCGAGGCCATCTCGATCTACGAGGTCCACGCCGGGTCCTGGCAGCTTGGCGATGACGGCTCCTTCCTGTCATGGGATGAACTGGCCGACCGGCTGATCCCCTATGTAATCGAGACCGGTTTCACCCATATTGAATTCCTGCCGATCTCCGAGCATCCCTATGATCCCTCCTGGGGTTACCAGACAACCGGCCTCTACGCGCCATCGGCCCGCTTCGGCGATCCGGACGGCTTTGCCCGCTTTGTCGACGGCGCCCACCGTGCCGGCGTCGGCGTCATCCTCGACTGGGTGCCGGCGCATTTTCCTGTCGACGAGCACGGTCTGGTCCATTTCGACGGCACCGCGCTCTACGAGCATGCCGACCCGCGCAAGGGCTTCCATCCGGACTGGAACACCGCGATCTACAATTTCGGCCGCCGCGAGGTGGTGTCGTTCCTGGTCAACAACGCGCTGTTCTGGGCCGAAAAATACCATGTCGACGGTCTTCGCGTCGACGCGGTCGCCTCGATGCTCTACCTCGACTATTCGCGCAAGGCCGGCGAGTGGATCCCCAATGAGAAGGGTGGGCGCGAAAACCTCGAGGCGGTCAGCTTCCTGCAGAAGATGAACAAGGAGGTGTACGGCCACCATCCGGGCGTCATGACCATCGCCGAGGAATCGACGTCATGGCCAAAGGTCTCGGCGCCTGTCCATGAAGGCGGGCTGGGCTTCGGCTTCAAATGGAACATGGGCTTCATGCACGACACGCTGGAGTATTTTTCCAAGGAGCCGATTTTCCGCAAGCATCACCACAACGAGCTGACCTTCGGCCTGACCTACGCCTTCTCGGAGAATTTCGTGCTGCCGCTCTCGCATGACGAGGTCGTGCACGGCAAAGGCACGCTGCTGGGCAAGATGGCCGGCGACGACTGGCAGAAATTCGCGACCTTGCGTGCCTATTACGGCTTCATGTGGGGTTATCCCGGCAAGAAGCTGCTGTTCATGGGCCAGGAATTCGCGCAGCGCCGCGAATGGAGCGAAGCGCGCGCGCTTGATTGGGACCTGCTCGATTTTCGCCCGCATCGCGGGGTCTGGCAGACGGTGCGCGACCTCAACTATCTCTATCGTTCACGCCCGGCCCTGCATGGCCGCGACTGCGAGCCTGAAGGGTTTTCCTGGATGATCGTCGACGACAGCCAGAATTCGGTTTTCGCCTGGGTGCGCAGCGCTCCCGGCGGCGATCCGGTCGCCGTCATCTCCAATTTCACACCGGTGCCGCGCGACAATTATCGTGTGCCGCTGCCGAAGGCCGGCAAGTGGCGCGAGATCATCAACACCGACGCTTCCGAATATGGCGGTTCCGGCATGGGCAATGGCGGCATGGTCGAGGCAAGGGCGGAGGGCAAGGGCATCTCGGCAACGATGCTCCTGCCTCCGCTGTCGACGATCATGCTTGAACTCGCTGCCGACTGAACTCGTTAAGGCTGGTTAGCGCATCGATACGAGTAACTTGGGAGGGTATAAATGGCAGACTTGAAGAGAACGCAGCCGCTGGCCCGCGACGCCATGGCCTACGTGTTGGCCGGCGGGCGCGGCAGCCGCCTCAAGGAACTGACCGACCGGCGCGCCAAGCCCGCGGTCTATTTCGGCGGCAAGACACGCATCATCGATTTCGCGCTCTCCAATGCGCTCAACTCCGGCATCCGCCGCCTCGGCGTCGCCACCCAATACAAGGCGCATTCGCTGATCCGCCACCTGCAGCGCGGCTGGAACTTCCTGCGGCCCGAACGAAATGAGAGTTTTGACATCCTGCCGGCCAGCCAGCGTGTGTCGGAAACGCAGTGGTATGAGGGCACGGCGGACGCCGTCTACCAGAACATCGATATCATCGAGGCCTATGGCCCGGAATACATGGTAATCCTGGCCGGCGATCACATCTACAAGATGGACTACGAGATGATGCTGCGCCAGCATGTCGATGCCGGCGCCGATGTCACGGTCGGCTGCCTCGAAGTGCCGCGCATGGAGGCGACCGGCTTCGGCGTCATGCATGTCGATGCCAAGGACAACATCATCGCCTTCGTCGAAAAGCCCGCTGACCCGCCCGGCATTCCGGGTAACCCGGAATTCGCCTTGGCCTCGATGGGCATCTACGTCTTCAAGACCAAGTTCCTGATGGAGCAACTGCGCCGCGATGCCGCCGAGCCGGGCTCCAGCCGCGACTTCGGCAAGGACATCATCCCCTATATCGTCACGCACGGTAAGGCGATCGCGCACCGCTTCACCAAGTCCTGCGTGCGTTCGACCGCCGAAAACGAGGCCTACTGGCGCGATGTCGGCACGGTTGATGCTTATTGGGAGGCCAACATCGACCTGACCGACGTGACGCCCGAACTCGACCTCTACGACCGCGATTGGCCGATCTGGACCTATGCCGAACTGAAGCCGCCGGCAAAGTTCGTGCATGACGAGGACGGCAGGCGCGGTTCCGCCATTTCGTCACTGGTGTCGGGCGATTGCATCGTCTCGGGCGCTTCGCTGAAGAAAAGCCTGATCTTCACCGGCGCGCGCATCAATTCCTATTCGACGCTGGAAGAGGTTGTCATGCTGCCCGACGTTCATGTCGGCCGGAACGCAAAGTTGAAGCGCGTCGTCATCGACCACGGCGTAAGGATACCCGAAGGGCTGGTGGTCGGCGAGGATCCCGTCCTCGACGCCAAGCGCTTCCGGGTTTCGGAAAAGGGTATCTGCCTGATCACACAGGACATGATCAACAAGTTGTCAACCTGAACAGGTGATCAACAAGCTGTCACTTTAGGGTGTTTTGTGCATGTCGTGGTCCAAACCGCACACGGTTGGGCGGCATGGATGGGAAGCGGATCGTTAAGCGCATGCAGGTTCTGTCGGTCACTCCCGAAATCTTCCCGCTGATCAAGACCGGCGGGCTTGCCGACGTGACCGGGGCGCTGCCCATCGCGCTCGCGGCCAAGGGCGTGGCCATGCGTACGCTCGTTCCGGGCTTTCCTGTGGTGATGAGCGCCTTCAAGAAAAAGAAGGCCGTCTATCAGTATCCCTTGCTGCAAGGCGGCAAGGCCGCGGTCCATGCTGTCCAAGTCGCCGGGCTCGATTTGTTCGTGCTCGACGCGCCGCATCTGTTCGACCGCCCCGGCGGCCCCTATGGTAACGCCTCGGGCGCGGACTGGCCGGACAATTGGCGGCGCTTCGCGGCGCTGAGCCAGGCCGGCGCCGATATCGCCGGGGGCGCCATCTCGGGCTACCTCCCCGACATCGTCCATGCCCATGACTGGCAGTCGGCGATGACGCTGGCCCATATGCGCTATGGCAAGGCGGTCGGCACCCCATCCATGATGACCGTCCACAATCTCGCCTTCCAGGGCCAGTTCGGGGCCGGTATCTTCGGCGAGCTCGGCCTGCCTGCCGCGGCGATGGCGCTTGACGGCGTCGAATATTATGGCGGCGTCGGCTTCCTCAAGGCTGGCCTGCAGGCCGCCTGGGCGATCACCACGGTGAGCCCGACCTATGCGCAGGAAATCCGTTCGCCGGAATTCGGCATGGGCCTCGACGGCCTTATCAACATGCGTTCCAGCGATCTCCATGGCATCGTCAACGGCATCGACACCGACATCTGGGATCCGGCAACCGACAAGCATCTGGTATCGACCTATACGGCCGAGACGTTGAAGGCCCGCGCGCCGAACAGGGCCGCTGTCGAGGACCGTTTCGGCCTCGACCGCGACGGCAGTCCGATTGTCTGCGTCGTCAGCCGCCTGACCTGGCAGAAGGGCATGGACATATTGGCGACGGTGGTCGACGGCATCGTCGCGACAGGCGCAAGGCTGGCCATCCTCGGCTCGGGCGACGCCGGCCTCGAAGGCGCGCTGCTGGCCGCGGCCGCACGCCATCGTGGCCGCATCGGCGTGGTCGTCGGCTATGACGAGGGGCTGTCGCACACCATGCAGGGCGGCTGCGACGCCATTGTCATCCCGTCGCGCTTCGAGCCTTGCGGGCTGACGCAGCTTTACGGCCTGCGCTATGGCTGCGTGCCGGTCGTCGCCCGCACCGGCGGCCTGGCGGACACCATCATTGATGCCAATGAAGCAGCGTTTGCCGCCGGCGTGGCGACCGGCTTCCAGTTTGCCCCCAACAATGGTGGCGCGCTGCTGCACGCGATCCGACGCCTGGCCGACGCCCACGCCAGTCCCGCAATCTTCGAAACCATCCAGCGCCAGGGCATGAAGACCGATGTGTCGTGGGATCGAAGCGCCGAAAAATACGTCGAACTCTATCGCCTGCTGCTTTCGAAAAGGGTTGCCTGAAGCATGATACGCACCGTTCCCACCAAGCCCTATTCCGACCAGAAGCCCGGCACGTCGGGGCTGCGCAAGAAGGTGCCAGTGTTCCAGCAGGAGCACTATGCCGAGAACTTCATCCAGTCGATTTTCGATGCGCTCGACGGGTTCAAGGGCAAGACCCTGGTGATCGGTGGCGACGGCCGTTTCTATAACCGGGAGGTCATCCAGAAGGCCATCGCCATGGCGGCCGCCAATGGCTTCGGCAAGGTGATGGTCGGGCAGGGCGGCATCCTGTCGACGCCCGCGGCCTCGCATGTCATCCGCAAATACAAGACCTTCGGCGGCATCATACTCTCGGCTAGCCACAATCCCGGCGGCCCGCACGAGGACTTCGGCATCAAGTACAATGCCGGCAATGGCGGCCCGGCGCCGGAAAAGCTGACCGACGCCATCTTTGCCAAGACCAAGACGATTTCGAGCTTCAAGATCGCCGACATCGACCCGATTGACATCGATACGGTCGCGACAGTCGAGGCTGCCGGCATGACCGTCGAGATCATCGATCCGGTTACCGACTATGCCGAGTTGATGGAGAGCCTGTTCGATTTCGATGCGCTGCGCAAACTGTTCAAGTCGGGCTTCCGCATGCGCTTCGACGCCATGCATGCGGTGACCGGGCCCTACGCCAAGGAAATCCTCGAACACCGCCTCGGCGCACCGAACGGCACCTGCCGCAATTTCAAGCCGCTGCCCGATTTCGGCGGTCATCACCCGGACCCCAACCTGGTCCATGCCAAGCACCTTTATGATGAGATGATGGGACCGGACGCGCCCGATTTCGGCGCCGCCTCCGATGGCGATGGAGACCGCAACCTGATCATCGGCAAGGGCATTTTCGTCACCCCTTCGGATTCGGTCGCCATGCTCGCCGCCAATGCCCGCCTGGCGCCGGGCTACAAGGATGGGCTGAAAGGCATCGCCCGTTCGATGCCGACCAGTGGCGCGGCCGACCGCGTCGCTCACAAGCTAGGTGTCGGGATTTACGAGACGCCGACCGGCTGGAAGTTCTTCGGCAATCTGCTCGACGCCGGCATGGCGACGATCTGCGGCGAGGAAAGTGCCGGCACCGGCTCCAACCATGTCCGCGAAAAGGACGGTCTGTGGGCGGTCCTCTTGTGGCTCAACATCCTCGCCGCGCGCGGCGAAAGCTGCAAGCAGATCGTCACCGAGCATTGGGAGACCTATGGCCGGAACTACTACTCGCGCCATGATTACGAGGAGGTTGAGAGCGGCCGCGCCAATGCGCTGGTCGACGAACTCAGGGCCAAGCTCGGCTCGCTACCGGGCACCAGCGTGCGCGGCCTGAAGATCGCCAATGCCGATGATTTCGCCTACCACGACCCGGTCGACGGCTCGACCAGCGAGCACCAGGGCATAAGGGTGCTGTTCGAAGGCGGCTCGCGCGTGGTCTTTCGGCTTTCGGGCACCGGTACGTCTGGCGCGACCTTGCGCGTCTATATCGAGCGCTACGAGCCGGACAAGTCGAGGCACGACCTCGACACGCAGGAGGCGCTCGCCGACCTGATTTCGGCGGCCGACGACATTGCCGGGATCAAGAGCCACACCGGGCGCAACAAGCCGAGCGTCATTACTTGAGGGCGGTGGAGCGCTCTTGACCCAGCTCGGCCCCACCATCACCAGCGAAGGCATCCGCTTCGCCGCATGGTCCTCGTCGGCAAGACGGCTCTGGGTTTCGATCTTTGACGAGCAGGGAAACCGCGAACTCGATCGTCTCGAGCTGGCGTCGGAAGGCAACGGCGTCCATTCACTCTTTGTCTCCGGCCTGGCCGCGGGCGCGCGCTATGGCCTGCGCGCCGATGGCGACTATGCGCCCGAGCGGGGGCTGTGGTTCGACCCCGACAAGTTGCTCACCGATCCCTACGCCGTCGAAATCGACCGGGCCTACGCCTATCACTGGCGGCTCGCCGCGCGGCGCAATGAGGGCGCCGACACCGCGTCGCTGATGCCCAAGGCCGTGACCAAGGCCTCGCCCACGGCTCCACCGATCCTGCCGCCCCTGTTTCGCCCGGGCGGCCTGATCTACGAACTGAACGTCCGCGCTTTCACCAAGCTGCATCCGGATGTACCGCAAGAAAAGCGCGGCACGATCGCCGCTCTTGCCCATCCGGCCATCATCGAGCATCTGCAAAGGCTCGGCGTCTCCGCCGTGGAACTGATGCCGATCACGGCCTCCATCGACGAGCGGCATCTGCCGCCGCTCGGCCTGAGCAACGCCTGGGGCTACAATCCCGTCACCTTCATGGCGCTCGACCCGCGCCTCGCGCCCGGCGGCCTGACGGAATTGCAGGACACGGTCGCCGCGTTGCGCCGGGCCGGCATCGGCACCATTCTCGACCTCGTCTTCAACCACACCGGCGAAAGCGACAGGCTGGGGCCGACGCTCTCGCTGCGCGGCCTCGACAATAAGGCCTACTATCGGCACCGGCCGGATGGCGGGCTGGTTAATGACACGGGCACCGGCAACACGATCGCTTGCGACCATCCGGTGATGCGGGAAATGGTGCTCGACACACTTCGTCACTTCGTTCGCCAGACCGGTGTCGACGGCTTCCGTTTCGATCTGGCTCCGGTGCTGGGCCGGGTCGATGGTGCCTTCGATCCGGAAGCGCCGCTGCTCCAGGCCATCACCCATGATGCGGTGCTTTACGACCGCGTGCTGATCGCCGAGCCTTGGGACATCGGGGCAAACGGCTATCAACTCGGCAATTTCCGGCCGCCATTCCTTGAGTGGAACGACCGCTATCGCGACGATGTCAGACGCTTCTGGCGCGGCGATGCCGGCATGGTCGGTGCTCTCGCAACGCGCCTTGCTGGTTCGTCCGACGTGTTTAACAGGGCAGGGGAGCCGGCAAGCCGCGGCGTGAATTTTATCGCCGCCCATGACGGCATGACGCTGGCTGACATCGTCGCCTATGAGCGCAAGCACAACGCGGCCAATGGCGAGCAGGACCGCGACGGCCATAACGAGAACCTGTCCTGGAACAATGGCGTCGAAGGCGAGACGGACGACGCGGCAATCGTCAAGGCCCGTTTCGACGACCAGCGCGCTCTGCTCGCCACGCTCTTCGCCTCGCGCGGCACTATCATGCTGACCGCGGGCGATGAATTCGGTCGCACCCAGAAGGGCAACAACAACGCCTACGCACAAGACAACCCCACCACCTGGCTTGACTGGGCAGGCCGCGATCAGAAGCTGGAGCGTTACGCATTCGTACTCGCGGCACTTCGCCAGGCGGTGCCCGCATTGTCGGACACGCGTTTCCTGACCGGAGAACCGATTGCGGCATCAGGCGTTCCCGACGTCGCCTGGCTGACCGAGACCGGTGAGCCGCTCGACGCGACCGACTGGAACGATACCAGCCGGCATCGCCTCGTCATGCTGCTTGGCGGCGAGGAAGGCAGGCTTGCCGTTCTGATCAATGGCGACCGCCGCCAATGCGTCTTCACCTTGCCGGCGCGGGAAGGTTTTCGATGGCATCCGGCGATCGAAACGCACGTGACTGACCTTGCGCGCCCGCTGCCGGGGCGCAGCGTCAATTTCGTGATCGAGAGCCGAACCGGAAACGGCGGCGTCAGGAAGGGTTCGTGATGACCGGTGAGAGTCTGGGGCAGGGACCCGAATGGTGGCGCGGCTGCGTCATCTACCAGGTCTATCCGCGCTCTTTTCAGGACACGACCGGTGATGGCAGCGGCGATCTCGGCGGCATTACGTCGAGGCTCGCTTATATCGCCTCGCTCGGCGTCGACGCTGTCTGGCTGTCGCCCTTCTTCAAGTCTCCGATGGCCGACATGGGCTATGATGTATCGGATTATCGCGACGTCGACCCGATGTTCGGCACATTGGCCGATTTTGATGCGCTGGTCGCCGAAGCCCATCGGCTCGGCCTGAAGATCATCATCGACCAGGTGCTGTCGCATTCATCCGACAAGCATGAATGGTTCATCGAAAGCCGGGCCAGCCGCGATAATGCCAAGGCCGACTGGTACGTCTGGGCCGATGCGAAGCCCGACGGCGGCGCGCCCAACAACTGGCTGTCGGTCTTCGGGGGGCCGTCCTGGGAATGGGACGCGACCCGCCGCCAATATTACATGCATAATTTCCTCGCCTCGCAGCCAGACCTCAATTTCCACAACCCGGAAGTCCAGGATGCGTTGCTTGACACGGTGCGGTTCTGGCTCGATCGCGGTGTCGACGGCTTCCGGCTCGACACGGTCAATTACTATGTCCACGACCGCTGGCTACGCGGCAATCCGCCCTTGGCCTCGAGCGTCGCCGGCACCAACACGGAGACCAACACCTACCTCTATCAGGAGCATCTGTTCGACAAGACGCAGCCCGAAAACCTGGCGTTCCTGCGGCGCTTCCGCGCGTTGCTCGACGAATATGGCGACCGCGCAGCCGTCGGCGAAATCGGCGACGAGGGCCGCTCGCTGCAGACGCTCGCCGCCTACACCTCCGGCGGCGACAAGCTTCAGATGAGCTACACTTTCGACCTGCTCGGTTCGCAGTTTTCGGCGGCGCATGTGCGTGGCTGCGTCGAGGCCTTCGAAAGCGCGGTGGCCGACGGCTGGGTTTGCTGGGCGTTTTCCAACCATGACGTGGTGCGCCATGTCAGCCGCTGGATGCGGCCTGGTGGCGATCCCGATCTTGTGGCCAAATTCTCAATCATGCTGCTCGCCTGCTTGCGCGGCTCGATCTGCCTCTATCAGGGCGAGGAACTCGGCCTTGAAGAGGCGGAGCTTGCCTACGAGGATCTGCGCGATCCGGTCGGCATCCGCTTCTGGCCCGGCGTGAAGGGCAGGGATGGTTGCCGCACGCCGATGGTCTGGGAGGCCGACGCCGACAATGCGGGCTTCTCCACTGCAAAACCCTGGCTGCCTGTGCCGGCAAGCCATCGCGCCCGCGCGGTCGATATGCAGATCGGCGACGAGCAATCGGTGCTGTCGGCCTACCGCTCGGCGCTTGCCTTGCGCAAACAGCATCCGGCGCTGGTCGGCGGCTCGATCCGCTTTCTCGATACCGAGGGCGACGTGCTCGCCTTCATCCGCGAAGGTGGCGGGGAGAGGTTGATCTGTGTCTTCAATTTCGCTGAGGAGCCGGCGACCTTGCCGTTGGTGGGTAATATCGGACCCGTCACGGCTATCTTCGGCGGGACCGCTTCTGTCGAGGAAAACACCCTCTCGCTGCCAACTCTCGGCTGCTTTCTCGGTCGGCTCGACTGATTGGCACTTCGGTTGTGGCTAGGCGGTCCTACTGAACGAGCACCGCCCGGCCGCAGGTCGCGCCGGTGACGCGCACGTCGGCCTGGCCGACACGCACACCAAGGGCTCCGAGCAAATTGTAAACCAACTCGTCGACCGGCGCCGCCACGCCGTTCAAGAGCGCAACCACTGCCGGCCGCACGGTGGAAAGCAAGGTATTCAGATTCAGCAGCGGCAAGCCCAGCAAATTGGTCGTCAGCGACAGATCAGTGATCAGGGAGGTCGTCAAAGACTGTGTCAGGTTTTGCGTGGAGACTGTCTTTATCGTTTTGGCGTCGATGTCGGCCTTGTTGAAGGTCAATGCGGTCGGCGCGTTGTTGGCCATTTCAAATGCCGCTGAGCCCGTCACTGAAAGTAGATTGATCAGAAGACTGACCTTTGCGATTTCAGTGTCGGAGAACGATTCCGGTTTGGTGAAATCGGCAAAGCCGGAGCTACTGCTGTCGGCCAAATGCGCTTCCACAACACCGGGGCGGGCAGAAACGGTGACCTTGATGCTGTCGGGACCCGTAGGACAGCTTATGTCGGTGAGTTTGGCTTCGGCGTAGGCGACTTCCACATGCAGTGGCAGGTTGACCGACACCAGAGTAATGCCCCCACCGACATTGCCGCCTGCGCCGCCGACTGTCGCGGCTACTTTGATGCGCGTCTGGGCGGTCCGCACGACAGTGCCGATACCATCGATCGCCAGCCAGGGCGAGGACTGCATCGGCTCGCCGATGGCGATGCTGAGTTTGGTGGAGAGCAGCCCCGGGATGGTGGCGCCGAGATCGATCGCGGCCTGGTTGGTACCGTTGGCGAGCACGGCGGCTGCCGTCAGCATGCCCATGGCGCTTGCGTCTACCCCAAGCCCGGACGGCTGTTGGCCGAGGCCCAGGCTGCCGACCGAACCAAGGTCGACAAGGCTGCTGAGCGGGATCTTGACGGTGCTGGTCGATTTGGAGGCGATGGTCTGCAGGGCGACCTTGGCCGTATTGCCGAGGCCGGGAACATTGGCCATGGCGGTAGCGATCTGGCCGACCGTCGCCTTCGATGCCAGAACGTCGGAATAGGTACCGGCCGTGATGTTCAGTTGCGTGGCGAGCGCACTGATGAAGGAAAGCACGCTCACATCCGCCGAGATCAGCCCGTTGTAGTCCATGACGCTGAGCGAGATGTTGCCGCCGAGAAGTCCGCTCAAAAGTGCGTTGAGGATGCCGCCATTGACGCTGAGCAACCGCGATCCGACCGAGAACGTCGCCAGCGGCGTCATGCTGGCCGTGGCCTGGGTGCCGATGACGGGAGTGGGGATCAGCGAACTTGCGAAATAGCGGTTCGGAATCTTTGCCAAAGTGACGCGGACGGCATTGTAAGGCGTCACACCCGCCTGGAAGCGCTGGCTGACATTGGCGGTCGATGAGGCATATCGGCCCTGCGTGACCGTCACCACCGTTTTGCCGGTGGCCGGGGCAATGGTCTGGCCCGAAGCTTGAACGACGACGCCCGGCATGCCGTTGTCGGTCAGTGTGGTGACGACCGCGGTGTTGACGTTGTTGATGTTCGAGGCGGCGGTAATCGCCGCCAGGTCGACCATCGCCTGGGCTTCCCGGCGCTCGGTATAGATGGAGGCTTCGTCAATGGCCACAGCCGCCAATGCCAATGCGACCGGCGCGCTCAATGCGGTCATGACGGCGAAGTTCGCCTTCCTGTCTCCCATCATCGACCGTGCAAGCCGGTCGATACCCTTGCCCGCCCGCCGCAGCATTCAGATACCCCCGACCCTGATCGTTGACTGACGCTTGATGGTCGTCCCTGGCATGGCTATGCCGGGGAACAGGTTCCAGATCGGCAGGTTGCGGGCATCGTAGGAGATGGACACCACGAACTGGCTTCCGTCGGCGATGCTGTCGTTGGCCTGGTAGGTCAGTTTGCTGGCGTCCACGAAGGGGTAGCCGCCGGCATTGTTGGTGAGATAACTGGCCACGAGCGTCTGCCGCTCGGTCTGGTTCACCCCAGCGATGGCTGTTCGGGCAGCGTCGGCTGCAATTTGCTGGATCGAATTGGCGGCGCCAAAATAGATGCCGTACGCAACCATTCCGAGCAGAAGAAGGATGAAAAGCGGGGACAGCAAAGCGAACTCGACCGCCGAAGTTCCCGAATTGTTTGATCGGAACCGGCGCCTTCGAGCCTCGAAAATGGGGTGGTGAACCATGGCACCAGCATGCCCAAATTCGCATGCAGAAAGCGAAAACTCTGGGTGCAACCAAAGGGTGCGGTCGATTGAAAACGAATCTCTAATTTAGCCGTTGCTTTCTCTACAATGGGGATTGACTTAGGGTCAATCAGTACTCGGTTGAAAAGAGCTTACCTCCTGTCTAGTCTCCTGCCACCAGCCGCCGGAGGGAACCGGGGGCGCGCTCAAAGGAGCCAGTCATCGGCTTCGGGGCGTCAACACGTAAGGCGCGCCGATGGCAGCGCCGACAGGGAGAACTTCATGCTGAAAAACATGCTGAAGGCGACGGTATTCGCCACCACCATGGCCGTAACCGCCGGCGCATTCTACACGCCGGCTTTCGCGGAGAGTGTCTATAACAGGGGCACCGCCGCTGAATCGGAGTCGGTCGATCCGCACAAGACCTCGACGGTCTATGAAGCCAATGTGCTGCGTGACCTGTTCCAGGGATTGGTCATGCAGGACCAGAAGGCGAACCTCATTCCGGGCGCGGCCGAAAGCTGGACGGTATCGGATGACGGCACCGTCTACACCTTCAAGCTGCGCAAGGACGGCATGTGGTCTGACGGCAGCCCGGTGACGGCGGAGGACTTCGTCTATGCCTTCCACAGGCTGGAAGATCCGGCGACCGGCGCCGAATACGCCTCGATGCTGTATCCGGTTAAGGGCGCGGAGGATGTCAACACCAAGAAGGGCAAGCCCGAGGACATGGGTGTCAAGGCGATCGACGCCGGCACCCTTGAGGTGACGCTGAAGGCGCCGACGCCGTACTTCCTGGAGATGCTGACCCATCAGGCGACCTATCCGGTCAGCAAGGCCTCGATTGAAAAGCTTGGCGCCGACTGGATCAAGCCCGGCAATCTGGTTTCGAACGGCGCCTATACGCTGGCCGAATGGGTTCCCAACGATCACATGAAACTGGTCAAGAATCCCAAATTCTGGGACGCCGCGACCGTCAAGTTCGACGTGGTCAACTACATTCCGACCGAGGATCGTTCGTCGGCGATGAAGCGCTTCGAGGCCGGCGAACTCGACAGCTATGACGATCTGCCGACCGAACAGCTCGCCGACCTCAAGACCAAGTTCGGCGACCAGATCCATGTCGGGCCGTATCTCGGCACCTACTATTATGCCATCAAGACCGACAAGGCGCCGTGGAACAACCCCGAACTGCGTAACGCCATCTCGATGGCGATCGACCGTGATTTCATCGCCGAGAAGGTCTGGCAGAATTCGATGCTGCCCGGCTATTCGATGGTGCCCCCCGGCATCGAGGGCTATACGCCCGCAATGGCCAAATACGCCGACATGCCGCAGATCGACCGCGAGGACGCGGCCAAGAAGATCCTCGAGAAGCTTGGCTACACCCCCGAACATCCGCTGAAGATGGAAATCCGCTACAACACCTCGGAAAACCACAAGAACACGGCAGTGGCGATCCAGGAACAATTGAAGCCGCTTGGCGTCGACGTCACGCTGCTCAACACCGACACCAAGACCCACTACTCCTTCCTCGAGCAGAAGGGCGACTATGACGTGGCGCGTGCCGCCTGGATTGCCGACTATAAGGATCCAGAGACCTTCCTCGGTATCACGCGCAAGGCCAGCGGCAACAACTATTCCAACTACAACAGCCCGCAATACGAAGCGGCAATGGACAAGGCCGCGGCCGCCGGCGGCAAGCCCGAAGAGCGCATGAAGGACCTCTCAGCGGCCGAGCGCATCCTCATCGACGATGTCGGCCAGATCCCGCTTCTCTACTACAGCTACCACGACATCGTTTCCTCGAAGCTGCATGGCTTCGTCGACAATGTGATGGACGTGCATCCGTCGCGCTTCGTCAGCAAGGATTGATCCCTGGCCAAGCCGCCGCGCTCTAAAGAGCGCGGCGGTGCTGGTTTGCCATCGCATCGGCCCGGGAAGCGGAAATCGATTTTCGGAACATCCGGTGCGAAGATTTGAAGGCTGGAGCGCAATCGTCCGAGTGGAAGGGCGTGCTCTGGATCAAGTGGGGCACCGATGCTGCGATACGTATTCCGGCGGCTTTTGACCGCCATCCCGACGCTGTTCGTCATCGTGACGATGGCGTTCTTCCTGATGCGCGTCGCGCCAGGCGGTCCATTCAACCAGGAGCGGGGGCTGAGCCCAGAGATCAAGGCCAACTTGGAAGCCCAGTTCGGCCTCAACGATCCGCTCTGGCTGCAATATGTCCATTATCTCGGCAATCTGCTGCGCGGCAATTTCGGCCCGAGCTACAACATGCCGGATTTCACCGTCACCGAACTGTTTGCCAAGGGCCTGCCCATTTCCGTGCAGCTCGGAGCCTCGGCGCTGACCCTGGCGCTGCTGCTCGGCAGCGTGCTCGGCACCATCGCCGCGCTCAACCAGAACAAGCTTGGCGACTATACGGTGATTGCCCTGGCGACCGCCGGCAGCACCATCCCGACCTTCGTCATCGCGCCGGTGATCCAGCTTGTCTTCGGGCTGACCTGGAGGCTGCTGCCGATCGGCGGCTGGGGTGACGGCGCCTTCATCAACAAGGTCGGCCCGGTGCTGACACTTGCCTTGCCGCAAATCGCCATCGTTGCCCGCCTGATGCGCGGCTCGATGATCGAATCGCTGCGATCCCATCATATCCGAACGGCGCGCGCGCTCGGCCTTTCCGACTGGTCGGTGGTGGTCAAGCACGCGTTGCGCGGCGCCATCCTGCCGATCGTCTCCTTCACCGGCCCGGCGGCGGCGGCACTGCTGACCGGCTCGGTCATCGTCGAGACGATCTTCTCCATTCCCGGCGTCGGCCGCTATTTCGTCGATGCCGCGCTCAACCGCGATTATACGCTGGTGATGGGAACGGTGGTGGTGATCGCCATTTTTACCATCGTCTTCAACCTGATCGTCGACGTCATGTACGCGGTCGTCGACCCGAGGGTGCGCTATGACTGACATCGCAGCCACGGCCCCCGCAATCGTTGGTCGCTCGCTTTGGGGCGATGCCTGGGCGCGCCTCAAGGCCAATCGCGCCGCCATGTTCAGCCTCTACTACCTCGTTCTGATTGGGATCATCAGCGTCTTTGGCCCGTGGTTCGTGCCGCATCAATACACGACCATCTACGCCGACTATGTGCGCATGCCGCCAAGCCTCTCAGCCTATCCGAAACCCGACATGATCGAGACGGCACTTACCGAAGCGATCAAGCGCATGCGAGTCGACATCAAGGACTGGCACCAGGAGGGGAGCCAGGTCTTCGTCACGGTCAAGTCGACCAAGCCGATCGACGACCGCAACATCCGCTACCTCGACCGTTCCGATGCCTTCGATGACACCAAGATCGAAAACAAGTCGCCCGACGGCCTCGAAGTAACGATGAGCGCATCGGTCAAGCAGCAGTATTTCCTGTTCGGCACCGACAATACCGGCCGCGATCTTCTCTCGCGCACGCTGATGGCCGGGCGCATATCGCTGGCCATCGGCCTGCTTGCCGGTGTCGTGGCGGTGGTGATTGGTGTGATCTATGGCGCCGCCGCCGGCTTTTCCGGAGGCAAGGTCGATGAAGTCATGATGCGCATCGTCGACGTGCTTTATTCCTTGCCGTTCATCTTCTTCGTCATCATGCTGGTGGTGTTCTTCGGCCGCAACTTCGTGCTGATGTTCCTGGCGGTCGGTGCCGTGCTGTGGCTCGACATGGCGCGCATCGTGCGCGGCCAGGCGCTGTCGATTCGCCGGCAGGAATATGTCCAGGCGGCGGAAGCCATGGGCATTGGCCAGCGCGGCATCCTGATCCGCCATGTCATCCCGAACCTGCTTGGCCCGGTGGTGATCTACATGACGCTGCTGGTGCCGCAGGTCATCATCCTGGAGAGCTTCCTGTCGTTCCTCGGGCTTGGCATCCAGGAGCCGATGACCAGCTGGGGCGTGCTGATCTCGGTCGGCGCCAAGAACATCGGCACCGCCAACTGGCTGCTCCTGTTTCCCGCCTTCTTTCTGGTCTCGACGCTGTTCGCCTTGAATTTCGTCGGCGACGGCCTGCGCGACGCGCTCGACCCACGGGATCGATAAAGATGGGGACCACTGAAATGGCTGCTTCCGAAACGATCCTCAGCGTCAAGGACCTTCGCGTCCGCTTCCGCACGCTCGACGGTGCGGTCGAAGCGGTCAAGGGCATCAACATCCACGTCAACGCGGGCGAAACGGTTGCCGTGGTCGGCGAGTCCGGTTCCGGCAAGAGCCAGACGATGATGGCGGCGATGAGCCTGCTGGCCTCCAATGGCGAAGCGTCAGGCCATGTCGACTATCGCGGCCGCAACCTGCTGACCCTGAGCAAGTCCGAGCTGAACAAGGTCCGCGGCCGCAAGATCAGCATGATCTTCCAGGAACCGATGACTTCGCTCGATCCGCTCTATTCGATCGGCAACCAGCTGATCGAGCCGATCCGCCGCCATCGGGGCCTGAGTGCCGCCGCAGCGCATGAAGAGGCGCTCAAGCTGCTGCGGCTCGTGCATATTCCCGATCCCGAACGGCGGATGAAATCCTATCCGCACGAAATGTCCGGCGGCCAGCGCCAGCGCGTGATGATCGCCATGGCGCTCGCCAATGACCCCGACATCCTGATCGCCGACGAGCCGACGACGGCGCTTGACGTCACCATCCAGGCGCAGATCCTGATGCTTTTGGCCGAACTGCAGCGCAAGCTCGGCATGGCGATCGTCTTCATTACCCATGACCTCGGTATCGTCCGGCGCTTTGCCGACCGTGTCTATGTCATGCGCCAGGGCGAGGTGGTCGAGGAAGGCGAGGCGGAAGCCATTTTTGCCAATCCGCGGCACGCCTACACCAAAATGCTGCTGGCGGCCGAGCCGACGGGAACCAAGGCGCCGCCGCCAGCCGATGCGCCGGTGGTGCTCGAAGGTAGGAATGTCGAAGTCACATTCAGGATCGGCGGTGGGTTTCTGGCCGGCGAACCGCTGATGCTGCGGGCCGTCGATCACATCTCGATCCGGCTGCAGCGCAACCAGACGATCGGCATTGTCGGCGAATCCGGCTCGGGCAAGTCGACGCTCGGCCGCGCCTTGCTGCGGTTGCTGCCGAGCGATGGGCTCATTCAGTTCGGCGATCGCGACATCTCCACTGCCGACCGGCAGCAGATGCGGCCGCTGCGGCGCCAGATGCAACTTGTCTTCCAGGATCCGTTCGGCTCGCTGTCGCCGCGCATGACCGTCGGTCAGGTCGTCACCGAAGGGCTGCTGGTGCATGAGCCCAACCTTTCAGGAAAGCAGCGCGACCAGCGCGCGGTCGAGGCCCTGCGCGAGGTCGGCCTCGACCCCAATGCCCGCAACCGCTACCCGCACGAATTTTCCGGCGGACAACGGCAGCGCATCGCCATTGCCCGCGCCATGATTCTGAAGCCGAAGATGGTCGTGCTGGACGAGCCGACATCGGCGCTTGACCGCTCGGTGCAGAAACAGATCGTCGAACTGCTGCGCAAGCTGCAGGCCGACCACGAACTGTCCTACCTCTTCATCAGCCACGATCTGTCGGTCGTGCGCGCCATGGCCGACTACATCATCGTCATGAAGCAAGGCAAGATCGTCGAAGAGGGGCCGACGGAAGAGATCTTCAGCAATCCACGGGCGCCTTATACGCAGACGCTGATGAACGCCGCGATCGACGTCACACGGTTTCGACTGAGCGCGTAAGGCGCCGGCAGGGGCAATTGTCGTGGCGTCGTCTGTCGCTCAGCTCGCGCACTTGCGTGCGCGCACAGCGACAATGGCATCCTGCTGTCGCTTCAGCCGGTCGATCCTGGCCGTTTCACGGTTGGCGACCGCGGTCTTGACGCGCGATCCGCCCAGCAGCCAGCGCGGCACGCTGGTGTTGGCGACCTTGCCGCGGGTGATCGCCGTCTGCGAGATGTCGCGCGCGCTGCTTCCCAGCGCACTGTTGAGGTCGCTACAGCTCATGCTCTCGTATTTGGCCGGATTGGCCGTCCTGCCGATCGATGAGCATCCGGCAGCCATGAAGGCCGCAGCCAGAAGAGCGGGTGCCGACCTTGTCCTTGAAATCAAACTCATGCGCGCGTCCGGCCCGGCCGTTTTTGCCGCCTCCCCGATCTTCATCGATCAACCTAGCGCTGATAGCCAATTCGTCAAAGTTTCACCGGCCGGCCAGTGCTCGCGTTCTGCACTGGCTATCGGCCAATTATCGCTGTCGGAATTTTTACGCTGCTTGGGCGGCCAATTCGGTCATGAAGTCACAACCGCCGAGCATCATCTGGGCAATGTCGGTCGCATTGTCGTCGACATGCGCCGTCACCAGCACAATCCCCCCGCCAATACTTGGCCGCTCGGGTCTTCTGGCGGCCGCTACAATGGCTTCGAGCAATCCGCCAAGGCCGCCGCAGAACACGCTGGCCAAGGCTATTGCCGATAGGCCGGTCGGGAAAAGGTTGATGTCGTAAACAGCAACGGCGCCGAGACACGCCAACAGCCCGGCGGCAGCGCCCAGCATGACACCCGGAGACCTCAGGACATCGATTTCGTCACGATAGGGCCCGATAATGGCGACCTGTACGCGCGGAACCCCGGCCGCCAACAGGTCGCCGGCAATCCGCGCCGCTTCGGCATGGGATTCGAAAAGCTTACTGATTGTTGGCATGGTTACTCGGACATCGCGTCCGTCAGCGTGTCGGTAACGAAGGATGCGGCGATCAGATCGTCGCCGTCGATGCGGCCTCGCCCGCCTTCAATCACGGCCGCTACCTTTTGGAAGGTCTTCATTTCACCCTCGGTGATCTGAGCGTGTTGCATTCTGGTTTTGAGGCTATCTATGCGCATCCCCAACACATGGGATGTTACAGTCTCATGGTTCGACATGGTGGTGCTCATCCGTTCCCGCTTCGCTTGGTTTTCCCGCGCCCGATCTCGAACTTGGGCCGAGCGGAAACGTTCCCAGGGCAGGGCTTCGGTCGGGCGGAGGTCGGACCTAAGTCTGGGCCTGGAACGCATTGGTCTTGCCAAGCGGGCCGGCCGGAACAGTCGCTCTTCGTCACCGTTGTCTGCTGCAATACCGGAGGAATTTGATGGAGAAGAGTGTTGGTCAGGCGCGCTGGTTGCTCGCACCGATTTTCGCGGTTGCCATCACCTTCATGGTGGCTGGAATAGTCCTCAGCTAATCTCTTGGCACATTAGCGCAGCCCAGTTCTTTCCCAGGCCGATAGGCTTCGTGAGCGAGCATGGATCTGGCGAACCCTGAAGTCTTGGCCAGGCCAGCTCAAATGACCTGGTCACCGAGCAGAATTCCCGCGACGCTTCCGAGCGGTATGGGAGATTCGAAGTTGAAACGATCGCTTCGCATGGCTGCATTTCAGCCGCGGGCGAGAACTCGAAGCTATTCGCATGAAACGCGCGCGAGCGTGCTGGGCAAAGTCACCTGGTGGCCGGGCTCGCGAGAGCCGGGCCACCAGTTGGGCATCAGTAACCGCCGTTTTCCATTACCACCGGATGATGGTGACGGTGGTGGGTGGAAACGGAGCTGGTGACGACGACTGCATTCCGATCGTGATGCCGCCGGCCATGGTCATAGAACGCCACTGTCCCGTGGTGTCGGTGATGCAGGCGCTGGCCTTCCTCATTGATGATCCTGACGTTGTGGTGGTGCCGATGGTGGGTCCTGATGACGACGTCGGCCTCGGCTGCCGAAGCCAAAGCGGGCAATCCCATTGAAAGCGCCAAAGCGCACATGATCATTGTTTTCATTGCAAGTTCTCCAACTGCTTTGATTAGCCCTTCGTTGGTTACAACTGCTGCTGATCCCTTTGGTTCCGGTTCCCCGGGGGACAGCCGCACGCAAGCGAAGGGCTGGCTATCGCGTCGCCACGATTGGCAAAGAGGAGGCTTGCTTCCGGCCATCTGCCCAGGCGGCGGCAAACGTCACCCGCGTTCTGTCACTGCCAGGGAGGAACGCTCTGCCGCAATTGTTAAGACAGTTCGCCCACCTGTCGCCAGATCCCCGTCAGGCGACGGAACATTAGGCCGGCCTAACAGTTCTTCCCGCAGCGGACATCACGGTTTGGTGTTCGCTGAAGATCAGCAGGCAAAGGCTGATCGGCCCGCGTCCTCCGCCAGAGGCGCGGGCTTCACCAGGCAACAGGAGTGAGATTATGAACAACATCATTTGGCTTGTGGGAGCGGTGGTCGTCGTCATAGCGGTATTGAGCTTTTTCGGCCTCCGTTAAACGCCTGCATATGGGGGCAGGGACTTCGTGGCCCATGCCCCCAAAGAGGAACGAATCTCGTGTCCGTTCCCTAGGAACAGGCATCATCTTGGACAAGGCTCTATCTCTGGTGAATCTCGGGTGGGCGCCAAAGTCGGGATGCGCTAACACATTGTTTTTTCTGGTCGGAGTGGCAGGATTTGAACCTGCGACCCCCTCGTCCCGAACGAGGTGCGCTACCAGGCTGCGCTACACTCCGTGACCAGATCGCGGGCTTATAGCCGCCACACATCGTTCCTGCAAGCGGCAATGGCAGCCCTTCTGTCGCATTTCGTCCGCTTTCTGCGGGCATTGCCGGAAGGCCCGAATTTCCGTCCGGGATAAACGCGGCTTAAAGCCTTGTGTGCTAAGCCGCTGCCTTGATGGATCGTATTTCTGCCGCTTGGAGCCCTGCCGTCTTGCCCCTAAATATTGTCGGCGAAGCGTGGCCAAACAGCTTCGAATTCGAAACCGCGGCGCTGATCAAGGCATCCGGTTTTCGTGAATATGATGCGCGCTGGTGGTTCGGCCATCCCGGTTCGGCAGTGCCGCCTGAACTCAATCTGATCGGCGTCCAGGCGCTTGGCATGGGGCTCGGCACGATGATCCGGCGGCTCGGCGCTGGGCCTGACATCGTCACCGGGCATGATTTCAGATCCTATTCGCTCGGCATCAAGCTGGCGTTGGTTTCCGGGCTGATGGCGGCCGGCGCACGGGTGAAGGATATCGGTCTGGCGCTGTCGCCGATGGCCTATTTCGCGCAATTCGCGCTGGAGACGCAGTCGGTGGCCATGGTCACCGCATCGCACAACGAGAATGGCTGGACCGGCGTCAAGATGGGAGCGGCGCGGCCGCTGACCTTCGGCCCCGAGGAGATGAGCGCGCTGAAGGCGATCGTGCTGGCCGCCGATTTCGACCTTACCGGCGGCGGCTCCTATGATTTCGTCGACAATTTTCGCGCCACCTATCTCGACGATGTGACAAGGGACAAGCGCATCACACGAAAGCTGAAAGTGGTCGCCGCCTGCGGCAACGGCACTGCTGGCGCCTTTGCCCCGGAAGCCCTGCAGCGCATTGGCTGCGAGGTAATCCCGCTCGATGTCGAACTCGATCACACCTTCCCGCGCTACAATCCAAACCCGGAGGACATGCAGATGCTGCATGCAATCAGGGACAAGGTGCTGGAGACAGGGGCCGATGTCGGTCTGGGCTTCGATGGCGACGGCGACCGCTGCGGTGTCGTCGACAATGAAGGCAACGAGATCTTTGCCGACAAGGTCGGCGTCATGCTTGCGCGGGATATTTCGCGGCTCCATCCGGGTTCGACCTTCGTTGTCGACGTCAAGTCGACCGGACTGTTCAACACCGACACGGTGCTGCGCGCCAATGGCGCCGTTACCGACTATTGGAAGACCGGCCATTCCTACATCAAGCGCCGGGTTGCCGAACTCGGCGCGGTCGCCGGCTTCGAAAAATCAGGCCACTTCTTCTTCAACCCCCCGATCGGGCGCGGCTATGACGACGGACTGGTCACGGCAATCGCCATCTGTCAGATGCTGGACCGTAACCCCGCCAGTTCGATGGCCGATCTCTACGGGGCACTGCCACTGACCTTCGGCACGCCCACAATGTCCCCGCACTGCGCGGACGATGTGAAGTACGGCGTGGTCGAGCGGGTGGTCTCCGATTTTCAGGCGATGAAGCGGGACGGCTCCAGTTTCGCCGGCCAGAAGATCGTCGACCTTGTCACCGTCAATGGCGTGCGCGTCGTTGCCGAGGACGGTACCTGGGGTCTGGTGCGCGCTTCGTCGAACAAGCCGGAACTGGTCGTGGTCGTCGAAAGTCCGGTCTCGTCCGAGCGTCGCCAGCAGATGTTCGATGCCGTCGATGCTGTGCTGCGCCGCAGTCCGGAAGTCGGCGCTTACAACCAGACTTTTTGACAGGGCATCCATGGGCCAGCGCATCGTCAGTTTTGTCATGAGCGGCGGCGTCGGCTCTCGGCTGTGGCCGCTGTCACGCGAGGACAATCCCAAGCAGTTCCACGACCTGTCGGGCGACGGTTCCATGCTCGCCAAGACCTTGCGCCGCCTGACGGCGAGACCGGCTGGCGAGACGCCGATCTTCCTGATCGCTTCGGAGCGTCATGCCGATCGTGTCCATGCCGACTTGGCCGGTCTCGATCTTGCCGGCGGCGGCCCGCTGTTCGAGCCGGCGGGACGCAACACGGCCGCCGCCGTCGCACTGGCGACCCTGCGCACGCTGTCGGAATTCGGCGACAGCCTGGTTCTGGTGGTGCCCTCGGACCATGAAATAGCGACGGCAGGGCAATTCTGGCAAAGTATCGAGGCGGGATCGCAGGCGGCGCGCGCCGGCCGTCTGGTGGTGTTCGGCATCAAACCGACCCAGCCGGAAACCGGTTACGGCTATATCGAGGTATCGGCCGAGAAGGGCGGGGTGTTCGACGTTTCGCGCTTTGTCGAGAAGCCCGACCTTGCGACGGCCAACGACTATCTCAAGGCGGGAAATTTCTACTGGAACACCGGCATCTTCCTGTTTCGGGCCGGTGCCATGCGCGACGCCTTCAAGACATTCCAGCCCGACATCTGGCACGCCACCGAAGCGGCCTACGAGGCGGCCACGACGGACCTGTCCGGCCTCTATATGCCGCTGGAACTTTACGCGGCGATCCCGTCGAACTCGATCGACTATGCCATCATGGAGCGGGCAAAAAACATAGCCATGGTGCCGGCCGGCTTCCGCTGGAACGATCTCGGCTCCTGGCAATCGCTCCTCGATGTCGGTCCCGCCGACGACCGGGGCAACGTCGTTGTCGGCGATGTCGTCGCCATAGATTGCGAGAATTCCTATATCCGCAGCGACGGCCGCCTGCTGTCGGCGATCGGCATGAAGGACGTTGCCATTGTCTCGACGGCGGATGCCACTTTCGTTGCGCCGGTGAGCCACAGCCAGCACGTCAAGAAGATCGTCGAACAACTCGAAAAATCGGGACGGCTGGAAACCAGGTTCACGCCGGCGCATGACCGCGTCATCGAAAGTGGCGCCTGGCGGCGGCGCGTTCATCACTGGCTGTTCCAGGAGACCTTGCCGTTGTGGTCGACATCAGGCGTCGACGAGCGCCACGGTGGCTTCCACGAGGCGCTGGGTTTCGACGCCAAGCCGCTCGTCAAGCCCAAGCGCATGCGCACCCAGGCCAGGCAGGTCTATGCCTTCGCGGTTGCCAAGGAGCGCGGTTGGACCGGGCCGGCCGACCGGCTGATCGCGCATGGCATCGACTTCATGGCGGGGCAGGGCCGCACCGAACGGGGCGGTTGGGTGCGCACGCTGAATGTCGATGGCTCCGTCGCCGATCCCGTCGAGGACGCCTACGATCATTCCTGCATCCTGCTGGCGCTGGCGCATGCGCATATGTCGGGCAATGCCGATGCCTTGCGGCTCGGCCAAGAGACCTTCACCTTCCTCGATGCGCATCTGGAGGACAGCCGCATGACCGGCTTCCTCGACACCTCGGACGGGGCGGGCGAGCGACGCTCCAACCCGCACATGCATCTGCTCGAAGCTTTCCTGGCCTGGCACCAGGCAACCGGTGAGCGTGCGCATCTGCGTCGCGCGGCGCGCATCATAGACCTCTTCCGCAGCCATTTCTTCGACGCCGAGAGCTGGACACTCGGCGAGTATTTCGATGCAGAATGGAAACCGGTACCGGGAGAGAAGGGGAGCTGGACCGAACCTGGCCATCACTTCGAATGGGCATCGCTGCTGGTCGATTTCGCCGGCCGCAGCGGCCAGGCCGAGCTGAGCGTCTTCGCCCGAAAACTTTACGCATCGGCAATCGCCAATGGCCTCAACCGGGCCACTGGCCTTGCCTATGGTGCAGTCTCGCGGCAAGGACTGCCGCTCGACCTGATCTCGCGCAGCTGGCCGCAGGCCGAGGCGCTCAAGGCGGCGATCGCCCTGGATGGCTCGGGCGGCCCCGATCTGAAGCCGGAGATCGAGGCGAGGGTCGGCCGGCTGTTCCGCTGGCACGTCGACCCGGCGCCGCTCGGCCTGTGGATCGATCGCATCGACGAGCGCGGCCGCTCGCTGGCATCTGACGTGCCGGCGAGCATCTTCTACCATCTGGTCTGTGCGCTGACGCAGTATCTGGATGGAACGGCGGAGAAGTAGGCGGGATCAGTACGGACTGGCGACGTCCCCGGTCTCGACATAGATCGACTTCAGCTGCGAATAGAGCGCCAGCGCCGCCAGCGAGTTCTCCCGCCCGATGCCCGATTGCTTGACGCCGCCGAAGGGAATTTCCACCGGTGTCAGATTGTAGGCATTGATCCAGCAGGTTCCGGCCTGCAACTCGGCGATGACGCGGTGGGCGCGCGGCAGGTCGCGCGTGAAGACGCCGGCGGCAAGACCGAACTCGGTGTCGTTGGCGCGGTCGATCACCTCGTCCTCGCTGTCGAATTTCAGCACGCTCATGACCGGGCCGAAAATCTCCTCGCGGGCGATCCGCATCGTGTCGGTAACGGCGGTGAACACGGTCGGCTCGACGAAGAAGCCGCCCTGGAAGCCCTGCAGCGACGGCACATTGCCGCCACAGGCCAGCGTCGCCCCATCGTGCTTGCCGGCCTCGATATAGCCGACGACCTTGTCTTGCTGTGCCTTGGAGACCAGCGGCCCCATCTGCGTTTCCGGGTCGAGCGGATCGCCGATGCGGATTTTCTTGGTCCGTTCGATCAGCCGCTCGACAAAGCGGTCGTGAATGCCACTCTGGACGAAAACGCGCGTGCCGTTGGAACAGATCTGGCCGGTCGAATAGAAGTTGCCGAGCATGGCGCCGCCAATCGCATTTTCGAGATCGGCATCGTCGAAGACGATCAGCGGCGACTTGCCGCCGAGTTCCATCGTCGCGTGCTTCATCCTGGAGCCCGCTAGCGACAGCACCTTGCGCCCGGTCGGCACCGAGCCGGTCACCGAGACCTTGGCCACGACATCATGGCCGACAAGGCCGGCGCCGACGTCGCCATAGCCTTGCACGACGTTGAACAGCCCGTCGGGCAGGCCGGCTTCCGAGTAGATCTCGGCCAGCGCCAGCGCCGAAAGCGGCGTGTTTTCCGATGGCTTGAACACCATGGCATTGCCCATGGCGAGTGCGGGTGCGGATTTCCAGCCGGCGATCTGGATCGGATAGTTCCATGCGCCGATGCCGACACAGACGCCGAGCGCCTCGCGGCGCGTATAGGCGAACGGCCCGCCGAGGTCGACCGCTTCGCCGTTGAAGACAGCGACCGCGCCGGCGAAATATTCAAGGCAGTCCGCAGCGGAAGGTGCATCCGCCACCAGTGTCTCCTGGATCGCCTTCCCGGTGTCGAGCGTCTCGATGCGGGCAAGATCGGCGTTGCGGGCGCGCAAAATGTCGGCGGCTCGGCGCAGGATGCGGCCGCGCTCGACCGGCTTAAGCCGCGCCCAGGCCGGCTGTGCGGCGCGGGCGGCCTCGACCGCCAGTTCCAGCACGTTCGGCGTCGCCGATCGCAGCATGGCGATGGTCTCGCCCGTGGCCGGATAGATCACCGGCAGCGGCGCGCCGCCTTCGTCCTCGATATAGCGTCCGTTGACATAGTGCGAAGCCGTGGGCTGGGCGCGCATGGGAGGTCTCCAATCGTTGTGCCCAAGACGGCTATTGGGCGGGCGCCTGTCGGGCAGCTCACTCTATCGGCGGATCATGGCCTATCTGTCGGAAGCCTGCCAGCGCGGATTGATCCATGGTTCCTGGTTGGACGGCGCGAGCGGCGTGCGGCCAAGGATGTGATCGGACGCTTTTTCGCCGGTCATGATCGATGGCGCGTTGAGGTTGCCGTTGGTCACGCGCGGGAAGATCGAGGAGTCGGCGACCCGCAATCCGTCGACGCCGATGACCCGGCATTCCGGATCGACCACGCTCGATTGATCATCGACGCGGCCCATTCGGCAGGTGCCGCAGGGGTGGTAGGCGCTTTCGGCATGGTCGCGGATGAACACGTCGAGATCGTCGTCCGACTGGACATGGCTGCCCGGCGAGAGTTCCTGTCCGCGATAGGCATCGAAGGCCGACTGGCCGAAGATCTCGCGGGTCAGGCGGATGCAGTGGCGGAACTCCGCCCAGTCGTCCGGATGCGACATGTAGTTGAAGCGGATGACCGGCTTCGCTTTCGGATCCGGCGAGCGCAGCGTCACCGAGCCGCGCGACTTCGAGCGCATCGGTCCGACATGCGCCTGGAAGCCGTGCGACTTCGCCGCCGCCTTGCCGTCGTAACGCACCGCCGCCGGGATGAAGTGGTACTGGATGTCGGGATAGTCGACGCCTGCCTGCGAGCGCACGAAGGCGGCCGCCTCGAAATGATTGGTGGCGCCAAGGCCCGATTTGAAGAACAGCCACTGCGCCCCGATCATCGCCTTGGAGAACGGGTTCAGCACTGAATTCAGCGTGATCGGTTTGGTCGATTCCTGCTGGATGTAGAGCTCCAGATGGTCCTGCAGGTTGCCGCCGACGCCAGGCCGGTCGGCCACGACGGCAATGCCGTTTTCGTGCAAATGCCCGGCCGGGCCGATACCGGACAGCATCAGGATCTTCGGCGAGTTGATCGACGACGCCGCGACGATTACTTCACGTCGCGCCTTAACGACCTGAATCTGTTTGTGAGCTTCGATCTCGACGCCGATGGCGCGTTGATTCTCGATGATCACCCGGCGCGCAAAGCCTTTGACCAGTCTGACGTTTTTGCGCCGGAGCGCCGGCTTCAGATAGGCTGATGCCGCCGACCAGCGGCGGCCGCCCAGAATGGTCTGCTCCATCGGGCCGAAGCCTTCCTGCTTGGCGCCATTGTAGTCGTCGGTCAGTTCAAACCCTGCCTGGCGGCCCGCTTCGACGAAGGCGCCATAGAGCGGATTGCGCCGGGAGCCGCGCTGCACATGCAGCGGGCCGCCGTGCCCGCGCCAGCCATCCTCGCCGCCATCTGAATCCTCCATGCGTTTGAAGTAGGGCAGCACGTCGGCGAAGCCCCAGCCGGCCGCGCCCTGTTCGGCCCAATGGTCGAAGTCGCGGGCGTGGCCGCGCACATAGACCATGCCGTTGATCGAGGACGAGCCGCCGATCACCTTGCCGCGCGGCGTCGCCAGCACGCGGCCACCCAGATGCGGTTCCGGTTCACTGGCGAATCCCCAGTCGTAGAGGCTCATGTTGAGCGGTATCGACAGCGCCGAAGGCATCTGGATCAGCGGCCCGATATCAGTGCCGCCGAATTCGATGACGATGACCGAATGCTTGCCGTCTTCCGACAAGCGATAGGCCATGGCCGAGCCGGCGGAGCCGGAGCCGATGATAACGAAATCCGCTTCAAGCATGGTTCATATGCGCCATAAAATCGGCGAGCGAAACGTTGCCGCCGGTAGCCACCACCAGGACGGTTTTTCCCGCCACATCCACCTTGCCACCGAGCAATGCCGCCAGCGACGCCGCACCTGACGGTTCGAGCACCAGCTTCATCCGCTCGAAAGCGATCCGCATCGCGCGCCGCACCGACTGATCGTCGACCGTGATGCCGCGCACGCCAGCGGTCTTGACCGCGGCGAACGGCGCGTCGCCGGGCCGGCGCGACATCAGTCCGTCGCAGATCGATTTCGGACCGATCGGCATGGTCTCGATGCTGCCATGCGCCAGTGAAGAGCCCATGCCGTCGAACCCTTCGGGCTCTACGCCGATGATCTCGGTCGCCGGCGACAGATAGTGGAAGGCGAGCGAAACGCCGCCGATCAGCCCACCGCCGCCGACCGAGCAGAACAAGAGATCGGCGCTGGCATCCTTACCCGACAGCTGGTCGAGCGCTTCGAGGCCGGCACCCGCCTGACCGGCGACGATCTCGGGATCGTCGAATGGATGCAGGAGCGCTAGCCCTTCTGTTTCAGCGATTTCGCGCGCCTTGGCCGCCGCGACCTCTTCACGCGCGCGATCGTCATGGTCGGTCAGCACGACGCGCGCACCATAACCCGCGGTAGCATCGCGCTTGGCGGCCGGCGCGTCGATCGGCATGACGATGGTCACGGGAATGCCGAGCGCCTGGCCGGCCGCGGCCAGCCCTTGCGCGAAATTGCCCGAGGAATAGGCAACGACGCCCTTCTTCGCCTCGTCGGGCGAAAGCCGCTTCAGCCGCCAATAAGCGCCGCGAACCTTGAAGGATCCGGCCCATTGCAGCGATTCCGGCTTGATGAAGACCCGGGCCGCGCCGGTTTCTCTGGCGAGCGCCGCCGATTCCAGCAGCGGCGTGACCTGTGTCGCCCGTGACGTTACCGCATAGGCCTGCCTGAGATGGTCGAGAGTGGGAACGAGAAGGTCTGCCATCATTCGCCTCGCGGATACCTTTTGCTCTCTTCGAGATTGTCGAGGTTCATGTGATTGCGCATGTACCGCTCTGACGCTTTCTGCAACGGCTGGAAATCCCAAGGGTAGTAGGCGCCGTTGCGGAGCGCCGGATAGACGACCCAGCGGCGTGCCTGGTTTTCGCGCACGGCGGCATCGAAGCCGGCCATGTCCCAACGCGTCCGGACCTTTTCCAGGAATGCCGCCACAAGACTCGCATTGGCGGGGTCGTCGGCCAGATTGTCCCGCTCGAGCGGATCGGCTTCGAGATCGAACAATTGCGGCGGATCGAGTTCGCAATGGACGAATTTGTACCTGCCTTCGCGGATTGCCACCAAGGGCGCATAGGAGCCCTCCGCCGCGTACTCGATCAGCACCGGTGCCGTGCGCTGCCCGCCCTTGGTGAGCGGCAGCAGCGACTGGCCGTCGGTCCACGGCGCGATCGCCCCGATGTCGATGCCGGCAAGGTCGCAAAGCGTTGGTGCTACGTCGAGATTGGAGACCGGCGCCTCGATCAGCCCGGCACGAATGCCCTTGCCGGCAATCATCAACGGCACTCGCGCCGAGCCTTCGAAGAAGCTCATCTTGAACCACAGGCCTCGCTCGCCGAGCATGTCGCCGTGATCCGAGCAGAACAGGATGATCGTGTCGTCGAGCATGCGCGTCCGCGTGAGAACATCGAGGAGCTCGCCGACCTTGTCGTCGACATAGGAGATGTTGGCGAAATAGCCGCGCCGCGAACGACGCACCTCTTCAGGCGTGATCTCGAAAGAGGGATAGTCGCTGGCATGGTACAGCCGCCGAGAATGCGGATCCTGCTCGTCTTCGGCGATGTACCCGGTTTCCGGATCCAGCACCTGGCAATGCTCATAGAGATCCCAATACTGCTTGCGCGCGACATAGGGATCGTGCGGATGCGACAGCGAGACGGTGAGGCACCAGGGCCGATGGCTCGCATCGTCCTGTTCGCGCGAAAGCTGATAGAGCTTCTGAGACGCAAGGAACACGACCTCGTCGTCATACTCCATCTGGTTGGTTGTTTCCGCAACGCCGGCGCCGGTCACCGAACCCAGATTATGATACCACCACTCTATGCGCTCACCGGGTTTGCGGTAGTCCGGCGTCCAGCCGAAATCCGCCGGATAGATGTCGGTGGTCAGCCGTTCCTCGAAACCGTGCAGCTGATCAGGTCCGACGAAATGCATCTTGCCCGACAGGCAGGTGTAGTAGCCGGCCGCACGCAAATGATGGGCGAAGGTCGGGATCGACGAGGCGAACTCGGCGGCATTGTCATAGACCCCGGTGCGCGACGGCAACTGGCCGCTCATGAACGAGGCACGGCCCGGCGCGCAGAGTGGCGAGGCGGTGTAGTTGTTGGCAAAGCGCGCCGAACGCGCCGCCAGTGCCTTCAGATGCGGTGTGTGCAGAAATTCCGCCGGCCCATCCGGGAACAAGGTCCCGTTGAGCTGGTCGACCATGACGATCAGGAAATTGGGTCGCTTCGCTGTCACTGCTTGTGCCGTCCGCCAAGTTTGGTTTCGAGATAATCCTCGACCAGCGCGATCGCGGTCGCGGCGTCAGGCACGCCATCCTTCAGCGCGCGCCTGATGTAGAGCCCGTCGATCATCGCCGCCGTCGCTTCCGCGGCGCGGTCGGCCTCGGTCCTCGGCAGGATGCCGGTCAATCCACTCATCAGGTTGGAATGCAGCCGCCGAGCATAGATTCTAAGCAGCCGGCGCAGCGAAGACGATTGCTGCGCCTCGACATAGAACGCGAGCCATGCGGCAATGGTTTCGGCCTGGAACTGGACATCGGAGAAGTTGACGGCGACCACGGCCGAGACGCGCTCGCGCGCGGTGCCGGCGCACTGCAGGGCGCGGCGCATATCGATGGTCAGTTCGGCCAGGATGTGCCGCATCGTCGCGAACAGCAGCTCGTCCTTGGCGCCGAAATAGTGGTGGGCGAGCGCCGAAGAGACACCGGCGCGTCCGGCGATCTCGGACATGGTCACGTCAAGCGAGCCACGCTCGCCGATCGCCGAGATCGTCGCGTCGATGAGCGCCCTGCGGCGCAATGGCTCCATTCCGACTTTTGGCATGCCGTTTCCGATTTTTGCGGGAGATTATTTTTTATTGACGCGTCAATCAATAAAAAATCGACCTCGACGCGACCTGTGCCAAGCGATTGTTGCGTTGCGGCCCTTCACGGCCCGGGCGAGAATGTTTATATTTGAACAATAAAGGCGAAGTGCGTCACGAGCCATGGGCGCTGGCGCCAAGGATGGAGACCGCCATGACCGCATGCATCGTTGGCTGGGCGCATTCGCGCTTCGGCAAGCTTGAGGGCGAGACGCTCGAAAACCTGATCGTCAAGGTCGCGACGGACGCGCTCGACCATGCCGGCATTGGCCCGGACGAGGTCGACGAGATCGTGCTCGGCCATTTCAATGCCGGTTTTTCGGCGCAGGATTTCACGGCAAGCCTGGTTCTCCAGGCGGACGACCGGCTGCGCTTCAAGCCGGCGACACGCGTCGAGAACGCTTGCGCCACCGGTTCGGCGGCGGTCAGGCAAGGTATCCGCGCCATTGATGCAAACGCCGCCCGCATCGTGCTGGTGGTTGGCGCCGAGCAGATGACGACGACGCCCGGGCCCGAAATCGGCAAGAATTTGCTGAAAGCTTCCTATCTGCCCGAGGACGGCGACACGCCAGCCGGCTTCGCCGGCGTCTTCGGCAAGATCGCGCAGGCCTATTTCCAGCGCTATGGCGACCAGTCGGATGCGCTCGCCATGATCGCTGCCAAGAACCACAAGAATGGCGTCGACAATCCCTATGCGCAGATGCGCAAGGATTTCGGCTATGACTTCTGCCGGCAGGAGAGCGAGAAAAACCCGTTCGTCGCAGGACCCTTGAAGCGCACCGACTGCTCGCTGGTCTCCGACGGCGCCGCTGCCCTTGTCCTTGCCGACACGGCAACGGCGCTGAAGATGCGCCGCGCGGTCGCCTTCCGCGCCAACGAGCATGTGCAGGATTTCCTGCCGATGTCGAAGCGCGACATCCTGACCTTCGAAGGCTGCGAACAGGCCTGGACCCGCGCGCTGAAGAACGCCGGCGTAACGCTCGACGATCTCTCCTTCGTCGAAACGCATGACTGCTTCACTATCGCCGAATTGATCGAGTATGAAGCGATGGGACTGGCCAAGCCGGGTGAGGGCGCCAAACTGGCGCTGGATGGCACAACGGCAAAAGACGGCGGCCTGCCGGTCAATCCCTCCGGCGGACTGAAGGCCAAGGGCCATCCGATCGGCGCCACCGGCGTATCCATGCATGTCTTGACCGCCATGCAGCTTGTCGGCGAAGCCGGCGGCATCCAGGTGCCGGGCGCGAAACTCGGCGGCATCTTCAACATGGGCGGTGCGGCGGTCGCCAACTACGTTTCCATTCTCGACCGGATCAGGTAAACCGCCCCGGCATTCGCGGGAGGTAGCATGGCAAATCCGGTTCTGATCGAAGTTTTGCGCGGCGCCATTGTCGAGAGCGCCCATCGCGGCGCCGTCGCCGTCTTCGATGCCGACGGCAAGCCGGTGCTGGAGATCGGCGATACGTCGAAGCCGGTCTTTCCGCGTTCCGCCGTAAAGGCGATCCAGGCCCTGCCGCTTGTCGAAACGGGTGCCGCGGATGCCTATGGCTTCGGCAATCGCGAACTGGCGCTGGCCTGTGCCTCCCACTCCGGCGAGCCGGCGCATGTCGAACTGGCGCGGTCCATGCTGGCCAGGGCCGGGCTGGACGGGTCGGCGCTCGAATGCGGGGTCCACTGGCCCTCGAACCATGACGCGGAGATTGCGCTCGCGCGTGCCGGCGGCTCACCGAATGCGTTGCATAACAATTGTTCCGGCAAGCACTCCGGTTTCCTCTGTACCTGCGTTCATTTGGGCATCGCGCATCGCGGCTATGTCAGACCGGATCACGCCCTGCAGGAAATGGTGCGCGACGCCATGCAGGCAGTCACCGGCGCTGTCCACGGCCCCGACGAACGCGCGGTCGACGGCTGCTCGATTCCGACCTATGCGGTGCCGCTCAGGAGTTTCGCGCTCGGCTTTGCTCGCATGGCCACGGCCCAAGGCTTTGGCCCGGAGCGGGCGAAGGCCGCGAAGCGGCTGCTTTCGGCCTGCATGGCGGAGCCGTTCTTCGTGGCCGGCACCGGCCGCGCGGACCTGTTGCTGATGGAAGCCGCTCCGAGGCGAATTTTCGCGAAAGGCGGGGCCGAGGGCGTCCATTGTGCCGCAATTCCGGAACTCGGCCTCGGCATCGCGGTCAAATGCGATGACGGTGCCGGGCGCGCCGGCGATGCAATCGCCGCCGCGGTCCTCGCCAGGCTGCTGCGGGCGGACGAGGCCTTGGCGGCGAAGCTGCTCGAACTGGCGAATGCGCCTATCGAAAGCCGGATTGGCGCCAAGGTCGGGGCGCTGAGGCCGACGCCGGCCCTGAATTGAAGGCGGTAATCAGCTGACGCGGTTGCGCTCGACGGTTAAGTGCGCATAGCCGCTGCTGCTGGTCTGGGTGAGGTCTGATGTCACCGGCTCGGCCCAGCGCTGGCCGACAACCGCTCCGTTCGACGCGCCATCGATGACGTTGTCGGAGATGACGGCCGTGCCGGCACCTTCGACCACACTGACGACGATGCCGGTGCCTGCCTTGCGAATGATGTTGCCGGTGGCCACGACGTTGCGCAGATACGGCCCCCAGCCGATCGACATGCCGTAGAGCGGCGCGTTCTCGATGACGTTGTTGGAAGCGACGGTGTCGGCCTCGACGGCGATCCCAACGCCGAAGCCGGGTGGATCCGCGGTATAGGGGCCTGATGTCGACAGATTGCGCACGATGTTGCCGGAGCAGATACCCATGCGGCCGCCTTCGTTGAAGTTGACGATCGAGATGCCGTTGGCCGCGCCGTCGACGATGTTGTTGGAAATGACGGCGCCTTCGAACGAGAACTCGGAATAGACCGCGGTCTCGCCCGAGCGCGAGCAGGTGTTGCCCGATATCTGCAAATTGCTGGAACTGTTGGCCCGGATCGCCGAGAAGGCGCAGTCGGAGACCACATTGCCCGAGATGACGACATTGCCGGCGCGGAAGGCATTGATGCCGTTGCCGTTCTGGCCGGTGCCGCCGCTGCGCGCGCCAATGCGTTCGACGCGGTTGCCGGTGACCATGGTGCCGTCTTCCGCAGCTTGCCAGCGGTGCACTAGGATGCCGCCATTGGCACAATCGGAGACGGTGTTGCCTGATATCGCCAGTCCTGCGGCCTCCACCGAATAGATGCCGGCGTCCGCCGCCCCCGATATGTCCGAACGCTCGATCCGGCCCGCGGCGTGTTCCAGCGCCAGCCCGTTCTTGCCGCTGCCCGTGATCTGGCAGTTGTCAACCACGAGATGCGCCACCCGGCGCAGATCGAGCAGTCCTTGCGCGTAGTCGCCCATAGAGCGATTCGCGCCGTCGAAAACCAGTCCGCTGAGTTCGATATGGTCGGCGTGTTCGGCCATAAACAAATGGCCGTCGCCGCCATAGACGATCCGTGTCGCGCCCGGCACGCCGGAAAGACGCACGCGACCAGGCAGCGAGAGATTGGACACCACATAGGTGCCGGGCGGCAGGAAGACCGGCATGTCACGGCCATTCGCGTCGCGCAGCAGCTTGGCGAAGGCCTTGCTCTGGTCGTCAAACGTACCGGGCTGGACGCCAAGTTCGGTGGCGTTGATCGAGCCTCGCATCGAGGCTTTCTCGATGCCGGTTAGGCCGGCGGCGGCCGTCTTGCCGAGCGCGAGGCCCGTGACCGCAAAGCCGGCGGTCTGCGTCAGCAGCGTTCGTCTGTTCAACATCGGCACAGAATCCCAGTGTTCAGCCCCGACACCGCAGGAATCATGCCAGACGTTCAACGCGCCTCTTCTCGGCGGCAATGACTTGTCGGGCAGCCACTCGGCGCCTAAGTTCAGGGGATGAGCAGAGCTTTTACCCGCGAAGAAGACAGCGAAAACGCGATCGCCGGTGTTGGCGAGCGGCCGATCAGCACGCACCGCAACCTGGTGACGGAGCGCGGCCTTGCGCAGATCGACGACAATCTGGCCGATCTGCGCGATATCATGGCGAAAGCGGAGCGGAAAGCCGACCGCGAGCGCATTGCGGTCGTGTCGCGCGACCTGCGCTACTGGACCGCACGGCGCGAGAGTGCCGAGCTTTCCGTGCCGGAGCCCGGCAGCGATGTCGTCCGCTTCGGCATGGGTGTCACGCTGCAAAGTGACGACGGCAAGAAGGTGCACTGGAAGATCGTCGGCGAGGATGAAGCCGATCCGGCCAAGGGCAGCATTTCGCATGTCTCGCCGATGGCGGTCGCGCTGTTCGGCAAGAAGGTTGGCGACGTGGCCACCGTCAACGGCAAGGAGTGGGAGATCGTCAAGCTCTCCGAGAGTTAGTCTTCAAGCTTGACGACATGCTCGCGGAAGAATGCGGCCGCACCCGCTTCGTCTATCTCGCCGGCAGCGACCATCATCACCAGTTGGATGACTTCCTCCTGTTCGGCTTCGATGCTTAATCCGTTGAAATAGAGAAACAAGTCGGCCGCAGCGAAAGCCGTGCGCTTGTTCCCATCGACGAACGGATGGTTCTTTGCGATGCCGAAGAGATAGGCGGCAGCGAGTTCGCTCAGATCCGGCTCGCCGTATGCTTCTTTCTGTTGCGGACGTTCGAGCGCCGATTCCAACAGGCCTTCATCGCGGATACCCGACGCGCCGCCGTGAAGACGCAACTGCTCGGCATGCATCGCCTCCACGAACTCTCGCGAATGATGTGCCGTCATTTTGCGAGCGCGCGGTAGGCAACCTCGTATTTCCTCATCCGCTCGCGCGCTACCTTCATCTTGCGCTCGAATTCTTCGGCAGAATCTTCCAATCGGCGCAAGCGAAGCTCTTGACCTTCCTGGACGACGACCACGTTGTCGCCTGTCTTGAGATTCAATCGATCGAGAAGCTCTTTCGGCAGAATCACGCCGTCCGAATTCCCGATCTTGCGAATTGTGGTGTTCATGATGAAACATCCTGTTGCAACGCTAATTATAACGCGGTGCGCCGGGTGTTGCAACAGATATTATAACAGATTCGTCACGAGGATAGCAGCCGATCCAGCAGCCGCTCCGCCGCTTCCGGAATGACCGTGCCCGGCGGGAAGATTTCCGCCGCGCCGGCTTGCAGCACCGCATCATAGTCCTGCGGCGGGATGACGCCGCCGGCCACGATCAGCATGTCGCCGCGGCCGAGCTTCTTCAGCGTGTCGCGCAATTCTGGGATCAGCGTCAGGTGACCCGCTGCCAGCGATGAGGCGCCGATGATGTGGACGTCATTCTGGACAGCCAGTTTCGCGATCTCTTCCGGCGTTTGGAACATGGCGCCGACGGTAACGTCGAAGCCGAGATCGGCGAAGGCCGTGGCGATCACCTTCTGCCCGCGGTCGTGGCCGTCCTGTCCCATCTTGGCCACGAGGATGCGCGGCTTGCCGCCGTTTTTCTTTTCGAAGGCACCGAGCTTGTCCTGCAGGCGGTCGATCACCGGACTGTCGCCAAGCGCCTTGCGGTAGACACCGGAAATGGTCTGCACCGTGGCCACATGGCGGCCATAAGCTCTTTCCAGGGCGAACGAGATTTCGCCGACAGTGGCATTGGCGCGCGCGGCGCGGATGGCGAACTCCAGGAGGTTGTCCTCGCTCTGTGCGGCACGGGTCAGCGCATCGAGCGCGCTTTCGACGGCAGCGACGTCGCGCGTGCCCTTCAGCCGTTGCAGCTTCGAGAGTTGCCGGGCCCTGACCTCGGCATTGTCTATCTTCAGCACGTCGACCTCGATATCGGTCCCGGGGCGATGCGCATTGACGCCGACCAGCATCTGCTCGCCGGAATCGATGCGCGCCTGCGTGCGGGCGGCGGCTTCCTCGATGCGCAGCTTGGGTATGCCCTTTTCGATCGCCGCCGCCATGCCGCCGAGAGCCTCGACCTCCTCAATATGGGCGAGCGCACGCGCCGCCAGATCATGCGTCAGCCGTTCGAGATAGGCCGAACCGCCCCACGGATCGATGATGCGCGTGGTGCCGGATTCCTTCTGCAGGACGAGTTGCGTGTTGCGGGCGATGCGCGCCGAATGGTCGGTCGGCAGCGCCATTGCTTCGTCGAAGGAGTTGGTGTGCAGCGACTGGGTATGCCCCTGGGTCGCGGCCATCGCCTCGATCATGGTGCGGATGATGTTGTTGTAGGGATCCTGTGCCGTCAGCGACCAGCCGGAGGTCTGGCAATGGGTGCGCAGGGACAGCGACCGCTCGTCCTTTGGCGCGAAGTTCTTTTTCATCAGCGTCGCCCACAACAGGCGTGCGGCCCTGAGCTTGGCAACTTCCATGAAGAAATTCATGCCGATCGCCCAGAAGAACGACAGGCGCGGCGCGAAACGGTCGATGTCGAGCCCCGCCGCGACGCCGGCGCGGGCATATTCAATCCCGTCGGCGATCGTATAGGCGAGCTCCAGGTCGGCGGTCGCGCCGGCCTCCTGCATGTGATAGCCGGAGATCGATATCGAGTTGAACTTCGGCATGTTCTTCGAGGTGTAGGAGAAGATGTCCGAGACGATCCGCATCGAGGGCTTCGGCGGATAGATATAGGTGTTGCGGACCATGAACTCCTTCAGAATGTCGTTCTGAATGGTTCCGGCCAAATCCTTCTGCGCGACGCCTTGCTCTTCCGCCGCCACGATGTAGAGCGCCATGATCGGCAGCACCGCGCCGTTCATCGTCATCGACACGGTCATCTCGCCGAGCGGAATGCCGTCGAACAATTGCCGCATGTCGAGGATGGAATCGATAGCCACACCCGCCATGCCGACATCGCCGGCGACGCGCGGATGGTCCGAATCATAGCCGCGGTGCGTGGCGAGATCGAAGGCAACCGAAAGGCCTTTCTGGCCGGCGGCAAGGTTGCGCCGGTAGAAGGCGTTGGATTCTTCGGCGGTCGAAAAACCGGCATATTGCCGGATGGTCCAGGGTTGCTGGACATACATGGTCGGGTAGGGGCCGCGCACGAAGGGCGGCAGGCCCGGATAGGTGTCGAGATGCGACAATCCCTTGAGGTCGCCCTGACTGTACAGCTGCTTGACGACAAGGCCTTCCGGCGTTGTTCGCTGTCCCTTGACCTCGACAGGCGCGCGGCGCGGCGGCACCCAGCCGATCTGACCGAAATCCGGAATCAAGAAGCGGCCCCGATGGATTGATCGATGCGGACCGGAGACAACGCTTCGCACAGGACGACGCCCTCGGTGAAGGCAGGTCGCTTCTCTGCGTCCAGCGTCTCGACCGGGCGCTCGCTTTTCAACGGATAAAGCGTGGCGCCGACAATGGCCCGCTCGTCTGACTTGAAGGCTATGGCGCGATGGGCGGCGGCGTTGCGGACGCGCTGCTGGATATGTCCGTCCCGAAGGCTGGACAGCACGCCACCCTCAGCCTCGATGGCCTGTAATTCCGCCCACGCGGCTTCGCAAAGGTCTGAGGTGAGCGCTTCGACGGCGCCGGAGCCATGGGCGGGATCGGCGACATGATCGACATGGCTTTCATTGGCCATGATCAGCTGCGCGTTGCGCGCGACGCGGCGGGCAAAGGCCGCCGGCAGGCCGTGCGCGATCGTATGCGGCAGGATTGAGATCGAATCGGCGCCTCCCGCCGCCGCGGCGAAGCAGCCGATCGTCGTGCGCAGGATGTTGGTTTCGGAATCCAATGCCGTCATCATGCGAAATGATGTCTCGGCATGGATGTTGGCCGTGGAATTGGGGATCGAGCAGGCCTCCTGCACCCGTGCCCACAGCCTGCGCAGGGCTCGCACCTTGGCCATCGACAGGAACTGGTCCTGGTCGACGCTGAGCGCGAAACCGATATGAGGCGCGGCATAGACGAGCGGCTGCCGCGCCTTCTCGAACATTCGCAGATACGAGACCGCCGAGGCCAGCATGATGCCGAGTTCCTGCGCTTCCGTGGCGCCGGCATTGTGGAAGACGCGACCGTCCGCCTCCAGAAGCACACCCGGAACGCCCATCGAGAAGAAATGCGCCAGCGATTGCGGCATGGATTCCTGCAGCGCCTCGATCGACATGCGCAGCCGGCCGGTGCCGGCAAGGATAGCAGCCGGATCGATGCCGAAGGAAAGGTTGAGCTTTGCCGGATCGGAGCGGCGCTTGCTCAGGAACGCCACCAGCCAGTCGGCCATGGGGCGGCTCCAGGGGTGGGTGTCGATACGGATCTGGACCCGGTTGAGGGGCACGCCCTCCAGCACCGTCTCGAGCGCCTGCGCCGTCCTCGGCAGGCCGTAGCCAAACGCGTTCGGGGCGCCCTCGAAGACGAGCGACAATCCCGTCGCGCCCTGGGCGACATCTTCCAGGACCTGCCTCTTGGCGCGTTCGACATCGGGGTCGTCGACGCGCTGGCTGACGATCCACGGCGATTGAGGATTGGCGCGCACGATCGGTTCCGTTCCGGTCGCGCGTTCATAGAGCGGCTCGACGCGGATGTTGTCGTCGGTATGCGAGACCAGCTTTTCCTCGAAGGATGCGCCAGCCAACGCTTTTTCCGCCAGGGTCAGCCATCGCTGACGCTCCGCATTCGTTGGCTCAACATCCCTGGTCAAGGCTCCGGCGCCCATTCATCGTCCTCGTTCTATGTGGCCGCACCAGCCCGGGCAGCCTAATCTACGGTCCCCGGTCAGTTATCGCAATGCACGCCCAGGGCTTGAATTCGACCCACCTGATATTCGATCCACCTGATATAGGTCGCTTGCGTGGACGGACCATGAACGATTGCCAAACACCGTCGAAATCCGCAAGTTCCAAAATCCGATTTTGGCGATTGGTCCGATTTGGACGATAGCCCTGATTGGACGATTGGTCCTGCCTTGGACAATTGTCATTGTCGCTGTGCGGCAGCCTCACTATACCATCGGGCAAAGGCTGGCTTTAGACACATCAGTTTTGCGGAGACCCGACCTATGGCTGACGACACCAGTATTTTTATCGGCGCCAGCCGCAAGCCCGACGACAGCTATCAGCGCGCCGAAAACCTGCTGCTGCAATACGGAAATCGCCATGGCCTGGTGACCGGCGCCACCGGTACGGGCAAGACCGTCACCTTGCAGATCCTGGCAGAGGGATTTTCCAACGCCGGCGTGCCGGTCTTCTGCGCCGACATCAAGGGCGACCTTTCCGGTATCGCCATGATGGGCACCGCCCAGGATTTCCTGGTCAAGCGGGCAGAACAGGTCAAGCTCGACCCTTACGACTTCCAGGAATTTCCCGTCATCTTCTGGGATCTGTTCGGCGAGCAGGGCCACCCCATCCGCGCCACCATTTCGGAAATGGGCCCGCTGCTCCTGTCGCGGCTGATGAACCTGACCGACGCGCAGGAAGGCATCATGAACATTGCCTTCCGCATTGCGGATGAAGAGGGCCTTCTTCTCTTCGACCTCAAGGACCTGCAGGCGCTGCTCGCCAACATCGCGGAGCGCGCCGAGGAAATCAGCGCCCGTTATGGCAACGTCACCAAGCCGTCGGTGGGGGCGATTCAGCGCACGCTGCTGGTACTTGAGCAGCAGGGCGCGGCGAACTTCTTCGGCGAGCCGGCTTTGCGCATTGCCGACATCATGCGCACCACCCGCGATGGTCGCGGCGCCATCAGCGTGCTGGCCGCCGACAAGCTGATGATGAATCCGCGCCTCTACGCGACGTTCCTGCTCTGGCTGATGTCGGAGCTGTTCGAGGAACTGCCGGAGGTTGGCGACCCCGACAAGCCGAAGCTGGTGTTCTTCTTCGACGAGGCGCACCTCTTGTTCGACGAGGCGCCGAAGGTGCTGATCGACCGGGTCGAGCAGGTGGTCCGCCTGATCCGCTCGAAAGGCGTCGGCGTCTATTTCGTCACGCAGAACCCCTTGGATATCCCCGAAAAGGTCCTGGCCCAGCTCGGCAACCGCGTGCAGCACGCGTTGCGTGCCTACACGCCGCGCGAGCAGCAGGCGGTGAGGACGGCGGCCGAAACCTTCCGGCCCAATCCGGATTTCGACTGCGCCACCGCCATCACCCAACTCGCCACCGGCGAGGCCCTGGTCTCGACCCTGGAGGCCAAGGGCATTCCGTCCATGGTCCAGCGCACGCTGATCCGTCCGCCGTCATCGCGGCTCGGACCCATCACCCCGGCCGAGCGGCAGAAGCTGATCGGGGAAAGCCCGGTCACCGGCCAGTATGACCAGGTTGTCGATCGCGAATCGGCCTTCGAAATGCTGCAGAAGAAGGCAAAGCAGGCGCAGGACGCCGAGGCGCAGGCGCAGCAGGCCGGCACCGGCGGCTCGCGCTGGACCATTCCAGGCTTCGGCAATGACGATCCCGCGCCGCAGTCCGGTGGCCGGCGCGCGCCTGCGCCGCGCCCCTCCAATCGCCAGACGGTGGCCGAGGCCGCGATCAAGTCGGTGGTGCGCTCGGTCGGCTCGTCGGTTGGACGTGCCATTGTGCGCGGGATTCTGGGTAGTTTGTCGCGGGGACGGTAGGATCGGGGCAGCCGCAACGCCACTGCCCCCTGAAACTCAGAAGCCCCTGAAACTCAGAAGATCGCGTTCGTGACCGCTTTGACTGGGCCGAGCAGCACGGATCCATCCGGCACGCCGGCATCGATCGGGATCGCCTTGTGGTTGGCCGTCGCCACCATCGGCTGGCGAGCGTCGCTGGTCACGATGACCGGCGTCTTCGAGGGCACGCGGTCATAAAGGTCGATAATGTCCTGGTTCATCAGGCGCACGCAGCCCGACGACACCGATTTGCCGATCGAGCGCCATTCCGGCGAGCCGTGCAGGCGATAGAGCGTGTCCACATTGCCCTGGAAGAGATAGAGCGCACGTGCGCCGAGCGGGTTCTTTAGGCCGCCGGGCATGCCGCCATTGTCGGCGCTGTACTGCTTCAATTCCGGCTGGCGGGCGATCATCTCATCCGGCGGCGTCCACTTCGGCCATTTCTGCTTCCACTGGACGACAGCGTCGCCCGACCATTCGAAGCCGGCGCGGCCAAGGCCGACACCATAGCGAATGGCCTGGCCGCCAGGGCGAACCAGATAGAGGAAATGGCCTGTCGTATCGACGACGATGGTCCCCGGCTTCTGCCCGGTCGGGTCGGGTACGATCTGGCGCAGGAACTGCGGATCGATCCTGTCGACGGGGATGGCCGGCAGATCGAAACCGCCATCGTTGACCGCAGCGTACATCGACGCATAGTCGGCGAGCGGAGGCTCGACATACGTTGGTGGCGGCGGCGGCTCGACTGGTCCCGGTCCGGTGGTGGCGCATGCGGAAACCGCGATCGAGGCGGCGCCCAGGGCTGCGGCGTTGAGGAAGCCGCGACGGCTCAGGCGATAGGATTCGATTTCGGTTATGGACATGGCTGCCTTCTTTAAGACTCAAATCGCAACAAAGCGTCAACACGCGACGTTCGCTGCGGGTGCCTGACAACACCTGAGGCGATAGGCGGTTCCGATTCTGGCTCGAACGTGGACAAACAAAGGCGAAGCTGTGACTGCGCCGCCACTGTGGCGCTGGAGCCACAGGTCAGTTAGGCGCCGGATACGAGTGCCTCCAACGATGGCAGGATCAGGGCCGGTGGCAAGTCCTGGTATTCCTCCGGCTGGTTGGAGCGGTTGATCCAGACCGTGCGGAAGCCGAATTTGGTGGCGCCCGCAATGTCCCAGCGGTTGGAGGACTGGAAGGAGACCGCGCCGGGGTAGAGGCGCCATCCCGTGGCGACCATGTCGTAGACAATAGGATCGGTCTTGAAGCGACGCACCGCATCGACCGAATAGATGTCGTCCAGGACCTGGTCGAGTGCCGCCGACTTGACTGCTGCCTGCAGCATTTCGGGCGAACCGTTGGAGAGGATCGCCAGCCTGGCGCCCGAAGCCTTGAGCGCTTTCAGCACGGCCGGCACTTCGGGATAACAGTCCAGCCGCCAGTAGGCTTCCAGAAGTTTCGCCTTGAGGCTCGGATCGGCCGAAGGGACCTTGCGCAAGGCGAAGTCCAGCGCCTGTTCGGTCAGCTGCCAGAAATCGGCATAGGCGCCCATCAGCGTGCGAACCCAGGAATACTCGAGCTGTTTGGCGCGCCAGATTTCGGACAGGAGTTGGCCGTCCGGGCCGATCGCGTCCGCATGGCGGCGCACGGCGGCGTGCACGTCGAACAGCGTGCCATAGGCGTCGAACACGTAGGCGGCGTATTGCATGGCAACAGTTTTGAGGCGAGGCGGGACAAGGTGCAAGCCTTGATTGCAGCGCACCCGTCGCTGGCCTCAACAAAACTCCCCGATGCTGGTTGACGGCGGCGGTCAAAGCATCATCCAATGTTGTCACACAAGATTGACCGGAACGGGAAAACGCGATGACACTGGCGGCGGCGGCGCAATCCGCGACATGGACTTTCGTCGATGGCGATTGGTACGAAGGCAATGTCGCCATTCTGGGGCCGCGCAGCCATGCCATGTGGCTCGGCACCAGCGTGTTCGACGGCGCGCGGTGGTTCGAAGGCGTGGCGCCCGATCTCGAACTTCATGCCGCACGCGTCAATGCCTCGGCGATCGCGCTTGGGCTGGCGCCGAACATGACGCCCGAGCAGATCGTCGGGCTGACCTGGGACGGATTGAAGAAATTCGACGGCAAGACGGCGGTCTACATCAGGCCGATGTACTGGGCCGAGCATGGCGGCTACATGGGCGTGCCGGCCGATCCCGCCTCGACCCGTTTCTGCCTCTGCCTCTATGAATCGCCGATGATCTCACCGACCGGCTTTTCGGTGACCGTGTCGCCATTCCGGCGCCCGACTATCGAAACCATGCCGACCAACGCCAAGGCCGGCTGCCTCTATCCCAACAACGGCCGCGCCATCCTCGAGGCCAAGGCGCGCGGCTTCGACAACGCGCTTGTGCTCGACATGCTGGGCAATGTCGCGGAGACCGGAAGCTCAAACATCTTCCTGGTCAAGGACGGCCATGTGCTGACGCCGGCGCCGAACGGAACCTTCCTGTCCGGCATTACCCGCGCGCGCACGATGACGCTGCTTGGCGACTATGGGTTCACGACGACTGAAAAGACGCTGTCGGTGCGGGATTTCCTCGAAGCGGACGAAATCTTCTCGACCGGCAACCACTCCAAGGTGGTGCCGGTCACCCGCATGGAGGGCCGTGATCTGCAACCCGGCCCGGTGGCCAAGAAGGCACGTGAACTCTATTGGGAGTGGGCGCATTCGACCTCGGCTGGCTGAGATAGCCGGCCTTTTTGTCGCCGCGCGGCTGGTCACAGGAAAAGCATGTGACAGTTCCCGGGAACCCGCTTAGAAAGGGAACCGGCGCTTCACTTCCGGAGTTGCTCCAGCTCAATCCCGACCTATCTTACTCCGGTATCCACACCGGATTTTCCACGAGGGAGTACTACCCATGGCTTTCGAATTGCCCGCTCTGCCCTACGACTATGAGGCCCTGCAGCCCTATATGTCCAAAGAGACGCTGGAGTATCACCACGACAAGCATCACAAGGCCTATGTCGACAACGGCAACAAGCTCGCCGCCGAAGCCGGCCTTGGCGATCTTTCGGTCGAAGAGGTGGTCAAGCAATCGTTCGGCAAGAATGCCGGTCTCTTCAACAATGCTGCCCAGCACTACAATCACATCCATTTCTGGAAATGGATGAAGAAGGGCGGCGGCGGCAACAAGCTCCCTGGCGCGCTGCAGAAGGCTTTCGACAGCGATCTCGGCGGTTACGACAAGTTCAAGGCTGATTTCATTGCCGCCGGCACAACGCAGTTCGGTTCGGGCTGGGCCTGGGTTTCGGTCAAGGACGGCAAGCTGGCGATATCGAAGACGCCGAACGGCGAGAACCCGCTGGTTCATGGCGCATCGCCGATCCTCGGCGTCGACGTCTGGGAGCACTCCTACTACATCGATTATCGCAACGCCCGGCCGAAATACCTCGAGGCCTTCGTAGATAGCCTGATCAACTGGGATCACGTGCTTGAACTCTACGAAAAGGCGAATGCCTGATCAATCTTCCGAAAGGCCCGGCACCCCCGGGCCTTTTCTTTTCGTCTCGAACCCCACGGCTAGGGTCATGCAATTTCATGCGGGAGAATGGGAATATTCCACCTCCCGCATCCGTTAACGTCCTGTCCTGAAATGCCTTCACCACGGAGCCAAATGAATGAGAAAGCTTGTCATCGCCATCTCCATGCTCGCACTCGCCGCATCGGCGGCCTTTGCCGATCCGATCCTCGATCGGCAGGCTCTGATGAAGGAACGCGGAAAGATCGTCGGCGGCCTGTCGAAAGTGGTCAAGGGCGAGGAGCCATTTGATGCCGCCGCGGTGCTGACGCAGTTGCAGGCACTGCAGGCAAATGCCGAGAAGTTCGACGTAGAGGCCTTGTTCCCGAAGGGCACCGACACCGGCGACACCACGGCGGCGCCAAAAATCTGGGAAGACATGGCCGGCTTCAAGGCGACCGAGGACAAGTATCTCGCCGATGTCAAGGCTGCGGTCGCGGCGGCTCCGGCCGACGTCGATGCGCTGAAGACGCAGATCGGCACCATCGGCTCGGACTGTGGTACCTGCCACCAGGGCTACAGGGTCAAAAAGGGCTGATCGCCAGCCATGGCATGGCTGAAGAAGCTCGTCGGCGCGGCCCTCGTCCTGGGCGTCGCCGGCGCGTCGGCGGGGTGGCTGCTGTCGGCACCGGTCACGCTTGATGCGGCGACCCTGGCGCAACTCGGCCCAGGCGATGTTGCCCGGGGCAAGCGCATCTTCTATGCCGGCGGCTGCACCTCCTGCCATGCCAAGCCCGGGTCGCAGGGCGATGCACGGCTTCAGCTCATAGGCGGGCTCGAACTCAAGACGCCATTCGGCATCTTTGTTCCGCCCAATATTTCGCAAGATCCCAAGGACGGCATCGGCGCATGGTCGGCCGGGAATCTCGCTAACGCCATGCTGAAAGGTGTGTCGCCTTCGGGCGAGCATTTCTATCCGGCATTCCCCTATGCCTCCTATGCTCGCATGAAACCGTCAGATGTCGCCGACCTTTACGCTTTCTTGAAGACGCTTCCCGCCGTCGCCGGCAAGGCGCCCGGCAATTCGCTGGCGTTCCCGTTCAGCATCCGGCGCGGCATTGGCCTGTGGAAGCGGCTCTATCTCAGTGACAAGCCTGTCGTGCCCCTGCCTGATGGCGCGCCAGACCCTGTGATGGCAGGCCGCTACCTGGTCGAAGGACCGGGCCATTGCGGCGAATGCCACACGCCGCGCGACCTCGCTGGAGGCACCAGGAAAAGCGAATGGCTGGCCGGTGCGGTGGCCGCCGAGGGCTCGGGCGTCGTGCCGAACATCACTTCGGGCGAGGGAGGTATCGGCAGCTGGTCCGCGTCCGACATCGCAAACTACCTCGAAACCGGATTCACGCCGGACTTCGATTCCGTCGGCGGCGCCATGGTCGACGTGCAGCGCAACATGGCCGAGCTGACGGCGGACGACCGTGCGGCGATTGCTGCCTATCTGAAGGCGGTGCCGCCGCATCCCAACGGCTATCCGGCGCGCAAGAAAAGTACGAACTAATCCTCGGACTGCAGGTGGCGATCGCCGAGGAAATCGAAGCCCGTTTCGAAGAAAAGGTTGTAGTTGCAGGTCATCTCCTCGCCAGGCGCGATGTCGCGCAAGGCGTAGGTCTCCTCGGGCGACGAGACATCGCAATTCGGCTCGTCGTCATGGTTCATGTAGCGGGCGTCGTCGGCTTCGAAGACGATATAGGCGGGATCGCGACGGTCGGGGTAGGAATAGCGGTCGAGGTAGTTCTTCACCGGCCCGGTTTCGCTCTCATAGGTCTCGACGTCGATGATCCGATCGAACCGGGGGTCGAGCTTCCAGACCAGCGTGCCCTTGGCAATATGGTTCTTGGCAAACACACCGATGCCCTGGATCGGCGATTTGTCGAGATAGACGTCGACGAGCAGCATAATGGACCCTTGTGCAAGTGCGGACTTCGTGCCCGGGAAAATCGTGCTTTGGGTAGCGCGCGACCGTCGCAATTGCGAGCGGAAATGAGCCGCGCGGAATTCAAAAAGTGATGATCATCAGGCCTGCCAGCGGACGTGGGTCGCCTGGCCTCAGCGCTCTTGCAAGGCGAGGCGGACACCCAGGGCGCAGTAGATGCCGCCGACAACCTTGCCTTGCCATTTCAGCACTGTCGGATTTCGGCGCAGGAAACTGCCGAGCCGCCCTGCGCTCACGGCAAACACGACCGTGCTGAAAAGCCCCAGCATGACGAAGATGATCCCCAATACGGCCAATTGAACCATCACTGATCCGTTTTCGGGCCGCACGAACTGAGGCAGGAACGCCAGGAAGAAAAGCGCGGTCTTGGGGTTGAGCACCTCGGTCAGGACAGCCTGTCGAAACGCCTTGCCGGCGGAGCTTGCAAGCGCGCCGGCGGTCGGATCGGTTGGCGCTTTCTCGATGATGGCCCGAATGCCGAGGTAAACGAGGTAGGCCGCGCCGATATACTTTACGATGCTGAACAGCGTCGCCGATGTGGCGATGATCGCCGAGATCCCAACCATCGCCATGGCGGTATGAAACACATCGCCGGCCGCGATCCCGCCGCCTGTGGCGATTCCGACTCTCGTCCCCGAACTCGTTGCGCGGGCGATCGTCAACAGCGTGGCCGGGCCAGGAATGAAGACAAAGCCGAGCACAACCGCGATGTAAGCTATCGTTGTGGCCAGATCGATCATCGCAGCGTTCCTCCGTGAGCTATGCCTTGTCCGTCACCTTCAGCGTGAAGGCATAAGTATAGGCGATCTCCTCCAGGCGTGAAAACCGGCCGGAGGCACCGGCATGGCCGGAATCCATGTTGATCCTGAACAGTACCGGATTGTCGCCGCTCTTGCGGTCGCGCAGCCGCGCAACCCATTTGGCCGGCTCCCAATAGGTGACGCGCGGATCGGTGAGACCGGCGAGCGCCAGGATCGGCGGATAGTTGAGCGCGGCGACATTGTCGTATGGCGAATAGGCGGCGATCGTCAGGTAATCGTCGGCCGACGCGATCGGATTGCCCCATTCCGGCCATTCCGGCGGGGTCAGCGGCAGCGTTGCATCGAGCATGGTGGTGAGTACATCGACGAAGGGAACCTCGGCCACGATGCCGCCGAAGCAATCCGGCGCCATGTTGGCGATGGCGCCCATCAGCATACCGCCGGCCGAGCCGCCTTGCGCGACGATTCGGTCATGCGCGGTATAGCGCTCGGCAACGAGGTGGCGGGCGCAGGCGATGAAATCGGTGAAGGTGTTCATCTTGTGCGCCCGCTTGCCGTCGTCGTACCAGCCATATCCCTTGTCCTTGCCGCCGCGCACGTGGGCAATGGCAAACACGAACCCACGGTCCACCAGCGAGAACCAGTTGGTGTTGAAGGCGGCCGGCACGGTGATACCGTAGGAGCCGTAACCGTAGAGCAGGCATGGCGCGGAGCCATCCAGCGGCGTGTCGCGGTGATGCAGAAGCGAGATCGGCACCAGTTCGCCATCGGCCGCCGGCGCCATCAGCCGCCTCGTGACGTAGAGGTGCGGATCGTGGCCGGACGGCACTTCCTGGGTCTTGAGCAGCACACGCTCACGAGTGCGCATGTTGTAGTCGAACATCTGTGACGGTGTCGTCATCGACGAGTAGGAAAAACGCATCATCTCGGTGTCGTATTCCAGGGACCCTGAAAGGCCGAGCGAGAAGGCTTCCTCGTCGAAGGAAATCAGATGCTCTTCGCCGCTGGCCCGATCCCGCACGACGATGCGCGGCAGGCCTTCCTTGCGCTCGAGCCGCACCATGTGGTCCTTGAAGCCGATCACCGACAGGATCAGCCGGCCGGGTTCATGCGGCACCAGTTCCTGCCAGTTGGCGCGGACCGGGTCGCTCGCCGGCGCCGTCATGATCTTGAAGTCCTTGGCACCGTCCGCGTTGGTCAGGACGAAGAAGATATCGCCGCCTTCCCCAAGTTCATATTGAAGGCCGGTCTCGCGCGCCGAAACCAGCTTCGGCTTGGCAAATGGATCGCTGGCGCTCAACAGGCGGTATTCCGAAGTCTCGTGATCGTTGATGCCGATCATGATCCATTGGTTGTTGCGGGTCCCGTCGACGTTCATGAAGAAGCCGGGGTCGGTTTCCTCGTAGATCAGCCGGTCGTTTTCAGGGGCCTGCCCCAGTGCGTGGAACAGCACCTTCGACGGCCGGTGGTTTGGGTCGAGACGCGTATAGAAGAACCCGTCATTGCCCGCGTCCCAGACCCCCGAACCGCCGGTGGCCTGTATCTGGTCCGCCAGTTCCTTGCCGTCGGCAAGGTCGCGCACACGCAGCGTGTAGAATTCCGAACCCTTGTCGTCGAAGGCCCATAGCAGCTTGCTATGATCGGCCGAATGATCGACGCCGCCAAGCCGGAAATAGGCCTTGCCCTCGGCCTCGGCGTCGCCGTCGAGCAGGATCTGCTCGGGTCCGCCGCCGCGCGGCGTTCGGAAATAGCGCGGCTGCTCGCCGCCGAGCTTGAAGGAAGAGCCGTAGGCATAAGGCCCGTCCTTCATGGGAACGGAAGAATCATCTTCCTTGATGCGGCCCTTCATTTCCTTGAAAAGCTGCTTTTGCAGATCTGACGTGTCGGCCATCAGCGTCGACTGATAGGCATTCTCGGCTTCGAGTTCGGCGCGGATCCCAGGATCGAGCAAGGAAGGATCCCTGAACATTTCTTGCCAGTTATCCGCTCGCAGCCAGGCATATTCATCGGTTCGCGTGATGCCGTGATGCGTGTCCGAGACGGGCCTTTTCTCGGGGGCAGGGGCGCTGGCGATTGGAAATCGGGAAGTCCTGGTCATTGCGTCTCGCTCTGGAAATATCTTGAATGACGAATGAACACGCCGATCAGGGCAGGTTCAAGAGCTGTGGCGTAGAGTTGGTGTCGGCCCATGCGACGGCCGGGGGAGAGAAGATGACTATTCGGTCTCGTATTGCTGCGGCTTTCGCCGTCGCTTCGCTAAGTCTGGTCTTTGCCGGCCAGTCTCATGCGACCGTATTTTCGGCTTGGCAAGTGGCCAATGTGCCGTTCGGCGACACGCTCAATGTGCGCAAATATCCGTCGGGAACATCCCAGAAGCAGGTCGCATACCCGAACGGGATCGTCCTGCAGATGACCGGACGATGCACCGGCGGCATAAACCTGCTCGATATCGCCAATCAACCGGCATGGAAACAGCAGCAGACGGTTCGCTATCGCTGGTGCGAAATCTGGCATGACCCGGCCAAGAACGGCACCTTCGTGGCCGGCTGGGCCTATGGCAGATATATCATCCCGTATTGAACGACCATCGATTTTGGCCCCGACGGGTTCGGCCGGCGGGCATGTCGCCTGGTTGCCTGCCCGACAGAGAGGAGCGGCAACCTGTGGTTTTGAGGACAGATGCGAACAACCAAGTTTGCCGAAGCGACGGCAAAGCAAACGAGAGCATTGAAACCTGATTTGTGAGTTATCGCGAATGTAACGGTGAACTGACGTTACGTCAGGCTTTATCGGTTTGGCGGGCGAAATATCGAAAAATTACATGATGCACGAAAGATTGAAGCTGATCGCGGAATAGTTGATCAAGATTCATAAATATAATGCGCGCAACGAATTGACTTACTTGACCTGCGGCCGCATTGATGTCCCCGTGACACGAATCGCGGCAGCTCTATCTGCGCAAATTCGTGCAATGCCCTGCCTGTAAAAAGGGGCACAGACCGACGTAACTCTTGTTGGGGCCTGAAGACCATGGATATTGTCGAAACACCTTCCAGAAACAATGATGCGCTGATCGAGCTCACCGCCGACGTGGTGGCTGCCTATGTCAGCAACAATCCGGTGCCGGTCGGCGAACTGCCGAACCTGATATCCGATGTCCATGCCGCCCTCGGGCGTGTGGGCGGAACCGTCGAACAGGCGCCTGCCGACAAGCAGAAGCCGGCTGTCAACCCGAAGCGCTCGGTTCATGACGACTACATTGTCTGTCTCGAAGACGGCAAGAAGTTCAAGTCGCTCAAGCGTCACCTGATGACCCACTACGATCTGACGCCCGATCAGTATCGCGAAAAGTGGAACCTGGACCCAAGCTATCCGATGGTTGCCCCGAATTACGCGGCGGCCCGCTCGCAGCTTGCCAAGAAGATGGGCCTCGGCCGCAAGCGCAAGGCGGCGCGGTAGTCGCTGCTTGCCAGATTGGATTGAAATCAAACGGCGCCTTCGGGCGCCGTTTGATTTCAGGGGTGGGCGGAAGATCGACAGGTCGATCAGGCAGTCTGGGCGAGCGCCATCTCGGCATCGCGTTTGATGCGCTTGACCATCGAGCGAAGACCGTTGGCACGCTGGGGCGACAGGTGCTCGTCGAGGCCGAGTGCCTTCAGCGTCGCTTCCGCATCGATTTTCTGGATTTCGCTGGCCGTCTTTCCGGAAAACAGCGCCAGCATGATCGCAACCAGTCCGCGCACGATATGGGCGTCCGAATCGCCGGTGAAAGTGATGACGGGGTCGGCGCCCGGACCCCGTTCGGTGGTCAGCCAGACCTGGCTGACGCAACCTGGCACCTTGTTGGTGGCGTTGCGCTCCGCATCGGGAAAGGGCGGCAGCGCTTCGCCGAGTTCGATGACGTAACGATAACGATCCTCCCATTCGTCAAGGAACGAGAAGTCGTCGCGGATCGTCTGGATCGTGGTCGTCATGACCCGGATATAGTCACGCGGCGGCGCCGCGTCACGGAAAAAACAAGGACACCGCGGGCGTCGAGAGGGCAGACTGCCCGCGGTGCGCCGTCGAGACGGCTTAATTGTTTATCGGCAGGTTGACCGTTTCAGGCAGGACGACTTCCGGTACGCTGCCCGTCATTGTCGAGGTATCGGGGCCGGCGGACTTGTCGTCCAGCATGGCCGCCGCGATCTTGGCAGTTTCCTTGGCGCGTGCGGTGATGGTGTGCATCGCCGACTTGCCCGTCTCGCAGACATCGGGCTTGCGTTCGCAGATACCGGCGATGTCGCCGACGGCGTCTCGCGCCGCGAACAGGGCCTGGATCGGCCCGACGCTTTCCTGGCCCGTTTCATCGGACCCGACACCCAGCGGCAGCGCCAGCAGCACCAGTGAAAACCAGAAAGCCATTCTTATCAGGAAGAACATGCCTTGCCTCTCGTCGTGACCGGATCATGCATCATATGGCATGACCTCTTTTATGGGCAGGATGTTGACACACAGGCACAAAGGACGGCTTGCACGATCGCCGAGAATTTTCCTCAAATTTTAGGCAAATTCGAAACGAAGCGTTTTGCTGTCGATTTGTTTCATATCGGAACGATTCTTCTCACCATTCGATAACCATCTATCCCGTTGAATGAATTGTGTCTTCGAGGAAATAAAGCGGCTTCGACGACTTGGCCCGCGGTCCGACGACAGGGCCGCCAGGATAACCCTCCGTTTACTATGGCTGCATTTGACCGGGTTTTCGGCCGCCGTCATCCCGATATTTGCCGCAGGGCGGGCCTTGGTCGGCCCTGCCTTATCCATTCCTTAAACGCTGGATGCGAGTTTCAAAGCCAACCAAGACAATCTGCAAAAGCAGAGCTGTTCACGACGAGTGCGAGTGCGTTGAATTGATGCCGATCGAGGCCAGATACGCTGAATTGCCTGGTGCAATAGCGGCCGGTTGTGAGCGCATGGTTCATCCCAGCGTTCTCGAACGGAGCGACCGCGAGCGCCAGCGCCGTTTCATCGGCGTGATGCTGGCCGCGCCATTTTTTGCAGCGGGTGCCGCGGTCACGCTGGTTACATCGGGGATGGGCGCCGCGGTGACCATGGCCGCCATTTTCGCGGCCTTCGGCCTGTGCTGGTTCGTCGCCCTGCTGGTAGCCGCTACCGGCAAGATGGCTGCCGCGGGGCCGATCGCCCTGGCGATGGCGGCGCTTGCCCTTGCCGGTCTCATCGGTGCCGCCGGCGGATTGAGTTCACCTGTCGCCATGCTTACCCTGGCGCTGCCATTCGAAGCCTGGTGGATCGGCGCGTCACGGCGTGCGGCATTGTGGGGGGGCGCGACAGCCGTCATCGCCATCGCCCTTCAGTCCTTGTCGGCCGCCTTCCTTCCATTGGCGGATGCGCACATCGCCGCCTGGCATTGGCTGGTGCCATTGGCCTGGGCGCTGGCCCTCATCCCGCGGATATCGGCTTTTCGCGGCACCGCCGGCGCGGCCGATACGCTCGATGCCGGTGATCGACTGGAAGACATCATCGACGCGGTGGTCTTGCGGGTCGCCCGCCATGGCGAAGTCGTGGATGCATCCGCCAAGTCGCGTACGCTTCTGAAATTGCCGCCTGAGCTGTTGTCCGGAACGGGCCTCTTCGATCGGGTCCACCTGTCGGATCGTGTCTCCTATCTCAGCGCCCTGGCCGACATGCGTGACGGCGCACGGTCGCGCCGCCTCGACTTGCGCATCAGGCTGCCCCAGAGTGGCAACGGCGCCCACAATGGAAATGGCTTTGTGGCCGACAATTACCAGCCATTCGCGCTCGAACTGGTGCGTAGCGAGAAACAAGGCGACGTCTTCACGCTTGTCCTGCGCCAAAATGACGAGACCGCGCGGCTGCGCGAAGAACTGGCGCAAGCCAATGAGACGGCCGCCGCCGCCGAAGTGGCTAAGGGCCGGTTCCTGGCAGTCGTGAGCCATGAACTGCGCACGCCGTTGAACGCCATCATCGGTTTCTCCGACATGCTGCTGCACGAGATGTTCGGCGCCTTCAAGGATCCGCGCCAGAAGGAATATGTCGGTCTGGTGCGGGATTCGGGCCAGCATCTGCTGGCAGTCGTGACATCCATACTCGACGTATCGAGGATCGAATCGGGCGTCTACGCCACCGAGCCGGAGCCGTTCCGGTTCGTGGAAGCCGTGGACATGTGCCAGTCGATGATGCGGCTGCAGGCGCAGGCCAAGAATATCGACCTGCAGACGCAGATCGCCCCTGACGCCGGCGATATCAATGCCGATCGCCGCGCCGTACAGCAGATGCTCATCAACCTCGTTTCCAACGCGATCAAGTTCACCCCCGACGGCGGCGATGTCGTCGTCGGCGCCAAGCGGATCGGCTCACGTCTGCATTTCTGGGTGAGGGACACCGGTATCGGCATCGCCGAGGAGGATTTCGCCAATCTCGGCAAACCCTTCACGCAGATCCAGAACGACTATACCCGCCGTTTCGAGGGCACGGGTCTCGGCCTTTCCCTGGTGAAGGGGCTGGTGGCCTTGCATGAAGGGACCATGTCGATCGAAAGCATGCCGGGCGAGGGCACCACGGTGACCATCAGCCTGCCGGTCGGCGGGCCGAAGGGGCGCCCCGCCAACCCGACCGGAGTGCTGACAATGCCGGTGACGAGGGCGAAAGGGGACAGAAATGGCTCGCTCCGCAAAACAGGCTAAGGCGGTCAAACGCCGCGGCAATGCCTTTCAAGACGGCGCCATCGCCGTCGGCGGCATGATTTCGCGCAATCCCGTCCTGGTGGGAGGATCGACCGCATTCCTGGTGACGCTGTTCTATGTCTCGGCGAATGCGCTATGGTATCAGCCTTTCCCGCACGCCGGGGCGTTTTTCGCCACACGCAATTTCCAGGGCTTTCCGCACGCCGCCGCCGACGAGCCCGAGACGACAATCAACATCGTGCGGTCCAATGCCGCGCCCGCCCCGATCAAGGGTGACCCGGTGGTCGAGCAGGTGCAAGGCATATTGAAGGACCTTGATTTCTATTCCGGCACCGTCGACGGCATTTCCGGCCCCAACACGCGCAAGGCCATACAGGCCTATCAACAGAAGGTCGGGCTGAACGCCTCGGGCGAGATCGACGCACTGCTTCTGGATCAACTGGGTGCAACGCCGAAGACGGCTGCCGTGCCGAAACCGCAACCTCGTCCTGACATGCCGCCGGCCGCCGTTCCCGTGTCCTTGCAGACCAACGAGGCACAGGCGAACGCCGCTTTGCAGGGGCCTGACCCCCGCATCGTCAAGATCCAGGCCGGGCTGAAGGCCTTCGGCAATGACGACATGCAACTGGATGGCGTCGTCGGTGCACGTACCAAGGCGGCGATCAAGGAATTCCAGTCGCTGTTCGGCTTGCCGCAGACCGGCGAGCCCGACGAGATCGTCTACGTCAAGATGCGCGAGATCGGCCTCACCAACTGACGGCCGAAAACGACGGCTCGCCCTCCACGGGAAATTTCGGTAGAGAGCCCGCATGTCGTCGGGAGTCTTCCATGCGCGTAACCGCTGATCTGTGGGTCTCGGCCCTGTTGCGCCGGGTTTTCGGCGTCGGCGGATTTGCCGCCGTGGTCAATCGCGGCGCGACGGAGGCCGGGGCCGTGTTCATCCTGGCGCGGGGCAGGCTGGGTGAAACGGCTCTCTACGGGCCGGCACCGCAGACAAGCTACGATTCGGCCAAGCCCGAAGACCGTTTTTTCAGCCTTCTCGCCGCCGGCAACGATGCCGCCGTGCTGGATGCGAGACTGGAGCGCGAGAAAAAATTCGATCCCGACATCTGGGTGGTCGAGATCGAGGCCGGTAGCGTTCCCGTCGAGGAACTTATTTCCGTGAAGACGCCCTGAGGCCGGGGGCGTCGGCTTCGTCGCTGTTGGAGGCCCTGCGGCTGTCGCCGTTTGCCGGTGGCTTGCCGCGAACCGTCTTGGACAGGGTTTCGGCCTTCCACTCCCGCACCTTATCCAGGGCCGCGTCGCGATGCAGCAGGCGGTAGCGGTCGAGATAGGCGCGGATGGCCTGGGGATGCGGGAACAGGCCGGGATAGACGGCGACAGTGATCAGGAATGCCCGGTCCTCGCTGAAGTCGAGCGAACGCAGCGCCGCAAGCAGCGGCGCATAGTTCTGGTGGGCGGTCAGCGATTGCGCAATCGAAAAATCAATGTCGAGAGCGTCCGCCAGCGCGGTGTGGAAGAACGCGGCGTTTCCGGTCAGTGCGGTCTCGCGCAGTTTGACAAAGGTGTCCGCACCGGGAAACGCATCGACCTTCGCCGCCAAGGCTTGGTCGCCGGTGCGCATCATGGAGCGCAGCTTGCGCCGAGCGCTCTCGGCGGCAACGCCGGGCGTCTGCTGAGTTTCCGCGCTGTCCGCCGTCGCTTGCGCCTTCACGACAAGGCTCTGCGCCGGGGCTGCTTCCGGATCCCGCGTCCGCACCAGGGTTGGTCTTTCGAGCGCCCTGATCAGATCGGCGATGGTCGGGTTCAGGTCCTTCCGCCGCGCTATGGCGCGCGCATGCGGCAGCCCATGCCGGCCAATCAGCGCGATCAGGTCGATGTCGCTGACGGCGCGCGAGCGGATGAGCAGTGGAGCGGCAATGTCGACCGGTTCCTCGCAGAGGCGCCGCACCAGGGCCGCGGGTGCGTATTCGCATTCGGAAAGGGCGGCTGCCACGTAGCGCCGCGATTCGACGGATACATCATCGAACAGAGGCAGCGTCAGGTCTTCGAGTTGGCCGATCTCCCGGCGCGACGGCCGCGTCAGCGAGCAGAACGCGGAAACGGCGGCGCGGAACAGCCTTTCGGCTTTTCCCGATTGCGTCCTTATCGCGATTTGCCTGAAATCCGAAGATGACACGAAGGATACGCCTGACACCAGATACACACTCGACTTCGCGCACCGGGACTATGTCGGTTTCGCGATTGCCTCGGTCAGAACTCACTGACCGGGGAACAAAGATCAATTTAGCCGCGATCCGTTAGCGCTCCGTTAACCCTCTGCCGGCCTTAATGATATTTGGAGGCGTTGCGTTGTGCTCCGGGGAAACCGAGAGGAATGCGCGAATCATGGGCATGGTACTGTCTTTCGTGCCGCGTGCGGCACCGGCCAATCGAGCCAAGCAAACCACCGAAATACCGGCGGCTGTGATCATATTTCCCGGCATCCGTTATGAGCGGTCCAGCATCGGCGAAGCGCGGCCTGCAGGGCCAGACAAGCCGGGATCGCCACGGACGCCAGTCCCCCATCACTGAGCAGTCCCCATCACTGAGCAGTCCCCCATCACTGAGCTTTGCTGAAGCCATGGTGTGGTCCGTCAGTCCCTCTGCTCCGGATCCGCGATCGAGGATCGCGGCTTAGAAATCCTGCAACTCGCAGGAACTCTGATCGAGAAAGCGCGACACGATCGGCTTCCAGCTCTCGTCGGGTACGAAGCTGCGGATGACGAAGATGCCTTCATCGATGGGCGCCTCGACGAAGATCGCTCCCTGAAGATCCTCGGGCAGGTCCTTGCGCACGTCGATCATCTGCGCCGGCGTCAGCACGACGGCATCCAGCTTGCCGCCCGCCGCCGTGTGGTCGTTGAAGGAATAGATGTTGTGACCGCTGCGGTCATAGACCGACACCGACCAGAACGGGACGTCCCCCGGCGCCTTGATCCGGACCATTCCTTCCTCGAGGTCGAAGCGGCAGGCCGTTGCGTAGAACAGCGGGTCAACCGATTTCACCACCGGTGCGCCGCCCGCTTCGGCATCGAGCCGGTTCATCTTGTAGAGATCCGAAGCCATGGAGAGACGCGACCAGGCGTCGCGTTCCGAAAATTCCGGCACCAGAAGCAGGACGACAATGTGGACGATGCCGGCGCCGACGAGGCCGAGCAGGATGGCATGCAGAAGCCTGCGCAATGCGGCACGCAAACTACGCATCGCAGCCCGCCTTGATGATCCTGGGCAGCGAAACGTCTGACAGGCCGGTGCTGCTGGCGATCGGCGTGTCGTAGAGGGTCAGGACGAAATACATCCGTCCAGAACCGTCGGTCAGCAGCCAGTTGCCCGGCATCGGGTGATGGCCCACGGATATAATCACGGAATTGTCCGGTTGGCGTAGCACCTCGTAGGACTGAAGAGCCGCAAGCCGCGATTTGCCGGTCTCGACGACGCCGAGCGACTGATCGGCGGCATAAAGCGTCCAGAACCGCGCTGTCGGAAATCCGCCCTCGATCCTGTAAGTGCATTCCCGCTTGAGCTGGTCGCCGGCGGCATCCTTTTCCGCCACGAAGGACAGGCCCTCGGCGCGACCAAGCGCCAGCACGCCCTCGCGCGCCACGCGGGCCTTGGAATAGGGGTCCGCGGCCGGTGTGCCGATGTCGGGGAAGGCAGTCCACTGGCCGATCCTGATTGCGCCGACACCGTCCTGGATCTTCAGCGCATACCAGACGCTGGCACCGCCTCCGCCAATGGCTATGGCAAGCGAAATCAGCATCAGGAAGGCGTTCTTGAGCATGAAGGGCCAGGTGCGCGCAGGATTGCCGTTCGGGGATATCGCGGCGCGGGGCCTTGTGGCAAGCAGGCGTGATGGATTTGCCAGTCGGTCTTGTCTCAGCGGGCGGATATCACAGTGCCGACAACGTTTCGGGTGAAGCGGGGGCGTCGAGTTTGGGGGCCGCCTGGAACATCTGGCTCATGTCCCGCAACGTCTGTGTGGTTCGACTGGACAGCACCGGCGGCCGCTCGGCGGCGGCTTCAGCCGCTGCCTGCTCCTCGCTCTTCTTCTGTGCCTCGGCGGCCTTTGCCGCGACCTCCTCGTCGACGAAGGGCTTGTCTATCCCCGGGATCGGCTTCAAGTCGATGTTCTGGTGCGCGTAGACCATCAACCGCTGCCACACCATCGCCGGCAGCGAGCCGCCGGTCATGTTCTTGGTCGGGGTGAAATCGTCATTGCCCAGCCACACGGCTGCCGTGTAGTTGCCGGTAAAGCCGACGAACCAGGCATCGCGGTAGGATTGCGTGGTGCCGGTCTTGCCGGCGACGACGATGTTGGGAATTTGCGCCCGCCGCGCCGTGCCCATCACCGGCACGGCCGCCAGCATGGTGTTCATGGATTTCAGGGCCTGCTCGGACAGGACGCGATGCGGCGGCGGCGCGTCCTTGGTCCAGTCATACACCACGTCGCCGGTGCGGGTTACGAGCTGGGTGATGCCGTGCCGGGAACCGACGAAGCCATTCTGGGCGAACACGCTGTAGCCCGTCGCCTGGTCCATCACGGTCATGCCCGAGGTGCCGAGCACCATCGTCTTGTGCCCTTCGAGCGGCGATTCCACCCCAAACGATTCCGCCAATGCCTTGATCGGCGCGATGCCGAGATGGTCCTTGGCCAGCCGCACCGGCACGGTGTTGATCGACTTGGCCATCGCCATAATCAGCGTGATGTTGCCCGCCGACTCGCCGCTGTAATTGTGCGGCGACCAGTTGCCCCAGCTGATCGGCCCGCCAGAAATGATCGAGTTCGGCGTGAAGCCGTGTTCCATCGCCGTGGCGTAGACATAGGGCTTGAACGATGAGCCGGTCTGGCGCAGTGCCTTGGTGGCGCGGTTGAACTGGCTGGCGCCGTAGTCGCGGCCGCCGACGATCGCCCGCACCGCGCCATTGGTCTCGATGACCACCACGGCCCCTTCGGTGACGTTGTACTCCTTGCCGAACTGGCGCAGGTGGAACTCGACGGACTCCTCCGCCGCCTTCTGGATGTTGGCGTCGAAGGTGGTGTGGGCAACCAGCGAGTGCTGGCCTGGCTTGGCGATCTTCTTGACCTCATCGAAGGCCCAGTCGAGGTAGTAGTCGGGGCTCTTCTGTTCGCCGCGGTCGACGACGTCGGCCGGGTGCAGTCTGGCCTGCAGCACCTGGCCCTCGGTCATGAAGCCGGAATCGACGAGGTTGGACAGCACCACGTTGGCCCGCGCGCGCGCCGCCGGCAGGTTGATATGCGGCGCATATTTGGTCGGCGCCTTGAACAGGCCGGCCAGCATCGCCGCCTCGGCAAGGTTCAGGTCCTTGACGCTCTTGCCGAAATAGAAGTCCGCCGCCGCCTCGATGCCGAACGTGCCACCGCCCATATAGGCGCGGTCCAGATAGAGCTGCAGGATTTCCTTCTTCGACAGATTGGCCTCCAGCCACAGCGACAGGAACGCCTCCTTGATCTTGCGCTCGAACGTGCGCTCATTGGTCAGGAACAGGTTCTTGGCCAGCTGCTGGGTGATGCTCGAGCCACCCTGGACGACCGAATTCGCCCGCACGTTCTCGAAGATCGCGCGCGACAGGCCGAGCACATCAATACCGTAATGGTCGAAAAACCGGCGGTCCTCGGTGGCGAGCACCGCCTTGATGACATGGTCCGGCATCTCGTCGACCGGCACGGAATCGCGCTGTATGATGCCGCGCTGGCCGATCTCGTTGCCATAGCGGTCCAGGAAGGTGACGGCGAAGTCGCCCTGGGCACGCCAGTCGCCGGTGGTGTCCTGGAAAGCGGGTATCGCCAGCGCCAGCATCACCACCATGCCGCCGGCGCCGAGTGTAAAACCTTCGCTCAAAAGTTCTATGAAGCCGCGGCGCCAGCCCTTGAGACGGAAGCGCCGCGAGAAGATCGTCGCGGCCTCCCAGAACTGGCGCGCCTTGAACCCGATTTCATAGAGCGAGGAGTCGAGCCACGCGTCCAGCGCCAGCAACCAAGCGGCGATCGGACCTCTTCTCTTGCGTGGTTCAGGGCTGACCATTCAAAAAACCCGGCTCGGTTCTGGCGCGACCTGAAAACCGCAAGCGGGCAATTTCAGGGCGGCGCCCTGTCCGACTATTCATCCATTTACCGACACTCACAAGGGCGGCGAGGACACAGGGGCACGGTTTGTTGATGGAAGAGCCAGGTACCCGGCGGCCGGTTCCTCGCCCGCCAGGTACTCGATCCGGCGAGCGGGGGCAGTTTTGCCGTTTTCCCGACTATCAGGCCGCCTCGCGTTTCAGCGCCTGTGCCATGCAATGGATGCCGCCGCCGGTCTTGGAGATTTCGCTCATGTCGACGGCCGCGACCTCGAAGCCGCGCGCCTTGAGCTTTTCGATCAGCGTCTTGCTGGACGTCGGCGCGATCACCCGGTCCTTGCCCAGCGACATGAAGTTGCAGCCGAGCGCCATCGTATCCTGGAAGGGAACGTCGATGATCTCGTGACCCTTGCCCTTCAGCCAGTCGACGATGCCAGGCTCGGTGCAGGCGAGGCAGACGGCGGTGAGCTTTTCGGCGATCGGCACCACCATCAGGTCGATATGGACGTAATATTCGTCGATGAAGGCAATGCGTGTCTCCCAGCCTTCCTTCTCGAACCAGGCCTGCACCTGCCGGGCGCCTTCCTCCTGCGTGCGGGCGCCGCCGCAGCCGATCAGCACCACGCCGTCCTCGATGACATTGAAGTCGCCGCCCTCGAAAGTGCCGGCCGTCACCATGTCGTAGATCGGGATGCCGAGCTTTTCATAGGTGCGGATGGCGGCGTAGTTCTCGCCGCGCCGCCACCAGTTGGCCATGGCGGTGATGATGGCGCCATAAGGCGTCATCACGCTGGAATCGCGGGAATAGACCTGCATCGGCAGTTCCGGCGTCGGCTCGTGCCAGTGAATGTTGACGCCGAAATGCTCGTAGGCCGCGACAAGATCCTTGTGCTGTGCCTGCGCGATCTGAACGTTGCAAGGGGCTTCACGCAGGTGCTTGCGCGACAGCGAACTGGTCGACAGGTGGCGCAGGAAATTCGGCGATCCGAGCAGCACGTCGGTCAACACGTCGGTTTCGTTGGCGAAGCCCCAGACGGTCAGCGGCTGGGTGCCGCCGGCCGGGTTGCGGCGTTGCAGCGAAAACGGCTCGGTGATGATGCGGTCATGGACGGTCATGCGGGTTCTCCTCGTGGGCTCGTTCTAAAGGGTTGGTCAGGTCATGCATTGCTTGGGATCCACCAGTCGCGGCCGCGCGCGGTGGTGACATATTCCGGCCAGCGAAAGTTGATCGGCGGGTCGTAGTCGCAGAGCGGCGCGATCCAGTTGGAGCCGCCGACGCCACCGCCGGTACGGGTGATGAACTCGTCCATTGCCGCATCGCGGGCGGTCTGGTCCTCGAGCAGGCGCAGCGCCGCCAGCGCGACCGTCTTGGCGGCGCAGATGACCATCGGGTCGATCGTCGCGGGAATGCCACCCAGCGCATTCATCACCCAGGAGGGATAGGCACCGCCATTCGCCGAGCGGAGCGCTGGGCGGGCGACATAGAAGCGGGCGGTCGGCGCTTGCCAGCTCATGTCGGTGTAGTCGTCGGAGGTCGAGTTCACCTGGGACGGTGGCAGGTCGCGGCGCAGGATCGCCTCAGCCTCTTGTGGCGAAATCAGCCGCTCAAGCTCATCGATAAAGGGGTTTTCGGTAGCAGTGCCGCCGGCATTGACCTGGATTTCCCGCGCGATTGTTCTGGCCAGTTGGTCCCAGCGTGGCGGCCCGACTGTCGACAAGGCTTCATAGGCAATCCCGGCCATGGCGTGGTTCGCGAGCCCCGGCCGTGACTTCGACACCCAGTGCCGCTCGTAGCGGCAGCCGCTGATCGCGGCCGCGGCCGCGGCGTTGCGGTCGAGCACCGCCGTTACCTGCTCGGCCATGCCGATGGTGGGCACGCGGATCATGTACTGGATCTCGGCCAGTCCCGCCGGCAGATTGTCGGCCGTGGCCTGGCCGGCCGTCAGGATAGCCTCGCTGATCGACCAGCCGCCCTGGTGTGGCAGCATGGAATCGCGCAACGCCTTGGAAGCCATGTACATGGTCATCAGTGCATCGTTGGCGCCCGGTGCCCTGACCGCCGAATGCGCCTGCGGGATCGGTGCGCCGTCGCTTGCGCGAACCCAATTTTCGGGTTCGTCGCAGACGAACCGATAGATCATCGCGTAGGCCGCGCCGCAATGCGTGTCCCAGCGCGCGGTATTGCAGAGCGGCAGCATGTAGAAGGGATGGAAGGAGATCATGCCAGCAAGGCCGTCATAGTAGCCTTTTGCCGCATGGATCGGCTTCGAACCGCGCACTTTCTCAGCCGGCTCGCCGGTAAAGCGCAGCGTGCCTTGAATGTCGTGGCGCTGCATGGCGGCTTTGGTGGCGAGCAGGCCGCCGAGACTTGCTATGCCGAGCCCCGAATGCGGGTCGGTATGGCCGCCGGCCTCGGCGCCAAGGCCAGGTCGCGGCTGCCTCACCGTCACGGCGTCCTGGCAATTGCCGGGCACGGCATCATATTCGGCATACATGCCCACTGTCGGTCCGGCACCGTTCGTCCAATGGGCGCAAAAGGCGGTCGGCATGCCGCCCGAGCCTTCCTCGACCGAAAATCCCTCGCGCTTGAGTCGATCGACATACCAGGCGGCCGATTGGTACTCGCGCCAGGCGGTCTCGCCGAAATCGAAGATGGTGCGTGTCCATGCCGACAGCAGGGGCTGGATGCCGTCGAGGCAGGCAAGCGCGGTCTCTTGCGCCGATGTCGTCACCGGTTTGTCCATGCGTCAAAGAAAGCAGTGAAGTGGTTCGCCAAAAAGTGATATGTTTTCGTGGTTCATGCAAATTCGGTTCACCTCTTGAGAATTCCATCGACACAGGCGCTACGCGCGCTCGACAGTTTCGCCAGGCATGGCAGCGTCTGGCGCGCCGCCGACGAACTGCACCTGACCCGCAGCGCGGTGAGCCACCAATTGCGGCTGCTCGAGCGCGATCTCGGCTTCGATCTGCTGGAGCGTATCGGCAAGGGTGTGGCGCTCACCCCGCGTGGGCAGCGTTATGCCAGCGACGTTCGCAAGGCGCTGACCGTGCTCGGTGACGCGGTGACGCGCGATGCCGGCACTGGCGTCGGCGGCTCGTTCGCCGTCTCCTGTACGCCGGGTTTCGCCTCGCTGTTCCTGTGCACCCATATCGGCGAGTTCCGGCAGATGTACCCTGATGTCGCGCTGCGCGTCCTGACGCCCCGGCGGCTCGACGATGTCAGCAATGCCGACGCAGACGCCTTCATCGCCTTCGGCGTGGGCAACTGGCCGAACCGCATGGCCGAGCTGTTGTGCGAAATCTCGTTCACGCCGCTCTGCAGCCCGACGCTGCTCAACAAGGTCGGCGGCTTTTCCCGGCCGGCGGACGTGCTGCGCGCCAATCTGCTTCATCTCGACGACACCGAGGATTGGGCACGCTGGCTGGCGCTGTCCAAGGTCGAAAACCCGGACACCGAAGGCGGCATCTTCTTTTCCGACATGAACCTCGTCTTCTCGGCGGCGATTGCCGGGCAGGGGATCGCCATGGGTGACGAACTGACCAGCCGCCGTGCGCTGAGCGAAGGCCGTCTGGTCAGGCCTTTCGACATCGCGATCAAATCGCCGCGCTCCTATTTTCTGGTCTCCGAACACGCCAAGGCCTCGCACCCGGTCCTGGAAGCGTTCGCGGGATGGCTGAGGTCGACTCTCTCCGAGAACCGCATTCAGCCCTATTGAGAGGCAGCGTGGCGTCAGCCCGCCATAGATGAATGAAATTTGCCGATCAGGCGAAAACTATTCGGTTGCGGTGAGCTTCCGCCCTGCCTACGATTTGGCTCAACGGTAAGGATAGAGGCAGGATGCAGCAACCCGGCCGGGCCGCAGAGATCAAGGCAATCGGGATCGGCAAGAGCTTCGGCTCGTTCCGTGCGCTGGACAATCTGACGCTCGACATAGGCCGCGGCGAATTCCTGACGCTGCTTGGGCCCTCCGGCTCCGGCAAGACCACCTTCCTGATGATCCTGGCCGGCTTCGTGCAGCCGAGCGAGGGCAAGCTTTTCAGCGACGGCGCCGATATCACCGACCGCCCGGCCGAGCAGCGTGCCGCCGGCATGGTGTTCCAGGGCTATGCGCTCTTTCCGCATATGAGCGTCGAGGCCAACATCGCCTTCCCGCTCAAGGTCCGCAAGAAATCGGCCGCCGAGATCAGGAAGCGTGTCGGCGAGATGATCGAGCGCGTCGGTCTGGTCGGCCACGAGAAGAAATTGCCCTCGCAGCTTTCCGGTGGCCAGCAGCAGCGCGTCGCGCTGGCCCGGGCGCTGGTGTTCGAGCCGGGCGTGCTCCTGCTCGACGAGCCGTTTTCGGCGCTGGACAAGAGCCTGCGCGGCCAGATGCAGGCAGAGATGAAGCGCCTGCACCAGGAGACCGGCACCACCTTCGTCTTCGTTACCCACGACCAGAGCGAGGCGCTGGCGCTGTCTTCGCGCGTCGCCATCTTCAATCATGGCAAACTGCTGCAGGTCGGCGCGCCGGACGAGGTCTACGACCGGCCGGACAATCGCTTCGTCGCCGAGTTCCTCGGCGAGATCAACATGCTGCCGCTGAAGGGGGTTAAGGCCGTCGACAACGGCTCGACCGGCCTCTGTGAGGACCGCGCGGTCAGCATGCACTGCAAGGCTGAGAAGGTCCGTGGCGACGCCATCCTGGCGATCCGGCCCGAACACATGTCGATAGCGCGCGAGGCCGCCGCCGGAGAGAACGGCATTGCCGCGACGGCAATCGCCTCGACCTATCTGGGGGCGGCGACCAAGCTCGACCTCACCACGCGCCAAGGTGCCAAAGTCACCGTCTCGGTGCCCAACGAGGTCGCGGCGGCGGCGCTCAGCAAGGGTAATTCCGTGTGGCTGACATGGCCGGCGGAAAAGGGTTTCCTCCTTCCGGACGGAGGACAATGAGCACCGGCGCGGCCTGATCAGCCGCACCGGCTTCCGGAATCAAAATCAACGAAAACAAAGGGGAACTGACATGAACGACACCAAGAAACAGGCCATCGAAACGCTGTCCGAAAGGACGAGACGCGGCGAGATCTCGCGTCGGCAGTTCACGCAACTTGCTGCCCTCGTGCTCGCCGGCACGCCGATGCTGCTGCGCTCGACCGGTGCCTTTGCCGCAGCGAAGGAACTTGTGCTGGTCAACTGGGGCGGCGATGCCATCACGGCCTACGACGCGGCCTATGGCCAGGCCTTCACCAAGGACACCGGCATCACCGTCAAGATGGACGGGTCGGGCCCGACCGAAGGCGCGATCGCCGCGCAATCCAAGAGCGGCGCCCCGACCTGGGACCTGGTCGACGTCGACCCGTTCTCGGCCATTACGCTCGGCGCGCAAGGCATGCTCGAGCCGATCGACTACAACATCGTCGACAAAAAGAAGATGCGGCCGGGCTTCGGCTGGGACTATGCCGCCTCGACCTATTTCTTCTCCTATGTCATCGCCTACGATTCCGAGAAATACGGCAAGGATGCACCGACTGGCATGGCCGATTTCTTCGATGTGAAGAAATTCCCGGGCAAGCGTTCGCTCTACAAATGGGGCGTGTCGAGCTGGGAAGCGGCCCTTTTGGCCGACGGCATCGCGCCGGCTTCGCTCTACCCGCTCGACCTAAAACGTGCGCATGACAAGATATCAGCCTTCAAGGAAAACGTCGTCGCCTATTGGGGCGGCGGCGCCGAGAGCCAGAGCGTGCTGCTCAATGGCGAAGCCTCCATGGCGATCGTCTGGTCGACGCGCGCCTCGCTGATCGAGCAGGATTCCGGCGGCAAGATCAAGTTTATCTGGGACCAGGGCCTGATCTCGCCCGGCGCGCTGGCCGTGCTCAAGAACAACCCCGGCGGCAAGGATGCGGCGATGAAGTTCATCGCCAGCGCCCAGGATCCGGAAAAGCAGCTCGTCATGTTCGACAAGCTCGGCCAGGGTCCGGCCAATCCGGCGGCCGACGCGCTGATCCCCGCCGACAAGAAGCGCATCAACCCCGTCGATCCCGAGAACATGAAGAAGCAGATCCCGCTCGACATGGACTGGTACGCCAAGAACTATGGGCCGGCGCTCGACGAATACACCAAGATCATCTCCGCCTGACCGGCGGCGATGCTGATCTGACATGAGAGGCGTTCTCTCCGACAGGATGGGCGCGGCGCTGTTGATGGCGCCGCTGCTCCTTTTTCTCGGCCTTGCCTATGCCTGGCCATTTCTCGGCGTGGTGAAATGGAGTTTCACCTTGCCGACGCCCGGGCTTGGCCAGTACGAGGCGTTGCTCACCGACGATCTGGTCCAGTCGGTGTTCATCCGCACGCTGCGCATCGCCGCGATCGTCACTATAGTGTCGGTCGCCGCCGCCTATGCTATTACGGTCGTCTGGGTTCGCGGCAGCCCGGCGCAGCGCCTCATCGCCGAATTCTGCATCCTGGTGCCGTTCTGGATCTCGGTGCTGACACGCGCCTTCGGCTGGGTGGCACTGCTGTCCAATCGCGGCCTGATCAACACCTGGCTGCAGTCGATCGGTTTTATCTCCGAACCGCTGACTTTGGTACGCAACGAATTCGGCGTCATTGTCGGCATGACGCATTTCCTCATTCCTTTCGCCGTCTTTCCGCTGGCTTCGGCCATGCGCAGCCTTGACGAGCGTGTTCTGCTCGCCGCGCGCGGCCTCGGCTCCAGCCGCATGCGCACCTTCTGGACGGTGTTCGTGCCGATGACGCGCTCCGGCATTATCGGCTCCGCGATGATCGTGTTCGTCTTCTCGCTCGGTTTCTTCGTCACGCCGGCGATTCTCGGTGGCGGGCGCAGCGTCATGATCGCCGAACTGATCTATCTCAGGATATTCCAGAGCCCGGACTGGGGGCTGGGGGCTGCGATCAGCGTCGTGCTGGTACTGTTCGTCGGCGCGCTGATGGCGCTCTTGTTCCGTTATGTCAGACCAAAGCAGCTGATCTGATGCCGACTTATCGCCCCGGTCCTGTCTCCCTGGTTATTGCCGCCCTGGTGGCGTTGTTCCTGCTGTTGCCGCTGTTGGCCGTCATCCCCGTGTCGCTGACGCCGAGCCGCATGCTGGCGATGCCGACGGGCGAATTGTCGTTGCGCCACTACCGATCGTTGATCGAGGATCCGCGCTGGCTCCAGTCGATCCTGCTTTCGATCCGCATCGGCATCGTCAGCAGCGCCATTTCAACTGTGCTGGCGCTCTGCTTCAGCCTCGGCGTCTGGATGTTCCAGCCGCGCTTCACCGCGACCCTCGTCGGCTTCGTGCTGTTGCCGATGGTGGTGCCGCCGGTGGTTTCGGCGGTCACGCTCTACTTCCTGCTCACCTCGATCTCGGGCGTCAGCTCCTTCTTCGGCTACGATACCTGGCTCGGCGTTGCCATGGCGCATTCGGTGATGACGGTGCCGTTCGCGACGGTGCTGATCCTGGTCTCGCTCAGCCAGCTAGACCGACGCATCGACCTTGCCGCGCGGGGGCTTGGCGCAAGTGTCTGGGAGCGCGCCACGCGCGTCATCATGCCCAACATCAAATTCGGCATCGTCACCGCGGCGCTGCTGTCCTTCGTGCTGTCCTGGGAAGAGATCGGCGTCACTTTGTTCATCACCTCGGTCAACGCCATCACGCTGCCGCGCCTGATGTGGATGGGACTACGCGACAACATCGACCCGGCGATCGCCGCACTGTCGGTGATTTTGATCGTGATCACCGTGCTGGTTCTGGCGGTGAGGAGCGTCGTGGTCAGGCTGAACCGGGGGAGCAAGCCGGTCTAGACGAACCGCACCGACACTTTGCCGAACCTGCCCAAATCGCCAATGACTTCGTCACCGGCGGCGACGCTGATCGGTGTCACGCAAGTTCCGGTGATCACCACCTGTCCCGGTTGGAGCGCTATGCCAAGTCCCGATAGCTCATTGACGATCCACGTGAGCGCGATACGTGGGTCGCCGAGGACAGCCGCGCCCGTTCCGTCGTGCCGAGACTTACCCGAAACGAGACCGGTCACCGGGTACTCCGCCAGGTTCATGTCGCGCCAATCGTCTTCGGCAGGCTGGCCGATGACAAACAGATTGGCGCAGGCATTGTCCGCGATCAGCTGCGGCGCGCCGACAGCGCAGAAATCATCATATCGTGAGTCCGGTATTTCGATCGCCGGATGCAGGGTCGCCACGGCGTCCATCACGTCAGCGATTTCATAAGGTGCGGCGCGAGGTGGGATCTGGCGGCCGAAACGGAACGCGAATTCGACCTCGGCGACCCGCATCTTGCTCGTCGCCAGCGAGACGATCCCGCCGACCTCGACCGCTTTTTCGGCGAGCAGACGCCCGGCCATCGGGCCGTCGACGTTGATATGCCTTTGACCGGCCAGGCTGGTTGCCGCGATCTTCCAGCCGAAAAGCGGGGCCGCCGAATGCTCCATGACATGCGACTGGATGGCGTAACCTTCGGTGCGCGTTTTCGGCCGCAGTTCCTCGGGTATGACGTCGAGATGGGTGCCATTGTCCCAATGGCCTACCAGCAGACGTGACGCGGCCCTGGCCTTTTTTGGATCGAGCATGGTCAGCTCCGGAAATCGGGAACATGCCCCTCTGTCCGGCCAAGCCGACAAGGAACATTCCGTCGTATGGACCAGCCTATATGGGGCAAGATCGCGTGACCAGACAATCAGAGGCAAGCTCATGGTCAATTTGCCAGGCCCTATCGCGCCGACTGACGAGATTGTCGGCAAGTCGTATTTTCGAGATCATCGGCGTTCATGATTCCGATGACGAATCGCCATCGTCTTCGCGTGGCGAACCGCTATATCTGAGAAGGGATGCGGACATGGGCAGGCTTTGGAAAAGCATTGTCGGTGGCGCAACGGCTTGAGGAAACGGACGATGACCGCGCCCGGCGATTTGCAGCAGGCCCTGTTTCTAAGATTGAAAAGCGATGCGTCGCTGTCGGCGCTGCTGGGCGGCGCCGGACTGCTCGAGCGGGCAACCGACAACGTCGCCTTTCCCTATGTGACTTCAGGTCAGACTTCTGCCTTTGACTGGGACACCGGCGCCGAGAACAACGACGACCAGCTGATCACGCTGCATGTCTGGTCGAAGGCGCATGGCGAGGCCGAGACGCGGGCGATCATGGATGCCATCAAGGCGCGGCTTGCCGGAGCGGTGTTGGTTATAGGCCCGCGTGGCCAGACGCGGCTGTCGCTGGAATTCAGCGAGGCGCGTTACGATGAGGAACTCCTTGTCCACCATGGCCTGCTGCGATTCCGTGCGCTGACGCAGGAAAACGCCTGACGCACTTTCAATATCACCGAAACGGAGTCTAGACTGAGCTTTCGCGGGTTTCACTGGGGGGCGGTGAAACCCAAGATGTCTGTCTCGCGTTGCAGGGGTGTGGCGAGCATGGTTTCAGGGCCGTTCACTGTTCATTTCACGTTCAGCACCGATGCGTTACAACGCGGGTCATGAAAACGCTTCGCTCCCGTTTCCGAACCGCGACCCTGGCGCTTAGTGCCGCCGGGCTGTTTGCGTCGCAGGCAATGGCGATACCGGTCATCGAGCCCGACCAGGCCAGCCCGATCGTCCTGGCTGCATCCGACTGCTATGCGATCGGTCAGCAGGTGGCTCAGCAGAATGGCGGAACGCTCGCCAAGGCTTCGGCATCGACGCGTGGCGGCCAGCCGGTCTGCGTCATCGTCGTGCTCGTGCCCGGCAAGGACGGACAACGTCCGCGCCGCTCCGAAATCGTCGTTCCGCAGAACTGACCGCTTTTCCCTCCGTTTCCCAGGCCGGCGGAATCGGCCTATATCTGAAATCTTCAATCAACAGGCATTGGTCCCCGTATGCGCGTACTCGTCGTCGAGGATGACAAGGATCTCAACCGGCAGATCTCGGATGCGCTGGTCGATGCCGGCTATGTCGTCGATCGTGCCTTCGACGGCGAGGAGGGCCATTTCCTCGGCGACACAGAGCCTTACGATGCCGTTGTGCTCGACATCGGCCTGCCGCAGATGGACGGCATCAGCGTGGTCGAGCGCTGGCGTCGCGGCGGCCGCAAGATGCCGGTGCTGATCCTGACCGCGCGTGACCGCTGGAGCGACAAGGTCTCCGGCATCGACGCCGGCGCCGACGACTACGTCACCAAGCCGTTCCACATCGAGGAGGTGCTGGCGCGCGTCAGGGCCCTGATCCGCCGCGCGGCCGGCCACGCCTCGTCGGAACTGACCTGCGGGCCGCTGCGTCTCGACACCAAGGCTTCGAAGGCCGATGTCAACGGCGTGCCGCTGAAATTGACCTCGCACGAATTCCGGCTGCTTGCCTATCTGATGCACCACATGGGCGAGGTCGTTTCGCGCACCGAACTGGTTGAGCATCTCTACGACCAGGACTTCGACCGCGATTCCAACACCATCGAGGTCTTCGTCGGACGATTGCGCAAGAAGATGGGCATCGACATGATCGAAACCGTACGCGGCATGGGCTACCGCATGCGCGAGCCGGAGGCGTAAGGCGGAACCGCTCCCCACCAACCCGACCGCGGGCAGACGGCTCTCGCTGCGCGCGTGGCCGCGCTCGCTGACGTTCCGCGTCATCGCCTTCTCCACCGTGTGGGCGATCCTGACCCTGGTCGTCATCTTCACCCTGATCACAACGCTCTACCGACAGGCCAGCGAGCGGGGCTTCGACAGCCTGTTGTCGGCGCATCTGTTCAACCTGATCGGCTCCATCGGCATCTCCGACAGCGGCGCGTTGACCGGCTCCCCCGACCTTGGCGATCTCCGTTTCTCGGAACCGAATTCGGGCTGGTACTGGTCCGTCGAGCCCGCCTCGGAAGGCGTGCATGGCGATCTTCACTCGTCGTCCATGACCCGGACCATCCCGTCGCCGGACGTGGCGGATGTTCCCTTCAACGCCAATTTCCAGCGCAGCTATGCCGCGCAAGGCATCAATGGCGAGGAACTGGTCGTGTTCGAGAGCGAATTCGTTCTCGACGCGAAGAACCGCGCCGCGCGCTTCCGCGTCATGGGCAACAAGACCGAGTTGGAACAGGAAATAGGAACGTTCCAGCGCCGCCTGCTGACCTATCTCAGCCTGTTCGGCATCGGCATGATCGCCATCAACGCCATCGCCATCCTGCTCGGGCTGCAGCCGTTGCGCAGGGTCCGGAACGCACTCGCCATGGTGCGCGAGGGCACCGCACAGAGGCTCGACGGCCGCTTCCCGGCCGAGATCGAACCGTTAGCCAACGAAACCAACGCCTTGATAGAGAACAACAAACGCATCGTCGAGCGCTCGCGCACCCAGGTCGGCAACCTCGCCCATTCCCTGAAGACACCGCTTGCCGTTCTGCTCAACGAGGGCCGGGCGCTTGGCGGCGCCAAGGGACAGTTGATCGCCGAGCAGGCCGCCTCCATGCAAAAGCAGATCGACCATTACCTGCAGCGTGCCCGCGTCGCGGCGCAGCGCGACAGCGTCGTCTATCGCACGCCGGTGGCACCGCTGGTGCAGCGCATGGTGCGCGTTTTGCAGAAGCTGAACCCGCGGACCAGCCTGTCGCTGTCGCTGCCGGCCACCGAGATCGTCTTTGCCGGCGAACGCGAGGACCTCGAGGAACTGCTTGGCAATCTTCTCGAAAATGCGGTGAAATGGGCAAGGAGTGCTGTCGCGATCTCGGTCGTGCCCTTCGCCGGCAAGGATGAGAGCCTGTTCGAGATCAGCATCGAGGACGACGGACCGGGTATTCCCGAGGACAAGGCCCGTGAAGCGCTGAAGCGAGGGCGGCGCCTCGATGAGACCAAGCCTGGGACAGGCCTGGGCCTTGCCATTGTCGCCGATCTCGTCAACGAGTATGGAGGCGTCCTGGCACTCGAGCGGTCCGGCATGGGCGGACTGAAGGCGACGGTGCGATTGCGGAGCCTGCAGTAATGCTACCCAGGCCAATCGGCAGCAATGGAAGGCGCATATTGTGGCGGCATATCGATTGACCCCAGAGCAGCCGCCAGTGGCCAAATTTCCGACAAATATCAACACTATGGCCACGCCTACTTCTCCGATGACGCGGCCCCCGGCGCATCCATGGCAGGCTCCAACTCAAGAAAACCGGTTGTTGGCATGAAGATTCGCGTCGCGCTTGTTTCCGCATTGCTGGCCGTGTCGGGCTGCACCACCTTGAGCGGCAAGGGCCCGACCGTGGCGGCGACACCGGCCTCGACGCCTCCGGCCGGCGGCAAGGTCGTTACCAAGTCGATCATCTCCGCCATGGGCGGCGGCCTCATTGGCGGGTCGATCGGCAACGGTCTGAGCGACACGGAGAAGCGCAGCGCGCTCGAGGCCGAATACAAGGCGCTCGAATACAACACCAGCGGCCAGAAGGTGACCTGGAAGGGCGATCAGGCCTCACGCTATGGCGAGGTCGTCCCTGCCCAGCCTTACCGCGTCGGTTCGCAGGATTGCCGCCAATACACGCAGACGGTGTTCACGGGCGGCGCCAGCGTCACGGCGCACGGAACAGCCTGCCGCAATGCCGACGGCAGTTGGACGCCATTGACATAGCCAGCCGGGTCTCGTTGCGATCCGGCCGGTGGATTTCGATCGCGACATTCGGCGCGTGCCGTCAAAGCGTCGCAGGATGCCTGTGTTGGCAGGGCAGGGCTCTGCCGTTATTGGAAGAACCATGCTGTTCTGGGTCATAGCCGCAATTCTCACGCTGGGCGCCAGCCTGGCGGTGCTTTTGCCGTTGGCTGGTGCCTCCAAGGGCGCATCATCGAGCGGCGATCACGATCTGGAAGTCTATCGCGATCAACTGTCCGAACTCGACCGCGATGCCGGGCGCGGTTTGATCGGGCCCGCTGAAGCGGCCGAGGCGCGCGCCGAGATCGCCCGCCGCATCCTTCGCCTGGGCAACGCGGATATGGCGGCCAAGGCGTCCGGCAGGTCATCGGGCACCGTACGGCTTGTCGCGACCGTTGCGGTGCTGGCGGTTCCGTTGGTCAGTTGGGGGCTCTACAGTCAGATCGGCTCGCCTGACCTGCCGTCGCAGCCGCTCAGTGAGCGGTTGGCCAAGAACCCCGCCGACAGTTCGGTCGATGAGCTGGTGGCGCGCGCCGAGGCCCATCTTGCCGCCAATCCTTCCGACGGCAGGGGCTGGGACGTGCTGGCGCCGGTCTATCTGCGTATGCAGCGCTTTGCCGACGCCGCGGCGGCCTACCGCAACGCCATTCGCCTCGACGGCGACAGCGCTGTCCGTCAGGCCGGTCTCGGCGAGGCGATCGCCGGTGCGGCGGGCGGCATTGTTTCGGCCGATGCCCAGGATGCCTTCGAGGCGGCCTTGAAGCTTGACCCGGCCAATGCGAAAGCCGGTTTCTATCTGGCCATGGCACTGGCGCAGGAGGGCCGTGGCAAGGAAGCGGCCGCGGCCTGGCAGGCTATGCTTGGTACACTGCCGCCGGATTCGCCGTGGCGCGGCGCTGTCGAACAGGCGCTGGCCAAATCCGGCGGCCCGGAAGTCGCCTCCGGCACGACCGTGAAAGGCCCCGATGCCGCCGATGTCGACGCGGCGTCCTCCATGTCGCAGCAGGACAGGGAAGCCATGATCAACACCATGGTCGCCGGCCTGGACGACAAACTTCGTCAAAATCCGCGCGACCCGGAAGGATGGATGCGGCTGGTTCGTTCCTATGTCGTGCTGGGCAAGGCCGATCAGGCGCGCGATGCGCTGGGCCGCGCCATCGCGGTCTTTGGCGCCGATAGTGACGAAGCCAAGAAATTCACCGCCTTTGCCGCCTCGCTCGGCTTGACGGCGACGGAGTAGAATTGGGTATGACGCGCAAGCAGAAACGATTGTCGGTGATCGCGGGCGGATTGGTTTTTCTGGGTGCCGCCACCGGGCTGACCTTCTATGCGCTTGGCCAGAAGGCGTCCTATTTCTACATGCCGGCCGATCTGACCACCGCCAGCGTTCAGCCGGGCCAGCGCATCAGGCTCGGCGGTTTGGTCAAAAAAGGCACCATCCAGCGCGGCCAGGGCGCAACGGTTGCCTTTTCGGTCACCGACACCCACAAATCGGTCAAGGTGACTTATACCGGCATCTTGCCCGACCTTTTCCGCGAAGAGCAGGGTGTCATCACCGAGGGTACCTTCGGCCCCGACGGCGTCTTTGTCGCCGACAGCGTTCTGGCCAAGCACGACGAGCGCTATATGCCCAAGGAAGTAGCCGACGGCCTGAAGGCCAAGGGCGTCTGGCAGGAGAGTAAGAGTGAGTAACTCTGGAGGAAGAGCAAGTGTGAGCCGCGCGAATGGTTGAAACCGGACATTTCGCCCTGGTTCTGGCGTTCGCGCTTTCACTGGTGCAGACGATCGTGCCGCTGTTTGGCGCGCGGCTGAACAACCAGCGCCTGATGGCGGTCGGCGGTCCGGTCGCGGTGACCGGTTTCGCGTTGACGGCGCTGTCCTTCGCGGCCCTTGCGAGCGCCTATGCAAGCTCTGATTTTTCCCTGGCGAACGTCTGGGAGAACTCGCATTCGCTGCAGCCGCTGATCTACAAGATCACTGGAACCTGGGGCAATCACGAAGGTTCGATGCTGCTCTGGGTGCTGATCCTGACCTTCTTCGGCGCGCTTGTGGCCGCTTTCGGCTCCAACTTGCCGGCGACGCTCCGCGCCAATGTGCTCGCCGTGCAGGGCGCTATTGGCGCTGCCTTCTTCCTGTTCATCCTGGTGACCTCCAATCCTTTCATCCGGCTCAATCCGGCGCCCATCGAAGGCCGCGATCTCAACCCGATCCTGCAGGATCTTGGCCTCGCCATTCACCCGCCGATGCTCTATCTCGGTTATGTCGGCTTCTCGATCTGCTTTTCCTTCTCGGTCGCCGCCCTCATCGAGGGTCGCATCGATGCCTCCTGGGCGCGCTGGGTGCGGCCATGGACGCTGGTCGCCTGGATGTTCCTGACCGGCGGCATCGCCATGGGATCGTACTGGGCGTATTACGAACTCGGCTGGGGCGGTTTCTGGTTCTGGGATCCGGTCGAGAACGCTTCCTTCATGCCGTGGCTGGCTGGCACCGCGCTGCTGCATTCGGCCATCGTCATGGAAAAGCGCTCGGCGTTGAAGATCTGGACGCTGCTGCTCGCCATCCTCACCTTCTCGCTGTCGCTGCTCGGCACCTTCCTGGTGCGTTCGGGCGTCCTGACTTCCGTCCACGCCTTTGCCACCGATCCGACGCGTGGCGTCTTTATCCTGTGCATCCTGACGCTGTTCATCGGTGGCTCCCTGGCGCTGTTTGCGCTGCGCGCCTCGAAGCTGACGGCAGGCGGCCTGTTTCACCCGGTTTCGCGTGAAGGCGCGCTCGTCCTCAACAATCTGTTTCTGACCACTGCGACCGCCACGGTGCTCGTCGGCACGCTCTATCCGCTGGCGGTCGAGGCTTTTTCGGCCGACAAGATTTCGGTAGGAGCGCCGTTCTTCAACCTTACCTTCGCGCCGCTGATGGTGCCGCTGCTCGTGATGGTTCCCTTTGGGCCGCTGCTGGCCTGGAAGCGCGGCGATGTCTTCGGTGTTGCGCAGCGGCTGATGGCCGCGTTCGCGGCCGCACTTCTTGCGACGCTGGTTACGGTCCTGTTCATCGACGGCGCTTCGGTGCTTGCCGCGCTTGGCGTCGGCCTCGGCGTCTGGCTGATCCTCGGCGCGCTGACTGACCTCGCCACCAAGGCGGGGGTCGGCAATGTCGCCGCGCCGACAATGGTCAGGCGTCTGGTTGGTTTGCCACGCTCGGTCTTCGGGACTGCTTTCGCGCATCTTGGCCTCGGCCTGACCGTTCTCGGCATTGTTGGCACGCTCTGCTTCGGGACGGAGAAGATCCTGTCCATGCATGCTGGTGAAACCGTCGAAATCTCCGGCCGCACGGTGCGGTTCGTCGGGCTCTATCCTGCGCAGGGACCGAACTACAGCGAGGATCGCGGGCGTTTCGAGCTGATCGGCGTCAGCGGCAGCCCTGTCGGCGAAGTCAGCTCCGCCAAGCGCTTCTATCCGGTGCGGCAGATGACGACGACGGAGTCCGGCATCAAGACTATTGGCCTTTCCCAGCTCTACATTTCGCTCGGCGACGAGGGCAAGGACGGCTCGGTCGTGGTGCGTCTGTGGTGGAAGCCGCTGGTAACGCTGATCTGGGGCGGCGGCCTGGTGATGATGGCGGGTGCGGCCATGTCGCTTATGGACAGGCGCCTGCGGGTCGGCGCGCCTTCGCGCCGTCGCAAGCAGGCGGTGGCGCCGGCGGGCATGCCATGAGGGCAAGGTATTCGTTGACGTCGATAGTCCTGTTGCTGGCGTTGTTCTTCGCCGGAACGGCAATGGCGGTGAAGCCCGACGAGATGCTGGCCGACCCGGCACTCGAGGCGCGGGCGCGGGCGCTGTCGGAAGGCCTGCGCTGCATGGTCTGCCAGAACCAGTCGATCGACGAATCCGATGCGGACCTTGCCAGGGACCTGCGTATCCTGGTGCGACAACGCCTTGTCGCGGGCGATACCGACCGGCAGGTGATGGATTATGTGGTTTCGCGTTACGGCGAGTTCGTGCTGCTGAAGCCACGCTTCGATCTGCGCAACGCGCTGCTGTGGGGCACGCCGGTTCTCCTGCTTCTGGCCGGCGGCGTGTTTATAGTGCTCAGTGCGCGGTCGCGCCGGCTTCCGGCAACGGCAGCGCTTTCGGTCGAAGAGCAGGCCGCATTGGACGCGATCCTCCGCCGCGACTGACGGCTGCCGTCGCCCGCCAACATTACCAAAGTTTCATGTGCCGGAAATGGCGTCGTAATGTGCGCTTCCCTAATTCTCGTTCCTTGAGGATGCCGATCAAGGCGCGTCCGCTTGAAAGAGGATAAGAGATCCATGAATATTGCCCCCGATTCAGATTTCCGCACCCGCAAGCGTCTTCTGGCTGCTGCCGCGTCTATCGCGGTCGCCGGTGCGATCGGCGTTGGCGCGCTGACCAGCGGAACCAGCCCCGTTCTCGCTGACGCCGTGCGCGTCGAGGCCCCGCAGGTTCCGAGCTTCGCCGATGTCGTGGAGCGTGTGTCGCCGGCCGTGGTCAGCGTCAAGGTCAAGGCCAAGATCCAGCCGACCGCCGATGATGGCTCCGACGATCAGGACGGCCTCGACAATCTTCCCAACAATCCGCAGCTGCGTCGTTTCTTTAAGGAATTCCGCGGCTTTGGCGACCAGGGCGGCCAGAACGACGAAGGTCATCGTCGCTTCGGACATCGCGACCGCAACAACGGCGAGCCGCGCCCGGTAGCGCAGGGCTCCGGCTTCTTCATCTCCGAAGACGGTTACCTCGTCACCAACAACCACGTCGTCGAAGAGGGCACCGCCTTCACCGTTGTGACCAATGACGGCAAGGAACTCGACGCCAAGCTGGTCGGCACCGATCCGCGCACCGATCTCGCCGTGCTCAAGGTCGATGGTGGCGGCAAGTTCACCTATGTCGACTTCGCCGACGATTCCAAGGTTCGTGTCGGCGACTGGGTCGTGGCTGTCGGCAATCCGTTCGGTCTCGGCGGCACCGTCACCGCCGGCATCGTCTCGGCGCGCGGCCGCGATATCGGCGCCGGCCCCTATGACGATTTCCTCCAGATCGACGCCTCGGTCAACCGCGGCAATTCAGGCGGCCCGACCTTCAACCTCAACGGCCAGGTGGTCGGCATCAACACCGCCATCTTCTCGCCTTCCGGCGGCAGCGTCGGCATCGCCTTCGACATTCCGGCCTCGACCGCCAAGCAGGTCGTCGGGGACCTGATGAAGAGCGGTGCGGTGCAGCGCGGCTGGCTGGGCGTCGAAATCCAGCCGGTCACCTCCGACATCGCCGAATCGCTCGGCCTGAAGTCCAACAATGGCGCGTTGGTTTCGAGCGCCCAGGACGACGGCCCCGGCAAGAAGGCCGGCATATCAGCCGGCGACGTGATCACCCAGGTCGACGGCAAGGACGTTGCGTCGCCGAAGGAACTCGCCCGCCTGATCGGCGCCTATTCGCCCGGCAAGTCGGTCGATGTCACGGTCTGGCGCGATGGCAAGAGCCAGACGGTCAAGGTCGATCTCGGCAAACTGCCGGCGAGCGACAAGCAGGCCTCGAACGACCAGCAACGGCAGCCTGCCGCTCCGGCAAAGCCTGACACGCTGGCCGATCTCGGTCTCACCGTCACCAAGTCTGAAAACGGCAAGGGTCTGGTGGTGACAGACGTCGACCCCGACAGCGCCGCCGCCGATCGCGGCATCCAGCCGGGCGACGTCATCACCGCGGTCAACTCGGCGGAGGTCAATGGCACCGAAGACGTCACCAAGGCCATGGCCGATGCGGTCAAATCCGGACGCAAGGCGGTGCTGATGCAGATCACCCGTGACGACAACAACCGCTTCGTCGCGGTGCCGGTGGCCAAGGGCTGAGACGACTTTTCCAATGCGGCGGTTTCAACACCCCCGAGTCGCCGCATGGGGAAAGTAAGAAGGAGAGCCCGTTAGTCAGTCATCGCGCTCTCCTTCAGCGGCAGCGGGCTTCCCATCGCCCGCTGCCGCGCCCGCATCTGGCTGCCCACTCAGGCCCTCGTGCCCGATGCCGGTTGGTCCCGGGTTGCAGGTAACGACATGACCGGGAACTGGCATGTTCGGCCTAACGACGCCACGGAACAAAGATTTTATCGCGTACGCTCTCGATCGTCTTGATCGCGATGCGCTTTGGCAAAGGCTAAAATGCAGATGCCTGCTACTCAACCTTCAAGCGAAATCGCGTATAACGGCCCTATGAAGATTCTCGTCATAGAAGACGATCGCGAGGCTGCGGATTATCTGCAGAAAGCCTTCACCGAAGCCGGTCATACCGCGCATGTTGCGGGTGACGGCGAGACCGGCTTCGCGCTTGCCGATGCGGGTGACTACGATGTGATGGTCATCGATCGGATGATGCCGCGCCGCGACGGCCTGTCGGTTATTGCCGCCCTCCGCTCCAGGGGCAACACGACGCCGGTGCTCATCCTTTCGGCGCTGGGCGAAGTCGATGACCGGGTCACCGGCCTGCGCGCCGGCGGTGACGATTACCTGACCAAGCCCTATGCCTTTTCCGAACTTCTGGCTCGTGTCGAGGTGCTCAACCGACGCGCCAGCGCCAAGGAGGCCGAGACCGTCTACCGGGTTGGCGATCTTGAACTCGACAGGCTATCGCATTCTGTCCGCCGGGCGGGCCGTGAGATCACGCTCCAGCCACGCGAATTCCGCCTGCTCGAATATCTCATGCGCCATGCCGGCCAGGTTGTGACGCGCACGATGCTGCTCGAAAATGTCTGGGACTATCATTTCGATCCGCAGACCAATGTCATCGACGTCCACGTCTCTCGGCTGCGCGGCAAGATCGAAAAAGGCTTCGACAAGCCGATCCTGCATACCGTTCGCGGCGCCGGCTACATGCTGAAGGGCGGCTAGGCGGCGGCATGGCGCTTTCCGTGCCCGCCATCATGAAGACGACGGCCGCGCGGCTTTCGGCGCTCTATCTCTTGCTCTTCGCGCTCTGCGCGGTGCTGCTCGTCCTCTATATGACTTCGCTCTCGGCGCGCATGCTGACCGGGCAGACGCAGGAGACCATCAACGACGAGGTGCTCGGCCTTGCCCGCGCCTATCAGCGCGGTGGCCTTCCCGTATTGGTCCGCGTGGTCGAGGCCCGCTCGCGGCAGCCCGGCGCCAATCTCTATCTGATCGCCGATGCCAACGGCCAGATCCTGACCGGTAACGTGCAGAGCCTCGAGCCGGGCGTTCTCGAAAACGAAGGCTGGACCACCAGCCCTTTTTCCTATCAGCGCTTTGGCGAGGGAGAACTCGACCGTCTACGCAACTTGCCTGCCGACAAGGGGACCGCACAGCCCGACCAGAGCGACACGCAAGCGCAGGGCGAGAAGGGCCACAACGCCATTGCCCTGGTGCTGCGGCTGCCGAACCAGATGATCATGCTGGTCGGCCGCGATCTCGGGGAACCAGAGCGGTTCCGTGCCGTCATCCGCCGTTCGCTGATGCTGGCGCTCGGCATGATGGCCCTGGGTGGCATCCTGATCTGGTTCTTTGTCGGCCGCGCGGCGCTGAAGCGTATCGATGGCGTATCGGAGGCAAGCCGGCGCATCATGGGCGGGGATCTCTCCGGCCGGCTGCCGGTAACCGGCGCCGGCGACGAGTTCGACCGGCTTTCGGAAAACCTCAACGCCATGCTGGCCAGGATCGCCACGCTCAACGAAGGCCTCAAGCAGGTTTCCGACAACATCGCGCATGACCTCAAGACGCCGCTGACCCGGCTGCGCAACCGGGCCGAAGCGACGCTTTCCGGCAAGCAGAAGACATCGGACTATCGACAGGCGCTGGAAGGCACCATCGCCGAATCCGACCAGTTGATAAAGACCTTCAACGCCATCCTGATGATCTCCCGCCTGGAGGCGGGCTATTCTTCCGAGCACACCAGCCGCGTCGATCTGGCGGTGGCCGTCCGTGATGTCGTCGAACTCTATGAGCCGGTGGCCGAGGAGGCTGGCGTTTCGCTGGACGCCGAGGTGAATGGTGCTTTTGTCGTCGACGGCAACCGCGAGCTGATCGGCCAGGCGCTCTCCAACATCGTCGACAATGCGATCAAGTACTCGACCGATTCGACGTCCAAGCCGGCGGTCCGTGTAAAGCTCGAACGCACGCATGGCGAGATCAGGCTTTCTGTCACGGACAATGGCCAGGGCATTCCCGACGACGCCGATCGCGCCCGGGCGACGGAGCGCTTCGTGCGGCTGGAGAAGAGCCGTTCGCAGCCTGGTTCCGGCCTTGGCCTCAGTCTCGCCAAGGCGGTCATGACATTCCATTACGGCCGGCTTGACCTGCTGCCTGGCAATCCAGGACTATCCGTGGTCATGAGTTTCCCGACACGCGAGGATCACTGATGGCGGCCGTTGCCAAGCGGAGCAAGACAGACTGGCTGCTCAGCCTGGAAACCCCGCTTGTCCCGCTCGACGAAGCCCGGGCACGTCAGGAGCTGGCCGAAATCGCGGACGCAGCGCGCGAAGAGGGGCTGACACGGGTGGCCAAATTCCTGGCCGGCAAAGGGAAGGCGCAGGATCTCCTCGCCGCTGTCTTCGACCTTTCGCCATTCCTGCGCGATACGGCGCGGCGCCGGCCGCAAATCCTGGACGGGCTGTTCGACCTGCCGATAGAGGCCCGTCTGAAGGCGATCACCGCCGCGATCGACCAGGCGCCGCTGGCCGAAACGGTCTCGGAATCCGGCCTGATGATGGAGCTGCGCCGGCACAAGGCCGAGGCGCATTTCCTGATCGCGCTCGCCGATCTTTCGGGCGAGGCCGAAACCTCGCTGACCGTAAGGCGGTTGAGCGATCTCGCCGACGCCTGCACCCGCGCGGCAGTCGATTTCCTGCTGCGTGACGCGCATGGCCAGGGCAAGCTCAAGCTGCCCGACCTCGACAACCCGTCGCATCGATCGGGCTGGATCCTGCTCGGCATGGGCAAGCTCGGCGCGCATGAGCTGAACTTCTCCTCCGACATCGACCTCGTCGTGTTCTTCGATCCGGAGGCACCCGCCGTGGTCGATCCTCTCGACGCCACCGACCTGTTCTCACGCCTGACGCGCCGGCTGGTTCGCATCCTGCAGGACCGCACCGAGCACGGCTATGTCTTCCGCACCGATCTGAGATTGCGTCCCGATCCCGGTTCCACCCCGCTGGCTATCCCGGTTGAAGCCGCGCTTCGCTACTACGAAGCGCGTGGCCAGAACTGGGAACGCGCCGCGATGATCAAGGCGCGCCCGGTGGCCGGCGATCTCGCCGCGGGCGATGCCTTCCTCAAGGAGCTCCAGCCCTATATCTGGCGCAAATACATGGATTACGCGGCGATTGCCGACGTCCATTCGATCAAGCGCCAGATTCATGCCCATAAGGGCCATGGCGAGATCGCGGTGAAGGGGCACAACGTCAAGCTCGGGCGCGGCGGCATCCGCGAGATCGAGTTCTTCGTCCAGACCCAGCAGCTCATCGCCGGCGGCCGCTTTCCGGAGCTGCGCGGCCGCGAAACCGTGCCGATGCTCGGTCAGCTCGCGGCCCGAGGCTGGATCACATCAGACGCAAGAGACGCACTCGCCCTCCAGTACTGGTTCCTGCGCCGGGTCGAACACGCCATCCAGATGGTGGCCGACGAGCAGACGCACACGCTGCCGGAAGACGATGAAGGGCTGGAGCGCATCGCCCGCATGCTGGGCTTCGCCGACGCCGCCGCGTTCGCCGGGGCCTTCCGTGCCTCGCTGCAGCAGGTCGAGCGCCACTATGCGGCGCTGTTCGAAACCGCGCCCGAGCTTTCGGCCGGCATCGGCAACCTGGTCTTCACCGGTGACGTCGACGACCCGGACACGCTGCAGACCCTGCACGGCCTCGGCTTTCAGCGGCCGAGCGATATCTGCCGTGTCATCCGCGGCTGGCATTTCGGCCGCTATCGCGTCACCCAGTCGGCGGAGGCGCGCGAGCGGCTGACGGAACTGACGCCGGCACTGCTCAAGGCCTTTGGCCAGACGCGCCGGGCCGACGAGGCGCTGGTCCGTTTCGACGAGTTCCTCGCCGGCCTGCCGGCCGGCATCCAGCTGTTTTCGCTGCTGCAGTCGAATCCCGCACTGCTCAAGCTGATGGCGACGATCATGGGCGCGGCACCAAGGCTGGCGGCCATCATCACTCGCCGGCCGCATGTCTTCGACGGCTTGCTCGACCCGGCATTGCTGACCGAGCTGCCAGACCGCGCCTATCTCTCGGGGCGGCTTTCCGCCTTCCTCGAGGGCGACAGGGCCTATGAGGACGTGCTCGACCGCTTACGCATATTTGCTTCCGAACAGAAATTCCTCATCGGTGTGCGGCTGCTCGCGGGCTCGATCGACCCGGCCCGCGCCGGCCGCGCTTTCTCCGATCTTGCGGACCTGACCATTGCGGCGGCGTTGCAAGCGGTGATCGCCGAATTCGCGGTGCGCCACGGCACGATCGCCGGTGGCGTGGTTTCGCTGCTCGGCATGGGCAAGCTCGGCAGCCGCGAATTGACGGCCGGATCGGATGTCGATCTCATCCTGCTTTACGATCACGACGCGGACGCCGAGGACTCCGATGGTGAAAAGCCGCTGGCGCCGTCGCATTACTACACCCGCATGACGCAGCGGCTGATATCCGCGGTATCGGCGCCGACGGCGGAAGGGGTGCTTTATGAGCTCGACCTGCGTTTGCGGCCGTCCGGCAACAAGGGACCGGTCGCCACCCATATCGATGCCTTCAAGAAATACCAGCGCCAGGAAGCCTGGACCTGGGAACACATGGCGCTGTCGCGGGCGCGGCCGATTGCCGGCGACGCCGGCCTCTGCGCCGAGGTTGAAGCGGAGGTCGCCGCGCTGCTCGGTCAGCCACGCGACGCGGCGAAGGTGAAAACCGAAGCTTCCGACATGCGCGCCATGATCGAGCAGGAAAAACCGCCCCGCGACCTGTGGGACATTAAGCTCATACCGGGCGGTCTGATCGATCTCGAATTCATCGCCCAGGTGGCTGTCATCACTGGGCAGGTCGAGGCCGGGCCACGCGCCACCGGTACGGCCGAGATCCTGTCTCGTCTGACGCCCCGTTTCGCCAATGCCGTGATCCGGCAGGACCTTGGCGAGGCTTACGCCCTTTATCTGGCACTGACCCAGATGACGCGGCTGTGCCTTACCGGACCGTTCGAACGTGACGACGTTCCGCCGGGGCTTTCGGATCTGCTTTTGGCGGTCACCGACCTGCCGGATTTCGGTGTGCTGGAAGCACATCTCAAGGAGACGTCGCAAAAGGTCAGGAAGGATTTCGACCTTCTGCTTCGTGCCGGAGGGTCGTGACCAACGACCGTTCGGCCGCATCGGGGGTGACGATGCAACAGGAGAAAACCATGAGAAAGACAACCAAGCTCGCACTTGCCTACATCGCCCTGGCCGGAGCCGTCGGCGGCGCGGCCTACGCCGAGAACCTCGACAGCGCCAACGTGCGTGAGCGCACCATGATGCGGCTCGACAAGGCGATGAAGGACAATGACGGCAAAATCACCTTCGACCAGTTCTCTGATGTCATGGACGCGCGGCTCAAGAAGCTTGTCGCTGACAATGGCGGCAAGCTGACTGTCGCTCAACTCGCCGACGCGCTGGAGAAGGCGCGCTTCGAACGCATGGCCAGGCGCATCATCGCCCGTTACGACAGCAAGGGCGACGGCACGCTGACATCGGATGACATCATCGGCCGCGAAAAGAAGCTTTTCGCGATGCTCGACAAGAACAATGACGGCAAGATCGAGAAGGGCGAACTGCCGAATGACGGGCGCGATGACCGTCAATGGGATGGCGAAGGCAACGAAGGCGGCGTGCAGTAAGATTTGGTTGATACGGGCTCCGCTCCGAGGTCGTCGACCGGAGCCTGTCGCTCAGGCCGCGGCCTTGACCGCCATTGGCGCCTTCTTCACGGGAATGCGCACCGATACGATCGTGCCGACGCTTTCGGTCGAGCGGATCTTCAGTGCACCGCCTTGCAACTCGGCAAGCGAGCGCGAAATGGCAAGGCCAAGGCCGGAGCCGGCATGGTTCTTGGAAAACTGGTTCTGCACCTGCTCGAAGGGGCGCCCCAGCTTGCCGAGGGCTTCCTTCGGGATACCGCAGCCATTGTCCTCGATCGTCAGCACCAGCGCGCCTGACGTGTTGCGGGCCCTGACCGATATGTGGCCGCCCTGGCCGGTGAATTTCACCGCGTTGGACAGGAGATTGATGACGATCTGCTTGATCGCCCGGCGATCGGCAAACAAAGTCAAGGCGTCGGCAATGCGCGTTTCCACGGTGATCGCCTTCTGCGCCGCCTGCAGCGAAACGACACGCACCGTCTCGCTGATCAGCGGACCGAGGTCGATTTGTTCCTGGTCCAGCGAGAACTGGCCGGCTTCGATCTTGGACATGTCGAGAATGTCGTTGATGACGCCGAGCAGGTATTTGCCGCTGCTGTTGATGTCGGTGGCGTACTCCTCGTAGCGCTCCGAGCCCAACGGACCGAACAGCCTCTGTTCCATCAGTTCGGAGAAGCCGATGATGGCGTTGAGCGGTGTGCGCAGTTCATGCGACATGTTGGCCAGGAATTCGGATTTGGCCCGGTTCGCCGCTTCGGCGCGCTCGGTTTCCTTCATGTATTTGCGGTTGAGGTCGACCAGTTCGCGCGCCCGTTCCTCTTCGGCCCGGCGGGCGAGGCTGAGATCATGGATCGTTGCCATCAGCCGGCGTTCGCTGTCGACGAGTTTCTCCTGGTGCAATTTGATCTGGGTGATATCGGACCCGACCGAGACGATGCCACCGTCCCTGGTCCTGAGCTCGTTGACCTGCAGCCAGCGGCCGTCGGACAGCTGCCGCTCGAACGTGGCGCCGCCCTGCGGACCGTTGGTATTGGCGAGCCGGCGCTCCGAAGCGAAGGCCAGCATCCGCTCTTCCAGGGAAGCGCGCGTCACACCTGGCATCACGTCGCGATCCGAGAGCCCGTTGTCCTGCTGATATTTGGAATTGCACATGATCAAGTTCTGAGCCGAATCCCACAGCACGAAGGATTCATTGATGTTCTCGATCGCGGTCCTCAGGCGAAGATCGGCCGCTTCGGAGCGCAGCGCCAGATGGCGCTGCTCGGTGACGTCGACGGCGATGCCGATGAGCTGGATCTCCGGCGCTTCCGGGTCCATGACCTGGGCGCGGGCGCGCATCCACACCCACTGGCCATCGGCATGCCGCATCCGGAACACCTGGTCGATGTGGTCGATCTCGCGCGCGACGATCCTGTTGGCGAGTTCGAACAGGTCGCCATCCTCGGGATGGATGATCTCGTCGACCTCGCCGAAGGACAGCATCGTCTCGCAGGGCTCATAGCCGAGCATGTCGTACATCGAGCGTGACCAGTACATCTTGCCGCGCACCATGTCCCAGTCCCACAGGCCGCAGCGGCCGCGGACCAGCGCCATGTCGATACGCTGATGCGCTTCGACATAGATGCGGTCGGCTGCCTGCGCGCGCGCCGCCTGTCCGAAATAGGCATAGAGGATGATGATCAGCACGCCGGCCGTCAGCACAAACAGGGTGACGTTGAGCGAGACGGTCTTGCGCCACGTGTCGAAGACCGCCTCTTGGGGGACGAGCGCCGCCGCGGCTCCCTTCCTGTCCTTGCTCAGGCTGACCGCCGCGTACCAGTCCTGCCCGCCGATGTTGACCTCCATGACGCCGGCCCGGTCGCCGAACATGAACAGAGGTTGGCCGCCCTGGACGAGGCCGTCGAGCGAATGGCCTTGCCAGGGCACCGAACGCGGCGTCACCGCGGTGATCCTGAAGGCGCTGTCGGTAATGACTAGCACATGGCTGCGGCCCATGGCGCCCTGGCGGCTGGTGGTCTCCAGCAGGTCCTGCGTGGCGCCCGGCAGCGTGTCCGCTGTGGTGGCGAGCGAACTGGCGAGCTGCGCGGCGGCCAGCGTCAGGATAGCCTTGGCATCGCGCTCCACGTCGTCGCGCTCGTTCATCAGCGAGATTACACGCAGCGCCGCGATGACGAGCAGGAAGATGACGATGAGGGCCGGTATCGACCGGCGCAGCAGCGGTTCGGCCGCCAGAAGCCGCTTGTAGGCCGGTTCGGCAATGAGCCGCGTATTCCCGGCAAGGCCGTCGCCGCGCGTCTCGCGACGCGCAAAAACCATCCCACCGGGCGCGCCCCACGCGTCCGCCTTTGCCATAAATGGCACTCCCCGATTTCAGTATGTCGCATTTCTATGTGCTGGTGATCCGGCAACACCGCACTTCCGAATCGCCATTAAAGAATCAAAGGTGATTCGCCTTGTCCAGTGGTCGGGCGAAAAAAGATTAAAAATCGACTAAAATGATGGGCTTTTAGAACCCGGCCTTCTTCCGCAGGGAAGAAGGCGGGAGCGCCTAAGCCAACGTGCGCTCGACGATGTCGCGCAGATCCGCCGATAGGTTTTCGGCATTGGCGATCGAAACCAGCACTTCCCGAGCCTGGGCTTGCCTGCCCGGTTCGAGCGAGCGCCATGACCTGAGCGCCGTCGCCAGCCTTGCCGCCACTTGCGGATTGCGCTTTTCAACCTCGAGCACCGTTCGTGCGAAGAAGCGGTAGCCTTCGCCGTCGGCGCGGTGAAAGCCGGTCTGGTTGGCGCTGGAGAATGTGCCGATCAACGAGCGCACCCGGTTCGGATTGCCCATCGAGAAGCCGGCATGAGCGGTCAGGGCGCGAACCGTCTCCACCGCCTGCGGCCCAGGCACGCTGGCCTGGATCTGGAACCATTTGTCCATCACCAGCGGGTCGGACGCATATGTCTGTTCGAAAGCCGCCAGCGCCTTGCTTGCCTCCGGCGATCCTTGATGGCGATGCGCAAGCACGGCCAATGCGGCCGCCCGGTCGGTCATGTTGCTCGCGGACTGGAAATGCCCGGCCGCCAACGCCGCTCCACCTGGCAGCAGCGAGAGATAATCCAGCAGAATGTTGCGCAAGGCACGCCGTCCGGCACTCGCCGCGTCGGGGCTGAAAGCGCTCTTGTCGGCAAGGCTGTCGTAGAGGCCGGAAAATGCCTCGCCATTGGCCATGCCGATCGCCAGCGCAAGCGCCTGTCGGGCCGCATGGATGGCGTCGGGATCGATGTTCTTGCCGATGTCGCGGGCGATGTCGGCGTCTCCAGGCAGCGCCAGGGCCAGGGCCCGATAGGCTGGCTCCAGCGTCTCGTCGCTGGCGATGCTGCCGGCAAGCTCGGTCAGCCGTGGGGCGAAGTCCGGCTGTTTGCCGCCAAGGATCTGGCGGAAGGCAGCGATCAGAGCATCGGTCAACAGCGTGTTGAAGGCCTGCCAGCGCGAGAAGGCGTCGCTGTCATGGCGGGCGAGGAAGTACTGGTCGGCCGCCTTCTGCTCGGCCGACAGCGTCACCGGCGCCGAAAAGCCACGGTTGAGCGACACCGCCGGGCGCTCGGCCACGCCCGAGAAACGCACCACATGGCGACGCTTGCGGACATGGATGACGCCGTCCTCGACGTTGGCGCCCTCGACGCCGCTATACGCGACAGGTTTGCCGCCGGCGCCGATCAGGCCGAAGGCGAGCGGGATATGCATCAGCCGCTTGCGGCTTTCGGAGGGGGTCGGCGGCACCGACTGCTCGATCTCAAGCGTGAATTCCTGTGCGGCCGGATTGTGCGTCGAACTTACCGTCAGGTTGGGTGTGCCCGCCTGATGATACCATAGCGCGAATTGCGACAGGTCGCGGCCGGACGCGTCCTCGAACACCTTTATGAAATCCTCGATGGTCGCGGCCTCGCCGTCGTGGCGTTCGAAATAAAGGTCCATGCCGGCGCGAAAGACCTCGGCCCCGAGAATGGTGCGGATCATGCGCACCACTTCGGAGCCTTTCTCGTAGACCGTCGCCGTATAGAAATTGTTGATCTCGCGGTAGCGGCGCGGCCGCACGGGATGCGCCAGCGGGCCCTGGTCCTCGGGAAACTGGTGGGCCCGCAGCGTGCGCACCTCGGCTATGCGCTTGACCGCGCGCGAGCGCTGGTCGGCGGAGAATTCATGATCGCGGAAGACCGTCAGCCCTTCCTTCAGGCAAAGCTGGAACCAGTCGCGGCAAGTGATTCTGTTGCCTGTCCAATTGTGGAAATATTCATGCGCGATGATCGCCTCGATATTGGCGAAATCGGCGTCCGTCGCCGTCTCCTGGTCGGCCAGCACGTATTTGTCGTTGAAGATGTTGAGACCCTTATTCTCCATCGCGCCCATGTTGAAGTCCGACACGGCGACGATGTTGAAGACGTCGAGGTCGTACTCGCGGCCAAACGCCTCCTCGTCCCATTGCATCGACCGCTTCAGCGCGTCCATGGCGTAGCCGGCGAGCGCCTCCTTGCCGGGCTCGACATAGATGCCGAGCTCGACCTTGCGGCCGGACATGGTGACGAAATTGTCGGCGACCTGGCCGAGATTGCCGGCCACCAGCGCGAACAAATAGGATGGTTTGGGGAAGGGGTCGTGCCATGTGGCGTAGTGCCAGCCTTCGGCGAGATCGCCGCTCTCGACCGGATTGCCGTTCGACAGGAGCAGCGGCGCTTCGTCGCGTCGCGCATCGATGCGCACCGTGTAGACCGACAGGATATCGGGGCGGTCGAGGAAATAGGTGATGCGGCGAAAACCCTCCGCCTCGCACTGCGTGCAGTACACGTTGTTCGAGCGGTAAAGGCCCATCAAGGCCTCGTTGCCGGCTGGGGCCAGTTCGGTTTCGATCAGCAGCTGGAAACGAGGTGCCGCCGGCGGTTTGAGCAGGGTCAGTTGGTCGGGGCTCGCCAGCAGATCCGCCGGTCTCACCACCTTGCCGTCGACTTCGACGCGTTTGAGCGTCAACCCATCGCCGTCGAGCACCAGCGGAGCCGACGTGGATATGTCCTCGCGGCGTTCGACGGTCAGTATCGCGGTGACGACCGTTGCCTGCGGCGAAAGACGGAATTCAAGGCTGGTTTTCGGAATGAGGTAGTCGCTGGGGCGATAGTCCTCGAGTTTGAAGACCTGACCTGTATCGGTGCGCATTCCCTGGCTTTTCCTGTCTTTTCCGGGACCGGACATGATCTGACCGGTCCAAAAATTCGAAGTCCGCGCTCTTTACACGAAACACTCCCTCGACAAAACTGCGGCAGGGCCTAATTCAGGTCATCCTTTCCTTGTCGCGAGGCAGTCATGACGGCCGTCACACCGAAATTCGGGATGGGCGCTTTCGTTCGGCGCGCCGACAATTTCCCGTTCTGCCATTTCGAGAACCGTAGCGTGCCCTCGACCGCGGGCAGAGACGCATTGCCAAAGTGACATCAGGAGCGGGGGGGCAACCAGAGACGACGGGCGGCCACGGCACGCTGAGAGGCATCGTGCTGAAGATCGTCTCCGTGGCGGTTTTTGTCGGCATGCAAACCTGTATCAAGGCGGCAGGCGATGTGCCTGCCGGGCAGATCGTCTTCTTTCGTTCCTTCTTCGCCATCTTCCCGATCATTGTCTTCCTGACGTTGAAGGGACATCTGGCCACGGCATTTGTGACGAAACGCCCCTTCAACCACGTCGCGCGTGGCGTCGTCGGCGTCGGTGCCATGGGGCTCGGCTTTTTCGCGCTCACCAGGCTGCCTCTTCCCGAGGCGATCACCCTGAACTATGCACAGCCGCTGCTGGTCGTGGTGTTCTCCTCGGTCTTCCTTGGCGAGACGATCCGCGTCTATCGCTGGAGCGCTGTCGCGATCGGCCTCATTGGCGTGCTCGTCATTTCCTGGCCGGAGCTGACGCTGCTCAATTCGGATGAAGGTCTCGACGACCAGGAGGTCCTGGGCGTCATGGCCGCGCTGGCGGCCGCGGCAATCTCGGCTATCGCCATGCTGTTGGTGCGCAATCTCGTGCAGACGGAGAAGACGGCGACCATCGTGCTATGGTTCTCGTCGACGGCGAGCGTGCTCTCGCTGCTGACGCTGCCCTTCGGCTGGCAATCGCTGACGCTAATACAAGCCACGTTGCTCATCGTCGCCGGCTTTTGTGGCGGCCTCGGCCAGATCTTGATGACCGCAGCCTATCGTCATGCCGAAGCCTCGGTCGTGGCGCCTTTCGAATACACCTCGATGATCCTCGGCGTCGTGGTCGGCTATTTCGTTTTCGGCGACGTGACCTCGCCCGCCACGCTGGTCGGTGGCGTGATCGTGGTCGCCGCCGGCATCTTCATCATCTGGCGCGAACGGCAGCTGGGTCTGGAGCGGACGCGCACCCGTAAGGCGGCCTTGCCGCAAGGGTGATCAGGCCCGTTCCTTCGCCAAGCGTACCAGCATCGCCCGTGTCTGCTCATCGGCCGGGAAAAAGGATTCGATCGCCAGTTCCGAAAGGGTGACATCCAGTGGCGTGCCAAACACGGTGATGGTGCTGATGAAGGAAAGCACCGTATCGCCATGGGCAAGCCGCAGCGGATGCACGATCGCATTCGGCTCGACCGGCGCCGGCCGGCTGCTCTGCAGGCCAGAGGGGTAGCCGCGAAGCTCTTGCTCCAATGCCACCAGCACCGGGTCACCGGCGGCATCGTTCTGATGCCTCAGCCGTTCGAGCAGGTGGGTGCGCCATTCCCGGAGGTTGACGATGCGCGGTGCCACACCACCTGGGTGCAGGCTGAGCCGCAGCACATTGACGGGTGGCTGGAGCAGAGAGGGCTCGGAAACATCGGCCAGGAATGGCCCGATCGCCGTGTTCGCCGCAACCAGGTTCCAGTGCCGGTCCACCGCCAATGCCGGAAACGGCTCATGTCCCTTGAGCACCATCTCGACCGCCGCCATTGCCGGTGCCAGCGTCGTGTCGGTGAGCGACCGTTCGCTGAAGCTCGGCGCGAAGCCCGCGGCCAGCAGCAATTGATTGCGCTGCCGCAGTGGGATCGCAAGCTGCTCGGCCAGATGCAGCACCATGTCGCGCGAGGGTGCGGCACGCCCGCTTTCGACGAAGGAGAGATGCCGTTGCGAGATCTCGGCCTCCAGGGCGAGGTCGAGCTGGCTCATGCGGCGGCGCGTGCGCCATTCGCGGATCAGGCTGCCGGCGGAGGTTTGGGGCGCTGTCATGCAGGACGACTAGGCTGACGCTGAATGTATTTCAATTACCTGCAAGGTCATCGCTAGCTCACTTCCCTAAGCTTCGCCTTCACCTCGAGAAAATCCCGCCATGCGAGCTTCTTGTGCGCGGGCGTGCGCAAGAGATAGGCCGGGTGCAGTGTCGGCATGGCCGGAATGGCAATGCCGGAACCCGTGGTGTGGATGCGCCAGTTGCCGCGCAGCCGCAGGATCCCTTCCGAGGTGTTGAGCAAGGTCTTGGCCGACGGGCCGCCGAGATTGATCAGCACCTTGGGATTGACCAGCTCGATCTGACGCTCGATGAACGGCCGGCAGATCTCGGTTTCGTGCGGCGTCGGCGTGCGGTTGCCGGGTGGGCGCCAGGGAATGACATTGGCGATGTAGACCGAGCTACGGTCGAGGCCGATCGCCGCCAGCATCCGGTCGAGCAGGCGGCCCGAGCGGCCGACGAAGGGCAGTCCTTCAATGTCCTCGTCACGGCCGGGGGCTTCACCGACCAGCATGACTGCGGCTTGCGGGTTGCCGTCGGCGAAAACGAGATTCTTGGCGGTGGCCTTGAGATTGCAGCCCTCGAAAGCGGCCATGTGCTGGCGTAATTCGTCCAGCGACATTGCCGCGGTCGCCAGCTGGCGCGCCAGCGCCGCCTGCGCTTCGTCGGGCACGGCCGACGTCGGCGGGCGCGGGGCCGGAGCATCCGGCAAGGCGCGCGCATCGAGGCGCGGTGGACCCGCGGCCGGCTCCGGTGCCTTGCTTTCGCGTGGCGCCGCCGCCGGCGTGCGCTCCGCCGGCTTCGGCACGGCCTCCGCGAACCGATTGACGGGCGCATCCTCCAAAGCCTCGTCAACACCCGCGCTGGCATAGAAGGCGAGCAGATCGGCGAAATCGACGGGATTGTTGGGAGAGGCGGCAGTCATGGCCGCACCATCGTCCGGGCGGGATCAATTTGCAACCTCGACGAGGTCGGTGGCGGCAGCCAATCCCGCTTGCCAAGGCGAGGTCGCGATCTAGCCAGTGGGTATGCGTGGATCCTGCACCAAATAGAAGGTCCATCGCGGCGTGTAGTCGGTCATCAGGAATTCGAAGCTGGCGGTCTTCAGCGGGTCCACCTTGCCGTTTTTGAACAGCAGCCGGTCATAGGGCTCGAAATCGCGGTCGAAATCGGCGAAATTGCTCGACCAGATATTGTCGGGCGCCTTGTTGCGCTGGTCGAACGAAAGCCCGTCTCCGAACACGCTTGGCTGGTCCAGTATTTCCTGAAGCTCGAACTGGAACTCGATCCAGGCCTGGCCGCTGTTGTTGAGCACGTCAATGCGCATATACATGATGCCATTGGCGAACTCGCCTGCTCTGCCGAATGCCTGGATCGGCTTTGTGGTACGGATGGTCAGCGTCACGGGTGTCGCCGAATTCAGCTCTTCGGTGATGATCAGCGGATCGTCCTTGGTTCCGATGCCGGAGGCTCCGGTGATGCGGAAACCGCCAAGCTCGTCGGAGAACGAGTACGCGCCTGTCGCCCAGACCTTCACTTCATCCGCGACGGCATGACCCGGGCTCGACGCCAGAAGGGCCAAAATAAGCGCCCGGCAGGCCCGGCCGGGCGTTGATGGAAAGCGCGTCGAAGAGAAGCCGCCTGGCCCGGGAATGCGCATGGCGGGAAGTATGGCCGATAAGCAAGCCGTCGAACAATAGAAAACGCAAGCCTGGCGGGTCGCGCCGCGCGGAAATGGCCTCTCTGCCGCGCAAAGCGCGACTCTTTGGCCAAATCGGCATTGTCACGTATGCGCCGGTTTCCTGTCGCCAATTGATGCGCTATGCAGCGCAGGAGCCAGCAAGATACGCCAACGGCGGCAAGCCAGTGCGGAGGGGTTGATGAGCGATATCGAACGCGAAAGCATGGAATTCGACGTGGTCATCGTCGGTGCCGGACCGGCCGGCCTTGCCGCGGCCATCCGCCTCAAGCAGGTCAATCCCGAGCTCTCCGTCGTCGTGCTGGAAAAGGGCGGCGAAGTCGGCGCCCACATCCTGTCGGGGGCCGTCGTCGATCCGATCGGCATCGACCGGTTGCTGCCTGGCTGGCGCGAGGAGGATGGTCATCCCTTCAAGACGCCGGTCACTGCGGACCATTTCCTGGTGCTCGGCCCCGCCGGTTCGTTCCGCCTGCCCAACATCTTCATGCCGCCGCTGATGAACAACCACGGCAACTATATCGTCTCGCTCGGCAACGTCTGCCGCTGGCTGGCTGGCAAGGCCGAGGCGCTCGGCGTCGAGATCTACCCAGGCTTTGCCGCGGCCGGCCTGCTCTACAATGAAGAAGGTGCCGTCACCGGCGTCGTCACCGGAGACATGGGCGTCGAGAAGGACGGCACGCATGGTCCAGGCTTCGCGCCGGGCATGGCGTTGATGGGCAAATATGTGCTGATCGGCGAAGGCGCGCGCGGTTCGCTGGCCAAGCAGTTGATCGCTAGATATAAACTCTCCGATGGCCGCGAGCCCGGCAAATACGGCATCGGCCTCAAGGAACTCTGGCAGGTCAAGCCGGAGAACCATCGGCCGGGTCTGGTGCAGCATTCCTTCGGCTGGCCGCTGGACATGAAGACTGGCGGCGGTTCGTTCCTCTATCATCTGGAGGATAATCAGGTGGCGGTCGGCTTCGTCCTCCACCTCAATTACAGGAATCCCTATCTGTCGCCTTTCGAGGAATTCCAGCGCTTCAAGACCCATCCGGCGATCGCGGGCACGTTCGACGGCGCCAAGCGCCTGGGCTACGGCGCGCGCGCCATAACCGAGGGCGGCTGGCAGTCGGTGCCGAAATTGTCATTCCCGGGCGGTGCGCTGATGGGGTGCGCGGCGGGCTTCGTCAACGTGCCGCGCATCAAGGGCTCCCACAATGCGGTGCTGTCGGGGATGCTGGCGGCCGAGCATGTCGCCGAGGCGATCGGCGCCGGCCGTGCCAATGACGAGCTTTCCGCCTATGAGGATGCCTGGCGGGCGACCGACATCGGCAAGGACCTGAAGAAGGTGCGCAACGTCAAGCCGCTGTGGTCGCGCTTCGGCACCATTATGGGCGTCAGCCTCGGCGGCCTCGACATGTGGCTGAACACGCTGTTCGGCGTCTCGCCCTTCGGCACGCTGAAGCACGGCAAGGCCGACTATGCCACGCTCGAGCCTGCCGCCCAGCACAAGAAGATCGTCTACCCGAAGCCGGATGGCGTGCTGACCTTCGACCGTCTGTCCTCGGTGTTCCTGTCCAACACCAATCACGAGGAAAACGAGCCGGTCCATCTGCTGGTCGGCGACATGGACCTGCAGAAACGCTCGGAACATGATGTCTTTGCCGGACCTTCCACACGCTATTGCCCGGCCGGCGTCTACGAATGGGTCGACAAGGACGGCAACGCCGCCGCCGATCCGCAGGCTAAGGATGTGCGCTTCGTCATCAACGCGCAGAACTGCGTCCACTGCAAGACCTGCGACATCAAGGACCCGAACCAGAACATCGACTGGGTGCCCCCGCAAGGCGGTGAAGGACCGGTCTACCAGGGCATGTGACCCCTGCGCCGCCGGGCCGTCCAGGGCGCGGCAGCAAAATTGCAGCGGAGTTCTGGCTGCGAGAGCATGCAGCGTAGCAGAACCGTTGAAACTATCACCGGCTTATGGTTCCCTTCTCCGGGGACAAGGAGAAGGCCGATGCGCCGGACAGTTCTGACATGCCTCGCCGTCATCGGGACACTGTGCGCGCCTCAGGCCTTGGCCGGCACCAGGGCAATCGTCCAGACGCGGACCTACGACATCACGGGAAACTCGGGTACGGCCTTCATCGATGCGATGGACAGCAAGGGGCCCAAGCACGGCTTCATGACGCATGCCATAGCCACAACCGCCTATACGGTCGACTGGGATCTCGGCGGAGGCCAGGACAACGGCGTCTGCCGGCTGCGGCGGGTCAACGGCACGCTCAATCTGTTCTACACCTTCCCTCGCGTCGGCTCGCCCATGGCGCCGACGTTGAAGAGGCGTTGGAACAGGTTTTTCGCCGGTGTTCGCGCCCATGAGGAAACACATGGGCGCATCGCCAGGGAGATGATGCGCGTGACAGAAAGGTCGATAACTGGCCTGCGGGTCGCCAACGACCCGTCATGCGACAAGGCGCGCCGCGAGGCTCGGCTTCGCATCAAGGCCGTTTATGCAGAATATGAGGCGAGGCAAAACGCCTTCGATCGGCGTGAGCATCGCGATGGCGGCCATGTCGAACATCTGATCGCTGCCTTGATCGGGAAACCTTGAACGAGCAATCCGTTCGCCATCTCAACGCTTCGCCGCGGCGCGGGTGCTCCATTCGTTGACGCGTCAGCCGTGCGGCTCAGCAGGCAAATCGTGCGCCGCGAGCGCGGTGGCGTGCCCATCCTCAGGCTGTTTCTCATCGGACCGGACCAAAAATTCGACCAGCACCGGCAGGTGGTCGGAGCCGGCATCTTCCAGCCGCGTCGAAGACAGGATCGTCACGCCGCCTTTGCTGAACACCTGATCGATCGGCAGGCCTGCATAGCGGCGCAGGAAGTCGGGCAGCGTCCGGTGGATCCAGGTCGGGCCGGCGGAAGGCATGAGTGTCAGCCCGCCGAGAGCCGCGACCCGCCGCACCGCGGCACTCCACGGCACGGCGTTGCAATCGCCTGCCATGATCGCGGTCTCGCCGAGCGCGGCCAGTGGCTGCGCCAGTTCGCCGATCTGCCAGTATTGCTCCTTCGGCCAGGGCCAGCTCAAATGAATCGCGGCGACATCGACATCGGTGCCGCCGAAGTCGACCGTGGCGATGGCCATCGCGCCGCGCGGCTCGCAGCGCGGCGCGGCGTCGGCGGCAAAGGGCCGGCGCGACAGCAGCGCCACGCCGAACATGCCGTTTGGGTAGGGGCAGAGGATTCGGTAGGGGTAGGCGCTGGCGATGTAGCCAAGCTCGGTCGTCCACATCTGCGACACCTCGTCGAGCGTGATCACGTCCGGATTGGTGCGGCCGATCAGTGAGAGCACTTTCTTAGGTGTCGGGTTGTTGAAGCGCAGATTCATCTGCAGCAGGCTGTAGACGATCTGGCCGGTCGGCTTGGCGGCCGCCTGTTGTGGCCACCATTTGGGCAGCGCACCCGTCGTTGTGGCCAGGCAGAAAATGGCAAAAAGCAGCCCAGCCGCGGCTTGCAGCCGAAACGAGCTGGCGAGCAGCGGCAGCGCCAGAAGTGCCATCAGCACGCTGAGATGAATGCGGAAATGCGAGAAGGAATCGAACGCCGGGTGCAGTGCGCCGAAAAATCCGGCCAACAAAGCGGCCGACAATGCCGTCATCGCCAGGAATGCCAGCCCAGCCGTCATGTTCAAGCGCGCGCCTGTTGCCATTGAGGTCGTGTCTGCGAGGTTGTATCCGCTGAATGCCGCCTGTCGGTCCGTTCGATTTGCTTATCGGCCAAATTGCGGCCTGAGCAAGACGACGAATTGCCTCGCCGAGGCTTCGCGGTCGCCTACTGGAATGCCGTTTCCGAAAAGCTCCGGAGCTTGCGCGAATGCAGCCGCTCCATCGGCATCTCCGCCAGCTTCTCCATCGCCCTGATGCCGATAGTCAGGTGCTGCGCCACCTGCCGCTTGTAGAATTCGGTTGCCATGCCAGGCAGCTTCAACTCGCCATGCAGCGGCTTGTCGGAAACGCACAGCAGCGTGCCGTAGGGGACGCGGAAGCGGAAGCCATTGGCGGCGATGGTCGCCGATTCCATGTCGAGCGCAATGGCGCGCGACTGCGACAGGCGCTGCACCGGTCCGCGCTGGTCGCGCAGTTCCCAGTTGCGGTTGTCGATGGTGGCGACGGTGCCGGTACGCATGATGCGCTTCAAATCATAGCCCGACAGGCCGGTGACCTCGGCGACGGCTTCCTGCAGCGCGACCTGGATCTCGGCCAACGGCGGGATCGGCACCCAGACCGGAAGATCGTCGTCCAGCACGTGGTCCTCGCGCACATAGGCATGCGCGAGCACATAGTCGCCGAGCGCCTGGGTGTTGCGCAGCCCGGCGCAGTGACCAAGCATCACCCAGGCATGTGGCCGAAGCACCGCGACATGGTCGGTGATGGTCTTGGCATTGGAAGGACCCACGCCGATATTGACCATGGTGATGCCGCCATGGTTCGGCTTCTTCAGATGGTAGGCAGGCATCTGCGGCAGGCGCTGTGGCGCTACGCCTTCGCTGGGCGCGCTCTGCCCGGCCCGGGTGATAACGTTGCCAGGTTCGACAAATTCCGTGTAGCCGTCACCGCCCTTTTCCATCAGGTCGCGGGCGCGGGCGACGAACTCGTCGATATAGAACTGATAGTTGGTGAACAGCACGAAGTTCTGGAAATGCTGCGGGCTGGTTGCGGTGTAGTGCGTCATGCGGTGCAGCGAATAGTCGATGCGCTGCGCCGTGAACGGCGCCAGCGGCCGGGGCTCGCCGAAGGCCACTTCGAACGTGCCATTGGCGATCTGATCGTCGGTGCCGTCGAGATCCGGCACGTCGAACAGGTCGCGGATCGGCCGCTTGATGCGTTCGGCAGCGGCGCCGTCGACATAGGTGCCTTCCAGAAAAGCGAAATGCAGCGGGATCGGGGTGGTCGATTCCGAGACGGCTACCGACACGCCGTGATTGCGCATGATCAGCCGAAGCTGCTCGATGAGGTAGGTCTCGAACAGGTCCGGCTGGGTAACCGTGGTGGCGAAATGCCCTGGTGTTGGCATGTGGCCATAGGCCTGGCGCGAGTCGACCTGGGTGAACGAACTCGTGGTGACGCCGATCTCGGGGTAGAAGGCCCGGTAGCGCTTGCTGCTGTCGCCGCCGGCGGCTAGGGCCGCGAAGGAATCGCGCAGAAACTTGGTATTGCGGTCGTAGAGCACCTGCAGCGCGGCAACGGCCTTTTCGGCGTTATCGAAGCTTTGCCGGCCAAAGGGCTCGGGCATGACGACAGATTCGATGGCTTGGGGATAGATTCGCTTTTCCATGGCTCAATATAGAGACTTGGACGGGCGGTTGGGAGGGGGCTCGCCGCCGAAGGCGCTCAAAGCGCGCTTTTTTCTTCAACCCCGCTGCAGGCTGACCAGCAGCACGAACCCGACGCCGGACTTTCTGAGCGCCGGCGCCTCGATCGTCGAGCCGCTATCGGCGCGCATCATCGGCACCGCCAGGACCGGAGCGGCCAGAAGTATCAGGATGAGCGCCGCCCGCGGCAGGAGCCGGAGGGACTTGGAGAGGTTGGCGGCGATGCGGTTCATGATCTCTGTGCTTTTCTTTTCGAGGTCCGGGTTCTCTGCTTCAGTGACGAAAATCGGTCGGGCAGGCGAGATGGCACATTCTGGTGGCGCCGTCCCAGGAGCGCGGGGAACGGCCCGCTTCGGCGACAAGGATGGCGAAGAACATTCCAAACAGGCTCATCAGCAGGCAGACGATGGTGAAGCGGCGAGCAAGCATTGGGTCCGTGTCTCCTTCAACACGCATGAGAATGCCCTGACGCCTCTGAACCGGCTCTGATGCCGGCGTTCATCTGCCGTTCAAATTGATTGAAGGGATGTTGGCTGGGTTGCGGCAACCAGAATGCCGACCGAGCGCTGCCTGCTCATCGACAGAACGAAAACGGGGCCCGCCAGGCCCCGTTTAGAGATCACACGGAAATGGTCGCTTAGAGTTTGTGCCAGGTCTGGCTCTTGCAGATCAGTCCGCCGAGCACGCAACCGCTCATCTTGAGCGAGGCGCCCGACAAGGTTGCCTTGCCCGAATAGGTCTTGTCATTTGCCGGATCGGTGATGTTGCCGGTGTATTTGTTGTCGCCGGCCGCCTTGAGCGAGCCGATGGTCTTGCCGGCATATTTGCCTGATTTGAGCGTGATGGAGAACGAGCTGCTGCCTGAAATGGCAGCGGTGTCGCCGGCTTGCGTTTTCCAGTTGCCCTCGATCGGATCGGCCCACGCCGCGCCGCTCAGGATCAAAGTGGCCGCCAGGGCCAGGCTCACTTTTCGAGACATGTCTTCCTCCCTTTGGATAGCCGGCCGAATGCTCCGCCTCGCCGGTCTGCCGCTTACGCAAACGTAAGCTAATCCAGCTTCCGTCAAAACGAAAGCGGTGCCGCGACGGAAGGTTTTGGCATTTCGAAAGCGCCTGAATTCGCCCTGTCGGCCCGGAAATGAAAACGACCGGCGCCTCGTGTTTGCTTTCTAGGGTTAGCAGAGTGTTGACCGCGCGCTCGAAAATTTTCGTCAAATTTGGCGAAAACCAGCTGAATTGCTGGCTTCGTATCCTTAACGAATCTTCGCGTTTACCTCTTGTTTTAGCTTTGTTTTCCTCAAATTAAGCACGCCATTTAACGACGGATTCAAGCCTGCGCGGCATTCTCGAAAGCATCGAAAGAGCGGCCCGGACAAGACGAACGGAGGCAGCTCTCGGGAGCCAGACAGGGGACTAAAAATGGCACGTTTTGAAATGCTTGAAGCAGGCTTCGGCGCCATGGGGGCAACTGCCCAGGCCGACATTCTTTTCGAATTGGGCATGATGTATGCGACCGGCCGCGATTGCGAAACCGACGTCGTTGCCGCCCACAAATGGTTCAACATCGCCGCCATCAAGGGATCGGCCCGCGCCGCCGAGTTGCGCTCGGAACTCTCGGCGGCCATGTCGAAGGTCGAGATCGCCAAGGCGCTGCGCGAAGCCCGCGAATGGATGACCATGCACTGAGTTCCGCCAGACGGGGACGCTCCGGCCAAGACCGCAGAAAGACGGTCGGGCCAACAGGGAAAAGGCTGCGCAGACAGCCAGGCCACGGCCATCGACAACGAGAATGCGGCACGCCGACAGGTCCAAGCCGCGCAACGGACCATGATCCCGAAGACTCCGGTTTTCGGAAGGATCATGGCCAACATGAAGACAGGGAAGGTGGGTTGGGTTCAGCGCGGGGGCGCCGGGGAAACAGCCTGACCGGCAAAAAAAGCCACGACCGGCCGGAACAAGGCTGGCGTGGCTTTTTGCGTGGATGAGGCCGCGCAGGCCTAATCGAGTGGCGCCAATGCGCCTAGACAGGTCCGATGAAGGATGAAATTGTCCCGCCTCTCTGGAAGAAGCGCGGCCGGGCGGCCGCGCGTGAGTGGAGGAGTTCTATTGTCATGAAAAAAATGAGTGTTTTGAGCGCGGCCATTTTCGGCCTGATGATGAGCGCGCCGGTCGCGTTCGCCGATGACATCACCATTTCGGTGGTCGGCCCGATGACCGGACAGCTCGCCACCATCGGCGATCAGTTCAAGCAGGGCGCACAGGCCGCCGCCGACGCCATCAACGCGGCTGGCGGCGTCAACGGCTCCCAGATCAAGCTCGACATCGAAGACGACCAGTGCGATCCCAAGCAGGCGGTGTCGGTCGCCAATCGCATCGTCGCCAACAGCGTCAAGTTCATCGACGGGCATGCCTGCTCGGGTTCCAGCATTCCGGCCTCGGCGGTCTATGCCGAAGCCGGCGCCCTGATGATGAGCCCGGCTTCCTCGAACCCGGTGCTGACCGATGCGGCCGCCAAGGCCGGCTGGTCGACAATCATGCGTCTCTACACGCGTGACGACGCACAGGGCGCCTTCATCGGCCCGTGGATCGCCAAGAAATACGCCGGCAAGAACGTCGTCATCCTGCACGACAAGAGCGCTTACGGCCAGGGCGTGGCTGATGCCGTCAAGGCGACCATGAATGCCGGTGGCCTCAAGGAGGTCTATTATGACGCCATCAACCCCGGCGAGAAGGACTATTCGGCGCTTGTCACCAAGCTGAAGGATCTCAAGGCCGATGTCGTCTATTTCGGCGGTTATCATCCTGAAGCTGGCCTGATCCTGCGTCAGTCGGCGGAACAGAATTTCAAGTTCCAGCTGATCATGCCGGACTCGATCGCTTCGCCGGAATTCTGGCAGGTTGCCGGCCCGGCCGGCGAGGGCACGATGTTCGTGTTCCCATCGGATCCGCAGGCAAAGCCGGAAGCCAAGGCAGCCGTCGAGAAGATCAAGGCCGGCGGCTTCGTGCCGGAAGGCTTCACGCTGTTCTCCTATGCCGTGGTCCAGGCATTCGCCGAAGGCATCAAGCGTGCCGGCAGCGACGATCCGGCCAAGGTTGCCGAGGCGCTGAAGAATGGCACGGCGATCAGCACCGTTGTCGGCGACGTCACCTTCGACGAGAAGGGCGACCTCAAGAATGCCAGCTACGACATCAACCAGTGGCATGACGGCAAGTACGCGCCGATCGCGCAGTAATCGCCCTGGCAGTCGGGTACTCCAAGGGAATGGCCGGGTTCGTCCCGGCCATTTCAGTTTGCGGTCGCTCCTTCTATCCGCCGGCGGCCGCTGTGGATGCGTTCTGGTCCTCGGCGAACCGCACCAGCACCGCGCCGTCGGTGACCTGTGCGCCTTCCCCGGCGACCTCGGCGATCACCCCGTCATGCGGGGCGGCGATGGTGTGCTCCATCTTCATCGCCTCGAGGATCAGCAGAGCTTGTCCTTTGATCACAGCGTCGCCTTTCGCCACGCGCACAAGCTTGACCAGGCCCGGCATCGGTGCGCGCAGGCTGCCGGTGGCGGCGGCCGCTTCATCGCTCCTGGCCAAGGGGTCCGGCACCGCGAAAGTATAGCCGACGGCGCCTTCGAACACCGTGATGTGGCCAGGCCAGCGGGCGAGGCGGGGAACGGCGCGAAGATCATGCAAATTGGTGCTGTCATAAGGCGCATCGAGCGCCACCTGGAAGCGCCCGTCCGATCGCACTGAAATCCTTGCCTGAATGGCTTCATCGCCGAACGTCAGCCGCATGCGCTGCGCCCCGCCGTGGAAATGCGCATAGCCGGCGAGTGATGACCATGGGTCGTTCGACGACGGCAATGCTCCGGCACCCGAGGCCGCCATGGCGGCAGCCGAGATGATCTCGCCGGTCGGCGGCGCGACCGCCGTCAACGCCTCCTGGTGTCTGCCGATCAGACCGGTATCGATGTCTTCAGCCGCAAAATCCGGATCGGCGGCAAGGGCGGCAAGAAAAGCGGTGTTGACGGTGGAGCCGGCAATCTCGGTTTGCGCGAGCGCGGTGCGGAGCGCTTCCAGCGCCTGCCGTCTGTCTCCGGCATGGACGACCAGCTTCGCGATCATCGGGTCGTAGTAGGGCGAGATGGCATCGCCAGCCCGCACGCCGGTCTCGATGCGCATTGTTGCCCCGTCGGGCGCCGCGTCGGGAAACTTCAGGTGGTGCAGCGTGCCTGTCGCCGGCAGAAACCCCTTGGCCGCATCCTCGGCATAGATGCGCGCCTCGAAAGCATGGCCACAAAGCGTGATCTCGCTCTGCGTCTTCGGCAGTTTTTCGCCGCCGGCGACCCGTAACTGCCACTCGACGAGATCGGTGCCGGTGACCATCTCGGTGACCGGATGCTCGACCTGCAGCCGGGTGTTCATTTCCATGAACCAGAAGCGATCGGCCTCGAGGCCTTGCGAGGCGTCGACGATGAATTCGATGGTGCCGGCGCCGGAATAGTTGATTGCTCTGGCGGCTTTTACCGCCGCCTCGCTCATTGCCTTGCGCAAAGCCGGCGTCATGCCGGGGGCGGGGGCCTCCTCGATTACCTTCTGGTGGCGGCGTTGCGCCGAACAGTCGCGCTCGTAGAGATGCACCGCATTGCCGAAATTATCGCCGAACACCTGCACTTCGATATGGCGCGGCTTGTCGACATATTTCTCGACCAGCACGCGGTCGTCGCCGAAAGCGGCCTTTGCTTCGCGCCGGGCGCTGGAGAGTGCCTCGGAAAAGTCATCGGGATGCTCGACGCGGCGCATGCCCTTGCCGCCGCCGCCAGCGCGCGCCTTGATCAGCACGGGATAGCCGATCTCGCGGGCCTTTGACGCAAGCAGCACGATTTCCTGCGCCTCGCCATGATAGCCCGGAACGACCGGAACGCCGGCTTTTTCCATCAGCCGCTTGGCGGCGTCCTTCAGCCCCATGGCGCGGATCGAGGTCGCCGACGGGCCGATGAAAACGAGGCCGGCGGCTACCACCTGGTCGACGAAATCGGGGTTTTCCGACAGGAAGCCGTAACCGGGATGGATGGCCTGCGCACCCGTGGCCAGGGCCGCGGCGACAATCCTGTCACCGCGCAGATAGCTCTCGCCGACGGGCGAAGGACCGATATGGACCGCCTCGTCGGCCATCTCGACATGCAGGGATCTCGCGTCGGCATCCGAATAGACGGCGACAGTGTGCACGCCCAGCTTGCGAGCCGTGCGGATGACGCGGCAAGCGATCTCGCCCCGATTGGCGATCAGGATTTTCGTGAACATGGAGCCTCCCGGGTCAGTATCGGGCGGCGCCATTTTGGTAGGCACCGGCCTATTTCGAAGCGGCGATCTCGCAGGCGCCGCCGGTGGTTACCTTGTAGTGCGCGCGCGTGGCCAGACAGGATTTCATAGCCAGTTCTTCCGCTGCCTTTTGTGACGGCGCGTTCAGATGCCCGCCGCAGATTATGTATGATGACATGATCCGGGCATAAGGCGTGGTGGCGTAGGCCGAATGGCCGCCGGCCGCCACATAGGCCTTGTAGGTCTTGGTACATGGATCTTTCAAATTTCGTGGCAAATAGGGCGGGAAACGCTTGTCTCCCTCGCTTCCCGCCAGCGATCCGGCCACGCCCGCGCCATGCGCGGCGGTTAGCAGCAATGCCGAAAGTATTAAAGTAGACGCATTCCGTGAATATTTCCGTTCCATTCTCACCCCATCCCCATTGCAAAGTGCAGGACGAGCGATAGCGAATATTCTCCGGCGCCGCCAGAGCTGCGGGATGAGCTCGCGATTTCGTGAGCGAACGAAAGGCCTGGCCTATAAAATTCAATCTCCACCCAATGTTGCAAGATGTTGACGGTATAGTTCCGCCATCGCTTCGTCGAAGCAGCAGAAAACAACGATTTCGGGAAGCGCGTTGTGCTTGATGAAGTCATTGACCTCATAGACGGCGATTTCGGTCGCCTCGTCTTTCGGGTAGCGGTAAACACCGGTCGAGATCGCGGGAAACGCCACCGAACGGCAATCATTGGCGGTCGCGAGTTCCAGCGACCTGCGATAGCAAGAGGCCAGCAGTTCGGCTTCGCCCTTGCCGCCGCCCTGCCAGACCGGCCCGACCGTGTGGATGATATGTCGAGCTGGCAGCTTGTAACCCTTGGTGATCTTGGCGTCGCCGACCCTGCATCCGTTCAACATCCGGCATTCTATCTCGAGCTCACGACCCGCCGCGCGGTGGATGGCGCCATCGACTCCACCGCCGCCGAGAAGCGAGGTGTTGGCAGCATTGACGATGGCGTCGACATCCAGCTTCGTGATGTCGCCGGTGTGGATGCGGATCCTGTCTTGGGCCTTGCTCATCTCACATCCTGAACACGCCGAAGCGCGTCTCCTCGATCTCGGCGTTGAGCGACGCGGAAAGGCTGAGCGCCAGCACCTCGCGTGTCCTGGCCGGATCGATGATGCCGTCGTCCCAGAGGCGGGCGGACGAGTAGAGCGGATGGCCCTCATGCTCGTATTTCATCAGGATCGGCTTCTTGAATTTCGCTTCCTCCTCGGCGCTCCACTCGCCGCCCTTTCGCTCGATGCCTTCGCGCTTGACCATGGCGAGCACGGTTGCCGCCTGTTCGCCGCCCATCACCGAGATGCGCGCGTTCGGCCACATCCACAGGAAGCGCGGTGAGTAGGCGCGGCCGCACATGCCGTAGTTGCCGGCGCCGAACGAACCGCCGATGATGACGGTCACCTTCGGCACCCTGGCGGTCGCCACCGCCATCACCAGCTTGGCGCCGTCCTTGGCGATGCCGCCCGCCTCGTATTTGCGGCCGACCATAAAGCCGGTGATATTCTGAAGGAAAACCAGCGGAATCTTGCGCTGACAGCACAACTCGATGAAGTGCGCGCCCTTCAGCGCGCTTTCGGAAAACAGCACGCCATTGTTGGCGATGACGCCGACCGGCATGCCATGGAGGTGGGCGAAACCGGTGATCAGCGTGGTGCCGTAGTTCTGCTTGAACTCATCGAATTCGGAGCCGTCGACGATGCGCGCGATCACCTCGCGCACGTCATAGGGCTGGCGCAGGTCGGTCGGGACGATGCCATAGAGCTCATCCGCGGGATGAAGCGGCTGATGAGCTTTCTGTAAGCTCAGGCTTACAGCCTTGTTCCGATTCAGGTTCTTGATGATGCGCCGGCAAATGGCGAGCGCGTGTTCGTCGTCCAGCGCATAGTGATCGGCGACGCCGGAAAGCCTGGTGTGTACATCCGCGCCGCCCAATTCCTCGGCGCTGACGTCTTCGCCGGTGGCCGCCTTCACCAGCGGCGGTCCGCCGAGGAAGATGGTCGCCTGGTTGCGCACCATGATCGTCTCGTCCGACATCGCCGGCACATAGGCGCCGCCAGCGGTGCAGGAGCCCATGACGCAGGCGATCTGCGGAACGCCGGCAGCCGACATGTTGGCCTGGTTGTAGAAGATGCGGCCGAAATGCTCGCGGTCGGGAAAGACCTCGTCCTGGTTGGGCAGATTGGCGCCGCCGCTGTCGACCAGATAGACGCATGGCAAATTGTTCTGCAGCGCGATCTCCTGCGCGCGCAGATGCTTCTTCACCGTCAGCGGATAGTAGGTGCCGCCCTTCACCGTGGCGTCGTTGACAACGACCATCACCTCGGTGCCCTCGACGCGGCCGATGCCGGCGATCAGGCCGGCCGACGCTATCTCCTCGCCATACATGGACCAGGCCGCGAACTGGCCGATCTCGAGGAAGGGCGAACCGGTGTCCAGCAATTGCGCCAGGCGTTCGCGCGGCAGCAGCTTGCCACGACCGACATGGCGATCGCGGGCCTCATCCGAGCCGCCGCGCTCGACGGTCGTGGCCTTTTCAGCGATGTCGGCAACCAGAGCCCGCATGCGCTCGGCGTTGGCACGGAAGGTTTCGGAGGAGGGCGAGATCTGGGTTTGGAGGATAGCCATGCTACACCCCCTCCGCCATGATCTCGCGGCCGATCAGCCAGCGACGGATCTCGCTGGTGCCGGCGCCGATCTCGTAGAGCTTCGCGTCGCGCAAAAGCCGGCCGGTCGGATAGTCGTTGATATAGCCGTTGCCGCCAAGCAGCTGGATCGCGTCGAGTGCCATCTGCGTCGCTTTCTCGGCGGCGAACAGCACGCATCCGGCTGCATCCTTGCGGCTGGTCTGGCCGCGGTCGCAGGCGGCGGCGACGGCGTACACGTAGGCACGCGCGGCGTTCATCGCCGTATACATGTCGGCAAGCTTGCCTTGCACCAGCTGGAATTCCCCGATCGGCTGGCCGAACTGCTTGCGCTCGTGAACATAGGGGATCGCTACGTCGAGGCAGGCCGCCATCAGGCCGATCGGGCCGCCGGCAAGCACGGTGCGCTCATAGTCGAGGCCGGACATCAGCACCTCGACGCCGCGTCCTTCCTCGTGCAGCACATTGCCGAACGGCACCTCGACGTCTGAAAAGACCAGTTCGCCGGTGTTGGACCCTCGCATGCCGAGCTTGTCGAGTTTCTGCGCCACCGAAAACCCCGGCATCGCCTTTTCGACGATGAAGGCGGTGATGCCGCGCGATTTCCGGTCCGGGTCGGTTTTGGCGTAGACGACCAGCGTTTCGGCATCCGGGCCGTTGGTGATCCACATCTTGGTGCCGTTGAGCACATAGCGGTCATTGCGCTTTTCGGCGCGCAACTTGAGCGACACCACGTCGGAGCCGGCGCCGGGCTCCGACATGGCAAGCGCGCCGACGTGCTCGCCCGAACATAGCGGCGGCAGGTATTTTTCCTTCTGTGCCGGCGTTGCCCAGCGGTTGATCTGGTTGACGCAGAGATTGGAGTGGGCGCCGTAGGAAAGGCCGACCGATGCCGAGGCGCGCGAAATCTCCTCGACCGCGATCACGTGGGCGAGATAGCCCATGCCGCTGCCGCCGAAATCGGGATCGGCGGTTATGCCGAGCAGGCCAAGACTGCCGAGTTCTCCCCATAGATACGCCGGGAATTCGTTCTCGCGATCGATGTCAGCGGCTATCGGCGCGATTCTGTCCTGGGCGAAGCGGCGCACCAGGTCGCGCAACGCCTCGACGTCCTCATCATGCCCGAAGCTGAGCGTGTTCGTGTACATGCCGTTCCTCCCCGGTACCAATGCCGATGTTCGCGCCGACCAGGCGCATTGTCATCGAAAGGTATGTCTGCGTGACTTCGGCGATCGACAATCGCTCGCCCGGCCGGAACCAGACGATGACGCCGGTCATCATCTGGATCAGAGCCATGGCCGTCAGGCCGGTGTCCTCGATGCGGAAAATACCCGCCTCGGCGCCATCGCGCAGGATCGAACGCAGGTCCTTTTCGTAGGCCGTGCGCATGCGCAGGATCTGTGTCAGCCTGTCGGGCGACAGGCTGCGCAATTCCATGTTCGACACATGCGTGGCGTGGCGGCGCCCGATATGAAAGGCGATGTGGTTGCGCACATAGGCGGCAAGCTGCCGCACCGGATCCGCGTCGGCCGGCCTGGAACGCTCCCAGGCCTCGCGAAGCGCTTGCATATGGTCGCGCATCAGCGTGAACAGCAGGTCTTCCTTGGTCGGAAAATAGCGATAGAGCGCGGCCGCCTGCACGCCGACCTCGGCGGCCAGCTGGCGCATCGACATTGCTTCATAACCGTAACGCGCAATCAGGGTGGCCGCCGCTTCACGGACTGCCGCTTCGGTTCGCTCGCCGTGTGATCCTGTGGTGCGCGCCATCGTCGCCTCGTTGACGGCAGAATAATAAAACAAACGTTCAATTAATTCAAGTGGGCGGAAATCCGCCTATGCTATGATTCTGAAATCTCCAGGCGTGGTCCAGGTCGCCAATTCGTCCACATCGATCCGCGAGACGGATGCGCCCGGCGGGCCTTGCCGAAGCCGTTCAATCATGGCCGCAATCGCCGCGTCGGCGCCGGTAAGCCATGCCGTCACCGAGCGGTCTCTTTCGTTGCGCACCCAGCCCAACAGCCCGAGCCTTGTCGCTTCATCGCGCGTCCACGCCCTGTAGCCGACCCCTTGGACCGTGCCGTATATGTGCGCCTGCACTGCCCTTTTCCGATCATTCATGGGCTCGCTCCCGTTCCATAGAGTCTGGCGCAGCATCGAACGAAGGCAACGGTTGAAACGGTGACCGCGATGAAAATCGAGGGCCTCCGTTCCAAATTTTCTGCCGCCGGCCTGACCGAGATGTGTACCGATCCCGCGCTACTCCGGCCGCGCGTTCTTTCGCTCACCGCGCGCGGCCAGGCCGCGCTTGCGGCACTTCATGCGGCCACGGATCGTGATCTGGCCCGCCTGACCGCGGGCTTGAATGACAGGGAAGCCGCGGAATTGTCGGATGTGCTGGCGCGTGCCGGACATCTGCTCGGCGCCGCGATGGCTCCCGAGCGCCGCGAAGTGCCCTAGTTTCCGCGCGCCGCTGCCAAGGCGCCAGGCAATTCCTCGGCGAAGATGTCCAGTTCGTGGGCGAGACCGACGCTGACGCGGATGCAGTGGTCGAGCCGTGGCGCCATCGGCTTGCGGATGAAGACGTCGCGCGACAACAGCCCCTGCAGCACTTTCAGGGCAAAAGCACCGTCATGGCCGCAGTCGATGGTGACGAAATTGGTCGCCGAGGCGAGCGGCTTCAACCCGTTCTGTTCGGCGATATCGGCAATGCGCCGACGTCCGGCTGCGACCCGGGCCACCACCGTCTCGAGATAGGCTTGGTCGGCGAGCGCCTCGACGCCGGCGATCTGCGCCATGCGGCTGACGCCATAGTGGTTGCGGATCTTCTCGAAGTCGCTGATCACTTGCGTCTCGGCGACGGCATAGCCGCAGCGTATTCCGGCAAGTCCATAGGCCTTCGAAAAGGTTCGCATGCGGATGACGTTCGGCCGCGAGATGTCGATCGGCGGCAGGGCCGAGGCTGGTCCCAATTCGCCATAGGCCTCGTCGAGCACCAGCATGGTGGCTTCCGGCAAGGCTTCGATGAAGCGGATGACCTCGTCGGCTTCCCACCAACTGCCCATCGGATTGTCCGGGTTGGACAGGTAGACCAGCGGCGCCTTCTCCCTGACGACTGCCGCGAGCAGACCGTCCAGGCTTTCCCTGTCATTCTCGTAAGGGACAGTCACCAGCCGGCCGCCGACACCGGCAATGTGGAAGTTGAAGGTCGGATAGGCGCCGAGCGAGGTGACCACGGCATCGCCAGGCGCCACGTACATGCGCGCCACCAGGCTGAGCAGACCGTCAATGCCTTCGCCGACAACGATATTTTCGACCGCCACATGGTGATGCGCCGCAGCCGCGACCTTCAGATCGTAATTGTCGGGGTCGCAATACATCCACTGGTCGCGCGCGACACTCTCCATGCGGGCGATGACGCGCGGCGAAGGACCAAAACTGCTCTCATTGGCGCCGATACGGGCACGGAAAGCGCGCCCGCGCTCACGCTGCTGCGCTTCGGGGCCGACAAACGGCACGGTCGACGGAAGCGCTGCGATGAGGGGTGAGAGGGCAGGGCGCACAGGCATGTCGGAAGCTCGCTTCGAAGGGACCTTCTTGCTAACGCGCCGGCTTATTAGGTGCAAGTTGCTCGCAGGCAGCAATTTGTCATGCTGGATTCGGCCGTGTCTTTTTGGTAGCCAGACACGATGAACAATCGTCTGCCGCCTGCCTGGTCCAAGCATCTGAAAACTCCGTCCGGACCGAAAAACCCGCAGTCGAAAATCGCCGAACCCAAAGCGGGGTCGCTATCACACGCGCAGGCCGATGACGCACTGCTCAGGCGGGCGGTAGAACTTCATCGGGCAAATCGGTTGCCGGAGGCGGAGGCGCTGTGTCAGCGTGTATTGGCTCATGCCCCGCGACACCCCCTTGCCTTGTATCTGCTTGGAACCTTTGCGCTCGGGCTGGATGACGAGATGGCCATTCGCTGTTTTGAGCGAGCGGTAAAGGAGGCACCTCAAAATCCGCATTACCATCTGACCCTGGGTGAAACCTATTTGAAAGTCGGCGAGCATACGGATGCAATCAGGCATTTCGAGCGTGCTTGCGAATTGAAGGCCGACTGGGTCGAGGCGCTTTGTGCGCTGGGCCGCGCCTACACCGGATTCGGCAAAGCCGACCTCGCGGTGCCCCTCTATGAGAAAGCGCTCAAGATCGATGACGGCCGTTCCGCTATCCGAATAGGGTTGGCCAACGCGCTTGTAAGCCTCGGCCGGATGGATGAGGCGGCAAACTACATGAAAGAGGCGATCGCCCGTGGCCAGGATGTCGCCGCTGCTTACAACGGCTTGGTCGGTATACGAAAATTCAAGGAAGAGCCGACGGAGTTAAAATCCATTCTGGCTGAACTGAAGAATCCGGCGCTTGATAACAAAAGTATACAACAACTCCACTACGCGGCCGGGAAGGTGCTCAACGATATCAGGCGCTATGACGAGGCGATGGGCCATTTTCAGCAGGCAAAGCGCTCGACCCGCGGCTTTGACCTTGAGGCTTACCGCCGCGGCATCGATTTCTTGATCGAACTGTTCAGCCCCGAGATGTTGGCCGCCAAGACAGGACATGGAAGCTCTTCGGAAGTACCTGTCTTCGTGCTTGGCATGCCACGTTCAGGCACCACTTTGACCGAGCAAATCTGTGCGAGCCACCCGGATGCTTATGGCGCTGGCGAGCTGACAAAACTCCGGCGCATCACAAACAGTCTCGCGCCCAAAACGCGCTCGCCCGAAGAATTGCGAAGCTCGATCCTGACCATGACGGTGAATCAGTCGAAGGCTTTGGCTGAAGACTATCTTGCCCATATCCGTCAACGGTCCCCCAACGCCCAGCGTATCGTCGACAAATTGCCGCATAATTTCGAACTTATCGGCCTTATAAGGCTTCTGTTTCCCAAGGCACGCATCATTCACTGCCGTCGAGATGCTATCGACAACTGCCTCTCGTGTTATTTCCTGGGTTTCAATGACGACAATAGTTATACCGCGGATCTCCATATGCTCGGACTGTATTATCGCGAATACGACCGGCTTATGCGGCACTGGGATAAGGTCTTTCCAGGCCAAATCCTTGAGACCCGCTATGAGGACATGGTCTCCGACCAGGAAGCGCAATCGCGCCGCTTGATCGACCATCTGGGGCTGCCCTGGGACGACGCCTGTCTGCGGTTCTTTGACAAGCCAGGTTCGGTGAACACGTTTAGCCGCTGGCAGGTTCGACAACCGATCTACACCTCGTCTATCAATCGCTGGAAGGGCTATGGAAGTTCAATCCTGCCGCTGATTGAGGCCCTTGGAGACTTGGCTGAGACTTAGTCTGGCACGCTTGCGCCGGAACGATGTCGAGATTTGGCCGTGGCTGCGCGAGACGTCCTGCCCCTCTGGCCTAAATCCGTTAAGCGGGTGGATGCACGCGAGTGCAGGACTGGATCAGATCTGCAGGCGTAGGGGAGAAAGATTTCGGTATCAAATAGTTCTGGGAAGTCTCCAGGTAACGGCCGGTGGTCTATCCCATGCTGGATTCTGTCGGCCGTTTTTGCTAGCGAGGCACGATGAACTCACGGCTGCCCCCAACCTGGTCCAAGCATCTCAAGGCACAGCCAGTGCAAAAGGCCAGACCCTTCGCCCAACCGGCTAAGCCTGGATCGTTGCCTGGGCCAACCGATGACATGCTGCTTAGACAAGCGCTGGAACTACAGAAAGCTGGACGGCTGCCGGAAGCCGAAGAACTCTGCCATCGTGTTCTGACGCGCTCGCCCAATCACGCGCTTGCCCTCTACATTCTTGGCACGCTGGGGCTCGGTTTCGACGACGAACTGGCGATCAAGTATTTCGCCCGCGCGGCAGCGAAGGAGCCGAAAAATCCATACTATCAGCTCAGTCTGGGGGAGGCCTTTCTAAAGGTCGCGGATTATCCGCTTGCGATTCATCATTTGCAGCGCGCCTGCGAGCTGAAGCCCGATCTCACGGATGCTCTTCGTCGACTTGGCGAAGCATATTTCATGTTCGAAAAGGCGGACGTGGCTGTGCCGCTCTATGAAAAAGCGCTCAAAATTGACCCCGACAACGCATTCGTCCGGACGGCCCTTGCGAATACTCTCGTTGCCCTCGGCCGCATGGACGAAGCTACGGTTTGCCTGAAGGAGAGCATCGACAGGCGCATGAGCGTGCCGTCGTCCTACAATACGCTTGTAGCGGTTCGAAAATTCTCCGCCGAGCCACCCGAACTCAAAGCCATTCTGGACGAGCTTCAAAAAACGGCGAATCCCGCCGATGAGCCCTACCAGCTTCATATGGCCGCCGGTAAGGTCTTGGATGATCTTGGTCGCCACGATGAGGCCATGGACCATTTTCTCAGAGCCGCAACGAACAAGGGGTTCGATTTTGACATTGAATCCTACGGTCGACAGGTCGATGCGTGGATCGAGCTGTTCAATCCGGAGTTCTTCGCGGCGAGGGTGGGATATGGTGATCCATCTGAGACGCCTGTATTCGTGCTTGGAATGCCGCGTTCTGGCACGACGCTGACGGAACAGATCTGCTCGAGCCATCCCGATGTCCACGGCGCGGGCGAACACTCCAAGCTGGGGCGAGTCGCGGTTGCCAACGGTCTTAAATTGCAGCCGGGACGCCCATTGGGACGACCAGTCATGTCGATGACGCGAACGCAATCCAAGGCGCTCGCCGGTGAATATCTATCCAGCTTGCGTCTCAACGCGCCCGAAGCATTGCGAATCGTCGATAAGATGCCTCACAATTTCGAACTTGTGGGCCTCATCGCCCTTCTCTTCCCTAACGCACGGATTGTTCATTGCGTACGCGATCCCGTTGATAATTGTTTTTCTTGCTTCACCTCGAATCTTAACGACGCGCATAAGTATAATTCGGACCTTGCGGTGCTTGGGCTTTACTACCGCGAGTACGATCGCCTGATGCGCTATTGGAAGTCGATTTTTCCGGGACGCATTCTCGAGAATCGCTATGAAGACCTTGTTTCCGACCAGGAGGGGCAGTCCCGTCGGCTTGTGGAGCATCTGGGTTTGGAGTGGCACGACGCCTGCCTCCGTTTCTTCGAAAGGGCTGGCTCCGTCAGAACCCTCAGCCACTGGCAGGTTCGTCAGCCGATCTACAAATCATCGGTCAAGCGTTGGAAGCACTACGAAGGCAGGCTTCGGCCATTGATCGAAGCCTTGGGGGATTTGGCTGAAGGCTAGCCGTTCTCAGTTGTTCGAACTGACTTTCTGCGCACGACGGAGGCCCCTTACCTGCGATAGTTGCAAGCGGCCAAAAAAACCCGGCGGTTGCCCGCCGGGTTTGATTTCGCCTAGGCGAATTGACTAGAAGTCGCGTTGGAAGCGGAGGAGACCGCCGACGTTGTCCTTCTTGGTCGCGTTGACCCACACGGACTGGTTGTCGATGGCGCCTTGGCCGACGCGCTGCCAGTCGACTTCCGCCGTGACGGTGAGGCCGGGAACGACGGTGTAGGCGACGTTCGCCGCGACACCGATGTCCTTCCAGTCATCATACGACGCCTGGAGGTTGAACGATGTCTTTTCGTTGAACTTGTAGGTGCCGCCGCCCCATGCTGCCCAGTTGCCGCCCCACTGCTTGTAGAAGCCGCGGCCGAGCGCATCGATGTTGTTGGTCGGGTCGTTGAGGTTGTTGTCCGAGCCATAGCCGACCATGGCAAACAGCGACAGTTCGTTGGATACGTTGACGTCCAGGCGAACCTTGCCGGCGACTTCTTCGTAGTTGCTGTCATAGGCGACGACGCCGGTGATGGCGCCCCAGCCCTGTGTCCACTTCACACCGCCGACGACATGCGGAACATAGCTGTCGATGGTGCCAACCTCACCGGAGCCTTCTTCCAGCGAGACCACGGCCGAGAAGCCGTTTCCAGCGTCGAAGTAGTATTGGATGACGTTGGTCTGGAAATTGCCGTAAGGGACGATCGTGTCGTTGATGACGTTACCGGCGTAGCCGATGAACGTATCAAAGGCCGATTCGTCAGCGCCGACACGCAGACCGCCGAGCTGGATCCAGGCAAATTCCAAGGCGCTGGTCTTGTTGCGCGCCTGCCAGCCGTCGCCGCCAGCGTTAGGGTTCGCTTCGGTGTTGCCTGCGAGACCAGGGGTGCCATAGTCGCCGTAGCTGTTGCCGAAGTTGATGCGGTACTCAGTGTAGGTCTTCAACGTACCGAGTTCGGTTTCCTGGCCAGTCCAGGTCTTCAGCGTGAAGCGGGTCTGCTTCCAGTAGGTCGAGTCGTCATCACCGTGCTGGTGGTCCGTGACGTGATTGACGCCATCGAACGAGCCACCGTCGCCCACACCGATATCCTCACGAATATAGCCGCCGACGCGCAGGCAGGTTTCGGTGCCGGGGATGTAGAAGTAGCCAGCGCCGTAGACGTCGCAAATCTTGACGTATTCAGCGGGCTCCGGCTCGGCGACGACGACGGCGTCGGCGGCGCGCGCACCGGAAACTGCGATCAGGGCCGCAGCGGAGCCGAGAAGAAGGCTCTTGATGTTCATTTTCTGACCTCCAGTCAAAAGTTAAAAAACGGGTCTGGGTATTCTTTGCTGAAGGACAGCGTTCCCTGCCCCATCCCCACTACCGAAAAAGATGCGCACCGCGCCGCTCCTTCGAACTCGACATTACCCATGAGCCGGCGGCGTTCAACAACGATCGTACCGGCGAAAGGGCTGTTCGGCTGCTATCCCCCAGCGTTGTTGCACAAATGACACGATTTGGCCTCACTCAGAAAGCTCTCGTTAACCATCGGGCCCGCCGCAGCCGGCTATTTCCGGCCGAATCCGGCATTCGGCCGATGGAATCGTGGCGAGGCCGCGAGTCACCTGCCAGGGATTTGCCGCATTACCGCCCCATCGCGGAAATCCGCGGCGACAGAGCGCCGTTATTTTCTATATTAATGATGCGGGCTTGTTGATTGTGCCGGCGCTTTTCTTTATCCAGCGGCTCAACGGAGAGGTGGCCGAGTGGTCGAAGGCGCTCCCCTGCTAAGGGAGTAGAGGTCAAAAGCTTCTCGTGGGTTCGAATCCCATCCTCTCCGCCATCCTGCTTCGCCCTTCGGGCTTCGCAGGACAAGCCCAGACATTCCCGCGAAGCAGGACGCCCTCCGAAGCCTCGGCGAAGGAGGGCCTGTGGATAGCGAGCGATGTGTCGGCATCACATCCGACCTGAAGCGCCGGATCGCCGAGCACAATGCCGGAAAATCCACCCACACGTCTAAGTTTCTGCCCTGGCGGATCGTCACCTATGTAGCTTTCTCCGACCAAGCCAAGGCGGCTTCATTCAAGCGCCGGCTCCGGGCACGCCTTCGCCAACAAACGTCTTTGGTGACTATTCGCACGACAGCGCGAAATCCACCTGGTCTCCGAAAAAACTTAATTATCTCAGTTAGTTGATGCCTAAACTGGCGTTGATAGGGCCGTCATTCGGTTCGATTCTGACTGGAGGTCAGAAAATGAACATCAAGAGCCTTCTTCTCGGCTCCGCTGCGGCCCTGATCGCAGTTTCCGGTGCGCGCGCCGCCGACGCCGTCGTCGTCGCCGAGCCGGAGCCCGCTGAATACGTCAAGATTTGCGACGTCTACGGCGCTGGCTACTTCTACATCCCCGGCACCGAGACCTGCCTGCGCATCGGCGGCTATGTCCGCTACGACATCGGCGTGGGTGATGCCGGCGCATTCGGTGGCGCCCAGAACGTTCCGGACCATATGGGCGATGGCGATCACGACACCTACTGGAAGAACGCCCGCTTCACGCTGAAGACCTGGACCGGCCAGGAAACCGAACTCGGCACGTTGAAGACCTATACCGAGACCCGCTTCAACTTCGGCAACAACTATGGCGACTATGACTTCCCGCAGACTGGCACGTTCGAGGCGCACAACAAGGGCGTTTCGCTGAATTTCGCCTGGATCCAGCTTGGTGGTCTCCGCGTTGGTAAGGATGAATCGGCCTTCGATACGTTCATCGGCTACGCCGGCAACGTCATTGAGGACACGATCGTCCCCTACGGCAATTTCGACACCAACGTCGTTCAGTACTACTTTGACGCCGGCAACGGCTTCTCGGCTGTGGTCTCGCTGGAAGAAGGCGCAGGTGCCGATACCATCGACAGCTACGTTCCGCATGTTGTCGGCGGTCTGAAGTGGACCCAGGGCTGGGGCGCTCTCACCGGCGTCGTTTCCTATGACAGCAACTACGAAGAAGTTGCCGGCAAGGTTCGTTTGGACGTCAACGTCTCCAACGAGCTGTCGCTCTGGATCATGGGCGGCTATGGCTCGGACGACAACCTCAACGACTTCGGTACCGGCCGCGGCTTCTACAAGCAGTGGGGCGGCAACTGGGCAGTGTGGGGCGGTGGCACCTACAAGTTCAACGAGAAGACCTCGTTCAACGCTCAGATCTCGTATGATGACTGGAAGAACCTCGGCATCGCTGCGAACATCGCCTATGACGTTGTTCCTGGCTTCACGGTCACGGCCGAAGTCGATTACCAGAACGTCGGCGGTGCTGACGACCTGTCGCAAGGCTGGGTCGGTGCGACCAAGAAGAGCAACGTCGCCGGTATCCTCCGCTTCCAACGCTCTTTCTAAGGGCTGGTTCCTTACAGATGAAATCCAGCCCGGGCGCACAAACGCCCGGGCTGTTTTTGTTTCGTGACTGGGTCAACGCAAACGAAGGAAAAGGGGGAATCGGTAGCTGAACAGATCCGTAGGCTTGGTCTCGTGGGATCCGCGGTGGGCGGGTGAGATCACAACTGCGTGATTTAATCTCTTGAAAGGACGCTCCCAAGCGGATAGGGCTGATTCCAATCCACTCGGGGGAGTGACGGATAATGACCAACGAAGCGATTCAAGAGGGATACCCCTCTGATCAGTTTTCGACGTTTTCTTCTCAGAACTCGAAGATCAACTACACATATAACAAGATAAGAGAAGTAAAGTCATACCGGGTCGGAGAGCTTTTTTCAGCTTATCGAGACATATTGTGGGATGATGGGCGACATAAATATAATGTCAGCTCCTTCATCGGCGAGATAGACGAGATCCTCCTTGGGGAGCGTTTCAGCGCCTTTGACCAGAGTACCCTGGACAACCTTATCGGCACCTTGCGCCAGCGCGGCAACAGCAACGCGACCATCAATCGAAAGATGGCTGCTCTCAGCAAACTGCTGCGCAAGGCTTACAAGATGGGAGATATCCACAGCCTGCCCGAGTTTCGCCGCCAGAAGGAGCGGGCGGGACGAATTCGTTTCCTCGAGAGGGAGGAAGAGGCAAGGCTGTTTGCCGCTATCAAGAGCCGCAGCGAGGATGCTTACCGGCTTTCCGTCTTCCTGGTCGACACCGGATGCCGCCTCGGCGAGGCGCTCGGGCTGATCTGGAACGATATCCAGGAACATCGCGTCTCCTTCTGGATCACCAAATCCGGCCGCAGCCGGACCATTCCGATGACCGAACGGGTCAAGGAGGTCATCAAGCTGCCGCCGGCCGAAGGACGCCGACCCAAGGGCCCGTTCACCAAGCTCAGCCAGGCACAATTCCGCGCCATCTGGAACGATGCCAAGGCGGAAGTCGGGCTCGGCGCCGACGACCAGGTCGTGCCGCACATCCTGCGCCACACCTGCGCTTCGCGTCTTGTCCAGGGCGGCATCGACATCCGCCGCGTGCAGATGTGGCTTGGCCATCAGACCTTGTCGATGACCATGCGCTACGCGCATCTGGCCACCAATGATCTCGATGGCTGCGTTGTCGTGCTGGAGAAGCCTCGCGGCGAGCAACCGGCCGGCAACGCGGAAAGCTCTCTGTTTTCGTCGCCGGTGACGACGCCGTCGGCGAAGCGGAAGCAGGCGGATGAGGGCGCTTCGGCGAAGGCGTCGCCAAAAGCGACCCGCAAAAGCTCCAAGGCCAAGTAGTTCCGACAGCTTGCCTTTGCTGCCGTAACAGCCCCGGGATCTGATCTGGTCTTGGGGCTTATTTGCCGCTTATTGCCTCTCGGCGCGATCGAGAAAGACAGCAACGGCGCTGGGCAGGCTGCCGGTCTCGAGGAAAGGCGCGTGGCCTTGGCCCTCGACCGTGATCGCCTCGAGGTTTGGGTGGCGCTTCTTCATTTCTTCAAGCGTCTCGACGGAGAAAAGTCTCGAGTTGGCGCCGCGTATGACCAGCATAGGCATGGCGGCCAGCGCCTCGAATTGCGCCCACGAATCCGGCAGTTTCTTGCTTAGGTCGAGGGCGGCGAGCGTTTCAACCAGCCTCGGGTCGAAATCCGGCATCAGCCCCTGATCCGTCTCGCGATAGAGCGCTGACGCCATCCGCTCCCAATCCGCCGAAGCGAGGGCGGGAAAGTCGCCGCCATGCGTGTCGCGCTGGGCATCGACAGTCTTGGCACGGCTCTTCGGTTTTGGCGTGGGATCAAGATAGGTGAGGATATGGGCAAGGCCGGCGGCTTCGATCACTGGCCCGATGTCGTTGAGCACGACGGCTTTCAGTGCCGCCGGCTGCATCGCGCCAAGCACATGGATGATCAGCCCGCCGCGCGAGGTGCCAATGAAGGCCGCCTGTTCGATGCCGAGCGCCGTCAGCCCGGCAAGGATGTCCCCCGCCTCGACTCCGACATTATAGTGACTGACATCGGGATCGTAGGCCGACTGTCCGCGTCCGCGATAGTCGAAGGCGATGACCTTGCGCGCCAAGGCGGATCGCGTTGAGAGATAGAGCGCCAGCTCGTGAAAATCCCGCGCATTACGTGTCAGGCCAGGCAGGCAGACGACCGGCCAATGTGCGGAATTCGCTTCGCCATAGACGCGCGCGTGAAGTCTCAGCCCATCTGGCGCGGCATAGAAGAAGTCGGAGAAGCCTGGGTTGCTCGACATGGGACGGGCTCCTTAGCCGAAGGGATCGTCCACGTCTGCTATAGACGGAGCGCAGGAGGGGTCAAATGGGAAAGGCTCCTCCTTCTCCTCACGAAGGAAGAGCAAAAACTTCAACTCCGCCCGTTCACGAGATCGCCGACGATGTCGTACTTGCCGGAGATACGCATCTTGTAGACCTCGTAATTCTCCATCACGCGCTGCACGTAACTTCTTGTTTCCGTGTAGGGAATCCGTTCGATCCAGTCCACCACCGCATCGATGTCCTTGCCGCGCGGGTCACCATATTTCGCCACCCACTGGCCGGCCCGGGCCGGGCCGGCATTGTAGCCCGCGAAGGTCAATACGTACGAGCCGTTGAAGCGATCCAGCTGTTCGCCGAGGAAGGCCGAAGCAAGCGTTGCATTATAGGCGGCGTCGGTTGTCAGCCTGGTCTGCGAAAACTGCAATCCAGCCTTCTTCGCCAATTGCCTGGCGGTTGCCGGCATCAGCTGCAGCAGCCCGCGCGCGCCGGCACTGGATATGGCCCCGATATTGAATTCGCTTTCCTGGCGGGCGACCGCGTAGGCCAGCGCCTTGCCGGAACCGGAAATATTGGCCGAATCGGGGATGACGCCGAGCGGATGCGACAGCGCTCCGACGTCGATGCCCCGCGCTCCGGCGATCTTGCCGATTTTCAGCGCCATGAAATGGTTGTCCTGCTTTTCCGCCAGGATGGCGAGCAGCGCCAGTTCACCCGGACTGGTCAACTGGCCGGCAAGGTCGCGGTAGAGCGTTTCGGCATAGCGGTCGTAGCCCGCCTCCTGCAGGCGCTTGATGGCGGAGACGGCCTCGCGGCCGGCAAAGCTCCGCCTGTCGGCGGCACTTGGCTGGGGATAGACGATGTTGAGCGCCTGCCGGCCGACACGTTCGGCGGCGAGCTGGCCGTAAAACGTGGTGCCGTAGGTCGCCGCACGCCCAAAATAGTCCTTGGCATTGCCGGGGCCTCCGACTTCCGCCGCGCGGCCGAGCCAGTAATAGGCGCGCGACAGCACCCGGCGTTCGACCCACCAGGCATCCGGATCGACCAGGGAGTCACGGTCCGCCGGCGCCTTCATGACAACCGCCGCGGCGCCCGCAAAATCCTGCTGCTTGCGCAGATACTCGGCCTGCGCGAAGAAATAGCCGGCCGAACGCTGCGCCGCCGGCACGGCCTTCAGCAGTTTGGCGGCATTCTTGTCGCCCCTGTCGGCCGCCGCCCAGGCGTCGGCAAGCTGCTGGGCGCCGGCGAGGCCGGCGACACGCAAGGCGGAATTCACCCGGTCGGCATAGAACATGCGCTCCATGCGAAAACGGTGGTCGGCGGCAGGAACAAGGCTGCCGAACTCCTTGATCAGAGCCGTCTCGTCCTTGGCTTCCAGGATCGCGGTGCGCCAGAACGGCGACAGCACCGATCGCGCCGCCTTGGCGTTGCCGGACGACACATAGGCGCGCGCGAGAACCATCACGCCTTCGAATGTCTGCGGCTGGCTGCCGTCGAATGCCTTGACGACGACATCCGCCGCCGGGTTTTCGCGGTAGAGCGCGCGCTCGCTGTTCTTGCGCAGGGTAACGGTGCCCGGCCAGTTGGGCAGCATCTTCGCGGCCGCCGCGATGTCGCCGCTTGGAACCTTGTCTCCGCCGTAAAGCGCGATCGCCCAAGCCAATATGTGCTGGTCGAGCGATTGTGCGGGCAGTGCATCACGCACGCCGCGCGCGCCGGCAATATCGCCGGCCGCCAGCGCATCCAGCCCACTTTTCAACTGTGCGACGCTGGGTGAGGGGGCCTGTTGCGCCTTGTCCTGTACACCAGGCACCGGGATGGCCGAGGTGACCCGCACATCGACGCTGCCGCTGATCGCCACGCCGGGCATCAGCGCGGCGACGGCGCCAAGCAGCGCGAAGAGATGGGGCCGACTGGTCGGCATGATCGCGTGTCTTTCCTTAATCCAGCATTTTACCAGCGGGCGAAGAAGCCTTGAAGCCTAAACTTAGGTCGTGAAGGGCTCGTAAACAAAGGGTTATCGAGGCCGTTCGAATTACGCTTGCTGGCACCATGGCAATGCTTGCCGCGCAACAATGTCGAGACTATGGTGCGCGGCTTCGCTTTCGGTTAGAAGGCGCGCACCACGAAACACCGATGCATGGCGCCCAAAAGTGGATACCGGTTTTGGGACAGCGACATGCGTGAACCGAGAAGTCCCAAGGAGTTGGACGACATGCTGAGAGGCTCGCTTACCGCGCTCGTGACACCGTTCGAAAAGAGCGGGCGTTTCGACGAGAAAGCCTTTCGCGCGTTCGTCGACTGGCAGCTTGGCGAGGGCACGACAGGCCTGGTTCCTGTCGGCACAACGGGCGAGTCGCCTACGCTGTCGCATGACGAGCATCGCCACGTCGTCAAGGTCTGCATCGAGGTGGCCAAGGGCCGCGCCCCGGTTGTTGCCGGCGCCGGTTCCAACAACACCGAGGAAGCCGTCGGGCTCGTGCAGTATGCCGAAAAGGCCGGCGCCGATGCTGCCCTGGTCGTAACGCCCTATTACAACAAGCCGACACAGCGCGGCCTCTACGAGCATTTCGCCGCTGTCGCCCGGGCGACCAAGCTGCCGATCATCATCTACAACATTCCGCCGCGTTCGGTCATCGACATGATGCCGGAGACGATGGGCCGGCTGGCGCACGACTTCAAGAACATCGTCGGCGTCAAGGACGCCACCGGCAAGGTCGAGCGCGTGTCGGAGCAGCGCATGACCTGTGGCAAGGATTTTATCCAGCTTTCGGGTGAGGACGCTTCCGCGCTCGGTTTCAACGCGCATGGTGGTGTCGGCTGCATCTCAGTGACCTCGAACGTCGCGCCGCGGCTCTGCGCCGAATTCCAGGAAGCAACGCTTTCGGGCGACAGTGCGAAGGCGCTGGAGCTGCAGGACCGTCTCTTGCCGCTGCACAAGGCGATCTTTATCGAGCCCGGCGTGTCCGGCGCGAAATATGCACTGTCGAAGCTGGGCAAGGTCGAGAACGTGCTGCGTTCGCCGCTGGTGACTGTTGAACCGGCAACGGCCGAGAGGATCGATGCGGCCATGAAGCACGCCGGCTTGATCAATTAGCGAGCCGTTTGGGAAGTCTGCTCCCGCGATCATCTGAAGGCGCCACCTGCGCTTCCGGTGTTCCCGTACTATATGTACGCTCCGCTCCGGTTCTCGGTAGCACCATCATCTGACTCGCGGGAGCGGGTTTCGAAACGGACTCTAGACCTCATGAACCAAGTCAGAAAAGCCGATCCCAACAACAAGACCGTTGCCGAAAACCGCAAGGCGCGGTTTTCCTATGAGGTGCTCGACACGATCGAGGCCGGCCTTGTGCTGACCGGAACCGAGGTCAAGTCGCTGCGTCAGGGCCAAGCCAACATCCAGGACAGCTATGCCTCGGTCGAAGGCGGCGAGATCTGGCTGATCAATTCCTATCTGCCCGAATATCTGCAGGCCAACCGCTTCAACCACGAGCCGCGCCGCCGCCGCAAACTGCTGCTCAACAAGCGCGAAATGGCCAAGCTGTCGCAGAGCGTGGACCGCGAAGGCATGACCCTGGTGCCGCTGAAAATCTATTTCAACGACCAGGGACGCGCCAAGCTGCTGCTTGCCGTCGGCCGCGGCAAGAAACTGCACGACAAGCGCGAGACCGAAAAGCAACGCGACTGGTCGCGCGAAAAAGGCCGGCTGCTGAAGGAACGCGGGTGATCGGGAGATAGCCTGCAAAGCCAACGGTCTGGTTTTCAACGCCGAACAACCGGCAAGTCCAACAGGGGTGGTCTTGAAGAAGCGGATTGTTCTCTGGGGCGCGGCCAGTCTTGCCCTGGCATGTGTCATTGCTGTGGGAGGAGTGGCCTATTTCCGCACCTACTCTCCCGATCGCGACCGATATCCGGTCAGGGGCATCGACGTCTCCCATCATCAGGGCCGGATCGACTGGCGGCGTGTTGCCGCCGATGATGTGGCTTTCGTCGTCATCAAGGCGACTGAAGGCGGCGACCATGTCGACGACGCCTTCGCCGGCAATCTGCGCGAGGCCCGCGCCGCCGGACTCGCCGTCGGCGCCTATCATTTCTTCACCTTCTGCCGGCCGGGCGCCGACCAGGCGAGGAATTTCATCTCGGTGGTGCCGCACGATCAGCCGCTGCTGCCGCCCGTGGTCGACATCGAGTTCGGCGGCAACTGTCCGCGGCGTCCGTCGCCCGAACAGTTGAATGCCGAACTCCAGGCCTTCCTCGGACCTGTCGAGGCGGCATTCGGCAAGCCGGCGATCGTCTATCTTACGGATGAAGCCGAGGCCGCTTATGCCGGGCAAATCGCCGCTCGCCCACTCTGGCTACGCTCACTGCTCATGGAACCGGACCGCCGTGACTGGATCTACTGGCAGTACCACAACAGGGGGCGCGTGAACGGCATCGAGGGGGACGTCGATCTGAACGTTTTGCAGGGCGGGCCGGAGAAGTTGGCCGCGCTGCTCGCCTCCACACCTTGATGAACAGGCCCGATCCGATGCCCGGTCCGGTTCTTCGGCAGCCTGCCATGCCCCTCAAACCATTCACGATCCAGCTGATGTCGAGACAGCCAGATTTTCCCTGGTGCTGCGTCGACCCATCGCCGAATAACCCATCCCGGCGGCCATGATGGCGATGGCCACGCATTGGATAGCCAGCGGGGTCTCGCCAAGCACGACCATGCCGACCATCACGGTGGCGACCGGCACACCCGGCAGGAACAGCGATGCAGCCTGTGAGCCCAATCGGTCGACAATGTAAGTGTAGAGGAACATTGCCGCAGCGCCCGCGAGAAGACCTTGAATGACGATCTGGCTGGCGATTTCGGCGCCTGCGGCGGCATGGAGGCCGCTTGGCGCAAAGACATAAAGAAGTGGCAGCGGCAGGCAGGACAAAAGCACGACGCTCGCGGTCGCCGTGACCGGGTCGACACGCCATCGCTGCACAAGAACGGCATATGTGGAAAACATCGCGCCCGATCCGATAAACAGCAGGTCCCCGAACAGGACATCGCTGGCGCCGGTGCGCGCCGGCGCTATGAACAGCAACAAGCCGGCGATGATCGTAACGACGCCGATGATCCGCCGACGCGACGCGCTTTCCCTGAACAGCGACAATAGGAACGAGAAGAACACGATCGAGGCCGGGCAGAGCGCCGCGGCATGGGCGGCGGGCGCGTGGGTTAGACCCCAGTTGATGATCAGCGGATAGGGCAATCCGGCCAGTGCAGCCAACGTCAGTCCACGCCGCCAGCCCAGCGCCTTCATGGTCGCCAGGCCGCGTCTCCAGACGATCGGCAGGAACACCGCGCCGGCACCTGCAAAGCGCAGGCTGGCCATGTCGGTGGCCGTCAGATGCTCCCTGAGGCTGAAGCGGGCGGCGACGAACTGCGCCGCATAGATGGCGATCATGACAAGGCCGGCGATCACCGCCAGTCTTGTGTCTCCCGTGTCTCGTCCGTCCGCCATGTCAGTTCCGCCGCATGTTCATGCCGCCAGGAGGAGACAGCCCCGACCTTGCGATGAAGCGCAGCCTATGGTCGAAATGGTCGCGACAAAATACGCTGTTTTTTACAATTTGAAGTGTAATTCACGCAAATAAGAGGGCTTGAACGTGAATCCTGAACCAGTCGACCTGGACGCCGTCGACCGCAGTCTTCTGCGACTGCTGCAGGAAGATGGGCGCCGCACCACGCTCGACCTGGCAGCGCGCGTCGGCCTGTCACCAACCGGGGCCAGCCAGCGCGTGAAACGCCTGTTTCGCGACGGGTTCATCACCGCCGTCAGGGCGGTGCTCAATCCGGCAAAGATTGGCCGCGGCATGCTTGTCTTCATCGAGGTGCGGCTCGATCACGCGGCCCCGCATATCTTTGACCGCTTCGCCGAGGCGGTGGCAAAGGCGCCCGAGGTTCTGGAATGCCACATGGTCGTCGGCGGCTTCGACTATCTCGTGAAGGCCCGCATTGCCGAGATGGCCGACTATCAGGACTTTCTCAAACGCGTCATCCTGCCGCTGCCGGGGGTGAAGGAGACACATACCTATGCCTCGATCGGCGACGTGAAGCCGGATGCCTTGCTGCCGGTGTGAGCAGGCACCGCAGACCGCACGGTATCCGAGAGCTCAGTTCTTCAGGAATGCCGCGATCTCGCCAAATACCCTCACGAACATGTCTTCGGTCAACACACCGGTATTGGTGTTGTAGCGCGAGCAATGGTAGCTCGAAAACAGCATGATGCCGCCGGCTTCCAACTGGCCGCCATGTTTGAACGGATAGGCGGCGACGCGCCCGCCCAGTGCCCGCACGGTCGACTGGTGCGCGATCGATCCCAGCGCCAGCACGGCGCGCAGGTTGGGAAAGCGAGCGATCGTCGGCACCAGGAATGTCCGGCAGGTGGCGATCTCGGCACCGACCGGCTTGTTCTCCGGCGGCACGCAGCGCACCGCGTTGGTGATCGCAGTGCCGAGGAGTTCCAGCCCATCATCGGGCCGCGCCTTGAACTCGCCGCGTGCGAAGTTGTGGGCAATCAGTGTCGAATAGAGCAGGTCGCCGGCATAGTCGCCGGTAAAGGGGCGCCCGGTGCGGTTGGCGCCGCGCAGGCCAGGCGCCAGACCAACGATCAGAAGCTGGACGGTATCTTCGCCACCCAGTGGCAGGAAGGTCGGCACCGGCGCGTTGAACCATGACGGCTCGCGCTGCCGCCATTCGGCGATGAAATCATGCAGCCGCGGGCAGAGCGGGCAATCGCGGCTGGGTTCGGAAAGTGAAGGGGCGGTCAAGTCGACCGGCCTCAGTAGTCGTCCTCGTCGACTTCAGCCGGTTCGGGCCGCCGTGCCGGTCGTTCGGAGGGATCGCGGCCGACTTCGTTCTTCAGCGTCGCCAGGTCGATGAAATGGTCGGCCTGCCGGCGCAGGTCGTCTGAGATCATCGGAGGTTGCGAGGCCATGGTCGAGACGATCGACACCTTGCGGCCACGCCGTTGCAGCGCTTCGACCAGCGTTCGGAAATCACCGTCTCCGGAGAATATGACATAGTGGTCGACGACATCGGCGAGTTCCAGGGCATCGACGGTAAGCTCGATGTCCATATTGCCCTTGATCTTGCGGCGGCCGGTCGAGTCGGTGAATTCCTTGGCCGGCTTGGTGACCACCTTGAACCCGTTATAGTCGAGCCAGTCGATCAGTGGCCGGATCGAGGAGTATTCCTGGTCCTCGACCAGCGCGGTGTAATAGTAGGCGCGCAACAGGTAACCGCGCTTGTGAAAGCTCGCCAGGAGCTTGCGATAATCGATGTCGAACCCGAGCGCGCGCGATGTGGCGTAGAGATTGGCGCCGTCGATGAACAGGGCGATTTTTTCACGAGGGTCGAACATGGAAATAATCCTTTTCGAAAAAACGGCCGTCTAAACGAAATGCGGTAGCGACTATCGGTCAGGCTCTAATAACCGGCCGACCTTGGACCAATCGAGATAACGCCAGTTTGGTGGCAATCCAAGGGCATGTGGCGCACTGCAAGCAATTGTGATCGTGGCGCCGAACCCTGGACCCGGCTGCTTTGCTAGATCGGGAGTTCGATATTGAGATTGAGTGCCCTGTGGGCCCGCATTGCCATGATGCTTGTATTTTGGCGCCGTTCGGGTTATGGACCGCGCCTGTTTTCCATTAAATCCAGGCATGAAAGGGGCAGTCCATGGCCCGCGTAACCGTTGAAGATTGCATCGACAAGGTCGACAACCGCTTCGAGCTGGTGCTTCTGGCCGGCCACCGCGCCCGTCAGATCAGCCAGGGCGCGCAGATCACCGTCCCGCGCGACAACGACAAGAACCCCGTCATCGCACTGCGCGAGATCGCCGACGAGACGCTGTCGCCCGATGATCTCAAGGAAGATCTGATCCATTCGCTGCAGAAGCATGTCGAGGTCGACGAGCCCGAAGCCGATGGCGAAGTGATCGCTGATCAGACCGGCGGCGCTGTTGCGGCCGCCGAAGCCGACGACGCCGAGGAGAACGTCACCTTCGACCGGATGACCGAGGAAGATCTCCTGGCTGGCATCGAAGGCCTGGTGCCCCCGGAAAAGAGCGACGACTACTAAGCCTCCGTTCCGGCACTTCCGTCCCGGCGGTTTCGTGGCTATCTAGTACCAACTGTCGCAAATACCAGATGCAGTTTTGGCCGCACTTGGCATAATGCGTGAATCTGGTATTTGCGACAGTTGGTACCGGCATGCGCCGTACAACAGTGCGGCGCATGATTCATTTCATCGCCGAGAGATTTAGCCCATGATGCGTCAGTATGAGCTTGTCGAGCGCGTCCAGCGCTACAAGCCTGACGTCAACGAGGCGTTGCTCAACAAGGCCTATGTCTACGCCATGCAGAAGCATGGCCACCAGAAGCGCGCTTCCGGCGATCCCTATTTCTCGCATCCGCTCGAAGTCGCCGCCATCCTCACCGAGATGCACATGGACGAGGCGACCATCGCCGTCGCCCTGCTGCACGACACCATCGAGGACACGACGGCGACGCGGGCCGAGATCGACGATCTGTTCGGCCCCGAAATGGGCAAGCTGGTCGAGGGCCTGACCAAGCTCAAGAAACTCGACCTCGTCTCCAAGAAGGCCGAGCAGGCGGAGAACCTGCGCAAGCTTTTGCTGGCGATCTCGGAAGATGTTCGCGTGCTGCTGGTCAAGCTCGCCGACCGTTTGCACAACATGCGCACCCTCGATCACATGCCCGAGGCCAAACGCCTGCGCATCGCCGAGGAGACGATGGATATCTACGCGCCGCTGGCCGGGCGCATGGGCATGCAAGGCATGCGCGAGGAGCTGGAAGAGATCGCCTTCCGCTTCATCAATCCGGAAGCCTACCGGGCCGTCACCGCGCGGCTCGCCGAGATATTCGAGCGCAACAAGGGCGTGCTGACCGACATTGAAAAGGCGCTGTCGGCCCTGTTTGAAAAGCACGCCATCAACGCCGGCGTGAAGAGCCGGCAGAAGAAGCCATGGTCGGTGTTCCGCAAGATGGAGGCCAAGGCGCTGTCCTTCGAGCAGCTGTCCGACATTTTCGGCTTCCGTGTTGTCGTTGACAGCGTCGAGGACTGCTATCGCGCGCTGGGTGCCATCCACACCACTTGGTCGATGGTGCCCGGCCGTTTCAAGGATTACATCTCGACCCCGAAGCAGAACGACTACCGTTCGATCCACACCACCATCGTCGGGCCTTCGCGCCAGCGCGTCGAACTGCAGATCCGCACCCGCGAGATGAACAAGATCGCCGAATACGGCGTCGCCGCCCATTCGATCTACAAGGACACCGGCGGCAAGACGAACGGCGCCGGCCATGCGATCTCGAAGGAGACCAACGCCTACGCTTGGCTGCGCCGTACCATCGAGCAGTTGGCCGAGGGCGACAATCCCGAGGATTTTCTCGAGAACACCAAGCTGGAGCTGTTCCAGGACCAGGTGTTCTGCTTCACGCCGAAAGGCATGCTGATTGCCTTGCCGCGCGGCGCCACGCCGATCGATTTCGCCTATGCGGTCCACACCGATGTCGGCGACACCTGCGTCGGCGCCAAGGTCAATGGCCGCATCATGCCGCTGATGACGGAACTGAAGAATGGCGACGAAGTCGAGATCATCCGCTCCAAAGCGCAGGTGCCACCAGCCGCATGGGAATCGGTCGTCGTCACCGGCAAGGCGCGCGCAGCCATCCGCCGCGCCACCAAGAATGCGATCCGCAAGCAGTATTCTGGCCTTGGCGCGCGTATCCTGGAGCGTGCCTTCGAACGAGCCGGCAAGACCTTCACCAGGGAAAGCCTGAAGCCCGTGCTGCACAGGCTGGCACGCAAGGACATCGAGGATGTGCTGGCATCCGTGGGCCGCGGCGAACTGGCCTCAACCGATGTCATGAAGGCGGTGTTCCCCGACTACAAGGACGAGCGCGTCACGCCGGCAGCGCCCAAGCAGCGCGAGGAGGGCTGGTCGAAGATCCGCAACGCCGCAGGCATGCTGTTCCAGATACCTGGCCGGGCCGCGCGCAAGGACAAGGACCAGCCAGGCGCCGGCGCCGTGCCGATCCGCGGCGTGCGCGGCGACCTGCCGGTGCGCTTCGCGCCGGAAGGCGCGGTCCCTGGCGATCGTATCGTCGGCATCGTCCAGCCGGGCACCGGCATCACCATCTACCCGATCCAGTCTCCGGCGCTGCAGGCCTTCGACGATCAGCCGGAGCGCTGGATCGACGTGCGCTGGGACATCGACGAGCGCACCAAGGAACGGTTCCCCGCGCGCGTCTCGGTCACCGCCATCAACGCGCCGGGTTCGCTTGCCGATATCGCCCAGGTCGTTGCCTCCAACGACGCCAACATCCATACGCTGTCGATGGTGCGCACCGCGCCCGATTTCACCGAAATGCTGATCGACCTCGAAGTCTGGGACCTGAAGCATCTCAACCGGCTGCTGTCGCAGCTCAAGGACAATTCGAGCGTCAGCGATGCGCGGCGCGTCAATGGCTAGCGATAGCCGACCATGGGGGACGAGATGAATACCGACGAAGTGCTGGACATATTCCGCGGGGCTGGCGCTGTTCTCGAGGGTCATTTTATCCTGACGTCGGGCCTGCGCAGTCCAGTTTTCCTGCAGAAGGCACGCGTCTTCATGCATGCCGACAAGACCGAGCGGCTGTGCAAGGCGCTGGCCAAAAAGATCCGCGCCGCCGTGCCAGGCAAGATCGACTATGTCGTCGGGCCGGCGATCGGCGGCCTGATCCCGGCATACGAAACCTCGCGCCACCTTGCCGTGCCGGCGATCTGGGTGGAGCGGGAAGGAGGCGAGTTCCGCCTGCGCCGCTTCGAGATCGATCGAGGCGCCCGCGTCGTCATCGTCGAGGACATCGTCACCACCGGTCTGTCGATCCGCGAAACCATCGATTGCCTGCGCGACGTCGGCGCAGAGGTGGTCGCGGCCGCCTGCATCATCGACCGTTCGGCCGGCAAGACCCATGTCGGCGTGCCGTTGATCGCGCTTGCCGAATATGAAGTTCCGGCCTATCCGCCGGACAGGTTGCCGCCGGAGCTTGCCGCCATCCCGGCCATCAAGCCGGGCAGCCGCAACATCTGACGGGGAGGTCGAAATGATCGCCGGCATCGACCATTTCGTGCTGACGGTCCGCTCGGTTGAAGCGACTTGCGATTTCTACCGGCGCGTGCTTGGCATGCGGCGCCTGGATCAGCCGAACCGGCCGACAGCGCTTCTGTTCGGTTCGCAGAAGATCAACCTGCACGAAGTCGGCCGCACTTTCGAGCCAAAGGCAAGGACGCCGACGCCGGGTTCTGGCGATTTCTGCCTCGTGTCGGCGGTGCCTCTCGCCGAAATCCAGGCCGGCCTCGCGGCCGACGGCGTTGCCATCGAAGTCGGTCCGGTTGAGCGCATCGGCGCGCGAGGACCTATGATGTCGGTCTATTTCCGCGATCCCGACGACAATCTGGTCGAGGTCAGCGAATATCTGAAGTAGGCACCGCGCCGGAAGGATATCGTCTCGGCCACGGATGGTGCCCTTGTCGAAGCCGGCAGGAACCCCTGGCCGCATATCGGTCATCCGGCTGCGACAATTAGCCGAAACCACTTCTCAAATTCGCCGCGATTGTCCGATGTGGAGAAGATGGATCTGACCAAAAATCTGGCGCTGCGGACGCTGAGCGTACGGCCTTCGGTTGTTGTTGGGCTTGCGGATGGCTATATCAAAGTCGCGATTGCCTTCTGGCGACCGTAAAGCGCAAGATGTGGCGGTCGAAGCCTGGCTGGAAACAGCCGGCGTGTAAGCTGTGAACTGTCGGGAATAGGAAGAGAGTGCTTTTTCGTCGCCGCAAGCCTGATGGCCTTTTCGAGCGGGTGCGTACCTATCTGTGGCCGCGCCGTTCGTTTTCGCGCTCGCTTCAATATTTCTCCAAGCGCATTCTGCGGCTGAAGGCCACCCCGCATGCGGTGGCGGCCGGCGTCGCCGCGGGTGTCTTTGCTTCGTTCTTCCCCGTCGGTTTCCACTTCATCATTGCCGCCGTTCTGTGTTGGGTGATCGCCGGCAATCTGGTGGCCGCCGCTCTGGGAGCCGTATTCTTCGGCAATCCGCTGACTTTTCCGCTCTTGTGGGGCGCATCCTGGGAAACCGGCAAGCTCATCCTGCACGATCGCCTGCCGACACATGGTCCGCCGGCGCATCTGGGCGAGATGCTGCACACGCTGTCCTTCGCCAAACTATGGCATCCCGTCCTGGAGCCGATGCTGATCGGCGCGGTGCCGCTCGGGCTGGTGTTCGGCCTGGTGTTCTACGGCATCACGCGCTGGGGCATGAATGTCTTCCGCGAACAGCGGCGCAAGCGGCTGGCCGAGCGCGCGAGACGCCGTGAGCATTCGCCTCATCCCGGCGGAAGCGTCGGTTCCGCCGCCCAATGATCATCGGCATCGGCAGCGACCTGATCGACATCACACGCATCGAGAAATCGCTTGAGCGTCACGGCCAGCGCTTCATCCAGAGGATCTACACCGAGGTGGAACAGGCGCGTTCGGAGAACCGGCGCGCCCGCGCAGCTTCCTACGCCAAGCGCTTTGCCGCCAAGGAGGCGTGCGCCAAGGCACTGGGCACTGGTCTGGCACAAGGGGTCTTCTGGCGTGACATGGGTGTCGTCAACCTGCCCAGCGGTGCGCCGACGATGGCGCTGACCGGCGGGGCGCTGGCGCGGCTGGAAAAGATCCTGCCTCAAGGTCATCGGGCGGCGATCCACCTCACCATCACGGATGATTTCCCGCTCGCTCAAGCCTTTGTGATCATAGAGGCGTTACCGGTCGAAGAAGCGCCACATTGATTGCATCTGACGACCGGCATGGACGTTGCCCAGCGCGCGCCGAGACTCTATACCATCCAACGCACAATCGAGGACGACATGAGCGTGGCTGAAAAATCTCAGAAGAAATCCGGCGGGCTTGGCGAAACCGTCAGCGTCATCGTCCAGGCGCTTTTGCTCGCCCTGGTCATTCGCACGCTGCTGTTCCAACCGTTCTCGATCCCGTCGGGCTCGATGCGGCCGACGCTTCTGGAAGGCGACTATCTGTTCGTCACCAAATGGTCCTACGGCTATTCACGCTATTCGCTGCCTTTTGGACCGGACATTTTCTCGGGCCGCATCTGGGGCTCCGAGCCCAAGCGTGGCGACGTGGTGGTGTTCAAGTTCCCGCCTGATCCGTCCGTCGACTACATCAAGCGCGTCATCGGCCTGCCCGGCGACAAGATCCAGATGAAGGATGGCCAAGTCTTCATCAATGGCGTTGGCGTGCCGCGCGTCAAGACGGGCCAGATCGACAATCCCGACATCACGGAAAAGGATTATCCGATCGACGTCTATCGCGAGACGCTGCCCGATGGTGTCAGCTATGACACGCTCGACCTGTCGCCGAACTCGATTGGCGACAACACCCGCGAATTCGACGTGCCCCCCGGCCACTATTTCATGATGGGCGACAACAGGGACAATTCCGCCGACAGCCGTTTCACCGTCGGTTATGTTCCGGCCGAGAACCTGGTCGGCCGCGCCAACCTTGTCTTCTTCTCGATCGCCGGCAAGGCTAGCCCGCTCGAAATCTGGAAATGGCCGTCGCTGATGCGCGCTTCGCGCCTGTTCCACTTCGTCAACTGATGGCCTTGAAGCGCCCGACAGGCGAGACTCTGGCCGGTTTGGTGATGGCCAGGACCGGCCATGTTTTCAGGGACATCCGCTTACTTGAGACCGCCTTGACGCATTCCAGCGCGGTCAAGGCGGCAAGCAACAATCAGCGTCTTGAATTCCTTGGCGACCGCGTGCTTGGTCTTGTCGTCGCCGATATGCTTTTCGAGAAATTCCCTGATGCACCGGAAGGTGAAATCGCGCCCCGTTTCAATGCGCTGGTCGATGCAAAGACATGCTCGGAAGTCGGCATCGAGATGCAGCTGGAGAATCTGGTCCGGGCCGACGCCGCCTTGAAGACGCGATCGCGCGGCTCCGGCGGAAATTATCTGGCTGATGCCGTCGAAGCCCTAATCGCGGCAGTTTATCTCGATGGTGGTATCGACGCCGCGCGGCGGTTCGTTCTGCGTTATTGGGAGCCACGTTCGAGCACGGTTGTGACGAAGCCACGTAATCCGAAATCCGATTTGCAGGAATGGATTGCCAAGACGAGTGACGCGCGCCCCGAATATGTGATCGAAAAACGCGAAGGGCCCGACCATCAGCCGGTCTTCACTATTTCTTTGCAGGTTAGCGGCTTTGCACCTTCCGTCGGTACCGGCGGCTCCCGCAGGGCGGCCGAAGAAGCGGCGGCTTCGGCATTTCTCGTGCGCGAAGGCGTGTGGGCCAATAAAGGGAGCGCGGCATGACCGCCGAAGACACTGCAGCCGCTCCCGTCACGCACTCCGGCTTCGTTGCGCTGATCGGCGCGCCTAACGCGGGCAAGTCAACGCTGGTCAACCAACTGGTCGGCGCCAAGGTCTCGATCGTCACCCATAAGGTGCAGACGACACGCGCCATCGTGCGCGGCATCGCCACGCACGACAACGCGCAGATCGTCTTTGTCGACACACCGGGCATCTTCAAGCCCAAGCGGCGGCTCGACACCGCGATGGTGACCACCGCCTGGGGAGGCGCCAAGGACGCCGACATCGTGCTGCTGCTGATCGATGCCGAGCGCGGCATCAGGGGCGATGCTGATGCCATCCTCGAACGGCTGAAGGACGTGCGCCAACCGATGGTGCTGATTCTCAACAAGGTCGATCGGGTCAAGCACGAGGCGCTGCTGGCCCTGTCTGCGGCAGCGAACGAGAAAGTGCCGTTCCAGCGCACCTTCATGGTCTCCGCGCTGACCGGTTCCGGCTGCAAGGACCTCCTCGACTATCTGGCGCAGGCGCTGCCGGCCGGCCCCTGGTACTATCCGGAAGACCAGATTTCGGACCTGCCGATGCGCCAGCTGGCTGCCGAGATCACCCGCGAAAAACTCTATCTCAGGCTGCATCAGGAACTGCCCTATTCCTCGCACATCGAAACGGAGAAATGGGAAGAGAAAAAGGACGGCTCGGTGCGCATCGACCAGACCATCTTTGTCGAGCGCGACAGCCAGAAGAAGATCGTGCTCGGCCACAAGGGCGAGACCATCCGCGCCATCGGGCAGGCCGCGCGGATGGAAATATCAGGCATACTGGAACAGAAGGTGCACCTGTTCCTGTTCGTGAAAGTGCGCGAGAACTGGGGCGATGATCCCGAGCGCTACCGCGAGATGGGGCTGGAGTTCCCCCGCTAAGGCCGAAAAAATCCTGGCGCGTCATCGCACGGTGGCCGACCACAAGCATTGGGCGTGAGGCTAATGCATGTCGCCCGGAAGAGTCCTCGGTTCCGGGACAACGACATGCATAAAATCAGAAGCTTACAGCAGGTCGGCGAATCCGATTCGCCGCGACGTGCTGTAGAGCACGTCGCGGTTTTACGCGAACCGCGAACGGCTCCCGGGTGGCGGAAAGCAGGCCAAAGCGAAACGCCGGCTCCACCATGCGGCCCGCGATTGGCGCGAGACCAACTCAGATTCTTGCAAGCCGCCAACGAAGCGGCGACGCGTGCTGAGGCCGGCTTTCCGCGCCGTGATCTGGATCTGCTGATGGTGTTGTTTTCGCGCCGACAGCGATACGAGGACAGAAATCACAAATTTCTCAATTTATTTTAGATTTAGAGCTTAAAAGACCGAAATTCATAGAGTAAACTGGTATATGCAGAAGGATACACTTAATTATTACAAAAATATGACGATGTTCCATTTGTGCCATTTTAAATTCAAGCAAGCTCTCATTAGTGTTATTTGTGCAACACGTATTTAATCTGTGGCGAGAATCCAGCGCATTTATGGAATTGTCATTGAAGGTGGACGATTGGTGGGTATGTTCGCCGCGAAAAGGGGACGCGGTGCGGGCCTTTTTCATTGTGGGGGTGAGGCGGGAAAACATATCCGCCAGCCACAATTCAGAAGCCATTTTTTCAAACTTGACTGGAGAGGTCAGAAAATGAACATCAAGAGCCTCCTTCTCGGCTCAGCCGCGGCTTTGATCGCGGTGTCCGGCGCGCGCGCCGCGGACGCGGTTGTCGTCGCCGAACCGGAGCCGGCCGAATACGTCAAGATCTGCGACGTCTACGGCGCCGGCTATTTCTACATCCCGGGCACCGAGACCTGCCTGCGCATCGGCGGCTATCTCCGCTATGACATCGGCGTCGGCGATTCCGGCACGCTGGATGGCGTCAACAACGTTGGCGATCACATGGACGGTGGAAACCACGACACCTACTACAAGAACATGCGCTTCACGCTGAGGACGTATACCGGCCAGGAAACCGAACTCGGCACGTTGAAGACCTTCACCGAGACCCGCTTCCAGTTCGGCAACTCCTCGGGCGACTATGATGGAAGCTCCTCGACCTCCTGGCAGGCCGGCAACAAAACCACCAGCCTCAACTTCGCCTGGATACAGCTCGGTGGCCTGCGCGTCGGTAAGGATGAAACTGCATACGACCAGTTCATCGGTTACGCGGGCAACGTCATCCAGGACACGATCATCCCGTACGGCGTCAAGGACACCAATGTCGTCCAGTACTATTTCGACGCTGGCAGCGGCTTCACGGGCGTGGTCTCGCTCGAAGAAGGCACGGGCGTCAACACCATCGACAGCTATGTTCCGCATGTCGTCGGCGGCTTGAAGTACAAGGGCGACTGGGGCGCGATCACCGGTGTTGTCGCCTATGACAGCAACTACGAGGAAGTGGCCGGCAAGGTTCGCCTGGATGTCAACGTCAGCAAGGAACTGTCGCTGTTCATCATGGGCGGCTACGGCACCGACGACAACCTCACAGACGACGCCCACAATGCCATCGACGTACATGGCCGCAGCCAGTACAAGCCGTGGGGCGGCAACTGGGCCGTCTGGGGCGGCGGTACCTACAAGTTCAACGAGAAGACCTCGTTCAACGTCCAGGCTTCGGCTGACGACGACAAGAACTATGCTCTCGCCGCGAACGTCGCATACACCATCGTCCCGGGCTTCACGGTCACGACCGAAGTCGACTGGGATCACTACGGCAATTTCGGCAATCCATCCATCTACGGCAACTGGTCCAAGGCCGACAAGAAGGACAGCGTCGGCGGCATCGTCCGCTTCCAGCGCAACTTCTAACGGATCGACTGACCTCACCAACCGCCCGCAGCACATTGCTGCGGGCGGCTTTTTTATGCCTCGTTGCGAGAGCCGGCACAGGCGCCAGACCCATACCTTGATTTCGCCACCCGATCGGTGAAAAGCTCCTGATATGGAATGGCGCGACGAGGGAATCATTCTCGGCACCCGCAGGCATGGCGAAACCAGCGCCATTCTCGAGGTGATGACGCGCGCCCATGGCCGCTATCTCGGCCTCGTGCGCGGTGGCCGCTCGCGCAAGCAGCAGCCTGTTCTCCAGCCAGGCAATCGCGTCGATCTTTTGTGGCGTGCGCGCCTCGACGAGCATCTGGGCACATTCCAGGCCGAAGCCATCGAGATGAACGCCGCCCGGCTGATGGACAGTGCCGTTGCCGTCTACGGCCTTCAGACGATGGCGGCGCATCTGCGCCTGCTGCCCGAGCGCGATGCCCATGGCGGCCTCTACGAGGCGCTTTCGGTGATGATCGTTCATCTCGACGACGCAGATGCCGCCGGCGAACTGGTGGCGCGCTTCGAGCTCCTGATTCTCGATGAACTCGGCTTTGGCCTCGATCTCAGCCAATGCGCCGCCACCGGCTCGAGGCAGGATCTGGCCTATGTCTCGCCTAAGTCTGGGCGCGCGGTGTCGCGTGAAGCCGGGGCGCCGTGGCACGACAAGATGCTGGTGCTGCCCGCCTTCCTGCAGCGCGGCTCCGGCCAGCGCGCCAATCATGCGGCGATGGCGGACGCATTCCGCCTGACCGGCTACTTCTTCACCCGCCACGTCTACGAGCCGCGCGGCATCGATCAGCCCGATGCGCGCGCCGGCTTTCTGGCCGCACTGCGCAAGCACCACGCAGCGCAGAAGCCCATCGCCGGAGAGAGCACGGCCGGAGAAATCATCCGATGAGCGAAGTCGAACTCTATCCGGGCCGGGTCTCGCCGCTCGGCCTCGGCACCATTCCTCATGCCGACATCCTGAAATACACCGGCTTGGAATTGCTGCAGCGAATCGTCGACGGCAAATACCCGGCACCACCGATCTCCTTCCAGCTCAGCTTCGCGTTGACCGAAGTATCGGAAGGTCGCGCCGTGTTCCGGGGCGTGCCGAACGAACGCCACCTCAACCCGCTGGGCGGCGTTCACGGCGGCTGGGCGGCGACGCTGCTCGATTCAGCGTTGGCGTGCGCGGTGCAGACCCTGCTCGACAAGGGCGAGGCTTACACCACTGCGGAGTTCAAGGTGAACCTGACGCGGCCGATCACGCCCAGGACCGGTGAGGTTGTCTGCGAAGGCAAGGTGGTTCACAAGGGCCGCACGCTTGCCGTTTCGGAAGCGACGCTGAAGGATGCCGGCGGCAAGCTGCTGGCTTTCGGTACCGAGACATGTTCGATATTTCCAGCCGCCAATCTGGCGGCACGTTGAATTTTCAGCCGTTTAGCCGCCGTATTTCAATGTCAGTGAGATGAAGCGTCAGTGAAAACTGGCCTGGTTTGGGGGAACCGCCATGTTTGAGAGCCTGATCGGCCTCGTCGCCATCATTGCCTTGTTCGTCATCATTTCGCGTCAGCAGGGCCGCATCGGTCTGATCGAGCGCGAACTTGGCGCACTGCGCAGCCTCGTGCTTTCGGGCGCGGTATCGCCCACGGTCAAGCCGTCGGAACTGGAGGCGGCGCAGGGCAGGGCCGACACGGCTCCGGTGGCCAGGCCTGCCGACATCGCCCCGGCACCAATCGGCGAGCCGGCCCCCGCGCTACAGGCCACGGAGGCGGAAATCCCGGCCGGAGGGCCCGGCCCTTGGAGCGCCCCCGAGATCACACCGAAAACGCCAGAGGTCGCGCCGGCCGCAGTCGCCAAAGCCGCTCGCCAGTCCGACGTTGAAACCGCGCTCGGCACGCGTTGGGCGGTCTGGGTCGGCGGCATTGCGCTGGCTCTGGGCGGCTTGTTCCTGATCCGCTACACCATCGAGGCCGGCATTTTCGGACCCGGCGTGCGGCTCACCATGGCGGCGGTGCTCGGGTTGGTGCTGGTCGCCGGCGGCGAGTTCATTCGCCGCACCGGCTTCAAGGTACCGGTGCAAGGTATTGCCGGCGCTTATATTCCGGCGATCTTGACCGCGGCCGGCGCCTTCATCCTGTTCGGCACCGTCTATGCCGCCCATGGCATTTACGGCTTTATCGGCCCGGCGCTTGCCTTCACGCTGCTCGGTGCGATCGGCGTTGCGACCATAGCCGCCGCTCTCGTCCATGGCCAGGCGCTGGCCGGCATCGGTCTCGTCGGCGCCATGGTGACGCCGGTGCTGATCGCTTCGCAGGCGCCCAATCCGTGGGCGTTGTTCGGCTATCTCGCCATCGTGCTCGCCGCCACTGGCGTGATCGCCCGCATGCGCGACTGGAAGACGCTGATGGCGGCCGCTTTTTTCGGTACCGGCGTCTGGACCATCCTCTACATGACCGACGCACCGGGCGCGAACCTCTCCGCCATACTGTTCATCGATGCTGTGACGCTGGCTGTGCTTGCCCTTGTCTGGCTGAGCAGTCGTGGCGGCGAGACCGGACTAGCAGGGACTTTCGACTGGCCATCCATCGTGCCTGGACTGTTCGTCGCCTTCTCGGCGCTTGGCCTCTCGGTTGACCCGGTCTTCGCCGCTGCCGGTGATGCTTTGCCGGGCGCGGTGCTGCTTGTCGTGATGATAGCGGTCGCGCTCTACCGCCCACTGGCGCTGCCACTGCTTTATGGCGCGGGACTGGTGACGGTGCTGATCTATCTCGGCATCATCCCGCCAACGTCTATCGCTTCCGACTTTTCGGGCGGCGCTTTGGGTGTTGATGGGGTGCCCTTGGCCACCGCTGACGCGCTGAGCTTGCGTATCGGTATTGGTCTCGGTCTTGTTTTCGTCGCCGCTGGTTTGTGGGCCGCGCGCCGCTTCGCCGCCACGGCGCAGATCCGAGCAGCCTCTTGGGCTGCATGGGGTGTCATCGTGCCGCTGATCGTCCTGCTGGCGCTCTGGTTCACGTTCGGCAATCTCGACCGCGACTTTGTCTATGCCGCCGTCGCGGCCCTGCTGGTCCTGGTCTTCGCCGCGGGCGGCGAGTGGATCGCGCGGGCCGAGGAACCGCCGCACAAGGGGGGAGCCGCAGTGTCGTTTGTTTTGGGCGGCGCGGCAGTCGCCGGCCTCCTGATGCTGCATATGGCTTTTGATTCCGGTTGGACCACCATCCTGCTTGGTGCCGCCGCGATCGTGCCGGCGCTCGCCACGCGCTGGCGCTCCTATCCTGTGCTCGGCTGGATTTCGGTCGCCGCTGTCATCGCGGTGCTTGGCCGCGCCGCCGTCGATCCGACGATCGTCGGCGCCGAATTCCTGTCGACGACACCGGTTTTCAACTGGTTGCTGCCGGGCTACGGCGTGCCGGCGCTCGCCTTCGGCTTCGCGGCCTGGCAACTCGCCCGCACCACCGATGGCCGTCCACGCCTGGCCATGGAAGCGGCGGCGGCACTGTTTGCGCTGCTGACGCTCGCCATGCTGGTGCGTCACGCAATGCATGGCGGCGTCATCAACAGCGATGCGCCGACGCTCGCCGAACAGGCGATCTACACGCTGATCGCCGTCGGTGCCGGCGCCATCCTGATCGCCATCGACAGGCGCTCGCCAAGCTCGGTGCTGCGCTATGGTTCGATGGCGGTGGGCGTGCTCTCGGCCGCCTTCATCGTCATCCAGCATTTCCTGGTGCTCAATCCGTTGTTCACGGACGAATCGACCGGCCGGATCCCGGTCTTCAACCTCTTGTTCCTCGCCTATCTCCTGCCGGCCGTCGCCGCCGGTGGTCTGGCGCTCTATAGCAGGGGCAAGCGGCCGAAATGGTATTCGGCCATGCTGGCGCTGATGGCGGCGCTGCTTGCCTTCGCCTATGCCACGCTTTCGGTCAGGCGCCTGTTCAAGGGCGAGTTCATCGGCATGTGGAGCGGCCTTGGGCAGTTGGAGACCTATACCTATTCGGCGCTCTGGCTGGTTATCGGCGTGGCGCTGCTCACCGCCGGCGTCTGGCTGAGATCGCAGGTGCTGCGCATCGCCTCAGCCGCGCTGATCGCGGTGGCCGTCCTGAAGGTCTTCCTGTTCGACATGTCGGAACTGGAAGGGGTGCTCAGGGCGCTGTCCTTTATCGGGCTCGGCGCCGTTCTGATCGGCATCGGCCTGTTCTACCAGCGGCTGCTGACGCGGGCGGCAAAGGAGAAATTGTCGGCCGGCGAACAATAATAGCCGGAATTCAACGCTGTGCGGGAATAAACCGGCATCCGCCGGCGTTATCTCGTTGCTTGGGTGACCGGAGCGGTGGACCGCTTCGCGCTGGCTGCTTGCGCCGTGCCGGGAAGGCGCGTTCTATCGGATCAACAAGGGCGACCTCAGAACCAGCGGTCATGGACGAAAAAAAGGCAGCAATCCTTGGCGAAATACCGCGCCTGCGCCGCTACGCACGCTCGCTTCTGCGCGGCCGTGATGCTGCGGACGACCTCGTTCAGGACTGTCTTGAGCGCGCGCTGTTGCGGCTCGACAACTGGCAGACGGGAGAAAGCCCCAGGAGGTGGCTGTTTACGATCATGCATCATTTGTTCATCGACCAGATGCGCAAGGTGAACCGCCGCGGCGAAGCGGCGATGCTGCCGCTGGAGGCGGGCGAGGCGGTTGCCCAGCCGCCCGAACAATTGGAGGGCATCGCTTCGCGCGAGATCATCGACGCGTTGCAGGCGCTCAGCCCCGATCGCCGCGCGGCCATTGTCATGGTTGCCATAGAAGGCTTTTCCTATGCCGAGGCTGCCAACATTCTGGGTGTTCCCGCCGGCACGCTGATGTCGCGCATCGCGCGGGGGCGTGAGGAATTGCGCGGGCTGCTGGACGACACAGCGCGCCGCCGCGCCATAAGGATCGTCGAGAAATGATCCGCCGCGATTTTTCCGAACGGGACATCCATATGGCGCTCGACGGCGAACTGCCGGCCGATGAGCGCGCCGCCTATGATGCCTGGCTCGACGCCAATCCCGAGATGAAGGCCAGGAGCGCCCGCTTCACCGCCGACCGGGAGGCGTTGCGCTCGGCCTTCGCCGGCGTGCTGGACGAGGTGGTGCCAGTGCGCTTGCGCAAGGTGGTGCTCGGTGAAGCGCCTGTTAAGGCAGCAGTGCCACGCTCACGCTGGTGGCTTGCCGCCGCCGCGGCCGTGCTTCTCGCCACGGGCGGATTTGGCGGCTACTTTGCGGGTATCGGAGGGATCGGGCAGGAGGATCCGGCGGAGGATCAGCTCGCCGAACAAGCGATCGCCGCCCATGTCATCTATGCCGCCGAGAAGCGGCACGCGGTGGAAGTGCCGGCCAGCGACAAGGATCATCTGCAGACCTGGCTGTCCAGTCGGGTCGGCCTGAAACTGGTGGCACCGGACCTGAGCGCGAACGGCTTCCAACTGGTTGGCGGCCGGTTGCTGCCGGCGGGGGAAAGCAAGGCCGCGATGCTGCTCTACGAAGACGACAAGGGCGAGCGCATATCCCTCTTCGTGACGGCGGAATCGACCGAGAATGCCAAGGGCACCTATGCTTCGGCGCAGGACGGTCCGCAGGCCGTCTACTGGCTGGATAAAGGCTATGGCTGTGCCGTCGTTGGTTCGCTGCCGCGCGAGCAGTTGGCGGCCGTGGCCAAGAGCGCGTATGGCCAGCTTCTGGCCGGTCTCTCCAGCTGAGCCGGCTGCGATCTTGCGCGGTCGGCTGGCATGAAAACAGCGATTCCGTTCAAAGCTTGTCAGCTTCCCTGCTGTCGCGGAAAGTGTCACAATTCGGCCCTAATCAAGGAGCGATAGCGCTTGATGAATACCGGCGCTTCGGCCGGTGTTTGCGACGCTTTTCGACCGGGGACGTTGCCGCAACGCGATCGAGGTTTTCTCAAGCCGCATGCCTGCCGAGATCCGCACGGCCCGCGCGTCTGACGTCGATGACCTCGCCGCCATCGAGAAAGCTGTATTCTCGAGCGACCGCATTTCCCGCCGCTCCTTCCGCCTGTTCATCGAGCGCGAGACCGCCGAGACGCTGGTCGCCGAAATCGATGGCCGAGTCGGCGGTTATGCGATCGTGCTGTTTCGCAAGGGCAGTGGGGTAGCACGGCTTTATTCGATCGCCGTCGGACCGTTTTTCGGCGGGCTCGGCATAGGCCGGCAATTGCTGGCCGCGGCCGAAGAGGCAGCCTTCGAACACGACCGCATGATGCTGCGTCTCGAAGTGCGCGAGGACAATGGCCGTGCCATCAGCATCTATGAACAGGCCGGCTACCGCAAGATTGGCCGCGAGCCCGGTTACTACGAGGACGGCGCGACGGCACTGCGTTATGAAAAAACCCTGCGCGGCGACCTTCCGGTCGCCACCAGGGTGCCATTCTATCAGCAGACCTGCGAGTTCACCTGCGGTCCATGCTGCCTGATGATGGCCATGGCCAATTTCGATCGTGGCTTCGTGCCCGACCCGGTGATGGAAATCCGACTCTGGCGCGAGGCGACGACCGTCTTCATGATGTCAGGACCGGGCGGCTGCGAACCATTCGGCCTGGCTGTCTCGGGCTACGAAAGCGGGCTTGCGGCGGAGATTTACGTTTCCTTCTACGGCGCATTGTTCCTGCAGTCGGTGCGTAGCGAGGACAAGCGCCGGGTCATGGAACTGGCACAGGTCGACTTTCGCCGCCGCGCGGAACTTTACGGCATCCCGGTGAATTACCGTCCATTCACCATCGACGATATCAGGGCGGCTCTCGCCGGGGGCAAACTGGTGCTGGTGCTGATCAGCGGCTTCCTGATGTTCGGCAAGAAGGTGCCGCACTGGGTGCTGGCCATCGGCGATGATGGCGATCATATTCTGATCCACGATCCGTGGGTCGAGGATGAAAGGCAGGAAACCATCCTTGATGCCGCCAACATTCCCGTGCCTTACGGCATCTTCATGAACATGGCGCAGTTCGGCCGCGACGGACTGCGTGCCGCCATCACTTTGGGAAAGAGATAATGACCTGGGTCATTCTTACCGGCAGGCAGAGCGATCTCGACCAGGTGGCGACGCCGCACAAGATCATCACCAATCGCGACTATCTCGCGCATCCCTCGCTGTTTCGCGGTCAGCGGCCTAAGGTCATCAACCTGTCGAACAACTACGGCTATCAGAGCCGCGGCTACTATGCCTCGCTGCTGGCGAGTTCGCGCGGCCACAAGGTCATCCCGACCGTGGAGACGATGATCGACCTGTCGGAGCGCAAGCTCTACGAGCACGCCTTGCCGGAACTGGAACTGGCGCTCAACAAATGCCGCAAGGATCTCGGCGGTGTATTTCCGGCGAAGGTCTGCATCTTCTTCGGCATCGGCCCGTCCAAGGTCTGGGACCGTTTCGCCAAGCTGTTGTTCGACTGGTTCCGGGCGCCGGCGCTCGAAGTCCATATCAAGGACAGCGCCGAATGGGCTTCGATCCGCAAGGTCGGCTTCCACCCGCTGGCTCGGATGACGGAGGACGAGGAAAAAAGCTTCATCCAGTGCCTGGAGACCTACACCAACCGCGAGTGGCGCGACACCAAGGGCCGCACGCCGGCGCGCTACACCTTCGCCACGCTGGTCGATCCGCATGAGGAATTGCCGCCTTCGGAAATCTCTTCGCTGCGCTACTGGGCCAAGATCGCCGAAAAGATGGGGGTCGAAATCGAGCCGATCACCAGAAAAGATCTGGCCAAGCTCGCGAATTACGATGCACTGTTCATCCGCGAGACCACCTCGATCTCCAACCACACTTACCGCTTCGCTCGCCGCGCCCAGCAGGAAGGCATGCCGGTCATCGACGACCCGCTGTCCATGATCCGCTGCACCAACAAGGTCTATCTCAACGAACTGATGGCCTACAACAAGGTGCCGGTGCCGCCGACAGTGATGATCGCCGGCACCTCTGACCTCGAACTGGCCGCACAGACGCTGGGTTTTCCCCTCGTGTTGAAGATCCCCGATTCGTCCTTCTCGCGCGGCGTCAAGAAATGCGAGACCCTGGAGGAACTGACGCGGCTCGCGACCGAATGGCTGGAGGATTCCGACCTTCTCATCGCGCAGAAGTTCATCCCGACCGAATATGACTGGCGTGTCGGCGTGCTCGGTGGCCAGCCGCTGTTTGCCGTGCACTATCTGATGGCCAAGAAACATTGGCAGATCGTCAACCACAAGGCCAATGGCAAGCCCGACCAGGGCGGCATCAAGACCTTCACGTTGAAGGAGACGCCGGCCCATGTCGTCGAGACCGCCGTCAAGGCGGCGCGCTGCATCGGCGACGGCCTCTACGGCGTCGACCTCAAGGAGACCAAGGACGGCGTCTTCGTCATCGAGGTCAACGACAATCCAAACCTCGATCACGGCTGGGAGGATTCCGGCGAGAAGGACGAGGTCTGGGTGCGGCTGACGCAGTGGTTCCTGGAGCGGCTCGACCGGCCGGGGCGGTAATCATCCGAGGGGAAATATGCAGTTCATCGTCATCGAGGATTTCACCGGCTGCGACCGCAAGGAAATCTACCGCCGGTTCCGCGCGACCGCGGCCGCCTGAAGCCGGAGCAGCTTGTCGTGCATCACAGCTGGATCGCGGCTGACATGAGCCGCTGTTTCCTGCTGGTGGAGACCGATGACGTCACGTCGCTGCAGCGCTGGGTCGTCGAATGGGCTGACTGATCTGGTCGAGTTCGAGATCGTGCCCGTGGCGACCAGCAAGGACATGGTGGCGGCCTTGAGCGGGCACCTCTGACCATCTCCCTCCCGGTCAGCGCAGCGCCGGCGAGCCAACCGCGCGTTGGCATTGGTTGACCAGCCAATCGCGGAACGCGGCCACAACATCGCGGCTTGCGCTTCGCTCTGGAACCGTCAGGCAATAGGGCTGGCGCAATGCAATCGCGCCGCCGGCCGGCCGGACCAGCCTGCCGTCCTCCACGGCTTCGGCACAATAAATCCCTTGCGCCAGCGCCACGCCCAACCCCGAAATGGCGAGGTCGAGGGCCGCGCGCGACGAATTGGCCGAAAGGCCGCGCCGTGCCGCTCGGCCAGGGTGAGCACCCGCGGCCTCGAACCAGTTGGGCCAGGACGGAAACGATGCGCCTGTCGGCCCCCAGTCGGTGTGGATGAGCGGCAGCCCGGCGAGCGGCTCGCCCGCCTTGGTGATGCCGGCAAGCCCCGGCGCGCAGACGGGATAGACGGCGTCCCGGGCGATCTCCTCGGTCGGGTGCTCGCGATAATGCGGGCCATAGGAAAGCCTGATGTCGATCAACTCGCGGTCGAACGACACCGGGTCGTCATCGCCCCGGAGCGATATGTCGGCGGCGCCGTGGCTTGCGACAAAGCCGGCGAGGCGCTGCGAGAGCCAGCCCATGGCCATGGATGGCGGCACCGACACCACCAGGCGCGGGCGGAATGCATCGGCGCCCAGTTCGCGCGAGACGCTGCCGATCTCCTGGAAGGCCACGGTCAGCCGAGGCAGCATTTCCACGCCGGCCTCGGTGAGGACAACGCGGCGGTTGATCCGGTGAAACAGCTTGCGTTCCATCTGCACCTCCACGGTGCGGATAAGCTGGCTGACGGCGGCGGCCGAAACCGAAAGCTCTTCCGCCGCCGCGGCAAAGCTGCCCGTGCGCGCCGCGGCCTCGAAAGCCTGAAGTCCTTTCAGGGATGGGGATGTGGCCATGATCGCTAGATAGGTAAGGTAAGCTTATCTAAATCGCAGAAATCGTCGTTTCTGGAAAGCTTTTTCGTCGACTAGAATGGCTTCATCATTCTTCAGCCTGGATCGAAGCCGATGGACCATCGCGACATTATCGCCTCATTGACACCGGAAGAGCGCAATCGCCTGACGGCCAAGTCCGATGTTGCGGGCCTGTTCCAGCTCTGCACTCACTTGGGTGCGATTATCTTAATTGGATCGCTGATCGCGGCCGAGGTCCCATTCTGGCCGTTGCTGATGCTGCCGCAAGGCATCCTGATCGTGTTCCTGTTCACGCTGCTGCATGAGACGGCGCACCGCACGGCTTTCGAAACACAGTGGCTGAACGACGGCGTGGCGCGGCTGTGCAGCCTGGCCATCGCGCTGCCGGCCGACTGGTTCCGCTACTTCCATTTCGCTCACCACCGGTACACGCAGGATCCCGAAAACGACCCCGAGCTTGCCTCCCCGAAGCCCGAAACCCTGCGGCAATACATTGTCCACGTCTCTGGGCTTCCGGTGTGGTGGGGCCATCTCAAGACACTCTACGCCAATGCGATTGGCGGTAGTCAGGAGAGCTATGTACCGCCGAAAGGCCGACGCAAGGTGCGGGCCGAGGCGCGCGCCATGATTGCCTTCTACGCTGTCCTCATTCTGCTCGCCGTCTATTTCCGGCTCACCGTGCTTTTCTATGTCTGGATCATTCCCGCTCTGCTCGGACAGCCATTCCTGCGCCTCTATCTGCTGGCCGAGCACGGTCGTTGCCCGCTGGTGGCCAACATGCTGGAAAACACCAGGACGACGCTGACCAGCTGGGGGGTGCGCAAGCTCGCCTGGAACATGCCGTTCCATGCCGAGCATCATGCCTATCCCGGCGTTCCGTTTCACCAATTACCGCGGTTTCATGCGCTGATCGAGCGGCATCTGAAGGTGGTCGAGCCCGGCTATGTCAGCTTCCATGAGAAATACCTGGAAACGCTGCGCTGACTTGCGCTGACGTCATCAGCCGGTCTGGCTGCGTGTCGTACGCGACTTCAGCAGGCGCTGGATGTCGGCCGGCTTTGACGGCACGCCGATCAGATAGCCTTGCGCCTCGACACAGCCATTGTCGCGCAGCATGTCGAGTTGCGCCTCCGTCTCGACGCCTTCGGCCGTGACGACGATGCCAAGCTCGGCACCCAGCCCGATGATGGTCCGAACGATGGCCGCCGTGTCGCGGTTGCCCATGTCGCGAATGAATGATCGGTCGATCTTGATCTTGTCGACCGGAAAACGCCTGAGGTAGCCGAGCGAGGAATAGCCGGTGCCGAAATCGTCCAGGGCGATGCGGATGCCGAGCTCACGCAACTGGCGCAGCGTTTTCAGCACGGCCTTGCTTTCGTCCATCAGCACGGTTTCGGTGATCTCCAGCTCCAGCCGTCCAGCCGGAACGCCGGAAAAAGCCAGCGCCGAGATCACCCCGCGGGCAAACCCGTTGCTTTTGAGCTGCACGGCCGAGACATTGACCGCAATGCGTAGGCCGGGTGGCCAGCTTGCGGCCTCTGCGCAGGCTTTCCTCAGCGCCCACTCGCCGAGCGGCACGATCAGCCCGGTCTCTTCGGCGACCGGGATGAAGTCGTCCGGCGCGACAGTGCCACGCCCTGGTGAATGCCAGCGCATCAAGGCTTCCGCGCCGGTGATCTCGCCGGAAGTGATGTTCATGATGGGCTGGAAATGGAGATCGAACTCCTGGCGCGGCAGTGCTGCCTCGAGGTCCACTTCAAGCGCCCTGCGGGCCTGCACGACAGCATCCATTCCGGGCTCGAAGAAGCGATACAGGTTTCGTCCTTCGCTCTTCGCCCGGTAGAGCGCCGTATCCGCGTTTTTCAGCAGCGTGTCGGCGTCCCTGCCGTCGTTGGGGAAAACGGCAATGCCCATGCTGATGCCGACATGCATGTCCCGGCTCTTGTCTCTAAATGGTTTTGCGATTGCTTCGACGATGCGCTTTGCCAGTTTTTCGGCATCGCCAATGCCCTTGAAATGGAACTGCATGACGACGAACTCGTCGCCGCCGAAGCGGGCGACGATGTCTGTTTCGTTGCGGACGCAATGCCGCAGCCTCTCGGCTACGCTTCTCAGCAGCCAGTCGCCTGCGGGGTGTCCCCAGGTGTCGTTGACCGCCTTGAAGCGGTCGAGATCGAGCGAGAAGATCGCCAACGGCTTGGCTGCCGCGTCCTCCAGCGCAAGATCCAGCCGTTCGCGAAACTTCGAGCGGTTGGGCAGTCCGGTCAGCGTGTCGTGATGCGCAAGATGGGTCATGCGCTCTTCGGTCCGGCGGCGCTCGGTCACGTCGTCGAAAGTCACCACCCAGCCGCCGCCGCTCATCGGCCGGCGTGTGACCAGAACCGTCCTGCCGTCGGTCAGATGCCGGTAGGCCGAATGCGTCTTTGCCGCCGCCAGACAGGCTTCGGTTTTGGCGACTTCGCTGTCGACGTCGATCTTCATGTAGATGCCGAGTTCCAGCAATCGTTCGAGCGCGTTGCGGTGCGTCGTTCCAAGCGGGAAGTCCTCCGCAGTGACGTTGTAGAGCTCCAGAAAACGCCTGTTGCGCACAATCATCTTGCCGTCGGCGTCGTACATCAGCAGGCCTTGCGACATGTTGGCGAGTGCCGCGTCGAAACGGCGATGCTGCTCCTTGAGATCCTGCTCGGCGCGCCGCTTTTCGGTGATGTCCTCGTAGATCGAAACCCATCCACCCAGGGCAAGCGGACGGTGCGAGATGTTGATGATGCGGCCGTCAGACAGCGTCTCCTCGTAAGTTGAGGGTTTTGCCTGGTCGATATAGGGCTTGCGGATGGCGTAGAGTTCTTCGGCGCTTTGCGAGGCAACCCCGATATCGACGCTGTGCCGCAGGATATCGACGAAGCGAATGCCTGGCCGTACCACTTTGGCGTCGAGGCGGAAAATGTTGATATAATTGCCGTTGCAGATGATCATGCGCTCGTCGGCGTCGAACATGCACAGGCCATGCGACATGTTTTCGACAGCAGCTGAAAAGCGTTCGTTCTGCTCGCGCAGCTCATCTTGCATGCGGCGCTGATGTTCCATGCCTCCGGCCGCCCGTTCCGGGACGACCGAACCACCCTTGACATCCACGACGGGCATGAGGCGCCCCTGCGATGCTTGATCGAACACCACACTGTTGACGCTTCCGGTTAATTTAGCGTTTTCTATCCTAGCGCGGACGTCGGAACGTGATGCCGCGACTTCTCGATCGCCGAAAACCGCTTCAGGAACGCATTCTGCGCTGAGGTCACCGAGCGTGGCGCGAAGTCGAAGCGCTCGGCGGAAAAACCGCGCGGCCGGCCGAAGAACTCGGTCGCCTCGGCGGTCGAAAACCCGGCAAGCAGCGTCGCCTCGAAATAGGCGGCGATCTGGTCGGCGCGCTTGATCTCCTTGCGCAGGATCGCACCCGGTTCCGGCGGCAGCGAGAAGCGCAGATGGATGGCGCGCTGCAGGCGCACTTCGCAGTCCTTGTAGCTGCCGCCCATCACCGACTTGAATGGCGAGATCATGTCGCCGATGACATATTCGGGCGCATCGTGCAGCAGCGCCGCCAATTGGTCGTCGGCCGAAGCCTTGGGCACCAGCTCGTTGAACAGTGCCTCGACCAGCAGTGAATGCTGGGCAACCGAAAAGGCGTGCTCGCCGCTGGTCTGGCCGTTCCAGCGGGCGACGCGGGCAAGCCCATGGGCGATGTCCGAGATCTCGATGTCGAGCGGCGAAGGGTCGAGAAGGTCGAGCCGGCGGCCGGACAGCATACGCTGCCATGCCCGTGGCGGCGCACCGGCGCGGTCTGCCGCCATCAGGCTTCCTCCGCGCCGGCGATTTCCTGCGGAAAGCTGAATTTGGCCCAACTGGGGATGATGAGCGTCACCGGTACGTCACCCGCCAGGATCGGCTGGCCGGCATCGAGCGCCGCCTTCACCCTGTCGATGCGGGCGATGGCGAGCCCTGTCACGGTAGCACTCGAGCCGAGCGTGCCGACCGGCCGCCCACCGACGGTTAGCTCGGCACCCGCAGAGGGCAGGGGAAGCCCAGCCTGGACAATCAGCACGCGCCGCCGGGCGGTGCCTCGATGCTGCATGCGCGAGACGACCTCCTGGCCGACATAGCAGCCCTTCTTGAAGCCGACGCCGCCCATTTCGTCGAGCAGCACGTCATGCGGGAACGCATCGCCAAGTGCATAGTCGGCCCCGCTCTCGGCGACGCCGTGGGCAATGCGAAAGGCCTGCCACGCGCCAATGTCGCCACCGTCCGCGGTGCCGGCATGGAAGCGCGTGACGCCTTCGTCGCCAAAGCGCCTGTCGGCAAGCGCGGTTGAATCACTTTCTGAGGCGATTGACTCTTTTCCCCAGGCGACAGTGACAAGTGCCTGTCCCGACTTCGCAATCTCGACCTTGGCGCGAAGCTTGTAGAGCATCAGCCGGCGAATGAAATCGTCTGAAATATCGGCACGGCATTCGATGCGGAAGGCGTTTTCGCCTGCCCGTGAGATCAGGAAGTCGAACAGGATCTTGCCTTGCGGCGTCAAAAGCGCGCCCGGCTTTGCCTCGCCATTGCCAAGCGTATCGAGATCGGTGGTCAGGATGTTCTGCAGAAAATGCTCGGCATCCGGGCCGGAGACGGTGATGAGCGCGCGGTCTTTCAGCAGGGCAAAGGGCATGGGGCGGATTAAAAGCCTGATCTTGCAAAACGGTTGGCCATTACGTAAGCCGCTGACACTCCCCCCGCAAGAGAGCATCACCATGACCTACGACCTCATCCTGACAGGCGGCATAGTGGTCAATCATGACGGCGAGGGGCCACGCGACATCGGCGTGAAGGGCGGGCGCATCGCCGCGATCGGCGATCTGCGCCAGGCATCGGCTGGCGAGACGATCGACTGCCGGGGCCTGCATATCCTGCCCGGTGTCGTCGACAGCCAGGTGCATTTCCGTGAGCCGGGACTGGAACACAAGGAAGACCTGGAAACGGGTTCGCGGGCCGCGGTGCTGGGCGGTGTCACCGCCGTGTTCGAAATGCCCAACACCAATCCGCTGACCACCAGCGAGGCAACGTTTGCCGACAAGGTCCGGCGCGGCAGCGGCCGCATGCATTGCGATTTTGCTTTCTGGGTTGGCGGTACTCGCGACAATGCCAGGGACGTCGGCGAGCTCGAACGTTTGCCGGGGGCTGCGGGAATAAAGGTCTTCATGGGATCGTCCACCGGTGACCTGCTGGTCGAGGACGATGAAGGCGTCGCCTCGATCCTGAGGAATACCCGCCGTCGCGCCGCTTTTCATTCGGAAGACGAGTTCCGGCTGCGCGAGCGCCTGGACGAGCGCGTCGAGGGCGATCCGTCATCGCATCCGGTCTGGCGTGATGAGATCGCCGCCTTGCGCTGCACCGAGCGGCTGGTGCGCATCGCGCGCGCCGTTCGTGCCCGCATCCATGTCCTGCACATCTCGACCGCCGAGGAGATCCTGTTCCTCGAACAGCACAAGGATGTTGCGACCTGTGAAGCCACGCCGCACCATCTGACGCTGAGCGCCGACGACTATGCGCGGCTTGGCACGCTGATCCAGATGAACCCGCCGGTGCGGGACAAACGCCATCGCGACGGCGTCTGGCTTGGCATAGCGCAAGGCATCGTCGACGTGCTCGGCTCCGACCACGCGCCGCACACGCTGGCCGAGAAGGCAAAACCCTATCCGGCCTCGCCGTCGGGCATGACCGGCGTGCAGACGCTGGTGCCGATCATGCTCGACCATGTCAACGCCGGCCGGCTGAGCCTGCAGCGCTTCGTCGATCTCTCCAGCCATGGCCCGCAGCGCATCTTCGGCATGGCCAGAAAAGGCCGCATCGCCGCCGGCTATGACGCCGACTTCACCATTGTCGACATGAAGCGGCGCGAGACCATCACCAACGCGCAGGCCGGCACGAAAGCCGGCTGGACCCCCTATGACGGCAAGCAGGTCACGGGATGGCCGGTCGGCACGGTCATTCGCGGTCAGCGCATTATGTGGGACGGCGAAATCGTGACGCCAGGCCAGGGCACGGCGGTGGAGTTTTCCGAGGCGCTGCCGGGTTAGCCACCTGTGGCTGTGCGTCACGTCTTTGATTTTTAAGCGTTCCGCATTATGTTCAAGGCATCATTCGGACACATGTCGCGCCTATGATTGACCCCGCCGAGTTTCCAGAGCTGCAAGCGCTCCTGTGGAATCGCGATGTCGCGCGACTGATCCCGGCCAACGAAGCATTTGCGTTGTACGAGCGCAATTGGCGCTTTGTCGATCAGACACGGCTTACGACGCGCGAGAAATTGCTTATCCAGAATCTCGCCAGGGAATTCGGTCAGGTATCCTTCTGACTGCCGGCTGAATTGTCCTCCCGGGCTGTTTTTTGCATCGTATCTGCAACATCAATCCGGACACGTCGCGTGCGCTAGCGGTGCTATTTCGATTCTTCGAAACGAAAGCATTCGCATTTGCCCGGATGCCGACGTCAGTGCAAAACCTGCCGGCCCGCTCAAATAGCAACATCGTCCACGATGCTGTTCGCATCCTGGCGCAACCAGGGGGCCTTCAGTCGCCGGCGACGAAGAAGGTCCATTGCCCGGCTGGCGTAATGCCGACGCGATAGAAGATGTAGGCTCCGAACTGCTTCATGTCGTCGAAATCGCCGGCGGTGACGATCTTGAACAGCTCGACCCGTTGCTTGGCGTCGAGCTTGTCCAGCGGCAGCGCGAAGAAATACGGCCAGACATAGAGGTCCTGTGGCGTGCCTGCATCGACATGGACGTAGCCTGCGGAAAGCACTTCCTCCAGAATGGCCAGGATCTCCTGGCCATCAGGGTCGCCGGACAGCCCCTTGAGGAAGGTGATGGCGTCGCCGTCGGTGTCGGCCAGCGACAGCTGGGTCATGCTGTCGCCCTTGCCGATCAAAGGCCTGAGCTTCTCGATGTCGCCGCTCTTGCAGGCCTCGATGATCAAGTCATGCATGCGCCGCACGGGCTCGGGCAGCTTGCCGAGATCATAGACGACTTCCGGCAGAGGTGCCTCGGGATCGACACGCGGCCTGTTGCTGCCGCCATCCGATGGGCTGTCCGGCTCAGCGGCGTCGGGAGCGGCCGGCTGGCTTGTCGAAGGCGGCGTTCCCACCGGGTCAGGCATGGGAATCGCGCTTCCGGGCGGCGAAACATCGTCCTCCGACGGTGTGGCTGGCGCGGGGAGCTCTTCGCGTTTGATCTCGCTCAGCGCATGGGTCGGACTGCTGGCCAGGCAAGTCGTGAAGGCAACCGCGGCACAGCAAGCAGCGAGGCGGATGTAGAGGCCCAAGCCCTTCGGCTTGCCTGACATCGGAAAATTCACTGCCCGTATCTCCCTACTTCCGGGCATGACACCCGAACGGCATTCGATCGTCAGAGAACCTGATATCGGTTCAGTGCCGCAGCCGCTCAGGTTCGAAGGCGCCTGCGATCACCTTCTCGCGCATGCGGTCGAGCAGGGCAAGGGCCGAGGTTTCGCCGTTGGCGCGCAACATTTCACCGAATGCCGTCTCAAGGGCCGCCTCGGCGATGATTTCTGGCTCAATGCCGGCCGAGAGGCCTTCCGCCCAGGCTTCGCTGTGGCTCTCAACCGCCGTCAGGCGCTTCTCTTCCCTGACCAGCGCGTCGATGTCGTTGGCAGCATGTTCCATAAGCGATGTCCACCCTTCCAAGCGGCAACCCATCAGTGTGGATCAGGCTTGATCTGTTCCATTCATAGGCAGCTTCAAGTAAGTATCTGTAAATACGACATTTTTTTGATCGTCATTTACAGGGGCCAAGTGTGTTTGGCGAAGCTGCGTTTCAACCCGGATCAAACTTAGCCGATTAGGCTGGCCTGCGGGGCGAAAACCTTCAGTTTGAGTTAATTGCGCCTTCGCGTGATAACGTTTGATTAACGCTGTTGCAGAAGTGCAACATCAGAATTGCACCAAGATGTGGGCGGCGACAAGCCGGATATATCGAGATCCCTGGCGGCGGGCCTGATATCTGTTGATGAATGCTCAGTTGCCATACCGCGAGGCGATATCGCGCGACAGCGTCTCGCCTTCTTTCATGTAACGGCTGATGGCTTCAGTGGCCGAAGCGGTGCACTGGGTGTAAGTGCCGAAGGAACGGTAGCCGCGATTGAAGCTGGCCATGAAGCGGGCGCGGCGCTCTGGGTCCGGGTTTTCCGAATCGAGCAGTTTTTCCATCTCGCCACGCCACTGGTCGCCCTTCTCCCCGCACAGATTGCGCAGGAAATGCAGCGACCCAAGAACTTCTGCCAATCGCATCAGCCCCGGCTCGAACGGCGACTCGGCACTGAAGGCAGGCCGCGCCGGGACGACCGCGCTGACGGCAAGGCAAATGGCAACGAGCATTGACGGACGATTCATAAACCTCCTCTGCCTGACGGCTTAGGCCTTGTGGTCTGCCTGATGGCCTGAGACGTCGTGGCTGGCGAGACAACATAAGCCTTGTGACGAAACAATTTGTCGCCTGCAAGGCAGTTTTTCAGTGCCGCGTCAGCGGGCTTGAACGGGACCGAGGAGTTCCTCGGCGACCGCGAACACCGAGCCGGCGAGCGGCAGCAGGGTCATCTCCTTGAGTGTATAGAAGGCAGCTGTCTCGGCGTCGTCGCGGGCCTCGGCCTCGCCACCGGCATAGATGGCGCCGAAGACCGTGAGGAGATAATCGACCGGGTGGCTGTCTTGCCTGCCGTCGATGTGGATTTCCCGAAGCGGGCGAAAGCCGGCGGCGCGCAAGCCGGTCTCTTCCATCAGTTCACGCCGCGCCGCGTCCTCCAGCGTCTCGCCGGCTTCGACCTTACCGCCGGGAAAGGCGTAGAGCCCTTGCGAGGGCGAACGCGCCCGCTTGACCAAGAGTACGGTGTCGCCGCGCACGACGGCTACGGAAACGGCCGGAAGTACCTTGCGTGCTGTGTCCATCGATCCTTGATCAACTCATTTGAGACAGGTCTTTTGTGGACCGACAGCATGGGCAAGCTTTAGCGGTTGCGCAACGCCGGTTCGATCGCCACTTTCAACACCGAACTATTCGAAAGACACAATCGATCATGTGCGGACGTTTTGCCTTGACCGCCACGCCGGACCAGACCGCTGCCTTGCTGGGCCTTGCGGAGCTGGAGGATTTCCCGGCCCGCTACAACATCGCACCGACACAGCCGGTCCTGATGGTGACCGCTGGCGTGCCGCGAGCCCCAGGCTCCAATCTGCCGGACCGACAGCCGATGCTGGTGCGCTGGGGCCTGATCCCAGCTTGGGTGAAGGACACCAGGGAGTTTCCGCTGCTGTTCAACGCGCGCTCCGAAGGTGCGATCGAGAAGGCCTCGTTCAAGGCCGCCATGCGCCATCGCCGCGCGCTGGTGCCGGCGTCCGGTTTCTACGAATGGCGGCAGACCGGAGGCAAGAAGGGGCAACCCTATTGGATCCGGCCCAGGCATGGCGGGTTGATCGCCTTTGCAGGTCTGATCGAAACCTATGCCGAGCCCGGTGGCTCGGAGATGGACACCGGCGCTATCCTGACCGTCAACGCCAACGCCGATATCGCCCATATCCATGACCGCATGCCGGTGGTGGTCGATATTTCTGACTTTGCCCGTTGGCTGGATTGCCGCACGCTCGAACCGCGCGATGTCGTCGATTTGCTGCGGCCGGCGCAGCCCGATTTCTTCGAGGCGATCCCTGTCTCCGACCTCGTCAACAAGGTTGCCAACACTGGACCGGAGATTCAAGAGAGGGGCGAAATCGGGCCGGAACCCGAGAAGGTCAGGCGACAGAAACCTGGCGCGGACGACAGTCAGATGACGCTGTTCTAGCGAAGCCGGTCGAAGTCTAAGTTCAGGACGCCTGTTCTCGCCCTCATCGTCGGCGATTGCGCCAGCCGCGTCATCTCAGGCAGCGCGAGGCGACACGATCTTCTGCGCCGGCTTCTTCTTCTTGGCGGTATGAAGAAGGGCGGCGACGATGGCGGCCGGGCCGATTGCGCGATAGTGGTTGGCCAGCGCCGGTTGCTTGGCGCGGTTGGCTTCCTGCTTGCTTCGAGGCATGTTTCTCTTCCCTGGTAACATTTCCGTGTCTGCGTTTGCTGGTTGATTCCGACCAAATCGTGACGCGTGGTGATCTAGCCGGCGAATGTTTCATGACTGTGCCGACATGTTTAATAAAATGTTTCACTGACTGATTCCGCATGACCGGGCGATGCGTTTGCCAGCCCTCGCTACTTTTTTCCCGGAATCCGCGACTTGACGGCAACACTGGTCAGGGCGATAAAGCCGCCGATGAAAACGTCTTTCGCCATTTGTGGCATTTGCATTATTGGCTAGCCTCGCGCTGGTCCGGACGTTTTCGCCTCATCTTCCCCAGATTGGACAAACGCCCCGGCCAGCAGGCTGGAACCTGATTTGCGCCTTGGCGCTGGGCTGGCTCCATCCAGACAAGAAGTTCTGAACGGGAAGCATGGAATGTCTGACGCATCAAAGGGCCTGCGCCTCTACAACACGCTGACGCGCACGAAAGAGGGCTTCGTGCCGATCGATCCGCTTGACGTGCGCATGTATGTCTGCGGCCCGACCGTTTACGACTTCGCCCATATCGGCAACGCCAGGCCGGTGATCGTGTTCGACGTGCTGTTCCGCTTATTGCGCCACCTCTACGGCGAGACGCACGTGACCTATGTGCGCAACATCACCGACGTCGACGACAAGATCAACGCGCGGGCGCTGCGCGATTTCGGCGGCGAGATCGCTTCGGGAACCCTTTCGCTCAACGAAGCGATCCGACGGGTGACCGAAAAAACGGCCGACCAGTTCCACAGGGATGTCGCGACGCTTGGCTGCCTGGAGCCGACGGTCGAACCGCGCGCCACCGAATTCGTCGAACCGCGCGCCGACGGCAAGGCTGATATGATCACCTTGATTAAGCGCCTGATCGAACGCGGCCATGCCTATGTCGCGGCAGGCGAAGTTCTGTTCGATACGGCCTCGATGCCCGACTATGGTCAATTGTCGAAGCGCAATCTCGACGAGCAGCAGGCCGGTGCCCGCATCGCCGTCGACGCCCACAAGAAGAACCCCGGCGATTTCGTGCTGTGGAAACTGTCATCGCCGGAAGAGCCCGGCTGGCAAAGTCCATGGGGCAGGGGCCGGCCCGGCTGGCATATCGAATGCTCGGCCATGTCGGCCGCCTATCTCGGCGAGGTCTTCGACATCCATGGCGGCGGCCTCGATCTGATCTTCCCGCATCATGAGAACGAGATCGCCCAGTCGCGCTGCGCCCACGGCACCGATGTCATGGCCAATGTGTGGATGCACAATGGTTTCCTGCAGGTCGAGGGCCAGAAAATGTCGAAGAGCCTCGGCAATTTCTATTCGATCCACGAATTGCTCGAGACCGAGACCTTCGGCGGCCGCAGATGGCCTGGCGAGGTGCTGCGGCTGGCGATGCTGATGACGCACTACCGCGAGCCGATCGACTTTTCCGTGCGCAAGCTTGAGGAGGCGGAGAACACGCTACGCAAATGGAAACGCGCGTCGGACCTGGCGCCGGCTGCGGGAAGCCAGGTGCCGGCGGAAGTCGTGGAGGCGCTGTCGGATGATCTTGCGACCTACGCGGCCTTCCAGCAACTGACCCAGCTTGCCGGTGAGGCAACCGACTTCAGCGGCGCTGGCGAGAATGGCGCCGCGGCTTCCTTGAAAACCTCGCTCGCGTTCCTCGGTTTCGACGTCGGCGCGGCCAAGTTCGACGAGGCCGCGATTGCGGAAACCATCGCCAGGCGCCTGCAGTTCATCGCCGCCAAGAACTGGGCCGAGGCCGACCGCATCCGCGATGAACTCCTGGCGCAAGGCGTGCAGTTGAAGGATGGCAAGGATCCGGTCACCGGCGAGCGCGTGACGACGTGGGAGGTGAAGCGGTGAGGGTGGCGCCAGGCACCTTTGCGGTTTTGGCGGGGGCGCCGGTGACAGCCGATCTCCCCCCTTGCGGGGGAGATGTCCGGCAGGACAGAGGGGGGTGTGACGGAACACCGGCGTTTCCGTTTGTTCACCCTCGCCGCAAACATTTATTGAGAAGGCAGTGGTCGCAAGCTGATAGATCGGCGGGACAGCACCCCCCTCTGCCCTGCCGGGCATCTCCCCCGCAAGGGGGGAGATCAGCTCTCGTCGCCGATTTCGCTAATTGCTGGCGAAGGGGTGTTTGATGGGGCACGATCTCGTTCCGTCCTGTCAACGCAAGAACGCAAAATCCATGCGGCGCGTCATGACCGATGCCGAGCTGAAGCTTTGGAATGAGTTGCGTGCTCACCGGCTGATGGGAATGAGCTTTCGGCGGCAGGTGCTGATTGGGCCTTATATCGTTGACTTTGCTTGCTCGGCTCATCGCTTGATAGTCGAAGTTGACGGCAGCCAGCATGCCGACGCGGGACATTCAAAACGCGATCAGGCAAGAAGCGCTTATCTGAGCGCCAGCGGTTGGACCATCCTGCGCTTCTGGAATGACGACGTGATCCGCGATATCGACAATGTCTGCCAGCACATCGTTATCGCGGCCGGTCTGGCCGGCGCCAACGTGCCGGAACCAGCAACGGAGGAGCTCGTTCCATGATCGACCATCTCGGCATCACCGTTTCCGATTTCGATGCCTCCAAGGCTTTCTACGACAAGGCGATGGCGCCGCTGGGTGGCTCGCTGCTTTATATGGTGCCGCAGGAATACACTGGTGGCGCCAAGGTCGGCGGCTATGGCCGCGACCGGCCGGTGTTCTGGTTGAGCGCGGCCAGGGAAAAGCCCCGAGATCATCAGCACGTCGCCTTCACCGCGCGCAGCCGCGCCGAGGTCGACGCCTTCCACGCCGCCGCCCTTGCAGCCGGCGGCAAGGACAATGGCGGACCGGGCCTGCGTCCGCACTATCACCCCAACTATTACGGCGCCTTCGTCCTCGATCCCGACGGCAACAATGTCGAGGCGGTCTGCCATGATCCGGAGTGAAAACCGATGAGCCTCGACAACCGGCCAGTCTACACAGGCGGCTGCCAGTGCGGTGCGGTGCGCTTCCGCGTCGAAGGCGCGCTCGGCGACGCCTCGGTCTGCCACTGCCGCATGTGCCAGAAGGCCAGCGGCAATTTCTACCTGCCGCTGGTCTCGGTGCGCGGCGCCAAGGTCGACTGGACGCGCGGCGAACCCAAGCGGTTCCGTTCCTCCAATGCAGCATGGCGCGGTTTCTGCGCCGAATGCGGCACGCCGCTGACCTTCGAGGCGCCCGACGGCATGGCTCTGGCGATCGCCGCCTTCGACGATCCGGCTGGTATCGCGCCGACCATCCAGTGGGGCACGGAAGCAAAACTGCCCTATGTGGATTCCATTCCGCGATTGTCGGGCGAGGACACGATGGCGGATATCGGCTCGGCTCCTTATCTCGCCGAGCTCGTCTCCTATCAGCATCCCGACCACGACACCGACCAATGGCCGCCGGAGGAAAGACCATGACCGAAACTGTCCGAACCGGCGGCTGCCAATGCGGCGCCGTGCGCTTCCGCATCAAGGGGGCGCTGGGACGTGCGTCCATCTGCCATTGCCGCATGTGCCAGAAACAGTTCGGCTCCTTCTTCGGCGCGCTGGTGACGGTACCCAAGGACGGCGTCGAATGGACCCATGAAGAACCAAGTTATTTCCAGTCTTCGGTCAACATCGATCGCGGCTTCTGCGCCCGTTGCGGCACGCCGCTGACCTACCGGCAGCCCGGCGGGCTCGAGATCGCCATCGGCGCCTTCGACGACCGCTCGGATCTGGCGCCGCGGATCCAGGTCAACTATGCGGCACGGCTGCCTTGGGTCGAGACGATCTTCGACCAGCCTGTCCACCAGGATCCCGATTATTACGCGCGGCAGGAGCAAATCATCTCCTTCCAACACCCCGATCACGAAACGGCCAACTGGCCGCAACAGGGCCTGAAAATATGAGCTTGCGCACCCTCTACCCGGAAATCGAACCGTTCGACTCGGGGATGCTCGATGTCGGCGACGGCCATATGGTCTATTGGGAGCGGTCGGGCACCAAGGGCGCCAAGCCGGCCGTGTTCCTGCACGGTGGACCGGGCGGCACCATCTCGCCAAAACACCGGCGGCTGTTCGACCCCAAGCTCTACGACGTCATCCTGTTCGATCAGCGCGGCTGCGGAAAATCGACGCCGAACGCCTCGCTGGAGGCCAACACGACATGGCATCTCGTTGCCGACATCGAGCGACTGCGCGAAATGGCCGGCTTCGATAATTGGCTGGTGTTCGGCGGTTCCTGGGGCTCGACGCTGGCGCTCGCCTATGCCGAGACACACCCTGATCGCGTCAGCGAACTGGTGGTGCGCGGCATCTACACGCTGACCCGCGCCGAGCTCGAATGGTACTATCAATTCGGCGTCTCGGAGATGTTCCCCGACAAATGGGAGCGTTTCCTGGCGCCGATTCCGCAGGCCGAGCGCGGCGACATGATGGCCGCCTACCGCAAGCGGCTGGTCGGGTCCGACCGGAAGGCGCAGATCGAGGCCGCCCGCGCCTGGAGCCTGTGGGAAGGCGAGACGATCACGCTGCTTCCTGAACCCGAAACCAGCGGTCCGTTCGGCGAGGACGACTATGCCGTCGCCTTCGCCCGCATCGAAAATCACTATTTCGTCCATGCCGGCTGGCTCGAGGAGGGACAGTTGCTGCGCGATGCCGGGAAGCTCAAGGACATCCCCGGCACCATCGTCCACGGCCGCTACGACATGCCGTGCCCGGCGCGCTACGCCTGGGCGCTGCACAAGGCCTGGCCGAAGGCGGACTTTCATCTGATCGAAGGCGCCGGTCATGCCTATTCGGAGCCGGGCATCCTCGACCGGCTGATCCGCGCGACGGACAAGTTTGCGGGCAAATGACGATGAGCCGCGAGCGCCTCTATCTCTTCGACACCACGCTCCGCGACGGCCAGCAGACGCCGGGCATCGACTTTTCGGTCGAGGACAAAATCGCGATTGCCAAACTGCTTGACGAGTTCGGCTTCGACTATGTCGAAGGTGGTTATCCCGGCGCCAATCCGACCGACACTGCATTCTTCCAGCAGAAGCGCACGGCACGCGCAAAATTCGTTGCTTTCGGCATGACCAAGCGGGCTGGAGTCTCAGCCTCTAACGATCCGGGGCTGGCGGCGCTTGTCCAATCGAAATCGGACGCCATCTGCTTCGTCGCCAAGAGCTGGGACTACCACGTTCGCGTGGCGCTCGGTTGCACCAACGAGGAGAACCTCGACTCCATAAAAGTCTCCGTCGAGGCATCGGTCGCTTCGGACAAGGAAGCGATGGTCGATTGCGAGCATTTCTTCGACGGCTTCAAGGCCAATCCGGACTATGCGCTCGCTTGTGCGAAAACGGCCTACGACGCCGGTGCGCGCTGGGTGGTGCTTTGCGACACGAATGGCGGCACGCAGCCCTCGGAAGTGCGGGCAATCGTCGAGAAGGTTATCGCCGCAGGCATTCCGGGAGAGCATCTCGGCATCCATGCCCATGACGACACCGGCCAGGCGGTGGCCAATTCCCTTGCCGCCGTCGAGGCCGGCGTGCGCCAGATCCAGGGCACGCTGAATGGCATCGGCGAACGTTGCGGCAACGCCAATCTGATCTCGATCCTGCCGACACTAGCGCTGAAGCCGGCTTTCGCCGACCGCTTCGAGACGGGAATCTCAGCCGAAGCGCTTACCGGCATTTCGCGCCTGTCGCGCGCCTTCGACGAATTGTTGAACCGCGCTCCGGAAGCGCAGGCGCCCTATGTCGGCTCCTCCGCCTTTGCCACCAAGGCGGGTATCCACGCTTCGGCGCTGGCCAAGGAGTCGGCGACCTATGAGCATGTGGAGCCGCAGGCCGTGGGCAACCGCCGCCGCGTCATGGTCTCCGACCAGGGCGGCAAGGCCAATTTCCTCGCAGAGTTGAAGCGGCGCGGCATCGATGTGCCGAAGGACGACCATCGGCTCGACGCCCTGATATCGGTGGTCAAGGAGCGTGAGGCCTCGGGCTACGCCTATGAGGGCGCCGACGCCTCCTTCGAACTCCTGGCGCGCAAGATGCTGCATGGCCTGCCCGAATTCTTCCACGTCACCTCGTTCCGCTGCATGATTGAACGCCGCTTCGATGCCAATGGCCAGTTGAAGACGGTGTCGGAAGCAGTGGTCAAGGTGCTGGTCGAGGGCGAGGAGAAGATGTCGGTGGCCGAGGGCCATGGCCCCGTCAACGCGCTCGACATTGCGCTGCGCAAGGATCTCGGCAGATACCAGAACGAGATCGCGGATCTCGAGCTTGCCGACTTCAAGGTGCGTATCCTCAATGGCGGCACCGAGGCCATCACCCGCGTGCTCATCGAATCGCATGACGGTACCGGTGCGCGCTGGTGGACGGTCGGGGTCTCGGAAAACATCATCGACGCCTCGTTTCAGGCGTTAATGGATTCGATCGTCTACAAGCTGATGAAGAATCGCGAGATGGCGGGGCTGGTGGCGGCGGAGTAAGTTTGAACCATCAGCGAAAGTCCATTGATCCATCAGAACTTTGCGATGGTCTTGCCAAGATTACTGGGCCATAGCGTTGGGCCATGGCCGCTGAAGCAATTACCCCCGATGCAGAATCGAAAGCCCGCCGCGGCTTCTTGCTGGCGCTGGGTGCCTATCTCTTGTGGGGGTTGCTGCCCTTCTACATGAAGGCGGTGGCGCATCTGCCGCTTGCCGAGGTGATTGCACACCGCATCGTCTGGTCGGTGCCGATTGCCGCGGCGGTCCTGGTCTGGGCCGGCCGCACGGCCGACTTCAAGGTGGCGATCCGCTCGCCTCGCACCATCGCCATGGCGGGGCTGACGGCGGCGCTGATCTCGGTCAACTGGGGCATCTATCTCTGGGCGATCGCGGTCGACCGCACCGTCGAGACGGCATTGGGCTATTACATCAACCCACTGGTGAACGTCGTGGTCGGCGCACTGCTGCTCGGCGAGCGGCTCGACCGGTTGCAGATCGCGGCGGTGGTGCTTGCGGCGGTCGCCGTCGCCGTGCTGACAATCGACGGCGGCAAACTGCCCTGGGTGTCGCTGGCATTGGCGTTTTCCTTCGCCGCCTACGGCTTCTTCCGCAAGACGCTGCCGATCGGTCCCAGCCAGGGCTTCCTGCTCGAAGTGCTTTTGCTGTCGGTGCCGGCGCTGGGCTACATCGTCTTCCTTATCGCCACCGGACAGGACCATTTCGTCTCCAGCAATGGCACCGACACCGCGCTGCTCATCGGCTGCGGGCCGGTGACGGCCGTGCCGCTGCTGCTGTTCGCCTTTGGCGCCAAGCTGCTGCGCCTCTCGACCATCGGCATCATGCAGTACATAGCGCCGACCATGGTGTTTCTGATTGCCGTGCTGATCTTCGACGAGCCGTTCGGCACCACGCAGGCCATCGCCTTTGCCCTGATCTGGGCGGCCCTTGCGGTCTATTCCTGGTCCATGCTGGCAACGGCGCGCCGGGCTACATCTGCCCGAGCCGCCTGACAAAAAGATAGGTCACGCCCGCGATCAGCAGCGACGCGCCCGTGATCACCCAAAAACCCAACGGGGTGTTGACCAGCGGCAAACCGCCGACATTCATGCCGAACAGGCCTGAGATGATGGTCATTGGCAACAGCACCGCCGTCATCACCGAGAGCACGTAAAGCAGCCGGTTCGACTGCGTCGTCAGCTTGGCCATCAGCTCGTCCTGTAGCAGCCGCGTGCGCGCCTGCAACTGCTCGCCGTCATAGTGCAGTGTCTGTGCGCGGTGCGAAAGCCGCGCCGCCATGTCGTTGATCGAATCCGGCAGGTCGTTGCGGTGCGAATGGTCGAGATGGCGAAACAGGTTGGTCAGCGTCGCCATCTGCCGGTGGATGACCACCAGATGCCGGCGTGCATCGACCAGCGCCTGCCGCTCATTGTGCCATGCGTCGCAGACGATGCGGTCCTCAATGCCGTCGAGACTGTCGCTGAGTGCCGCGAGTTCCGTCGCCATCCCGTCGAACGACTGGCCGACGACAGCCTCGATCAGCTCGGCCGGAGACCGGAACTTGCGCGATCCGTTCTCGATCGCCTTGCGGATGTTGTCGACCGATTGCAGCGGCTGCTTGCGGGCGCCGACCAGCATCGTGTCGTTGAGGGCGAAGCGGAAATGACCAAGCCCGCCGGCTTCCGCCGAATAATCATGGCGCAGGTCCGGCAGATCGCCATAGAGCCAGTCATCCTCGAGGTCGATGTGGCAGCCATGACTGGCGGTCAGGAAGGCTTCGCGCACCGGCGCCGGCAAGGCCTGATCGGCGCCGATCTCGTGGCGCGCATGCATGTCGGAAAGCTGGTAGCTGCGCCATGTCCAATGCGCGGCGGCGGCATCCCTGGTGCGCACCCCTTCGGTGGTAAAGTGGTAGATGAAGAACAACCCGTGCTCATCGGGCAGGTAAGGCGACAGGTCAGTGCCCTCGGAGGGGATGGCGATGTTCATGGCGGCTTCGCCGGTCTCTGATGCGGTCGGGGTCGCGGGGGCGGCCAAGCGCGATTTCTAGCACGGCATCCCCGATTTAGTGTGACTGTTCCGTGACGGCGTGCCCGCTTACAGGACGCTGGTGATCCCGCCATCCACCAGCAGCGTCTGTCCGTTCACGAAACTGGCGGCGTCGGACGCCAGGAACACGGCAGCGCCCGCGAGTTCCCTCACTTCGCCCCAGCGCCGCATCGGCGTGCGGCCGGTCAGCCAGGCGGAGAATGTCTCGTCGGCGACCAGCGCGGCGTTGAGCTCGGTCTTGAAATAGCCCGGCGCGATGGCGTTGATACGCACGCCGTGCTGGCCCCATTCGCCGGCCATCGACTTGGTCAGCATGGTGATGGCGCCCTTGCTCGCCGCGTAGGGCGCGATCGAGGGGCGGGCGAGCACGCTCTGCACTGAGGAGACATTGATGATCGACCCCCTTTGGCGCGCGATCATGCCCTTTACGACGGCCCGGCTCACCTTGAACACGCCGTCCAGGTTGGTGGCCATCAGCGCGTCCCAGTCGGCGTCGCTGAAGGTCTCCAACGGCGCCCGTCGCTGGATGCCGGCATTGTTGACCAGGATGTCTATCGGTGCGGTGCCGGTTTCCGCCGCCGCGATTGCCTGGTCGACCGACTGGGTGTCGGTCACGTCGATCACCGCTTCCGTGATCGAATGGCCCGCGGCGCGCAACTTGTCCGCGGCCGCTTTGAGATCGTCGGCCTTGCGGCCGCCGATCGTGACGCGCGCGCCGGCGCTCGCAAGCGCCTCCGCGAAGGCGAGGCCCAGGCCACGGCTGGCGCCGGTTATGAAGGCATGCTTGCCTTCGAGGCCGAACAGTTGGCCGAGATAGTCGGTCGAATGCAATTTGCACCTTCATCGGTTGCGATTTGTCGCCCGTCAGTCGAAGGCTCGTTCGGCCCTTGGCAAGCGGCAGCGCCAGCGTGCCGCTTGGCTTGATGAGATGCAAGGCGCTTGTCGGCCTGGCGGTCCTGCTGACGACCTCGATTGCGCGGCCGTCGGCCTCAGCGCTTCGGCCCAAACCCCGGATAGGGGTTGAGTGGCACGGTCGCGGCAATGTCCATCATGCCAGCCTTGACCAGTGGCAAGGTGGCCAGATGGCCGCGCACATCGGCATCGCTGCCGACTTCGAACATCATGCCGCTGCCGGGAATGTCGCCGATCTGGGGCAAGCTGCTCGGAGGGAGTAGGGAGCAGGCAGTAGGGGGAAGTGTACGCTCCCACACTGCAAACCTACTGCTCTACTCCCGTAACCTTACATCTTGTCGATCACCGACTGGACGCCCTCGGTCGGTGCGTCGACCGAGGAGCCCGCGACCATGATAGCGGCGACGATGGCCTCGGGGTCGTTGACGACCAGCGGCTTCACACGCTGCGCGGTATGAATGAAGCCTTCCGCCGCCATGTGATCAAGCAACGCCGTCATCGGATCCCAGAATCCGTTGACGTTGCCGAAGACGATCGGTTTGCGGTGATGGCCAAGCTGCGCCCAGGTCATGATCTCGACGATCTCCTCGACTGTGCCGATGCCACCAGGCAGCGCCACAAAGGCGTCGGATTTCTCGAACATCTTGTGTTTGCGCTCGTGCATGTTGTCGGTGATCGACAACTCGTCGAGCCGGTCAAGCGCGGTTTCGGTTGCTTCCTTGTTGATCAGGAAGCGCGGAATGATGCCCGTCACCTTGCCGCCGGCCTTGAGCGCGCCTTCGGCGACGGCGCCCATAATGCCTTTGGTGCCGCCGCCATAGACCAGCCGCAGGCCTGCCTTTGCAATTGAGCGTCCAAGCAGGTGGCCGGCCTTGACATAGATTTCATCGCGGCCCGGAGATGAGCCGCAATAGACGCAAACGGATCGAATCGTGTTCATGCCGATGATTGGTGATTGGGTCTGAAAGCGCGGTCAAGCCCTAGGGTTGAGAAGGCCGGGCTTTTTCTTGTCGGTCATGGCAAAACACGCTAGACCGGCGTTAGGTGGCTAAGGGGCAGGGAAATACATGGCAATCAATCCATTGAAGGCGTTCTTGTTCGCGGCGGGTGGGACCGTCGCGGCCGCGGGAACCGCCTATGTGTCGGGCGCACTCGACCCGTATCTTCATCGCACACCGCCGGCGGAAGTCGCGGCGTTGACGCCGCCCGCAGCGCCGAAGCCGGCCGATCCTGGCACGGAAGGGCGCCTGCCGGCTCCGGCGATGCCGGCCGCGTCGGGCGCGGCACCTCAGGCGACGGCCCCGGCAGCACCTGCAACCGACGCTGCGGCGCCTGCGGCGCCCGCGACGGCGGATCCGATCGCGCCGACTTTCGATGTCGTACGGGTCGAGAGCAACGGCTCGATCGTCGTTGCCGGCAACGCGGCGCCCAACTCGAAAGTCGAAATTCTCAACGGCGCGACGGTGATCGGCTCCACGGTTGCTGGTCCCGATGGCGCCTTTGTCATCGTGCTCGAAGACCCGCTGAAGCCCGGCGACTATACGATCGCCCTGCGTTCGACGGTTGGCGCGGTCGTGACCGCCTCGGCGCAGACCGCAGTCGTCTCGGTGCCCGCGAATGCGGCTGGCCAGGTGCTGGCCATGGTCGAGGAGCCGGGCAAGCCGGCCGAACTGCTGACGGTTCCGGCATCTGAGCCAAAGCCGGCGCCGGCAACCGGCGACCAGGCTGCCGCTCCTGCTGCTGAAGCGCCCGCCGCGCCGGCGACGGCCACGCCAGCCGTGGTTGAAGCAAAACCCACTCCGGCGGCACCGGCCGCGCCCGCGGCAGCCGTCGCCGAACCAAAGATCGTGGTCGAGGCAGTCGAGATCGACGGCAACAAGATCTTTGTCGCCGGCCTCGCCGATCCGGGCCGCAAGGTGCGCGCCTACGCCAACGACATCCTGCTCGGCGACGCGCAGACCTCGTCGGACGGCCATTTCCTGGTCGAGGCGACGCGCGATATTCCGGTCGGCAGCTATACCATCCATGTCGACGGCCTCGATGCCGATGGCGTGAAGGTGGTGGCCCGCGCCGCGGTGCCCTTCGAGCGCGAACCGGGCGAGGCGGTCGCCGCCGTTGCCCCCGCCGAGACCAAGCCCACCGAGACCAAGCCCACCGAGACCAAGCCCGCCGAGGCCAAGCCCGCGGCGCCCGCTGTTGCCGCCGCTGCTCCGGGCGAGACCGCGCCGGCTCCCGCCGCGCCAGCCACCGAGGCTCCGGCTAACGTCGCAGCAGCCACGCCGCCAAGCGACGTGCCCGAAATCGTGTCGCCCAAGCTCGAACATGCCGACAGCGCGATCATCATTCGGCGCAACGACACACTGTGGCGGATCTCACGGCGCGTCTATGGTCACGGCGTGCGCTACTCCACCATATACCTCGCCAACCAGGACCAGATCAGGAATCCGAACCGCATCTGGCCGGGGCAGGTGTTCAAGGTTCCGGAAAAGTCGAAGGAAGGCGAAGCCGCCGACCTCAAGGCAATGGGCGAGCAGGCGACGACCGCACCGATGAAGACGGAATAGGGATAGACCGGCAATTCCGGCGATCTACCCATCGGCCTAGCTTGCCCTGTCATCGTTCATCGTCTATCGCCGATGAACGATGACAGAATGCGTTCCCTTACCAGACCATGCCGCCTCGGCACTGCCTGGCTGCATGCCGGACAGCCGCGCTGTCGCGGCGCGGTTCGCAGCACTTTCGCATCCGGCGCGGATCGAGATACTGAGGCATCTGTCGGCCAGCAATTCCTGCTGCTGCCGTGAGGTCGTCGACCGTTTCGCTCTGGCCCAGTCGACGATCTCCCAGCATCTGAAAATATTGGTCGAGGCGGGCCTCGTCCGGTTTGAGCCCGACCGTCAGCGATCGCGCTATGCGGTCGATCGCGCGGCACTTGCCGACGTATCGGCATCGCTGGGCGCGCTCATCAATTCCTGCTGCTCCGGCCGCTGACCCTCTCACCCAAAAGGCAAGAAAAGTGGCCGAAAAAACCGTCTCCTCCGACACCTCGACACTCACGACACTGCGCAATCTCTGGCCCTATATGTGGCCGGCCGACCGCGCCGATCTCAGGGCGCGGGTGACCTGGGCGACGCTGCTGCTGGTCGTCGCCAAGGTGACGCTGGTCGCCGGTCCCTATTTCTTCAAATGGGCGACCGATGCGCTGGCGGGCGGCTTCAAAACGCCACCGCCGCTGCCATCGTTCATGCTTGCCCCGGTGATGCTGGTCATTGCCTACAATGTGCTGAGGCTCGTCCAGCTCGGCTTCAACCAGCTGCGCGATGCGCTGTTTGCCCGGGTCGGCCAGCATGCGGTTCGCCAGCTTGCCTTCCGCACCTTCGTGCACATGCATCAGCTGTCGCTGCGCTTCCACCTGGAGCGCCGCACCGGCGGCCTGTCGCGCATCATCGAGCGCGGCACCAAGGGCATCGAAACGATCGTCCGCTTCATCATGCTCAACACCGCGCCGACGATCCTCGAATTCGCGCTGACCGCGGGCATATTCGGTTTCACCTATGGCTGGAAATATGTGGCCGTGGTGGCGGTCACCGTCTGCCTCTACGTCTGGTTCACGGTCAAGGCCAGCGACTGGCGCATCTCGATCCGCCGCGACATGAACGACAGCGACACCGACGCCAACACCAAGGCGATCGACTCGCTGCTTAACTTCGAGACGGTCAAGTATTTCACCAATGAGCGCATGGAGGCCGAGCGCTTCGACCGCTCGATGGCGCGTTACGAGATCGCCGCAACCAAGACATGGACCTCGCTCGGCTGGCTAAACTTCGGCCAGGGCTTCATCTTCGGCGTCGGCACGGTCGTCGTCATGTGCATGTCGGCGCTGGAGGTGCAGGCCGGCACCCAGAGCGTCGGCGATTTCGTTTTCATCAATGCCATGCTGGTACAGCTCTCCGTGCCGCTCAACTTTATCGGCTTCATCTATCGCGAAATCCGCCAGGGCCTCACCGACATCGAGCACATGTTCGACCTCCTCGACGTGCCGCAGGAGATCGTCGACAAGCCCAACGCCAAGCCGTTGGCCGTCAGCGCCGGCAAGGTCGAGTTCCGCGACGTCCACTTTTCCTATGATCCGAACCGCAAGATCCTGAAGGGCGTCTCCTTCGAGGTGCCGGCCGGCAAGACCGTTGCCATTGTCGGGCCGTCGGGCGCGGGCAAGTCGACCATCTCGCGGTTGCTGTTCCGCTTCTACGACGTGCAGGGTGGCCAGGTTCTGATCGACGGCCAGGACGTGAGGGATGTCACACAGGACAGCCTGCGCGCGGTGCTCGGCATGGTGCCGCAGGACACGGTGCTGTTCAACGACACCATCGCCTACAACATCCGCTACGGCCGTGTCGGCGCCGGCGAGGAGGAGATGCGCAAGGCCGCCGAACTCGCCCAGATCGGGCCGTTCATCGAGAAGCTGCCTGACGGCTATAAGTCGATGGTTGGCGAGCGCGGGCTGAAACTTTCCGGCGGCGAGAAGCAGCGCGTGGCGATCGCCCGCACCATCCTGAAGGCACCGCCGATCCTGATGCTCGACGAAGCGACCTCCGCACTGGACAGTCATACAGAACAGGAGATCCAGGCCGCGCTCGACCTCGTCAGCAAGGGCCGCACCACCATCGTCATCGCCCACCGCCTGTCGACGGTGATTGCCGCCGACGAGATCATCGTGCTGAAGGACGGCCAGATCGCCGAGCGCGGCACTCATGTCGAGCTGATGCGAAAGCACGGCCTCTATGCCTCGATGTGGGACCGCCAGCGCGAGGCGACCGAAGCCGAGGAGCGGCTGCGCATTGCCCGCGAAAGCGACGAACTGGGTGTCGTCGTACGCCGGCGCACATCGGAGATGTCGTAGCTCAAAAAAGCTCTTGACCTCAACTTAGGTTGAGATTGTAGACCGTCGCCCGAGAGCCGCAAAACAGCATTGTCGACGACGGAATCAAATGGATATGAGCTTTACGAATCAGGATGTTAACGGCGGCAGCGTGTTCAGGGTCGACAAGTTCGTGGTGCCCGCCAATGCCCGCGATGAAATCCTCGCAAAGGTGAAGATGACGCATGAGTTGCTGCGTCTGCAGCAAGGCTTCGTCCAGGACTTTCTGCTCGAGCAATTCTCCGGACCGGGCGAATTCAACCTCGTCACCATCGTCGAATGGGAAAGCCAGGCTGCCGTCGACAATGTGGTACCGATCGTCAAGGCTGCGCACGAGCGCATAGCCTTCAACCCGCAGGAGACGATCGCCCGGCTCGGAGTGCGAGCTGATATCGCCAATTATCAGCGCGTGCCGGGACTCTAGCCAGGCCACCCCACACTCGGTGCCGGCGCTTCAATGCCGAGCACCTGGCCGGTGCGGGCGTCGCTTGTCATATGCTCGAAGCCGCGCCACTCGGCGGCGGTGATGAACAGCGTTTTCCGGTCCGCAGCGCCCAGCATGCAGGCAAAGCAGCCGCGATCGGCGGTGACGGTCTGCAAGACGTCACCGCCTTCGCGCACCCGCACGCAGTGCTTGTTGGGAACGTCGGCATACCAGACCGCCCCGTCCGCATCGAGGCAGATGCCGTCGGGATATCCGTCGAGATCGGCCCAGGTGCGTCTGTTGGACAAGGAACCGTCGGCGGCAATGTCAAACGCGCTCAGCCGGTTGGCATGGGATTCGGCAATGATCAGCGTCTTGTTGTCCGGGGTCACCGCCATGCCGTTCGCAAAGGCGATAGTGTCCGCCACTTGCCTGACCGCGCCATCCGGTGTGACCAGCACGATGGTGCCGGGACCGAAATGCTGGCCGGCCGCCGGCGCCGGCCCGCCACCATTGACGTAGATGTTGCCGCGCCCGTCGACGACGATCTCATTCCATGGGCTTTTCGACAGGCGGCGCAGGTCGGCGTGGGTGACGAGCGAGCCATCGGCTTCCTGCCGCAACAGCAGGCCCTCGCGGCCTGAGACAACCAGCAGGCGACCATCCGGCAGCCAGTCGATTGAGTAGGGCAGGACAGCCGGAATCGTGAGCATGATCTTGCGGCTGCCGCCGGCATCGACGGCGATGATCTCGCCGGTGCCCCAATTGCAGACCCACAGGCGCCCATCATGCCAGCGCGGCGATTCCCCGAAGGCGAGACCGTCCATGACGATATGCGGTTTGTTGCCGGACGATATTCGCATGATCAGGAGCCTCCGTTGCGCGCGTCATCCGCCCTTGCGATGAAGCGCTTCCCACCAAGGACGGGCGAGATGGGAGTCTCCCGACAGCGGGCCGGTGTATTTTCGCGCAGGAAGAACGCCGCATCGGTGTGACGTTGACGCCACAGGTGCCGGTCTGCGCAAGGGCGGCGTCGGCGCAGATAGGTTTCTCGGCCACTCTGGCTGTCCTGGCGCTGTCAAAGGATGGCTTTTGAGGGCATGACACAGGCATGCGACCCGGTATCCAATTTCACGACACACGGAGCGCCAGGCTATCCGCGGTCACAGGCCCGCACTTGCCCGTTCATCCGCGCCGGCGATTGTCGCGTTGCGGGCAGGGGGTGTTTCGGCTATTGAGGCCGGACCTGAAACAGGGACCGCCCCCAGCCCATGAGCCTTGTCGACACGGTCAAGAACGCGTTCGTACCGATCCATCGCGAAGGCTATCCCTTCATCGCGGCGTTTGGCGCGGCGACGCTGTTCGTCGGCTATTTCTCCTCGATCCTGTTCTGGATCGGCCTGATCCTGACCGCCTGGTGCGTCTATTTCTTCCGTGACCCCGAGCGCGTCACGCCTGTTGACGATCGCCTGGTGGTAAGCCCCGCTGATGGCATCGTCTCGGCGGTCGGGCCGGCCGTGCCACCGCGCGAGCTTGGCCTCGGCAATGTCGAGATGACCCGTATCTCCGTGTTCATGAACGTCTTTTCCTGTCACGTGAACCGCTCTCCGGTGCGCGGCCGCATCGCCAGAATCGAACATCGGCCGGGAAAATTCCTCAATGCCGAGCTGGACAAGGCGAGCACGGAAAACGAGCGCAACGGCCTCGTCATCGAGAGCCCCAACGGCACGGTGGCGGCAGTCCAGATCGCCGGCCTGGTGGCGCGCCGCATTGTCTGCTGGACCGAGGCCGGCGCTTCGATCGGCACCGGCGAGCGTTTCGGCCTAATCCGCTTCGGCTCGCGCGTCGACGTGTTCCTGCCCTTGACCGCCACGCCGCGCGTCGCCGTTGGCCAGACGGCGGTCGGCGGCGAAACCGTGCTCGCCGAATTCGGCGGTGTCGCCGGCACGCCCCTGGTGCGGATTTCCTGACGGTGGGCACGCAATATAAAAAATTCGAGGCCCATGCCAGCGGCGGTCCGCGCATCCGCGAGATCCCCATGCGCATGGTGCTGCCCAATCTGGTCACCGTGCTTGCCATCTGCGCCGGCCTGTCCGGCATCCGCTTCGGCTTCGAGGGGCGTTTCGAGCCGGCGGTGGTAATGGTGCTGCTGGCCGCTTTTCTCGACGGCATTGACGGCCGCCTGGCGCGGATGCTGAAGGCGACCTCCAAATTCGGCGCGCAGATGGATTCCCTGGCCGACATCGTCAATTTCGGCGTTGCGCCGGCACTGGTGCTCTATGCCTTCCTGCTCGACCGCGCCGGCTCGCCAGGCTGGATCGCGGCACTGCTGTTTGCGATCGCTTGCGGGCTGCGGCTGGCGCGTTTCAACGTGCTCGACGACGAGAAGGCCGACCGCCCGATATGGCAGACCGAATATTTCGTCGGTGTGCCGGCGCCGGCAGGCGCCGTTCTGGTGATGCTGCCGCTCTATCTCTATTTCCTGCGGCTTGGGGTGGAGCCCAGCCGGCCGGCCGCCTTCGTCGCCACCGGCTTCACCATCCTGGTGGCCTTCCTGCTGGTCAGCCGCTTGCCAGTCTATTCAGGCAAGAGCATCAAGATCCCCGGCGACAGGGTGCTGCCGGTCATCCTCGCCGTCGTCCTCTACATTCTCTTGCTGATGACCTATCCCTGGTACACGCTGACGGCATCGGTCGCGGGCTACCTGATCTTTCTCCCATTCAGCGTGCGCGCCTATTCCAAGCGAGCCAAGCTGGAAGGCGAGAAGGTGCCGCCTTCGGACATAGGTTAGAAAGTCGGCCGAAGTCCTTGGTCCGACTCAGGCCGCCACGCCAAGTCCGAGCCGGTCGATCGCCAGCTTTCTCGTCGACACATAGTCGGTCTTGCCGGAACCGAGCACCGGGATCTCCTCGACCTTGACGATGTCGTTCGGCACCATCAGTTCGGCCGCTCCGCTCTTTTTGCCGAACTGACGCAACTCCTCGGCGCTGGCATCGTCGGCGGTGGTGACCAGCACGATGCGCTCGCCCCGCCTCTTGTCCGGCACCGCCACCGCCGCATGGCGTTCTTCCGGCCAAAGCGACTGCACCAGCATCTCGACCGCACCCAGCGACACCATCTCGCCAGCGATCTTGGCGAAGCGCTTGGCGCGGCCGCGAATGCTGATGAAGCCTTCGCGGTCGACGGCGACGATATCGCCCGTGTCGTGCCAGCCGGTCAGCGGCTGGAGCTCGCCGGGGCGGTCCGCGGTCATGTAGCCCATCATCATGTTCGGCCCGTCGAGCCACAACTGGCCGGCATCGTTGATGCCTTCGACCGGCTCCAGTTTCATGCGAATGGCCGGCAGAAGCCGGCCGACCGTGCCGTCGCGGCCGTGGATCGCGGTGTTGACGGCAACCACGGGCGCCGCCTCGGTCAGTCCGAAGCCCTCGATGATCTCGGCCTGGAAGCGTTCGCGATAAACGCGGCGGGTATCCGGCTTCACCGCCTCGGCGCCGGCGACGACGAAGCGCAGACTGGAGAAATCCCCGTCCTTGGCGGTGCGCGCATAGTTGGCGAGGAACGTGTCGGTGCCGAACATGATGGTCGGTTTCACCTTGCGCGCGATCTCGGGGATGAGCTTGTAGTGAAGAGGCGAGGGATAGAGGAACAGCTTTACCCCGGTGACCAGTGGCAGGATGGTGCCGCCTGTCAGGCCGAACGAATGGAACACCGGCAACACGTTGAGCAGGATGTCCGCCGGCGAAATGGTGATCCGCGCCTCGGCCTGCATGGCATTGGCGAGGAGATTCTTTTGCGACAGAACAACGGCCTTCGGCGTGCCTTCGGAGCCCGAGGTGAACAGGATCACGCCGGGCTTTGCCGCGTCCTGTCGCTGCAGCGGCAGGCGCCACAGCAAGGCGGCTGCAAGCTTGTCCAGCGTGGTGACGCTTTCGCGTACATCTTCCAGCCACAGCAGCCTGGCGCCGCCCTTTTCGACCGCGGCGACGATATCGGCGAGATCGGCCTTCTCGACGAAGGCACGCGAAGAGACAACGGTGCGGATGACGGCGGTGCGGACAGCCGCGGTGACGCTTGCCGGCCCGGCCGTGTAGTTGATCATCGCCGCCACACGGCCCGCCGAGAGCAGGCCGACGAGCGACAGCACGACGCCGTTGGCGTTGGGCAGCATCACCCCCACAGCTTCGCCCGGCGCCGTCACCGCCTCGAAGCGCCTGCCCAGCACCCGCGCGCCGATGAACATCTTGCGGTAGCTCAGCGCCCCGGAAATGACGTCCTCGATGATCGCATGCGAAGCGCCGATCCTGGTTGCGGCGTCGCGCATGGCAAGGAACAGGCCGCGGTCGAGGTCGGTGCCAAAAAGCCGGGCCTCCGCGACGCGGTCGAACAGCGCATTGGTGTTGGAAGCCTGGTCCGGATTGCGCGCCACCAGTTCGGCGATCGTCATCGGCTCCAGGACACTGACCGACAGCCGTGGAAACCAGTGACGCGGTGCCTTGTCCGCCGGCGTCAGCGACACCGGCAGGTTGCGGGCGCCGGCGACGAAGATCGGCACGATGCGGGCGTCGGCCTGCATGGCTATGCGGGTGACGGCGCGGAACAGCCGAAACGTCTTGACGTCGGGCTCGACCGCGTCCGGCAGATAGACGGCCAGCCGGCCCTTGCCCTTCAGCACGCGCACCAGCCGGCGGCTGACGAAGACATGTTCGGCGTTGAAGGCAATGGTGCGGCCGAGTTCGCGCCACGGTTCGAGCCAAGGCGAACGCGCCGAGACCTCGTCGAGTATATGCAGCGTGTCGTCGGGCAGCAGCGACAGCATCAGCGCCGGCTCGAAGCGCGACTGGTGCGAGATGACATAGATGACCGGCACCTGCGCCTTGCGAGCGATCTTGATGCGATTGTCGCTGATCCGGTAGGCGAGCTTGAACGGTGCGTAGAGCAGCGCTTGGGTGAAGCGCAGGCCGAGGCGGAATTTTTCCACCACGCCGATCAGCAACCAGGCCACAACCAGACCCGCAAGCAGCGCCAGTGTCAGGATCATGCCGCGTCTCTCCCAACGATTTTGTCATTGCGGCTCTTGTGCGGCCGCTTCGGGGGCAGAGCCTAGCGGAAGTCGAGGCAAGGTCAATGCGGAAGGGGCGCCCTCACGCCGCGTTCAGCCGCCCGCTGATGAAACGGAACTCCTGCGTCTTGCCGCCGTAGCCATAGGCCGCTGCCGGAACCTCATGCACGAAAGCATAGCTCTCCTGGTGCACGCCGCTTAGCAGGCGGCCAAAGGCATCGAAGACCGCCTCGAGATAGGCCTCCAGTTCGAGCTTTGTGTTGGTGCCATCGACCACCTTGATGTCGAGCCAGAACGTGTTGGTGCCGTGCTCGGCGAGCGACTTGCCGCCGGCGAACCAGTGCTGCGGATCGAGATAGGACACGGCAACTGCGGTGATCGTCGGATCCTTGCGCAGATGCGTGGCGGTAATCTCGGTTATTTCCCTGGCGATGCTGGCCGACAGGGTGGCGTCGGGCTTGCCGGTGACGCTGACATTGATGATGGGCATTTTTCTCTCCTTGGTTTTTAGCGGCGTGGGCGCCGTTGAAGACCATGCCATCATCTTTTGATCGAAAAAACTGAATTGTTTTCAACTGATGATTTGATAAAATCGAATTATGGAAACGCTTGATCCCGACCTGCTCAGAACCTTCCTTGCTTTCGTCGACAGCGGTTCGCTGGCGCAGGCGGCGGCCAATGTCGGCCGCTCACCCTCGGCGGTGACGGCGCAGATGCAGCGCTTGGAAGAGATCGTCGGTGAGCCACTTCTGGCGCCGCAGGGCAGGGGGCGCGGCCTGACGCCGGCAGGCGAGGATCTTGTCGGGCACGCCAGGCGTATTCTTGCCGTGCATCGCCAGGCCTGGCTGGCGCTGAAGGGCGCGCGCGCTGCCGGGCGCGTCGCCATCGGCACGACGCAGGATTTCGCCGATAGCGGCCTGCCGGACCTGCTGCGTGCCTTCGCCTCCAGCCATCCCCGCGTCAGGATCGAATTGCGTGTCGGCCGCTCCGCCGAACTGGCGCAGGCGTTACAAGCTGGCAGCCTCGATCTGGCGATCGTCATGCGCCAGGCTGCCGTGCCGGACGAGGTCGGCGTGTTGCGCGAGCCGATGACATGGCTGTGTTCGCAGAAGGGACTGGCCTCGCGGCAGGAAGAATTGCCGCTGGCGCTGCTCGACCCCTATTGCGGGTTTCGCGAGGCGGCGCTCGCCGCGCTCGACGCCGCCGGCCGCCGCTATCGCATCGCTGCCGGCAGCGCCAGCCTGGCCGGTCTGCGCACTGCGGTAAATGCCGGTGTTGCGCTGACCTTGCGAACCCCGCGCTTTGCCCATTCCGGCATTGTCGAAGCGCCCCGCGAACTTGGCTTGCCGCCGGTTCCGATGGCTGAGTTCGCGATCCGCCTGCGCGCCGGTGCCGATGCGCCCGCGGGCGATCTGGCGACGCTGCTCGGCGGTAGCCTCGCTTTGTCCGGATCGCTTGGTTGATTGACGAGGCGCGAAGTTCCGTCGCCGGTCTATCGGCTGGAAAGCCGACTTGCGGTCGACCCGTCTGTTGCAAAGCAAAAGCTGTCGCAAAGAAAAAGCCGACCTTGCGGTCGGCTTGGAGTAGGACGGGCCGAGGGGTTTGGGGGGACTTGGGG